>CAYOQR010000007.1:0-125485 GCA_964406155.1 uncultured Rhodospirillaceae bacterium | reverse complement strand
CCGTGAAGGCGCCGGGCTTCGGCGATCGCCGCAAGGCGATGCTGGAAGACATCGCCATCCTCACCGGCGGCCAAGTCATCTCCGAAGACCTCGGCATTAAGCTGGAGACCGTGACGCTCGACATGCTTGGCAAGGCCAAGAAGGTCGTCATCACGAAAGAAGAGACCACCATCGTCGACGGTTCGGGCAAGAAGAAGGAAATCGAGGGTCGCTGCACCCAGATCCGCGCCCAGATCGACGAGACCACCAGCGAATACGACAAGGAAAAGCTGGCCGAGCGTCTGGCCAAGCTGGCCGGCGGCGTCGCGGTGATCAAGGTCGGCGGTGCCACCGAAGTCGAGGTGAAGGAACGCAAGGATCGCGTCGATGACGCAATGCATGCGACCCGCGCCGCGGTTGAGGAAGGCGTCGTTGCCGGTGGCGGCGTTGCGCTCCTCTATGCCATCAAGGCGCTGGAGAAGGTGAAGTTCGATAACGACGACCAGAAGGTCGGTATCGACATCGTCCGCCGCGCGCTGCAGGCCCCGGTCCGTCAGATCGCCGAGAATGCCGGCGTCGACGGTGCCGTGATCGCCGGCAAGCTGCTCGAGCAGAAGAACAGCAACTGGGGCTACAACGCCCAGTCCGGTGAGTTCACCGATCTGGTGAAGGCCGGCGTCATCGACCCCGCGAAGGTCGTGCGCTGCGCCCTGCAGGATGCGGCTTCGGTCGCCGGTCTGCTGATCACCACCGAGGCGATGATCGCCGAGCGGCCGGAAAAGAAGGCTGCTCCGGCGGGCGCGCCCGGCATGGGCGGCATGGGTGACATGGACTTCTAAGTCCGGTTACCCGGCTTCTGCCGAAAAGATTGGGGCCGCATCCTCCGGGATGCGGCCCTTTTCTTTGTTGATCTGCGTCAAGCCAGTGCCGGGTCCAGGCGGCTAATCTCGCCGCATGGATACCAGACTGATCACGAAATACGACCGCCCCGTGCCGCGCTATACCAGCTATCCGACGGCACCGCATTTCCATGCCGGCATCGATGCGGAAACCTACCGCGCCTGGTTGCGGGAGAGCGATCCGGCGCAGCCGATCTCGATCTATCTGCACGTACCTTATTGCGGCCAGATGTGCTGGTACTGCGGCTGCCATACCAAGATCACGGCGCGCTACGAGCCGATTGCGGCTTTCGTCGATCTGCTGATTGCCGAGATCGATCTTGTCGCCGATCTGCTGGAGGAAGGAAGCTGCGGGCCGCGCCGGATGGCGCAGTTGCATTGGGGCGGCGGTACGCCCAATGCACTGGCACCCGATGACCTGCGCCGCGTGATGCGCCATCTGGCGGCACGCTTCGCCTTCCTGCCAGAGGGCGAACGGGCGATCGAGCTTGATCCCCGCTGGTTCAGCGGCGATCTGATCCGGGTCCTGCAGGAAAGCGGGATCAATCGCGCCAGTCTCGGCGTGCAGGATGTCGACGTCCGGGTCCAACTGGCAATCAACCGCCTGCAGCCGATCGAGCTGGTGCGGCAGGCTGTGCAGGACCTGCGCGGCATTGGCATCGCCAGCATCAATTTCGATCTGATCTACGGCCTGCCGCACCAGACGGCCGACAGTTTGAGGCAGAGTATCCGGCTGGCGGTCGAATTGCGGCCGGAGCGGCTGAGCCTGTTCGGCTATGCCCATGTGCCGTGGCTGAAACCCAATCAGCGCATGATCGATGAGGCAGCCTTGCCGGATGCCGGCTTGCGCTGGCAGCTCTATCAGGCGGCGGTGGCGGAAATCACGGCACAGGGCTATGTCGCCATGGGGCTGGATCATTTTGCCAGACCCGATGACGCGCTCGCCGTTGCGGCCGGGCAGTGCGCGCTTAAACGGAATTTCCAGGGATATACGACGGATGCTGCTGCGATGCTGATCGGCTTCGGCCCGTCTGCCATCGGCACGTTGCCGCAGGGCTATGTGCAGAACGAGACGGCGATCAACGGCTGGAGTCAGGCGGTGCAGGCGGGGCGGCTGCCGGTCGCACGCGGGATTGCCGTCGATGCCGAAGACCGGCTGCGTCGGGCGGTGATCGAACGCCTGATGTGTGATGGCATGGTTGATCTCCATCACGTGGCTGCACAGCTTGGCGTGGAGCCAGCCCGTTTCGCTGAGGATCTGGCGCGTCTTGCACCGCTTATCGAAGATGGCTTGGTGACGATCGATGGCGCGTGGATCGCCATGACGCCGCGAGGCCGCCCGCTGGTACGGGTCGCCGCCGCCTGTTTCGATTTATATCTGTCGAAAGCGACAGAACCCGGCACCCGGCGGCATAGCCGCGCGGTCTAATCAGCTTTCGCCGGTAGTCCGCGACGACTTCCTGTGCCGCGCGCCTTCCAGCAGGTTGCCGGCCCAGCCCGCGAGGCCTTGTGGCATCAGAATGACGAAGGCGGCGATCAACAGGCCGAGGCCGATATTGCGATAGTCGGAGACTTCTTTCAGGCCTTCATCCACCAGCATGAGAAGCGCGGTGCCGAGGATCGGCCCCCAGAAACGGCCGAGCCCGCCGATCACGATGGCGGCCAGCAGAAAAAGCAGCAGGGACGGCGAGAACAGGCTGGGGCCGGCGGATTTGAAATGTGCCGCCTGAAGGGCGCCGGCAAGGCCGGTGAAGAAGGCGGAAACGGCGAAGACCAGCAACTGATATTTGAAGCGGTTGATGCCGCGCGAGACGGCATAGCCGGGATTGTCGCGGAGAGCCCGGAAGGCGAGGCCCATCGGTCCCCGGATGACGATCAGGGTGGCGATCGAGGAGAGGACCAGCAGGGTCAGCGCCAGATAGAAATGGGCATAGATGAATTTATAGCCAAAGAGCTCACGGAAGCCGAGCTCGCCGAAGCGGGACAGGCCGCGCGCGCCACCGAAAAGCTGCTGGCAGACGCCGTCGATATAGGTGAAGCAATCGGCTTCGGTGACGATCAGCACATAGACCACCTGGGCAATCGCCAAAGTGAGCAGGGCGACATAGGGGCCGCGCAGCCGCAGGCAGGCGGCGCCGATGACGAGGCCGAAACCGGCGGTCACGATGGCGGCCACCGGCATCGCCGCCCAGAGCGACCAGCCGAGGAAGAAGCCCAGCATGGCCGTCGCATAGGCCCCGCAGGCATAGAGCGCCAATTGTGCCAGCGAGAAGATGCCGGCATAGCCCAGCACCAGATTCCATTGCATCGCCACGGTGGCCCAGAGGCAGAAGACGATCATCTGGCCGATCAGGTAGCGGTTGCCGGAGAGCAGCGGCAGGACCGCCGCGATGGCAACGAGGATGACGGCGAGCCAAGTCTGTTTGCTGCGCAGGATCGCACCCATGTTACAGCCTCACCACTTGCCGCCGGCCGAAGATGCCGTAAGGGCGCCAGATCAAGGCGGCGATGACGATCGCCAGCAAGGTGGCGAAACCGAAGCGCACGCCGAACAGATATTGCGCCGCCGCCTCGACGACGCCGAGCACGAGGGCCGCCGCCGCCGCGCCGCGCACATTGCCGAGGCCGGCGACCACGCAGATGATGAAGGCTTTCAGCATCGGATCGCCGCCCATGCTGGGCGACAGGGTCGCCTGGGAGCTGATCAGCACGCCGGCCGCCGCCGCCAGGGCGCCGGCAATGGCCAGGACCTGGGTATAGACCTTGCCGATGGCGACCCCCATCAATTGCGCCGCCTCGCGGTTCTGCGCCGTTGCCCGGATCGCGCGGCCCATGCGGGTACGGTCGAGCAAGGTAGCGACTAGTACCATCAGCACCAAGGCGGTGCAGAAGATCAGCAGGTTCTGGAACGGGATATGGACCCCGGCGATGACGAAATCACCGTCGATCGCTAGTGGCTGGGGCGTCGGATAGGCGCCGAAGATCTGCAGAATGACATTTTCCAGCGCGATGCCGATGCCGAAGGTGGCGATCATGATGGTATTCTCGAATTGCGGCCGGCGGATCAGGAAACGGGCGCAGAGGTGATACATGGCGACGCCCAGCAGCGCGCCGCCGATCAGGGCGGCCGGCAGGCCGAGGGCCAGCGGCAGGCCCAGCATGCCGAGGGCATAGAAGCTGAGATAGGCGCCGACCGTCATCAGCGCGCCATGCGCCATGTTCAGCATGCCGAGCGCCCCCCAGACCAGAGAGAGGCCGATGGCGGCCAGGGCATACATGGCGCCGAGCGTGAGGCCGGTTGCCAGGATCTGAACGAAAACCTCCATCGCTCAGGCTCCGAGATAGGTGTTGATGAGTTCGGCGCGGCTCGCCAGTTCCTGCGGCCCGCCATGCCAGGCGAACCGGCCGCCATCCAGCAGATAGATTTCGTCGGCGAGCGGCAGCGCGCGGCTGGCGGTTTCCTCGACCAGCAGGATGCTGCGGCCGCTGTGCCGCAGATCGCCGAGCAGATGATAGATCTGCTCGATGACGATGGGGGCGAGGCCCAAGGACGGTTCGTCGATCAGCAGCAGCCGGCCGCCGGTCATCAAGCCACGACCGATGCCGACCATGCGTCTTTCGCCGCCGGAAAGCGTGCTCGCCACCTGCTTCTGGCGTTCCTTCAGTTTCGGCAGCAAAGTGAAGACCTCTTCCAGCCGCTGAGCGATCGTGCGCTGGTCGCGGGTGAGATAGGCGCCCATCAGCAGATTCTCTATCACCGTCATATCGGGAAAGAGCAGGTCGCCCTGGGGGATGTGCACGATCCCGGCGGCGACGATAGCATCCGCGGCCTGCCCGTTGAGGCGTTGGCCGGCGAGGGAGATATCGCCGCTCATCTCCGGCAAGAGACCGGAAATCGCCCGCAGCAGGGTCGTCTTGCCGTGCCCGTTGGGGCCGATCACGACGACGCATTGTCCATCACGGATGGAAAGATCGAGATCGTGCAGGACCCGGCGATTGGCATAGCCGCCGGACAGCCTCCGGCATTGCAGCAGCGGCTGATCGCTCATGATGTGCCTCCCGCTGCGCTCTGGCCCTCGCGCAAGGCGCTCGCGGCTTCGACACCGAGATAGACGGATACCACGGCGGGATCATGGGCGAGACGGTCGGGTGGGCCTTCGAACAGGCGTTCGCCGTGATGCATGATGAGGATGCGATCCGAAAGCTGGGTCAGGAAGCGCATAACATGTTCGATCAAGAGGACGGTGACGCCGAGACCGGGCAGCTTGCGCACGACACCGGCCACCTGATCGATCTCATGGGGTGTCAGCCCGCCGACGGGTTCGTCCATCAGCAGTACCTTGGGGCTGGTGGCGAGGGCGCCGGCCAGCATGACCAGCTTGCGGTCGAGCACCGTGGCAAGGCGCATCGGCAGATCGGCGCGGTCGGCGAGGCCGACCAGGTCGAGCAGCTCCAAGGTTTTGCGGCGGCTGGCGGCATCGATCCTGAGGCCCGGCAGCAGGCGGTTCGACTGGCCGAAATAGGCGCCGACCAGGACATTCTCCAGCACCGACATGCCGTCGAAACTGGCATTCAACTGGAACAGGCGGGCGATGCCGCGATGGCAGATTGCATGCGGTGGCAAGCGGGTGATGTCCTCGCCATCCAGCAGGACGCTGCCCTCGCTGGCCGGACTGAGGCCGGAGATCACCTCGAACAAGGTGGTCTTGCCGGCACCGTTGGGCCCGCCGATGCCCAGGACTTCGCCGCGGCTGATTTCGAAATTGAGATGCGACACTGCCGCCAGCGCGCCGAACCTCTTGCTGACATCGCGGCAGGACAGGATCGGCTGCTGGTCGGCGGTCATCTCGTTACGCGGCCTTTACGTTCTTGATACTCAGGACTTGATCCACGGTGGCAGCTTGAAGGCACCCATGTTATAGGGCGCCGGCGCGATCAGGAGCGGTTCCTTGGTGTAATCCTGAATCTGCAGATATTGATGCGGCATGCCGAGCGAGGAATCCTTGACCTGGGTCGGATAGGTATAGACCGACTGCTCGTTGGGAATGAAGCGGCTGGTGCCGTTGACGCCGCGATAGATCAGCGCCCGCATGCGCGCCGCGACCTTCTTGTTCTGCTCGTTCACGCCCGGCCCGCCGGTACCGCCTGCCAGGGCCGCCGAGAGCGCCCAAATATAGCAGCCGTCATAAGGCTGGCAGCCGGAGAGATGCGAGGCGTCGGGGCCGAATTTCCCTTTGTAGCGCTTGGCGAAATCCTGGCCGATCTCGTCCTGCAATGCTGCGACCACGGTGGAATAGAGGACACCGTTGGTCGATTCCTTGCCGATCTCGCGGAAGGCGGCGAGCGAGGGACCGTATTGCATATAGATCAGGCTCGGCGTCGGATTGGGCGTGAATTGCAGCATGAACTGCGCCAGATCCGCCGGATAGAAATGGGTGATGGCGATCACCGCCGGCGGGTCCTGGCGGATCTTGGCGAGCGTCGGCCCCCATTGCGAGATCGGCACATTGACGGATTCGAACAGGCTCACTTTCCAGCCGTGATCGCCGGCCTTGTCCTTGATCGCGTTGGCGATGTTGCTGCTATAGGTGCCGGGACCGGTGATGATGGCGATCTTGTCATTGGCCGGCTTGTATTCGCCCGCTGCCTTCAGTGTGTCGAGATAGGCGAGCAGGCCGGGACCGTACCAGTATTCCGGCGGATCGCCCTGGAAACAGCCGAAATAACGGTCGGGGTTGGACTTCACCATCTGGTTATGGGCGATGACGGTGTTGTAATGCACCAGGATGATGCCGGCATCCGCCACGGGATCGAGCTCCGCCGTGCCGGTGCCGACATTGTAACCGTTGATGATGGCATGAACGTTGTGGCGATCGATCAGGCGCTGGATCGACTGGGCGATCACATCGTCGCCCATATCCTTGGTGTCCTCGAAGACCGGTTCCAGCGGCCGGCCGAGAATGCCGCCGAGCGCGTTGATCTCCTCGCAGGCGAGCTGCAGGCCGCGCTGAAACTCCTTGCCGTCGGCCGCCGCGAAGGTGCTGGTCAGCGGCGTCGCCTGGCCGACCGGAATCGGATCGCCGGCAGCCTTGGCGCCGTCATTGAGCGCCGCCAGGATTGCTGCGGAACCGGCGGCGAGGCCGGCCGATTTGCGGAAGAAGCTGCGCCGCGACGCATTCTCCAAGCCCTCAGATACGGTGTCGTTCTTATTCTGGTCCGTCATTGTCTCCTCCCAGAGCGCCCATCCCGGACGCCGATATTGTTGTGACGTGGCCGTTGGCGTGAATGCGTTTGTGTCGTCGCACCCCTATTTCAACCGATTGAGAGCCAGGGCCGCGCGATCGATAGCGGCTTCCTGATGCGGCTGCAGATCCTGACCGCCCCATTCCTCCATGATCGGCAGCCAGGGATCGGCAACCTCGGTGGGCATGCCGCTCAACTGCTCCATCACCGCGAGCCCGCAATAGGGCACGTTGGTGGCGGAATAACCGCCTTCATGGGACAGCACGAGACGGCCCTGGCAGACTTCGTCGGCCACTTCCATCAGGAGGCGTGCCATCTGCCGATAACCGCCGCTATGCACCATCATGCGGCCCAGCGGATCGGTGCCGCCGGCGTCGAAGCCGGAGGGAACCACGATCAGCTCCGGCTTGAACTTGCGCAAAGCCGGCAGGATGACCCGCTCGAAGGCGGCGAGATAGGCCCCGACGCCGGAACCCGCCGGCATGGGGATATTGATGTTGCGGCCTTCGCCGGCACCAGCACCGTTTTCCTCGAGACCGCCGCTGCGCAGCGGGAACAGGCGATCCTGATGGATCGAGATGGTGAGGACATTAGGGTCTTCGTAGAAGGCCTGTTGGGTGCCATTACCGTGATGCACGTCCCAATCCACGGTGGCGACCCGCTTCAGCCCGTGAACCTCCCGCGCCCGCATGATCGCGACGGCGACATTGCCGAACAGGCAGAAGCCGAGGCCTCGATCACGTTCAGCGTGATGTCCCGGCGGCCGCACCAGGGCATAGGCATTCTTCACCTGTCCCTTCATGACGGCATCGATCGCCGCCATGGTGCCGCCGGCAGAGAGACAGGCGATCTCATAGCTACCATGCCCGAACGGGGTGAGCTGACCGGCATCGCCACCGCTTTCGGCGCTGAGGCGCTTGATCTTTTCGATGTAATCTTTGGTATGGAAGCGGTTGAGATCGGCATCCGTCGCGACGATCGGCTTGATTGTCGTCAGGCGATCCAGCAGGCCGGAGACCTCGAGCAGGTTGCGAAAGCGGCGCTTGGTCGCCGGATTCTCGGCATGCTCGCCGGGCTCCACCGTCAGACCGGGTTGGAAGACCGAGGCATAGCTGCCCGTGTCGTGCCACAGATAAAGTTCGTGAAAGACCCAGCCGGTCGCCATGGCTCTCCCCTCTTATTTCTTGTTCATGGTGGGAATGATGGGCGTGGGTACAATCCCTGTCACGCCCCGTAGAGGTGGGGCGGGTAAATTAATTTGGCCACCCCTTCGGGTAGCTCGACTTCAAGGCTTGCGGATGAAATCCTATTGCTGGTGGATATCGACCAGCCGCAGGCGTTGGGCGGCGAGGATGGCCTGGGCCCGATTCTCGACGCCGAGCTTGCCGAAGATGTTCTTCAGATGCCATTTCACCGTATCGGGCGAAATCGACAGGCTGCGCGACAGGTCGCGATTACTGAGCCCGTCGCTGAGAAGCCGCAGCACATCGATCTCGCGGGCGCTCAGATTATAGCGGTGGTCGTGCGCCTTCATCGCGGCCGGCTGCGGCGGTGCGGCCAGGGCCGCCAGCTTCTCCAGATGCCGGCCGATCAGATCGGCATCGCTTTCGGTATAAGCGTCACGGCTGCGCCAGAGATCATTCCGCCGGCGCAACAGGGCGATCAACTGTGTGGTTGCTTCGCCTTCGTCGACCAATGTCCGGATGACATTCTGTTGGGCGATCTCACGCAAGCTGGGGGCGATCGTGGCGACGGCTCCTGTTTCATCTCCCAGCCGTTGCTGGCAGAAGGCCAGGACCAGCCGGCATTGCAGCAGGCGCCGGCCGCGCTGTTGCTCGGCCAGGCGCGCGGCCAAGGCCTGCAACACGGCGATCGCGCGCTCGACATGGCCTTCCGCCGCGAGGAGCCGCGCCAAGGCCAGGCGGTCGAGATCCGAGGTCGGCATCGGCAAGGCCGGACAGGTCTCGGCATCGCGGTCGGCATCGAGACCCAGGCTTTCGATGGCGAGGCGTGCGCCCATCGTATCGCCCCGTAGCAGCAGCAGGCGTACACGTTCCTGCATGACGGAAACCGATAGGCGAGACCGGCGCAGGGCGCTGGCCTGGCGATGCTCGACCCGGTCCAACAGCGCCAGCGCCGCATCGATCCGTCCGGCCGCTGCCTCGATGCGCGCGCTCAGCAATTTGCTGACCACTTCATGCACCACCAGCGCGCTGTCCTCGACGATGTCGCGATGCTGGCTGAGCAGCCGTGCTGCTTCATCGAGATCGTTCCATTCGTAATGCAGCTCCGCCTGGAAAATACCGACAAGGGCAGCGGCATAGGAATTGGCGCCGAGGGCTTCGTCGGCGATGTCCTGGGCGCGACCGAAGAGTTGCGCCGCCTGCCGCAGATTGCCGGCCGCTTTCTCGGTGAGACCGGTCAGCAGATCGGCATAGACGATACCGAAAATCGATTGCGCCCGCACATGGCTCTTGCGGGCGGCGATGCTGCAGGCCCGCGCGGCGGCGAGATCGCCCAGCGAATATTCGCAATAGCTGCGGATATTCATCAAGGTGCCGTGCAGGAAGGGCTGGTCCTCGGGTAGCAGCGGGGCCCATTTCTCGGCCATGCGCCGGGCGCGGCCCGAGCGATCGGCGGCGCTGGTGACGCCGGCCATCAGGGTCCGCATCTCGGCAAGCCAGAGTGCGCGCTGCGCCGGGCTGACGGCGAGGCTTTGCTGGGCGATGGCGCGGCGGGCGGCGCGCAGCATCTTGGCGGCTTCCAGGGGCCGGTTCATATGGAACCACAGCCAGACATGGGTGAGCAGCAAGCGCGGCCGGCGGGCCGTCACTTCGAAGGGAAGCTTGTTCAGCCAATCGCTGATCTGCACCACATGGCTCTGGCGGATCAGATCCATGGCGCAGGCCTCGACTTTGTCGGCGGCCCGGTTGCTGACGCCGGCGGCGAGGAGGTGATTGATCCCGGCGGTGAGATCGCCGGTCTCCTCGAACCAGGCGGCGGCTTTCAGATGCAGATCGGCGATCTCGCCGGGTTGCCGGCGCTCCATCTGATGGCGCAGGAAATCGGCGAAGAGATGGTGATAGCGGAACCAGCGCCGCTCGCTGTCGAGCGGGACCAGGAACAGGCCGGCCTGTTCCACGGCATTCAGCAGGGAAGCGCAATCCGCCTGGGGCAGGCCGGTGACGGCGGCGCAGAGGTCGGCGTGGAAGCGATCGAGGAAGGCCGTCCGCAGCAGGAAATCCTGCAGGGCGCGGGGCTGCCGGATGAAGACGTCATGGGTCAGGAAATCGGCGATATCCCGGTCGGTGCCGGAGAAGGTCTTGATGAAGGCCGAGCGTTCGACCCGCCGGTCCAGCGACAAGGAGGCGAGCTGCAGTCCTGCCGCCCAGCCTTCCGTCCGGTGCTGCAGGGCGACAAGATCGCTGCGGCTGAGGCCGAGCTCGCGCCGGCAATTGAGGAAGTCGTCGGTCTCGGCCAAATCGAAGCGCAGGTCGATCTCGTGCAGGTCGATCATCTGGCCATGGACCTTCAGCCGCGCCGCCGCCAGCGGCAGCGTGCCACGGCCGGCCAGGATGAAATGGCTGTTGGCCGGGGCATAGGCCAGCAGGCTTTCCAATGCCTGGAGCACTGGGCCGGATTGCAGCCAGTGGGTATCGTCCAGCATGACGATCAAAGGTAGGTCGACCTGTTCCAGATCGTTGATCAGGCTGGCCAAGGCGGAATCGGTCGGGACGGTCGGGCTGGAGCGCAGCAGATTGAGCGAGGACTTGCCGATCTCCGGATCGATCGTCTGCAGGGCGGCGATCAGATAGGTGAGGAATCGCCTGGCTTCGTCGTCCTCCGCTTCCAGCGACAGCCAGGCCACGCGGCAACCGGCCTGTTGCAGTTGCTGTGCCCATTGCAGCAGCAGGACGGTTTTGCCGAAGCCGGCCGGCGCGGAGATCGTCGTCAGCTTCCGATTGCACACCTTGTCCAGCAGGGCATTGAGCCGAGGACGCTCGACCAGATTGGCCGGGCTCGGCGGCAACCGGTATTTGGTGCTGATCAGCGCCTGATCGAGCCGCATCGCTTCCTTCCTGGTCTTGACCCTGTGAGCTATCGCCCCTGTCCTCGCGGCGGGTCGGTCTCGGCCGAACGCATGACCGGTCGCCGCTCTTGCTTGAGATCAAGCTTAATGCAGGGGAGCGCGGCACGCCAAGCCCGTCTTCAGACGCAGCCTTGGTGCCCTCTAAAAAGCGAGATCGAGCCGGCCGGATTCGGCTGCCAGATCGAGGAAGGTGAAGCGGTCGCGGATCTCGCGGGCATGCAAAACGGCATCCCGGTAGAAAGCGTCCGGCAGGCCGATCTCCTCCGCTCGGGTCGGGGCGCCGACCGCCCGCAGGGCCGCCGCGATCTGATCCGGTGCCCGGCTCACCTGCCGCAGCGCCTGCGTCATGGCCGGCCAGTCTTTTGCCAGCCGTGCATTGAGCGTCCCGGCACGGGACGGGTCCAGGAGCTTGGCGGCGAAATTATGCCAGCAGTGACGGCCAAGCTCGGCGCCGAAATGCCGGACCAGATCGGCCTCGGTCACGGAACTGCGCTGGAGGATCGGCACCGGTCCACGCAACAGGCGGTCTTGCAGCCGCGCCATGGTCAGGGTGGCGACGGCGACCTGTTCGCCGTGATAGGCGGCCGGCAGCGAGGGATCGCCGACCATCTCGATATAATGGCTGATCAGATGTTCGCCCTGGCTGGCCGGATAGCTGCCGCCGCAGAGCGTCATGCCGAAGCCGGAAAGAACGAGCGTGCGGGCGAGCCGCTCCATGGTGCCGAGATCGCCCCTCAGCAGTTCGCCGGCCTGAGCGAAGAGAACGCTCTCGTCTTCCGCGAGCAGATGGAATGGCGCCTGCCGATAAGGCTGGTCCAAGAGGAGATGCGCCAGCAGCCAGTCCGTCTGGGCGGTCGAGCGGCAGGCGCTGTCGCCGAAGCCGGCCTGGATCAGGCGGGCGGGGGCCGCGCTCAGAATCTCGAGATCGAGGAAGACACCGGCAGCCGCCGTCGCCGGCAGCGATTTCTTGTGGCCCTCCACGGTGATCGCGGCGCTGACCGAGGTATAGCCGTTCATCGAAGGAGCCGTCGCGAAGACGGCATAGGGCACGGCTCGCCGATGGGCGGCATATTTGCAGAGGTCGTTGACGGTGCCGGACCCGACGGCGATCACGGCATCGGCGGCGCTCGCCTGTATCCGCGTTTCGATCTCCGCCACCGTGGCCGCATCCGCGTGGGGACGATCGGCGAGGATATAAGGGGCGACCGTGAAACACTGTTCGAGGCCGGCGGCGACGCGCGCGCCGAGGATGCGGTGGGTGGTCGAATCGCCGACCAGCAACAAGGTGCTCCCGAAGCCGAGCTCGCCGATCAGCGATGCCTCCCGGCCGGCCAGGCTGGGCGCGATGATCACGGATCGTGTCGGAACCGTCAGCGATCCAGGGCCGTCGGGATCGGGCAGGGTGCCACGCAGAAGTTGCTCGAGGAGATGTGCCGTCATGGGATCGGAGCTGCCGAATGATGTCCGATCTTGATAGAAACAACCGATCGGCTCTTGCAAGCGTGTCAGCTTTTGATTGTGTGGCGACAATCCGGCGAGCTTGCTTGCACTCGGACCGGGCCGCGTGCCCTGCCCAGGCTGCCGGGCGCGGTCCGCGACCCTGGGGCATGACCTCCGGGTATGCGGTCATTCCTGTCTTGTATCTCGCGCGTGCATAGCCGCCCGGCGTAAGATTGCATTTGACTTAGGCCTTGCCCGTGGGGCTAGTTAGGCGTGAAAATTTGAGCCGGTTTTTTCAGGGGAACAGGTGGGGAGGCCTAAAATGAAAGAAACATTGCATTTCAAGCGGTCGGAAATGCAGTTCGACAAGTATGGCGGCCCGCCGGGCAAGGCGGAGATCTGCCGTCTGGTCGGTCCGGATATCAGCAAGACCATGGGTGTCGGCGTCGCGAAATTCGACGATTGCTCGATCGAATGGACCGTCCTCTATGACGAGATGGTCGTGGTGCTGGAGGGCGAATTCCGCCTGCGCCTGGCCGATCGCCTGATCGAAGGGCGGCCGGGGGATGTCATCTGGATCCCGGAAAACACGCCATTGCGCTATGAGGGCAAGGGCGCCGTCGTCTGCTACGCGCTCTATCCGGTGGACTGGCGCGCCCGGCACAATCTGTGATCGCGACGGCATTCTCCGTCGCATTTTCGTTTCGTATTTGAAGAAAGGGCGAGGTGCCGGCAATGGCCGAATTGTCGCATCTGTTTTCACCGATCAAGATCCGCAACCTCGAGATCAAGAATCGGATTCTCTCGACCGGGCATGACACCACCCTGCCGACGGCTTTCGTGCCGAATGACGCGCTGGTTGCCTATCAGCAGGCCCGCGCGGAAGGCGGTGTCGGCCTCATCGTCATGCAGGTGGCCGGCGTCCATGAGACCGCGCGCTATACCTCGCATCTCCTGATGGCGACCAGCGACGATTGCATTCCGGGCTATCGCCGGGTGGCGGAAGCGGTGCATGCCCATGGCTGCGCGCTGTTCGGCCAGTTGTTCCATCCGGGCCGCGAGATCATGGAAAGCTCGGACGGTACCGCGCCGGTCGCCTATGCGCCCTCGGCCGTGCCGAATGAGCGCTTCCATGTGATGCCGCGCCCGATGTCCTTGGCCATGATCCGCGAGATCATCGCCGGCTATGCCGCCGCCGCGAAGCGGCTGGAGACGGCGGGGCTGGACGGCGTCGAGGTGGTGGCGAGCCATGCCTATCTGCCGGCGCAGTTCCTCAATCCGCGGGTCAATCTGCGCACCGACGAATATGGCGGATCCTTCGAGAACCGCCTGCGCTTCACCCGTGACGTCGTGGCGGCGATCCGGGCCGCCACCGGTCCCGATTTCATCATCGGCCTCAGGATCAGCGGCGAGGACAAGGACACCGACGGGATCACCGATCTCGAATCGCTGGACGCCCTGGTGGCGTTGGATGGGGCGTTCGATTACTTCAACGTGGTCGCCGGTTCCTCGGCCAGTTTCGCTGGCGCCGTCCATATCGCCCCGCCGATGGCCTTCGCCAACGGCTATGTGGCACCCTTCGCCGCTGCCGCGAAGGCCAAGGTCAAGGCGCCGGTCTTCGTCGCCGGCCGCATCAACCAGCCGCAGGACGGCAATCAGATCATCGCCAATGGCCAGGCCGACATGGTCGGCATGACGCGGGCCCTGATCTGCGATCCGGAGATGCCGTCGAAGGCCCAGGCCGGCAAGCTGGACGACATCCGCGCCTGCATCGCCTGCAACCAGGCCTGTATCGGCCATTTCCACATGGGCTATCCGATCTCCTGCATCCAGCATCCGGAGACCGGGCGCGAGCTGACCTACGGCAAATTGAAGCCGGCGGAAAAGCGCCGCAAGGTCATGATCGCCGGCGGTGGACCGGCCGGCATGAAAGCGGCGGCGGTGGCCGCTGCACGTGGCCATGACGTGACGCTCTATGAAGCCGCGCCGCGTCTCGGCGGCCAGGCGCTGCTGGCGCAATTGCTGCCGAGCCGGGCCGAATTCGGCGGCATCGTCACCAATCTCACCCGCGAGATGGAACTGGCCGGCGTCAAGGTGCAAACCCGCACCGCCGTGACGCCGGACCTGGTGGCGGCCGAGAAGCCCGATGTGGTGATCATCGCCACCGGCGCGCAGCCGCGCACGCCCGAGATCGAAGGGGCGGAAAGCGCCCAGGTCGTCAATGCCTGGCAGGTGATCCGCAACGAAGTGAATATCGGCGCCTCGGTGCTGATTGCCGATTGGCGCTGCGACTGGATCGGCCTGGGCCTTGCCGAAAAGCTCGCCCGCAACGGTTGCCGGGTCCGCTTGGCGGTCGATGGCTACATGGCCGGACAGCGGGTGCATCAATATGTGCGCGACCATTGGGTCGGTGTCCTGCATGAGCTGGGCGTCGAGATCATTCCCTATGCCCGCCTCTATGGCGTCGATGGCAACACCGTCTATCTGCAGCATGCGACCAGTGGTGCGGCGATGGTCTATGAGGACGTGGATACGCTGGTTGCCTCGCTCGGCCATGAGCGGGTTTCGACGCTGGAAGAGGCCCTGGCGGGCAGCGGGGTCGAAACCCATGTCATCGGCGACTGCCTGACGCCGCGCACCGCCGAAGAAGCCGTCCTGGAGGGATTGAAGATCGCCGCCGCCCTCTGAGCAAAGACAAGCTGGGACCAGATCAGCGGGGTGCAGATAAGCGCGGGCGGAATTGCCGGGACATATCGCGACAACACAAGCAAGGGGAGTACGTGTTTTGCCGAGTAATTTCGCCTATGACATCGCCGATCTCACCGCCAAGGACCGCGATCACATGATCCATCCCTGGGTGGATCTCGGCACCGTGCAGGTGCGCGAGCCGCTGATCGTTGCCGAGGGCGAGGGCGCCTGCGTCTATAACGCCCAGGGCCAGCGCATGATCGACGGCATCGGCGGCATGTGGTGCGTCAATATCGGCTATGGCCGCGAGGAGATGGCCCAGGCGATCGCCGATCAGGCCCGCAAGCTCTGCTACTTCTCGCCTTTCGGCATCATCGGCACGCCGCCCTCGATCGAGCTGGCGGAGCGGCTGTCGCGCCACGCGCCCGGCGATCTCAAGCATGTCTTCTTCACCACCGGCGGATCGACGGCGGTGGATTCGGCCCTGCGCTTCGTTCACTTCCTGAACAACTTCAAGGGCCGGCCGAACAAGAAGCAGGTGATCACCCGGGAATATGCCTATCACGGCAGCACGCTGCTCTCGGCCTCGGTCTCCGGCAAGCCGGCCGATCGCGGCAATATGGATCTCATCACCTCCTTCATTCACCACCTGCCGGTGCCCAATCCCTATCGCCGTCCGGCCGGCATGTCGGAGGAAGCCTATTGCGATCAGGTGGTGGGCGATCTCGAGCGCAAGATCCTGGAACTGGGGCCGGACAATGTGGCCTGTTTCATCGCCGAGCCGCTGCTGGCCTCGGGCGGCGTGATCGTTCCGCCGGCCGGCTATCAGCGCCGGACCTGGGAAATCTGCCGCAAATATGACGTCCTCTATATATCTGACGAGGTGGTGACGGGCTTCGGCCGTCTCGGCCATGTCTTTGCCTCGAAGCCGGTCTTCGATATCGAGCCGGATATCATCACCTGCGCCAAGGGCCTGACCTCGGGCTATGTGCCGCTCGGCGCTTTCCTGATCTCCGACCGCATCTATGGCGATCTGACCAAGAGCGCCGGCAAGGGCCAGGTCTTCGCCAACGGCTATACCTATTCCGCCCATCCGGTGGCCTGCGCCGCGGCCCTGACCAATCTCGACATCCTCGAGCGCGAGGATATCTGCGGCCATGTCCAGCAGGTCGGCCCCTATTTCCATCAGCAGCTCACGACGCTGATGGATATCGACATGGTCGGTGATGTCCGGGGCAGCCATTTCATGGTCTGTATCGAATGCACCGCCGACAAGGAGGCAAAGACCGTGCCGCCGGCGGAATGGGACGTTGCCACCCGCATCTTCGAGAAATGCATGCCGCGCGGCCTGCTGATCCGGCCGATGGGGCATCTCATCGTCTTCTCGCCGCCGCTGGTGATCAGCCGGGCGCAGATCGACGAGGCGGTCGCCACCTTGCGGGCCTGCATGCTCGAGGTGCAGGAGGATCTGCGCCGAGACGGCTTCAAGATCGCCTGAACAAGCCGGCGGTTGCCCGCATCGGTGATTGCCCGCGCCGGTGGTTGCGCACACGGGTGGTTGCGTGCGGGAGCAATTGCGGGTCAAACTGACGGGGTGAGGTGCTGGGAAACGGCCGGGGAGGGCGGTTCATGGCTAGATCACCCCGTCAGACGAAGCAGCGGACGGCATCCGGCCGGAAGGTGCCGAAGGCCGCCATGCCGCGGCACAAGGCAGCGATTGCCCATATCGGCATGGTGGATCTCGACGGCGGGTTTCGCGAACGACGCCTCGCCGTCGCCGATATCGACCGGGTCTTCGGACCCGGCGGCACCTTCTGCAATGTCGTCAATCAATGGGATGTCAGCGATACCGTTTTCGGGCCGGGACCTTTCACCGGCGAAGCGGTCGTGGTCGATCATGGATCGGCGAGGCCCTATCCCTTCGAACCGGACTCGGTGCTGCTGATGGCCGAATATGCGGGCGCGCAGGCATCGACCGTACCGCGCGCCGTGCTGCGCCGCCAGGTCGAGCGTGCCGCCGGATTGGGCTTCGTGGCGCGGACGGCTTTCGAATTCGAATGGCTGGTCTATGACGAGACGGCGGCATCTTTGCGTGAGAAGCAGTTCACCGGGCTGACGCCCTGGGCCGTCGACAACCGCTGCTGGGACGGGCTCAGCGCGGCGATCTATGCCGAGGCGATCCGGGATCTTGAAGGGCTGCTGAAGAGCGGCGGCATCGGCCTGCTTGGCCTTGGCATGGAATTGGGGCCGGGCTGCCTGGAGGGAACGCTGGCGGCGACGGAGCCGCTGGCGGCAGCCGATGAGGCGGTGCTTTTCAAGCTCTATACCAAGGCCTTCTTCCGTCGCCGTCTGCAAACCGCCGTCTTCATGGCCCAGGCGGATGACAAGGCGCCGGGCCTCTCGGGCCATATCCATCTCTCGCTGCAGGACCGGCGCGGCCGGAATCTGTTTCATGATCCGCAGGACCGCGACGGGATGAGTGCGATCATGCGGCATTTCATCGGCGGTGTGCTCACCCTGCTGCCGGAATGTCTGGCTCTGCCGCTGCACACGGTGAATGCGTATCGGCGCCTGTCACCCGGCAATTGGGCGCCGCGCACCGCCACCTGGAGCCTGCAGAATTATTCGACGGCGATCCGGGCGGTGACGGAGAGTGCCGAGCTCTGCCGGTTGGAATTCCGCCTGCCGGGAGCCGATGTCCATCCGCATCTGGGGCTGGCGATGTTCCTGGGCGCGGGGCTCTGGGGCATCGAGAAACGTATTGCGCCACCGGTGCCGGTGATCAGCGATGGCCGGGTCGATGTTCCCGTCGGCACGAAGGCCTTGCCGCGCGACCTGTTCGGCGCGGCGGAAGCCCTGTCGAACAGCAAGGTCGCGACCGAGCTCTTCGGCGAGAGCTTCGTCGAGCGTTTCGCCCAGTCCCGCCGGCATGAATTCCATGCCCTGCAGCGCGCCGTCAGCATCGCCGAGAAGGCCCGCTATTTCGAGGCGATGTAGGCGCTATTCGGCGGGATGGACGATCTCGCCACGATGGCTGCGCTTCATCAGTTTGGCCAGCTTCTCGAAATAGATATAGATGACCGGGGTGATATAGAGCGTCAGCAATTGCGAGACGATCAGGCCGCCGACCACGGCGAGGCCCAGCGGGCGGCGCAATTCGGCGCCGGCGCCATGGCCAAGCGCGATCGGCAGGGTGCCCATGATGGCCGCCATGGTCGTCATCATGATCGGGCGGAAGCGCAGCAGGCAGGCTTCATACATCGCCTGTTCCGCCGAAACGCCCTTGTCGCGCTGATGGGTGATCGCCACGTCCACCATCATGATGGCGTTCTTCTTGACGATGCCGATCAGCATCACGATGCCGATGATCGAGATGACGTTGAGGTCGGTCTTGAAGAGCATCAGCGTCATCAGAGCGCCGAGGCCCGCGGAGGGCAGACCCGATAGAATGGTGATCGGGTGGATGAAGCTCTCATAGAGAATGCCCAGCACCACATAGATGACGAAAATCGCGGCGAGCAGCAGCAGCCCTTGTCCGGCCAGCGAATCCTGGAACACCTGGGCGGTCCCCTGGAAGCTCGTGGTGATGGTCGCCGGCAGGTTCATCTCCCGCTGCGCCTGGTTGATCTCGTTGACGGCCTGGCCCAGCGAGACGCCCGGCGCCAGGTTGAAGGAGATGGTGACGGAGGGTAGCTGCGACTGATGATTGACGCTGAGCGGGCCCGCCTGCCGGCGGATCGAGACCAGCGAATCCAGGGGCACCAGCTTGCCGCCGCCGCTATGGATATAGATGCTGCTGAGCGTCGCCTCGTTCTCGCGGAATTCCGGGGCGACTTCCAGGATGACTTCGTAATCGTTGGTGGGCTGGTAGATCGTCGCGATCTGCTGGCTGCCGAAAGCGCCGTAGAGCGTGCTGCGGATCTGGTCCGTGGTGATACCGAGTGCGGCCGCGCGGTCGCGGTCGATATCGACGAAGACCTGGGGGCTGTTGATCTGCAGGTCGCTGGTCACATCCTTGAGGCCGGGCAGGGCGGCGACGCGTGTCTCGAATTGGGGTGCCAGCCGGTTCAACTCGGCAAGCTCGGTGCCTTGCATCGTCACCTGATAAAGGCCCTTCGCCGCACGTCCGCCAACCTGGATGTTCTGGATCGGCTGCATGAAGACGTTGAGCGAGGGGATACGCGCGAGTTTCGGCCGCAGCCGGTTGATCACCTCGGTGACGGAAACGCCGCGTTCCTTCAGGGGCTTCAGCCCGATGAACATGCGCCCGGTATTCTCGCCGCCGGCGCTGGAGGAACCGACGCTGGAATTGACCGTGGCGACGGCCGGATCGGCGGCGATGATAGCGGCGGCCTGCTGCTGCACCATCGTCATGGCGGTGAAGGAGATGTCCTCCGGCCCCTCGGTTGTGACCGAAATCTGCCCGGTATCCTCGATCGGGAAGAAGCCCTTCTGGATCGTGGACATGAAATAGAGCGTCGCCACCAGCGAGAGCACGGTGACGAACAGGACGAAGGGTTTCGCGCGCAAGGCGGCCGAGAGGGTGACGTCATAGGCCCGGTGCATCGCCTCGAACCCGGCCTCGAAGAAGCGATAGAGGCGCCCATGGCTCGATTGGCCGCCACCGGCCCGCAGCAGGCGGCTGCACATCATCGGCGTCAGGGTCAGGGAGACGAAACCGGAAATCAGGATGGTCAGGCTGATGGTGACGGCGAATTCGCGGAACAGCCGGCCGACGATGCCGCCCATGAAAAGGACGGGGATGAAAACCGCGACCAGGGAAAGGGTGATCGAGATGATGGTGAAGGCGATCTCGCGAGATCCCTTCATGGCGGCCGCCCAGGGTTTCTCGCCCTCCTCCATGTGGCGGACGATGTTCTCCAGCATGACGATGGCGTCATCGACGACGAATCCGACCGACAAGGTGAGCGCCAGCAGGGAGAGATTGTCGATCGAATAACCGAAGAGATACATCCCGGCGAAAGTCCCGATCAGTGATACCGGCAGGACGACGGCGGGGATGATGGTGGCGGTCAGGTTGCGCAGGAACAGGAAGATTACCAGCACGACCAGGGCGACCGTCAGGCCGAGCGTGAATTGCACATCGGCGACCGAGGCGCGGATCGATTCCGAGCGGTCGAGCATCACGTTGAGATGGACCGAGGCCGGGATCTGGGCATTGAGGTAGGGCAGCATGGCCTTGACCGCATCGACCACAGCCACCGTATTGGCATCCGGCTGGCGCTGAACCGCGAGCAGGATCGAGCGCTTGCCGTTGAACCAGCTCGCTGTCTTGTCGTTCTCCACGCTGTCGGCGATGTTGGCGATATCGCCGAGCCTGACCGGATTGCCGTTGCGATAGGCGACGATCAGGGGGCGGTATTGGGCTGCCTCAGTCAATTGCTCGTTGGACTGGATGACGGCACTGCGCTCGGCGCCGCTCAGCGAGCCGACCGGCGTATTGGAATTGGCGGCATTGACGGCGTTCTGGATGTCATCGAAGCCGATCCCCATCCCCGCCAGGGTATTGGGATTGAGCTGCACCCGGACGGCGAATTTCTGCGCGCCATAGACCTGCACCTGGGCGATGCCGGGCAGGGTGGAAATGCGCTGGGCAATCAGGGTTTCGGCATATTCATCCACCGCCGAGAGCGGCAGGGTGTCCGAGGTCAAGGCGAGGAACAGGACTGGGAAATCCGCCGGATTGACCTTGCGGAAACTCGGCGGCGTCGTCATCTCCTCGGGCAATTGCCGGGCGGCGGTGGTGAGGGCCGATTGCACGTCGAGCGCCGCACCGTCGATATTGCGGTTGAGGTCGAATTGCAGGGAGATCTGCGTCGATCCCTGCGTGCTGGTCGAGGTGATCGAATTGATGCCGGCAATGGTCATGAACTGCCGTTCCAGCGGCGTCGCCACCGAGGCCGCCATGGTCTCCGGGCTGGCGCCAGGCAAAGAGGCGGAGACCTGGATGGTCGGGAAATCGACGCGCGGCAGGGCCGCGACCGGCAGCAGGCGATAACCGAAGATGCCGACGACCACGAAGGTGATCATCAGCAGGCTGGTCATGACCGGCCTGCGGATACACAGCTCGGGCAGGGTCATTGCGCCGTTCCCGTCGCCGGGGTGGCTGGATTGACCTGGGGCGTGGCCTGCGGGTTGTCCTGGGCCTGCTCGACGCTGACATGGACACCGTTTTCGAGGCGCATCTGGCCCTCGGTGACGACGCGCTCGCCCGGCTCGACGCCCTTGGTCAGGACGGCCTTGTCGCCGATGCGCTGGGCCACGGCAACCGGCCGCATCTCGACGGTCATATCCGGCTTGATGATCCAGACGTAATTGCCTTGCTGGCCGACCTGCAAGGCCGCCGTCGGCACGACCAGGGCATTGGGATCGGTGCGCAGGGTGACCACGACATTGACATACTGGCCGGGCCACAGACGCTCATTGGCGTTGTCGAAACGGGCTTTCACCATCAGCGTGTTGCTGGCGGGATCGATCGTGTTGTCGATGAAGGCGATCTCGCCGGCCTGGGGCGGCGGCATCGCGCCGACCACGGTGTTGAATTCCTTCGCCGCCGGGAAACTCGCTCTGACCGGGATCGGCCCCTTGGTCATCGCCGTCTGCAGATCGTCGAGATAGGCCTGCTGGACGGAGAAGGCGACATAGATCGGCTGCAACTGGTTGATCGTCGTGAGGGGTGTCGAATCCGATTGGCGCACCAGATTGCCGAGCTTGGAATTGATGCTGCCGATCCGCCCGGCGATGGCGGCACGGATCACGGTATAGCTCAGTTGCACCTGGCTCGACTGGACCTGGGCATCATCCGCCGCGACGCTCGCCTCATAGGTGGCGACATCGGTCTTGGCCTGATCGAGACTCTGGGCCGAGGTGAAGTTCTTCGCCGCCAGCGGCGTCAATCGGTTGACGTTGCGCTTGGCGTTTTCCAAGAGCGCGCGGTCCTTGGCGAGATTGGCTTGGGCCTGGCGCAAGGCGGC
The DNA here is from genome assembly GCA_964406155.1 of uncultured Rhodospirillaceae bacterium. Lineage (GTDB taxonomy): Bacteria > Pseudomonadota > Alphaproteobacteria > Dongiales > Dongiaceae > Dongia_B. The sequence goes on along the minus strand of CAYOQR010000007.1, from coordinate 103,151 downwards.
CTGCAGGGCCCGGTCGTCCAGCGTGAAGAGCAGGTCGCCGACCTTGACCTCCTGGCCTTCATTGACATTGACGCTGGCGATGACGCCGTCGATCCGGGGCATGACGGCGACGCTGGCCATCGGCTGCACGCGGGCCACCGTCGAAATCTGTTCCGGCATGGGCTGGCGCACCGCTTCCGCCGCATAGACCGGCAGGCCCGGCTTGGCCGCGCCGTTTTGGGCGGCATGCGGATCGGGCGCCGCGTCGCCGGCGCTGAAGCCACGCAGCAGAAAATAGCCGAGACCACCAAGCGTGAGGGCGGCAATTAACAAAAGCTTCAACTTCATTCGGCCTTACCTGGAACGAGATTGATGGTCGATCAACACCTGATCCCACCGGCGGGCGCCATCACTGCATTTAACCATTGAGGGCACCGGTTTCCCTGCATCGGATGCCACGCATCCCCCACGGCAAATCCCGGATTCCGCGTACCATGACTTGATCATATCAGATTACCTGACTTAGAATAGAACTCTATAGTTAAGCTTTCAATGCAGATGCCCACTGATCTACTCCCCACGCACACTGTTCATGCGGATGCCGCTGCCATCGACGCAGCGGTCGTGGAGCCGCATTGGCGGCAGAAGCGTCGGCGCAAGATCCTGGTGGCTGCGGGCGAGCTGTTTGCCCAGGACAGTTACGATGCGGTGCAGATGGACGAGATCGCCCGCGCCGCCGGCGTCGGCAAGCCGACCATCTACCGGTATTTCACCTCGAAGGACGAGCTGTTCCTGGAAGTGTTCCGCGAGGCTCTGCAGGAGCTGGAGCGGGGCATGGAGGCAATTTTGGCATCGCCGGTCTCGGCGGACGAGGCCTTGGGCGAAATCCTGCGCCTGGCCTTCGGCTTGCTGGGCAATCAGGTCTCGGCCCTGCGGCTGTTGACCGGCGATCAACCGCAATTGATCGTGCGCTGGCGCGATGAATTCGGCCAGCGCCGGGGCTCGATCATGGCGGCCTTCCGGATCGTGTTGCAGCGTGGCATGGCGACGGGCGAGTTCCGGACGGTCGATCTGGACACATTGCCGGCCATTCTGGTCGGCGTGGTGCGGGGCGGCCTGATGGGGGTCGAGCAGGCTTCCGGCCGGCAGCGCCTGACGGAGACGGCGATCGATCTCGTGCTGGCCGGCCTGCGGGCCGGGCCCGCCGCGCGATGACGTCATCTCGCACTTTCATCAATCAACCATAACGGAGCAGAAAATGACGCGGCGGATCACCTTGCTGGATGGCGGGATGGGGCGTGAATTGAAGCGCATGGGTGCGCCGTTCCAGCAGCCGGAATGGTCCGCCTTGGCCCTGATCGAGGCTCCCGATTATGTCGGCCGTGCCCATCGTGCTTTCATCGAGGCCGGCGCCGCCGTCATCACCACCAACAGCTATGCCGTCGTGCCGTTCCACCTCGGCGAAGAGCGCTTTGCCGCGCGCGGCCGGGACCTGGCGGATCTCGCCGGCCGTGTTGCCCGCGAAGCCGCCGGCCAGGCGCCGCATCAGGTCCGGGTCGCCGGTTCCCTGCCGCCGCTTTTCGGTTCCTATCGCCCGGACCTCTATGATCCGGCGCGCGCCCAGGACATTCTCGCACCGCTCGTTGCCGGCCTCGCGCCGCATGTCGATCATTGGCTCGCGGAGACGCAAAGCGCCATCGCCGAGATCGAGGCGGTCGCCGCCGGCCTGGCCGGCACCGACAAGCCCATCTGGTTTTCCTTCACCCTGGAAGACGGCGCGGCGGATGCTCGTCGGATGCCGCGCCTGCGGTCCGGCGAACCGGTTGCAGAGGCAGTGCAGGCGGCGGTGAAGCTCGGCGCGGCCGCCGTCCTTTTCAATTGCAGCCAGCCCGAGGTCATGGGTGTCGCGGTCGATGCCGCGCGCGATGTGCTGGAGAAGCGTTCGCCGGCGATGGAGATTGGCGTCTATGCCAATGCCTTCCCACCGCAGCCGACGGAAGCAGAAGCCAATGTCACCTTGCATGATATCCGCACCGATCTCGATCCAACCGGCTATGCCGCCTTCGTGCGGGATTGGATCGATCGCGGTGCCAGCATCGTCGGTGGCTGCTGCGGCATCGGGCCCGAACATATCGCCGCGATGCGGGCGGCGATCCGTTCATAAGGCAATCGCCGCACCGCTTGTCCAAACGAGACGCGTCCCTTTCAGGGCTGAAGCAGGCCGCGTATCCGGCCTGGACTCGCTCCGAGTCCCGCTGCCTGATTGACTTCAAATTGCCTTCCTGACAGAGTGATTTTCATACCAAGACGACCAATGATTGAACATTGGCTTACATAGAGAGGGGAGGCACATGCGCGTTGCCACGTTCACGTATCGCGGCGCTCGTTCGGTCTGTCGTCTGTTACCGAGCGGGGATCTCATTCAACCGATCGATCTTGGTTCCGCCGGTCAGCAAGCCGGTGTTCTGGCGCTGATCGATTTCGCCGCAGGGGGCGGTACTTTACGGGATGTCGGCGATCCCATTCCATTGAAGGACGTGAAGCTGGAAGCGCCGATTCCCCGGCCACGACGCAATATCTTCTGCGTCGGCAAGAATTATCGCGATCACGCGCAGGAAATGGCCAAAGGCGGCACCGGTGCGGCGAAGGATGTCGTGCCGACTGCGCCGATCGTTTTCTCCAAGGTGCCGGAATGCGTGATCGGGCCCGGTTGCGCCATCAAGATCGATCCCAAGGTCAGCACCGCCATCGATTATGAAGCGGAGCTTGCCGTGGTGATCGGGCGCCCCGGCCGCCATATCGCCAAGGCCGAGGCCCTCAACCATGTCTGGGGCTATACCATTATCAACGACGTGACGGCGCGCGACTTGCAAAACGGTCATCAGCAATGGCTGATCGGCAAATCCCAGGACACGTTCTGTCCCATGGGGCCCTGGCTGGTCAGCAGTGTCGAGTTCGATGTGAAGAACACAGGCATCCGTTGCTGGGTGAATGACGAGTTGCGGCAGGATGCCAATACTAAGGATCTCATTTTCGATGTGCCGACCCTGATCGAAAGCATCTCGGCCGGTATCACGCTGCTGCCGGGCGATATCATCGCCACCGGGACGCCGGCCGGTGTGGGAGCCGGCTTCAAGCCGCCGAAATATCTGCAACCCGGCGATACGGTGCGGGTCGAGATCGAGCGGATCGGCGTGCTGGAGAATCCGGTCGCGGCTTGGAGTGCTTGAGCTTTAACGAAAAGGCGGTGGTGTGGCATAGCTGCGCCACCGCCTTTTCCGTTCAGAGTTTTTCGATGGTGAAATCGATCTCCGCCCGCACCCGTTCGCCGGGGGCGAGAACGAGCATGCCGGTATCGTCTCGGCTATGCGCGAGGTTGAAGGCATCGGTGCTGTTGCTGACCGGCTCGACGCAGAAATGGTCTTCGCCGCGCGGGATATAGACAACCAGGAAACGGAGCGGTGACGAGGCGGCAAGGCGCAGGCGCAAGGCCCGTTCCGGCCAGGTGACGATGGCGGCGCCATTCCAGCCGGTAAAGGCATTGTCCATCTCGCTGTCATCGACCCGGATGCCGCGATTGAGATCGGCCCGGTCGGGTACCGGCACCAGCCGTGTCGGCATCACCTCCTGATCGACCTCCCAGAAACCCTCGACCCCTGCCTGCAAGGTGCAAGTCGGGGTGCGCGGGAAATAGGGATGCAGGCCGAAACCATAGGGCATCGGCTCGCGGTCCAGATTGACGGTCTCGATCGTCACGCTGAGCCGCTCCGGTGTCAGGCTGAAACGCTGGCGCATCTCATAGGCGAAGAACCAGGCATCGGGTTGATGGCGATAGACCAGTGTGACGGCATCGTCCTGCCGATCGGCGATTGTCCAGGGACGCTGCCAGCCATGGCCGTGCTCGACATGCGGTCCGTCGCTGTTCAAGGGCAGAATGATATCGCGCCCCCGGAACAGGCAGCGTCCCGCGCGCAAGCGGTTGGAGAAGGGCGTCAGCGGGAAACAGCCGGCGCCGAGAACATCGCCTTGTGCCAGTGACGCGGCCGGCATCGGTCGGAAGATATCCAGTGTTTCGCCGGACTCCATGCGGCGCCTGAAGGCCGCGACGGCGCCGCCGATCCGGGGCGCGAGGCTGAGGGAAAGGCGGTCATGGGCGAGATGGATGAGATTGTCGGCCATGTCGTCGGTCACGTCTCAGGCGTTGTCTTCGGGCGTTGCGCCGCCGAACAGCTTCGTGATCCGGGCAGCGGCCTGTATGACCTTGGCGGCGACCTCGTCGCGGCGTTGCGCCCAGTCGCGCTGCTTCAGGCTGGTGACACTGATCGCGCCGGCCGGCCGGCCGGCATGATCGAAGACACAGGCGCCGATACAGGCGATGCCTTCGGTGTCCTCCTCGTCATCGACCGCATAGCCGAGTTTGGCCACCTGTGCCAGTTGCCGCATCAGCGTCGGCACATCGGTCATGGTATGGGGCGTGCGCTGCGGCAGATCGAAGCTTGTCAGGATGGTCTGTGCCTCGTCCTGCGGCATCGCCGCCAGCATGGCCTTGCCGACCGCCGAGCAATGGGGTAGCTCGCGCCGGCCGAGGGCTGCATCGAAGCGGATGGCGCCCGGCGCGTCGACCCGGCCGATGACCACGGCATGGCCTTCATCGAGAATGGCGACGCGCGAGGTCAGGCCGAGCTCGGTCGTCAGCAGGCGCAGCTCCGGCAAGGCGATATCGGCCAGCGTGGTATTGGCGATGGCAAGGTCGCCCAGGCGCGCCAGCATCATGCCGAGGCGATAGCGGCGATTGCCGCCTTCACCGAAATCGACGATGAAGCCACGCGCCAGCAAAGTTTGCAGGATCGCATAGGCGGCGGCCTTCGACAGCGACAGATCGCGGGCCAGATCGGTCAGCCGGGCGCCGTCCCGGCCCTGCTCGGCGATCAGCTCAAGGAGGTCGAGCGCACGTCCGACGCTTTGCACCCGATAGCGTTCATCGATGGCGGCTGCCTTTGCCGGTTTCGTTTTCCCAGGTTCCGCCGTGCTCAATGTATTGGTCATGTCTCTCGATCCGGTCTGTCATCTGTCGCGCGGCCCCCAACCAATCCACGATATTGGCAATCGACGATATCGGCCCCCGCTCTGTCAATCCGAGGGCATGATTGACACCGGCCAAAAAAACTGGAACTAATATAGCTATACAAAACGACGTTTGGCTATACCAAACTTTTGAGGATTTCGTCAGGTGAGCGAACAAAAGCGCAAGCTGCGCTCCAGCGCATGGTTCGGCGGCGAGGGCAAGAACGCCTTCATGCATCGGAGCTGGATGAAGAACCAGGGATTGCCGGCGCATCTCTTCGATGGCCGGCCGGTGATCGGCATTTGCAATACCTGGTCGGAACTGACCCCCTGCAATGCGCATCTGCGCGATCTCGCGGAACATGTGAAGCGCGGCGTTTATGAAGCGGGCGGCCTGCCACTGGAATTCCCGGTGATGTCCCTGGGCGAATCCAATCTGCGCCCGACCGCCATGCTGTTCCGCAATCTTGCCAGCATGGATGTCGAGGAATCGATCCGCGCCAATCCAATCGACGGCGTGATCCTGCTGGTCGGTTGCGACAAGACCACGCCGGCCCTGATGATGGGCGCGGCAAGCTGCGATCTGCCGACCATCACGGTGTCCGGCGGTCCCATGCTCAACGGCAATTTCCGCGGCCAGCAGATCGGCTCCGGCACCCATGTCTGGCGTTTCTATGAGGATGTGAAGGCCGGGCGCATGTCGCTGGCCGATTTCATCGCCGCCGAGCAGGGCCAGAGCCGTTCCGCCGGCAGTTGCATGACGATGGGCACGGCCTCGACCATGGCCAGCATGGTCGAGGCGCTCGGCATCGGCCTGCCGGACAATGCGGCGATCCCGGCGGTGGATGCCCGGCGCAACGTGCTGGCGCATATGGCCGGCCGGCGTATCGTCGACCTGGTCAATGACGATATCCGCATGTCGCAGATCCTGACCCGCGCCGCCTTCGAGAACGCGATCCGGGTCAATGGCGCGATCGGCGGGTCGACCAATGCCGTCATTCATCTGATCGCGGTAGCGGGTCGCCTCGGTGTCGATCTTTCCCTGGACGACTGGGACCGGCTCGGCCGCGATATCCCGACCATCGTCGACCTGATGCCCTCGGGGCGCTTCCTCATGGAGGATTTCTATTATGCCGGCGGGCTGCGCACCGTGATGCGGGCCTTGGCCGAAACCGGCCGGCTGAATCTCGACGCGATGACGGTCACCGGTCACACGATCGGCGAGATCGTCCGCGACGCGCCGAATTACAATACCGAGGTGATCCGCAGCCTCGACAATCCGCTGACGGAACAAGGCGGCATCGTCGTGCTGCGCGGCAATCTGGTGCCGAATGGCGCGGTGATCAAGCCCTCGGCGGCGACGCCGGCTTTGATGCAGCATCGCGGCCGCGCCGTCGTCTTCGAAAACATCGAGCACTATCACGCCCGCATCGACGATCCGGCCCTGGATATCGACGAAACCTGCGTCATGGTGCTGAAGAATTGCGGTCCCAAGGGCTATCCCGGCATGGCCGAGGTCGGCAACATGCCGCTGCCGGCGAAGCTCCTGAAGAAAGGTGTCAGCGATATGGTGCGCATTTCCGATGCGCGCATGAGCGGGACGGCCTATGGCACCGTCGTTCTCCATGCCGCGCCGGAAGCGGCGGCCGGTGGGCCCCTGGCCCTGGTGCAGGATGGCGACATGATCGAGCTCGATGTCGCCGGGCGCCGGCTGCATCTCGACGTCCCCGACGCGGTTCTGGCCCAGCGCAAGCGCGATTGGGCGGCACCGGATTCGGCTTTGGCCAGCGGCTATGAGCGGCTTTATGTCGAACATGTGCTGCAGGCCGATCGCGGCTGCGATTTCGACTTCCTGGTTGGCAAGCGTGGTGCCGGCGTGCCGCGCCACTCGCATTAAGGTTTCAGCATGAACGGCATCATCGAACATCCGGCCCGCTATCCCAGCCTGGAAGGCAGGGTGGTCTTCATCACCGGCGGAGGCAGCGGCATCGGCGAAAGCCTGGTCGAGCATTTCTGCGCCCAGGGCGCCAAGGTCACTTTCGTCGATATCGCCGAGGAGGCATCCCATGCTCTGGTGCATCGCATCACGGCGCGGGGATTGCCGGCGCCGGATTTCATCCGCTGCGATTTGCGGCAGATCGAGGAATTGCGTGCGGCGGTGGCCGCGACACGGGGACGACACGGCCCGATCCAAGTGCTCTGCAACAATGCGGGCAATGACGACCGACATCGGACCAAGGACGTGACGGTCGAGTATTGGGACGACCGCATGGCGGTCAATCTGCGGCCGCAATTCTTCGCTGCCCAGGCGGTGCGCGACCAGATGCGCGAGGCCGGCGGCGGATCGATCATCAATTTCGGCTCCATCACCTGGATGGTGGGCGATCCCGATTGCCCGGCCTATGTGACGGCGAAGGCGGCCATCACCGGCCTGACCCGCGCGCTGGCGCGGGAGCTCGGGCCGGAGAAGATCAGGGTCAATTGCATGATCCCTGGCTGGGTCATGACGGAACGGCAGATGCGCCTCTGGCTGACGCCGGAAGGCGAACGCCAGATCGATGACCGGCAATGCTTGAAGGAACGGGTCTATCCGGCGGATATCGCCCGCATGGCCTTGTTCCTGGCGGCGGATGACAGCCGGATGTGTACGTCCCAGCATTTCATCGTCGATGGCGGCTGGGTCTGAGTGAAAATTTTGGGGGAAGGTGAGATGCGCCTCGTTCAATACCGCGACAAGGACGGCAGCCGAAAGGTCGGCCTGGTGACCGCAGATGGCGATCATCTGCAGCCGATCGGCACTTTTGCGACAACCTATGAGCTGGCGCTGGCCGCGGCCGATCGGGGGGTCGGCTTGGCGCAGCTCGCACAGCAATCGGTGACGGCCGGCATGGTCGATTACAGCACCTTGCTGCGCGAAGGTCGCGTCCTGGCGCCGCTCGATCATCCGGAGCCGACCCGCTTCTGGATCACCGGCACCGGCCTGACCCATCTCGGCAGCGCCGATGCCCGGAACAAGATGCATGTGACGACCCACGGCAATGCCGCGCCGGAATCGGATTCCATGAAGATCTTCCGCATGGGGATCAGCGGCGGCAAGCCGGAAGCCGGCAAGATCGGCGTGCAGCCGGAATGGTTCTACAAGGGTGTCGGTACCTGCGTGGTGGCGCCCGGCGCGCCGCTGCCGCTGCCGGCCTTCGCCCTGGCGGGTGCCGAGGAGGCGGAGATCGTCGGCCTCTATATCATCGACAGTAAGGGCCATCCGCGCCGGATCGGCTTCGCCCTCGGCAACGAATTTTCCGATCACGTCACCGAGGCGCAGAACTATCTCTATACCCAGCATTCCAAGCTCCGGGCCTGCTCGATCGGTCCGGAACTGCTGCTGGGCGATCTGCCGCAGGATATCCGCGGCAAATCCCGCATCCTCCGCGATGGCAAGGTGATCTGGGAAGAGGACGTGCTCTCGGGCGAGAGCAACATGTCGCACTCAATCGCCAATCTGGAACATTACCATTTCCGCTATGACATGTTCCGCCGGCCGGGCGACCTGCATGCCTACTTCTTCGGAGCAGCGGTTTTGAGCTATGCTGCCGGCGTGAAGACGGCACCGGGGGATGAATTCGAGATCGAGGCGCCGGCTTTCGGCAAGGCATTACGCAATCGCATGGAACTCGCCCCGGATGAGGGGCTTGTGGCGGTTTCGCCGCTCTAACGGTATCGCTGGGGGCGAATCCACGAAGAAACGGGCATCAACAGCCAAGGGAGGAGAGGCGCGATGTTCAAGGGGCTTACAAAACGGGCATTGCCGATGCTGGCGATGGTGGCATCGACGATTGCTTTGATGGCATCCAGTCCGGCCGATGCGAAGGAATTGCGCATCCTGGCCTGGCAAGGCTATGCCGATGACGACTGGGTCAAGGAATTCGAGAAGGAAACCGGCGCCGACGTCAATGTCGTCTTCATCGGCACCGATGACGAGATCTGGGCGAAGATCAAGGGCAGCGAAGGCAAAGACTTCGACCTCTTCGCCGTCAATACCGCGCAGTTGCAGCGGTATATCGACGCGGGGCTGACCACGCCTTACGATCTTTCGAAGATTCCCAATCAGAAGAAGACCCTGCCGCGTTTCCGGGATCTCACCAAGGTTTCCGGTGTGATGCGGGACGGCAAGGTCTATGCTATTCCGCTCTGTTTCGACTCGATCGGCCTGATCTACGACACCGACAAGGTGAAGCCGGCGCCGACCTCGATGGAGGTGCTGTGGGATCCGAAATACAAGGGCAAGATCCTCGCTTATGACAATGGCGAGCATAATTTCTCCTTCACCGCCTTGACCATGGGCATCAAGGATCCGTTCCATCTCACGGCGGATCAGATGGACCAGATCAAGCAGAAGCTCATTGCCCTGAAGAAGAACGTCCTCAGCTTCTATACGACGGCGGATGAGGCGCTGCAGATCTATCAGAACAACGATATCGCCTTGATCTGGGCCAATTACGGCCAGCAGCAGATGAAGGCGATGAAGGATGCCGGCGCCCATGTCGGCTATATCAACGCCAAGGAAGGTGCTCTCGCCTGGCTCGATACCTGGGCGATGACCAGCGGCGTCAAGGATAAGGACCTCGCCGAGAAGTGGGTCAACTTCGTCCTGCAGAAGAAGATCGGCCAGCAGCTCTCGGACCGGACCGGCTTCGGCAATACGGTGGTGCCGGCGCCCAGCGCCGGCGCGGATGACAAGCTGGTCTATCTCCAACTGGTGGAAGATCCGCAGAAGCGCAGCGATCTCTGGAACGAGATCAAGGCCGCGCAGTAACCGATCCCTCACAGGCCCGACCGACCTTTCGGGGTTGGTCGGGCCGCATCTTATCTGAGTATCATGAATAACCCGCGTCTTCTGCTCGAACTCAAGGGCGTGGCCAAGTCTTTCGGCCAGACCCGTGTGCTTGACGATGTCCATCTCGCCGTCGAAGATGGCGAGTTCATCACCATTCTCGGCCCCTCGGGGTCGGGCAAGACGACGATCCTGCGCATGATCGGCGGCTTCACCAATCCCAGCCGGGGCGAGATCCTGCTCGACGGTAAGGATATTTCCGGCCTGCCGATCAATCGCCGGCCGTTCAACACGGTGTTCCAGGATTACGCGCTGTTTCCCCATATGACGGTGGCCGACAATGTCGGCTACGGGCTGAAGATTCGCGGCATGGATCGGCGCGAGACCAGGAAGCGTGTCGCCGACGCCTTGGAGCTGGTGCATCTCGGCCCATTTGCGGAACGCTATCCGGCGCAGCTTTCCGGCGGGCAGAAGCAGCGCGTCGCCCTGGCCAGGGCCATCATCTGCCAGCCGCGTCTCATCCTGCTGGACGAACCTCTCGCGGCGCTCGATGTCGAACTGCGCAAGCAGATGCAGCACTTCCTGAAGACCATTCAGCGCGAGATCAAGACAACCTTCCTCTTCGTGACCCACGATCAGGAAGAAGCGATCTCCATGGCCGACCGCATCTGTGTCATGAATGACGGGCGCATCCAGCAGCTCGGCACACCGCTCGATGTCTATTACCGCCCGAAAACCGAATTCGTCGCCCGTTTCTTCGGCGACAACAATCTGATCAGCGGCCATCTCGGGGCGGCGATCGGCGATCAGCGTCAGATCGATAGCGAGCTCGGCACCATGCTCTGCACCGTCGAAGGCCAGATCGATGTCAAGGCGGCGCCGGTCGGCATGTCCGCCTATGCCGTCATCCGCCCGGAAGCGATTAGGGTCGCGCCGCATGCGGATCTGCTGCCGGAATGCGACAACAAGCTGTCCGGTCGGATTGCCGCCATCGATTTCAGCGGTGCGACCACGGTGCTGCGTGTTGCATTGGGGCAGGGCGAGGCGGCAACGGAAATCCGTGTCAAACTGCCGAGCCGGCCCGACGGCACGAGCATGCGTGTCGGCGATCAAGTGGCGCTCGGCTGGCGTGCCACCGACAGCCGACTGGTGCCGGTATGAGATCGCGCATCGCCGGCTTGCCGATGGCGTCCGGTGGGACGCCCGGCTGGAATTGGCTGCTCGGGCTGATCGCCTATGGCCTGCCGACCCTCTTCATCCTCATTCCGCTGGTCTCGTTCCTCGCCTACAGTTTCTTCTGGGTCGAGGGCACGCAACTGCATTACGACCTCACCTGGGCGAATTACCGGCGCATCCTGACGGAGGAGATCTATCTGCCGGTCCTCTGGCAGACCTGTATCCTCTGCCTGGAAGTCGCCGGCCTCGCCGTCCTGTTCGGTTATCCCGTGGCCTATTTCCTCGCCGGCCTGCGCGGCCGCAAGAAATACGTTTTCCTGATGCTTCTGCTGGTGCCGCTGCTGATGAGCTATATCATCAAGATCTATGCCATCCGCAGCATCCTTGGCGGCAACGGCTTTCTCAACCGCGCTCTGCTGGGCCTGGGGCTGATCGACCAGCCGCTGACGGTTTTCGTCTACAACCTGAATGCCGTCCTGCTGACCCTGACTGCTTTGCTCATTCCCTTTGCCATCCTGCCGATCTTCCTGTCCCTGGAGCGCCTGCCGCGCAATCTGCTGGAAGCTTCCGCCGATCTCGGCGCTTCCGAATTGCAGACCTTCATGCGGGTGGTGCTGCCGCTCAGCATCCCGGGTATCATCGCGGCGGCAACCTTCGTCTTCGTGCTTGCGATCGGCGACTTCCTCACGCCACAGATGGTGGGCGGTCAGAGCGGTTTCACCTTCGGCCGCATCATCTACAGCCAGTTCGGGACGGCCTTCAACTGGCCCTTCGGCGCCGCCTTGTCGGTCGTGCTCTGCGCCGTGGTGGTGATCGCCATCCTGATCGGCAGCCGGTTCGGCAACCGCCGGGGGATCGCATGAAGCGCAGTCCCCTCGCCATGCTCCTGCTGTCCGGCATCACGGCGCTGGTCTTCATCATCATTTACGGGCCGATCTTCGTGCCCATCATCCTGTCCTTCTTCGCCGTCAAGCAGGGACAGGTCGACTGGCAGAATCCCAATTTCGATGCCTATGCCAAGCTGGTGCATAACGACGGCATTCTGACGGCGCTGAAGAACACCATGCTGGTCGGCGGCAGTGCCGTCATCCTGGCCCTGATCTGTGGCGTCTTTCTGGCGCTGTTCTACAATTTCAGCAAGTCGCGGGGCCGCCATGTCCTGCAGTTCATCATCTTCCTGCCGTTCCTGATGCCGCCGATCATCACCGGCCTGGCCCTGCTGATCTTTTTCCGGGAGATCGATTTCAGCCGCTCGCTGGTCACGGTGATCATCGGCCACACCGTCTTCATTCTAGCTCTGGTCTACCGGACCATCCTCGTCAGGCTGCAATCGCTCGGCATGAATATGATTGAGGCGTCCTACGATCTCGGCGCCAGCGGCTGGCAGACCTTCCGCTATATCCTGCTGCCCAATCTGAAGAGCGCCCTGATCGGCGCGGCAATCCTTGCTTTCGCGCTGTCCTTCGACGAGACGATGATCACCATCCTCGTCACGGGAACCGAGAGCACCTTGCCGATCCGCCTCTGGGCCATGATGCGGCTGGGCTTCACGCCGGACATCAACGCGCTGGTTGCCGTGATTCTCGGCCTGACCACGATCCTGGTCCTGATTGCCGCACGGCACCTCATCCCGCAGGATTTCGCCACGCGGGAGGAATGAGGTCGGCGTTGGTTTGGAGGGGTGGCAGGGATCAATCCCTGCCGTGCACCGCCAGATCGAATGTCATCACGCCTTCCGCATTGGTCGGGCGCTGCAACACCTCCGGATGACGCAGGGTCCGCACCGCGTCGTGGTAGCCGGATGCCCAGTGATCTTCCATGGATTGCCGAGAGAACTCGTAATCCTTGGCCTGGCTCTCATACTGTTCCGGCCGATAGATCAGATGGACGATGTTGTAGACGTTGTGGTTGGAGAGTTGGCTGAGGAACTTCGCTTCTTCGCTGGCGCGCAGGTCGGGTGGCAGCTTGTCCAGCAACTTGCTGAGTGTGCAGCGGATGCGTTGCACGCGCTTGAAGTAATCGGTGTTGGCCCGGGTGCGGCTGGAATACTGGATCTCCTTCTGCCGCGTCGTGACCTCGGCCATGTCACGGGGAAACTGTCCGCGCGCATTCCAGAGATCGACCTGGAAGGCCAGGGTGTCCTGCCGTGACTCGGTATTGACCACCCAGCTCAGGGGCGTGTTGGAGACGAGACCGCCATCCCAATAATATTCGTTTTCGATCTCGATCGCCGGGAAGCCCGGCGGCAACGCGCCGCTGGCCATGATATGCTCCGGCTTGATCTGATGGGTCGTGGTGTCGAAATAGCTGAAATTGCCCGATCGTACATTGACGGCGCCGAGGCTGAGGCGCATCTCCTTATGGTTCAGGCGGTCAAAGTCGATGAGGCGCTCAAGGGTCGCGCGCAGCGGCGTCGTGTCATAGAGGCTCGTCGAGGCTGGACTGCCCGGCGGATAGAACCAGGGCCCCGGCAGGCGCGGTGAGAAGAAGCCCGGCACGCCGACCATGGCCGCCTGGTTGGCATGCAGTTGATTGACGGCGGATCTGATGGCATCGCCTCGGAACAGCGGATTGATCCAGTCGTTCCAATCCGATCCGGTGCCCTGGCTGACTTCTTCCCAGAATTGGCGCAGGCGGTCGACGCGCTTCGCCGGTGGATTTCCGGCGATCAAGGCCGCGTTGATCGCACCGATGGAGATGCCGGCGATCCAATCGGGCTGCAGATCGGCTTCCGCCAGGGCTTGATAGACACCAGCCTGATAGGCGCCGAGGGCGCCACCGCCTTGCAGCAGCAAGGCAATGCATTCGAAATCCGGCCGGCTGGCGCAATGATGCGATTTCTTCAAAGGAGATTTTGTCATGTCGCTCCGTGATCGACTGAAAGTGGATGGCAGGTATCGACAAGCACTGAACAGCCGGAACGGCCGCTGGCTCGGCGATGATAATATGGCCGCTGCCTCGCGTCACGTCGTGGTTTCGGCACTTTTGCCGGCGGTCTTGAGGGTCCGGAATACAACCACTGGTCTTAGGAATGCTCGAATGATCCAAGTCGGTTAGCTTTGATGTTCCGCTCTCGGCAGCATCGGTCTGGACAGTCTCCGGTCAATGGTTTTGGCTAGACCGGACAGGCGGGACCGCGAGGCGCAGCGGGATATAGGCAGCGGGATATAGACTGACCCCGCATCATCGACCTCACCAGCAGGGAGACGAGATCATGGGAAATATTGTCCAATTGACCGCTGTCGACGGTTTCACTCTCGCAGGATATCAGGCGACGGCGAGCGGGCAGCCCAAGGGGGCGCTGGTCATCGCGCAGGAGATTTTCGGCGTCAACCATCACATCCGCAATGTGGTCGATCGGTTCGCGGCGCAGGGCTATACCGCTCTGGCGCCGGCTTTGTTCGACCGGGCGCAGCGCGGCGTCGAAGTCGGCTATGACGATGCCGGCATCGCGACGGGCAGGGATCTGCGCGGCCGGATCAAGCTGGAAGATACGTTGCTGGATGTGGCGGCGGCGGTCGCGCAGTTACGCGGCATTGGCCGGATCGGTGTCGTCGGCTATTGCTGGGGCGGTTCTCTTGCTTTTCTCGCCGCGACGCGCATCAAGGACGTTGCCTGCGCCGTGGGCTATTACGGCGGAATGATCGCGGCACATGCCGACGAGAAACCGGCCGTGCCGGTCATGCTGCATTTCGGCGACAAGGATCACAGCATTCCATCGACCGATGTCGACAAGATCCGCCGCTTGCGACCGGAGATCGAGATCTTCACCTATCCGGCGGATCATGGCTTCAGTTGCGACGAGCGCAGCTCGTTTCATGAACCGAGCCATCGGCTGGCGCTCGATCGGAGCCTGGCGTTCTTCCAAAAACATCTCGCCGCGTAAAGAAACGCTGCGTGTTGCATAAAGCTGTTTTTGACGCCGGATGAGCGTAATGCGGCATGGTCGCGCGGACGATGCGACTTGACGTTGCCGCCCGCTTCACATGACCGTGACGCTTCTGTGAAATACTGCACAAGATCGGCAGTACGGCATCATTTCAGACGCAAGATATGCCAGTTGGCACGGTGATGTTCCAATCTCTCACACCGACGTGACGATTGGTATCTTGAGCATCCAGTCCCATGACCCTACCTACACTTTACTCGGCATGATCGGCTGGCGACGTCCGAGCCGGTCATGCAATCCGCAGACAAGTCGTGTTGCGGAGATGCTTTTGTGCGGCCTGTTTCGGTGTCGCGGTCGTGTTTGCGATCTGTGATGCCGCTTCGTGCTCGGCATGAAGCCTCGTACTTGACGTAAGCGCCTGTTCAACTTGAAGGAGATGCGAAATGTTGAAGCGCCTTCTTTTGACGACGACGATTCTGACGCTAGCGGCCGCGCCGATTGGCATCGCACCGGCTCTGGCGCAGGATAGCAATCAATCCGGCCAACCGGCGGCGAACGCGCCGGCGCCGGCAGCGGGACAAGCCCCGATATCAGGTCAACCCGCAGTGCAGCCTCAGGCTGCCGCTCCGGTGACGCCGCCGCCGAGCGATGCGATCATCGCGGCCGAGGGCAATAACGAATTCCGCGCCGACACGCTGATCGGCATGAAGGTCTATAACGCCGACGGGCAGGAAGTCGGCAAGGTGAAGGATGTCGTGTTCGACAAGGACGGCAAGGCGAAGGGTGTTGTGCTGTCGGTCGGCGGCGTCCTTGGTATCGGCGCGAAGTCGGTCGGCCTGCAGTGGAAGGAAATCGACCTGCAGCCGGAAAAGAATGTGGTGAAGGTCAATTACAGCAAGGAACAGTTGGAAGCGGCACCGTCCTTCCTCACTCATGAATCCCAGCAGTCGTCGGAACAGCCGTCTCCAGCCCTGTCGCCGGGCGGATCGGAACCGTCACCGAGCACAACGCCGAGCACCGGCTCCGGATCGACGCAATAACTTCCGACCACTCTGCCGTCATTCGGCAACCGGCAGCGGCTCGCCGCTGCCGGGTTATTTATGCCTGATCGAAGCGGCGGAATGCCGAGATGAAAAGAGAGAACATCTGCGACTGCGAGGTGATGCCGAGCTTGCGATAGGCATTCTTGCGATGGATCTTCACCGTGCCCGGTGAGATGCCCAATTGCGTGCCGATCGATTCCGAGGAATGTCCCTGCAGGACCAGGCTGGTGATCTCGCATTCGCGTTGCGTCAGGCTGGAGGGGCCGAGATTCTGAAAGATCGTGGTCACGACCTTGTCGAGATCGAGTGCCGCGGCGCTTTCCTCCTGGGTCGGCCATTCGCGGCCTGAATGCGGCCAATGCTGCTGGCAAACGGCGCGGATCACCGGCTCGACGATCGAGAGACGGCTGATATCGTGATCGCTGAAAGCCGGGCTGTGTCCCGCACGCATCAAGGACACCACCACGGTCTCGCCGCTGGCCAGCGGAAAGAAGAAGCCGATCTCCTCGGTCAATCCGGTCTTCACGTAATAAGAACGGAAGTATTCGCTTTGATAGAAGCGGTCCGGCGCCACCTGGCGCATGCGATAGAGGCCGGGCTTGATGCCGTCACGGCTCGATTTGTAAAATGGATCGAGCAGATACGGTCCGGCCTCATAGAGTGAAACGAACACCCAGTGCTGTTCGGGCGTGAAGGTGTCGTAGAGGCAGATCGGCCGCACATCGCCTTGATAGCAGAAAATCACCATGTGATCGTAGGCGACGACATGGGCGAGGGCATTGCCCAGGGCAGCGGGAAAGGTCGATTGGCCGATCATGTCGATCATGCCGGCGAGATGCCGATGCCAATGCTTTTCCGCCAGGGCGGCTGTCCGCCGCTTGACGCTGTTCACCCGTTTTGAGTCGACTTTGGCAACCGACCTAACCCCTGAACTATCCATACTTTGAAAAATATCCCGGAAGGGATATATCCCCTGAATCACCGCCTGTGTAGAAAATAGGGAAACGGGAAGATATAGCCCGTGTCAACCATGGTGATCGCGCGGGAGGCGGCGCCTGGTCAGAGGGAGTCCCAATCATCATGACTGTTCAGCCCGGATCTGAGGCCGAGAACGATATCGAGTTCCTCAATGTCAGCAAACGTTTCGGCGCGCTGGCGGCGGTGGACGATGTCAGCTTCAGCATCAAGCGCGGCTCGTTTCATTCCTTTCTCGGCCCGTCGGGCTGCGGCAAGACCACGTCGCTGCGCCTGATCGCCGGTTTCGAACAGCCGAGCGCCGGCCGCGTCGAAATCGCCGGCCGGCCGATGATGGGCGTCCCGGCCTATCGCCGGCCGGTGAACATGGTCTTTCAGCAATATGCGCTGTTTCCCCATATGGATGTGGCGGGCAATGTGGCTTATGGCCTGCGCCAGATGAAGCCGCGTCCCAGCCAGGCGGAGATAGCCTCCCGCGTCGCGGCGGCGCTGGAACTGGTGCGCCTGCCGCATCTCGGTTCCCGGCGCATCTGGGAATTGTCCGGTGGGCAGCAGCAGCGTGTCGCCCTGGCCCGGGCTCTCATCAACCGTCCCACCGTCCTGCTGCTGGATGAACCGCTGGCGGCGCTTGATCGCAAGCTGCGCCGGGAAATGCAGATGGAATTGCAGAACCTGCAGCGCGATGTCGGCATCACCTTCGTGCTGGTGACGCATGACCAGGAAGAAGCGCTGAGCATGTCTGACACGATCGGCATCATGAGGGATGGCCGGATCGTGCAATTCGGCGCACCGCAGGAGCTGTATGACGCGCCGGTCAATCGCTATGTCGCCGATTTCGTCGGCGAATCCAATTTCTTCGCCGGCAAGGTCGTGGCCGCCGATGCGGATCGGGCGACGGTTCGAACCGAGAGCGGGGCGACCTTCACCGCACCGCTCAGCAAATCGGGCGCGGCCCTGACGGTCGGTGCGGCGGGTGCCGTCGCCGTGCGGCCCGAGGTGATCGAACTTTGGCGCCAGGGCAGTACCGCCGCCGAGGGCATGGCCAGCAAGCAACTCGGCATCATCCGCAACCGCATCTATCTCGGCGATCATACCGAGTTCAGCCTGGATGCCCAGGGAATGGGCAATGTGCTGGTCCGGCTGCCGAAATCATTGGCGGTTGCCACCGAACTGCAGCCGGGCGACGTGGTGGAATGGGGATGGCGCGCGGATCGCGCCCTCGCGCTCAGCGAGCAGTGAGGCAGGAATAGCATAAGGCAAGAGTAACGGGGCGAAGAGACGGGACAATCGACAGTCATCGGTTCGAGCGGAGAGCGACGGTCCGCTGCCCCAGTCGTGAAAGCACCGTCGCGTTACCTGGGAGACCAAGATGGATCAGAAAGAATTCATCAATCAATTGCGGCGATATCAAAAGGGTTCGATTTCACGGCGCCATTTCCTCGGCGTCACCGGCCTCGGCACGGCGACGGCCGTGCTGGCAACGGCGATGCCGACGATCTTCGGCACCCGGCCGGCCTATGCCGGCAATATCGGCGACAAGGTCAGCCTGACCACCTGGCCGAATTATCACAGCCAGAAGAATCTCGATGCCTTCGCCGAAGCAACCGGCGCCAAGGTGGAGATGACGGTTTTCGGCTCGAACGAAGAGATGTTCGCCAAGCTGAAGGCGGGCGGAACCGGTTGGGACGTCTTCGTGCCGACCAATTACACGATCGAGAACTATGTCAAGGAAGACCTGATCGAGCCGCTGGACATCAGCCAGTTGCCGAACTATCAGCCGAAATTCTATACCGATCAGCGTTTCACCCAGCCGGGCACGGTCAATGGCAAGGTCTATGCCGTGCATAAGAACTGGGGCACCACGGGCTACAGCGTCAATACCAAGCATATCAGCGAGAAGATGACGTCCTGGAAGGATTTCTGGGACCTGACGCGTGGCAAGTATAGCGGCCGTACCATGGTGCATGACTATCAGCTCACCACCATCGGCAATGCGCTCAAATACTACGGCTATTCCTTCAACTCGATCGACGAGAAGGAACTGGCGGAAGCCGAAAAGCTGCTGCTCGACGCCAAGCCGCATCTCTTTGCCATCAACAGCGATTATCAGCCGTCGATGCGCAGCGGCGATGCCTGGCTGACGGTGGCCTGGACGGGCGATGCCAATCAGCTTCATCGCGACATGCCGGAGATCGTTTATGTGATCGGCAAGGAAGGCGGTGAGATCTGGTCGGATTTCTTCGCCATCGCCAAGGAATCCAACAACAAGCCCGGCGCCTATGCCCTGATCAACTATCTGCTGGATCCCGCCCATAACAAGGAAGAGGTCCTGGCGCATGGCTATCCGGTGGCCGATAAGCGGGTCTTCGACCTGCTGCCGGCGGATATCCAGAACAACCAGATCATGTATCCGGCGGCGGAATTGTTGACGCCGCTGGAATTCGGTGCCGCCACGACGCTGACCAATCCGGCGCGGGCGGAAATCATGGCCCGCTTCAAGTCGGCCTGATCGAAGACGAAGGGTGAGGGGATGGCGACGGTCGCGATGAGCGGTAAGGCGGTGAAGCCGAAGGAAAGGACAGGCTGGGGCTGGACAGCGGTGCTGCTCGCCCCCAGCGCCTTCTGGTTCTTCATGCTGCTCTTGCTGCCGTTGGCCGTCGTCATCGTCTACAGCCTCGGCGAGCGGGCGCCGACCGGCGGTTACCAGGCCGCCTTCACCTTCGCCAATTACATGAATCTGCCGGCCCGCTGGGCCGCTTTCCGAAACACACTGACCCTGGCGCCGGTCGGCACGCTGATCTGCCTGCTGGTCGGCTACCCTTTGGCTTACTATCTGGCGCTGCGGGCCAGTCCCCGGTCGCGCATGCTGTTGCTGATCCTGGTGATCGTGCCGTTCTGGACGAGCTTCCTGATCCGCACCTATGCCTGGATGTTCATTCTCGGTGGCCGGGGGATTCCAGCCCTGCTGGATTGGATCGGCATTCCCGATATCCGCCTCATCAACACACCCTTCGCCGTCCTTGTCGGCATCGTCTATGGATATCTGCCGCTGATCGTCTTTCCGATCTTCGTCAGCCTGGAAAAGCTCGACAAGCGATTGCTGGAAGCTTCGGCCGATCTCGGCGCGACGCCCTGGGCGACCTTCCGCCAGGTTACCTTTCCGCTGTCGGCACCGGGGGTCATCACCGGCTGCATGCTGGTCTTCATCCTGCTGATGGGTGAGTACCTCATTCCGCAGATGCTGGGTGGCGGCAAGGTCTTCTTCATCGGCAATGCGCTGGTCGATCTTTTCCTGCAAAGCCTCAACTGGCCGTTCGGATCGGCCTGCGCGATGGCGCTGGTCTGCATCATGATCGTCACGGTCACCGCCTATCTCCGTTTCACGCGGCAGCTACAGGGCCGCGACGTCTCACTGATGTAACCGCCATGCTGCTGCGCCTTTATTCATACCTGGTCTATCTCTTTCTCTATGCGCCGATCGCGCTGATCGTGCTGTTCAGTTTCAACAGCGGCAGCAATGCCGCCGGCTTCCAGGGATTCTCCCTGAGCTGGTACGGCAAGGTGCTGGAGAACAGCCTGATGCTGGATGCGCTGGGGAACAGCGTCGTCGTCGCCAGCACCACCGCCATCCTGGCGACCATTATGGGGACCATGGCGGCGATCGCCGCCCAGCGGATCAAGGGTTTCGCCCGCGCGCTTTTCGATGCCCTCACCTATATCGCCATCATGGTGCCGGGCATCGTCATCGGCATTGCCACGCTGATCGCCCTGGTGACCACCTTCGGCGCCGTCAATTCCTTCCTGGCAAGCGTCTGGCCGGGCGGCCAGCCGCCGCGCCTGTCGCTCGGCTACGGATCGATCATCGCCGCCCATACGCTCTTCGCTATGGCGCTGGTGATCGTCATCGTCCGGGCCCGCATCGCCGGCATGGATCGCAGCCTGATCGAAGCCTCGATGGATCTCTATGCCGATCCGTTTGCCACCTTCCGCCAGGTGACGCTGCCGCAATTGGCGCCGGGCATCATCGCGGGCTTCCTGCTGTCCTTCACCTTCAGTTTCGATGACTTCGTCATCGCCTTCTTCGTCGCGGGATCGAAGAACACCTTGCCGATCTACGTATTTTCTTCGATCCGACGCGGCGTCACGCCGGAGATCAATGCGATCGGCACGATGGTGATGATGTTCTCCCTGACCATGCTGATTTCGGCGCAGGTTCTGCTGCGGCGGTCGCGGCGGCCGGCATCGGGTGCCGCCAAGGCCTGAAAGGATAATTGATGATTCTCAAGGACAGAGTGGCTGTCGTCACGGGTGCCGGTTCCGGCATCGGCCAGGGCGGCGCCTTGATCATGGGACGGGAAGGGGCCGTCGTCGTCGTGGTCGATCGGCATGCGGAAGCAAGTGCCGCTACGGCCGCCGCGATCACCGCGGCCGGCGGGCGGGCCGAAAGTCGTGCCCTCGACGTCACCGACGATGCGGCGGTCGAGCACCTGATTACCGATGTCATTGCCCGGCATGGCCGACTGGATATCCTTCATAACCATGCCGGGATTCAGGTGGCCGGCTCTCTCGAGCAGGTGAGTGCCGAGGGGATGGACGATTCCTGGCGTGTCAATGTGCGGGCGCATTTCCTGGCTGCGAAGCATGCCGTGAGCCAGATGAAGGCACAAGGCAAGGGCGTCATCATCAACACATCGTCGAATTCCGGTGTCTTCCTCGATCAGGAGATGCTGGCCTATATCACCACCAAGGCGGCCGTCATCATGATGACGAAGCAGATGGCGCTGGATTACGGGCCCTATAATATCCGTGTTAACGCCTTATGCCCGGGCTGGGTCGATACGCCCTTCAACGAGCCCTATATCCGGCAGATGGGCGGCCGTGACGCGATCGAGCATTATGTCAAGAAGAAGATCCCCCTCGGGCGGTGGGCGTCGGTCGAGGAAATCGCCGAATCGATCCTCTATCTCGCTTCCGACCGGTCGGCCTTCATGACGGGCCATGCCCTGGTGGTCGATGGCGGCGAGTGCATTGCTTAAGGCCGGGACCGCGGTCGATCTGACTGATATCTTGCTGTCATGTCCGTCAGGGCGGCGACAGAAAATCCGGCATAAATCAGCTTGATGATTGCCGGGCGGAAAGGATACGACGGCAATCTGCTGCGTTTTCGTCACAACTGGGCTTGATCATGTCTCATTGGCTCCATGTGGCACCGGCGATGGCCGCCGCCTTTCTTGCGTCGCTGGTGGAATTCGTCGAAGCCATGACCATCGTCCTGGCGGTCGGGTTGGTGCGCGGCTGGCGGTCCGCCCTGACCGGCGTTGCCGGCGCGCTGATCGCATTGATCGCCATCGTGCTTCTGTTCGGCCCCCTGATCAGTCAATTGCCGATCCGCTGGCTGCAACTGGTGGTCGGTCTTCTGATGCTGCTTTTCGGCATGCGCTGGCTGCGCAAGGCCATCCTGCGCGCGGGCGGTATCATCCCCCTGCATGATGAAGCTGCCGTTTTCGCATCGGAAACCAGAGAGCTCCAGCGGGGCTCCGCCGCCGCGCAGGGGCGGCTGGACGCGATCGCCCTGGTGACGAGCTTCAAGGCGGTACTGCTCGAGGGAATCGAGGTGGTCTTCATCGTGCTGGCGGTCGGTGCCGCGCCGGGATTGCTGCTGCCGGCTTCACTGGGTGCCGGTGCCGCTCTGCTGCTGGTCGTCCTGCTGGGCCTGATCCTTCACCGGCCGCTCGCTTTGGTGCCGGAAAACAGCCTGAAATTCATGGTCGGCGTGCTGATCTCCGCTTTCGGCACATTCTGGATCGGCGAAGGTTTGGACTTTCCCTGGCCGGGTTCCGATTGGGCCATTCCGGTTCTCATGCTCGGCTTTCTGCTGGCGGCCGGCTGCCTGGCCATTCTTGCCCGCTTCTGCGCGCCGGAGCAGGCCAGGAAGGAGATGCCGCGATGATCCGGACGATCTTCCGTGAGTTCTTCAGCCTCTTTATCGACGATCGATGGTTCGCGGCAGCTCTCATTTTGTGGTGTGCTTGCTGTGGAGTCGTTCTGCCCTATTTCTCGGTGATGCAGGATCTGCTGGCGCCGGTTCTCTTTGTCGGCTGCATCGTCATCCTCTCGGTCAATGTCCTCTTGACCGCCGCCCGTCGTCGGCCCTAACGCCCCGACGCACTCTATCGCTCATTAACCAGAGCTCGGTGCAGTTCACAGGGAACTTCGCGGCGCGATGTCCCCTGTGAGCATCCGGCTTCAGCCGGCGCGGATCTTGGTGATGAAGCTGTCGACCTGCATCCGCAGCATCTCCGACTGCGACGACAATTCGCCGGCGGCTGTCAGGACCTGGGATGAGGCGCCACCGGCTTCGTGGGCTGCTTCGGAAACGCCGGTGATGTTGCGGTTGACCTCATCGGTGCCGGATGCCGCCTGCTGCGCATTGTTGGAGATCTCCTGGGTAGCGGCGGATTGCTCCTCTACCGCGGCGGCGATTGCGCTCGAGATCTCGCTGATCCGGCCCATCGTGCTGCTGATGTTCTGGATCGCCGTCACAGCATGACGGGTAATGTCCTGCATGCTGCCGATCTGGCCGGAAATCTCTTCCGTGGCGCGGGCCGTCTGATTGGCCAGCGATTTGACCTCGGAGGCGACGACGGCAAAGCCCTTGCCGGCCTCTCCGGCGCGGGCGGCTTCAATCGTTGCGTTGAGGGCGAGGAGGTTGGTCTGACTGGCGATATCGTTGATCATCTGGACGATGCCGCCGATCTTGTCCGCCGCCTGGGCCAGGCTCTCGATCGTTTCGCCGGTCTTGGCGACCTCTTCCACGGCCGAGCGGGCGACGGTGGTGCTGTCATTGACCTGGCGGCTGATCTCGCCGATCGAGGCCGACAATTCCTCCGAGGCGGCGGCGACGGTGGTGACATTGGCGGAGGCCTGTGTCGCCGCGGCGGCAACGGCCGAAGCCTGACGGGTGCTTTCCTCCGCGACGCTCGCCATGGATTGCGCATTGGCACGCAGCTCCGTGGCTGAGGAGGAGACCGCCTGGACGACGCCTTGGACACTGCTTTCGAAGTTGTCCGCGAGCTCCCGCATCAGCCGTTTCTTCTCGGCTTCCGCGACCCGTTCGGCCTCGGCCTGCCGGCCGCGCATTTCATCCATTTCGATCAGCTTGCCGCGGAAGACGTCGATCGCCCGCGCCATGACACCGAGTTCGTCGCCACGCTGGGTCGAGGGGACATCGACGGCGGTATTGCCTTCGGCGAGCTGGCCGACTGTCTCGGTCAGGCTGAAGATCGGTCGGGCGATCAGGCTGCGGATGAGGATGGCGATGATGACCGACATGACAACGATCAGGATCGCGGCGGCGATGATGATGAAGAGCGTCAGGTCGCGTGACGGTGCCAGGATCTTGTCCTGCGGCAGGTTGACCATGACCGACCAGGGTGTTTCCGTATGGCCGATGATGACCGGTTCGAAAACGCGATAGACATTGGTCTGCAGGGCCTGTGAATAGTCGCTGATCATCGTGCTTTTGCCGGCGGTGACGGCAGCCTTGGCCGGTGTGAGGCTGGGATAATCGGCATCGATCGGCTTGGTGATCTTCTCGACCTGCTGGAAGGCGGCCCAATTGCCGTTGTTCGAGATCAGGGAGACGGAGCCGGTCTCATAGGGTTTGATCTCCGCCAGGCTCTTCTGAATGCTCTCGAGATTGAAGTCGAGGCCGACCACGCCCCGGACCTTGCCATCGATGATGATGGGGGTGACGAGGCTGGTCATCACCACGGTCTTGTCGCCGACCTGATAGGGATAGGGCTCGATGATCTGCTCTTTTCCCGAATTGCGCGCGAGCTGGTAATAGTCGCCGGGACCGGGCTTGTCGTAGTCAACCAGCGGGGTCAGGTCGAAACCGTCGGGCTTGCCGACCACATAGGGCACGAAGCGGCCGCTGGCGTCATGGCCCGGCTTGTTGACGAAATCGGCATCCTTGCCATCCAGGGCATTGGGCTCCCAGGCGGTCCAGACGGCGAGCACTTGCGGATTGGCCTTCATCGCGCTTTCGACCATCGCCAGATAGAGCATGCGGTCGGTCACGCCCTTGGCCTGCATCGCGATGAAGGAGTCCCGCAATGTCTCCACGATCTTGAAATTGGGATTGATGAAGCCCTGGACGCGCGTGGCGATGCCGCCCGCCAGAGCCCGGCCGCTATCCAGGGCCAAGCTCTCGGTGGTCTTGCTGCTTCTCGACGAGAGGACATAAGTCGTTACCGCCATGCCGATCAGCAAAGCGCTGATGAGCGAGATGAGAATCTTGGCGCTTAACGATAGGCGGCCGACGATACCCCGACCGGCGATATTCCGAGACATCCTTCCCCTCCAGGAATGCTTTTTCGCCGTCTTGCGGCGCTATTTGTGCTGATTAAGCCTAGGAACGATATCTTGAGAAAAAGTAAATAAACTTTCCTGACAAGAAACCCGGCAGGTGTGTCCGGTGTCGCCTGCGGGCCCTGGCTCCACCTTCAAATTGCGAAACGATTGTTGCAAACTATCCGGCGGACCCGCCGCAGGAGGGACCTATGCATATCCCGCATCAGCAGTTGCACGACCTCCATGCCCTCTGGCACGGCAGGCTGAATCATCGGCGCATGCCGGACCGTGTCGATTTCATCGCCGAAGATTTCCGGCCGTGGTTCGGCCATATCGGCATCGTCACGGCGGAACAGCCGGAATACCGCTCGCGGTATCCGCGCTGGCGTGTGGTGCTCTCAGGCCTTGCGATAACGGAGTATGACGGCGGCGACTGGACCGGCCAATTGCTGGACGAAGTCGTGCCCGATCATGCGCGGGGCGCCTTGCTTGCTCCCTATGACCAGATGGTGGATCGGCAGGCGCCGGTCTATTGGTGCATCGACAGTTCGGTCGGCGGTTCCACCTTGTCGAAATACCATCGCCTGCTCCTGCCGGTGACATGCGGCGGTCGTGGTATCGGTAAGGTGATCATTGGCATTTATGCCGAGCCGCCTTGCCCGTTGAAGGAAACGACCGTCTATGACGCCATGTCGGCGGCGGCCGTGGCCGATGCCTGGCAGGCGGCTTCCTGAGCGCCGTTCCCTAAAATCCCTGTTTCCCGTCCTTACGTCCCTTGCGTCCCGGCCGGCATGTCCTTAGGGTCCGGCCGTCGTTCGCAGGCTGATCCATGCCGGCCGTTTACAGGTTCGTCCTCCGGAAATTGGCCTAGGGTCAAATCGTCTCTTCGTGCTTGCGGGGCGCGTCTGTGGCACCTCCGGGGGAGAGGGGGAGGGGCCGCGTGACGCCGGCTCGCTGGCCAATAAAGGATTGGGTGTGTTGCAAGGATTCTTGCGCTGGTTGCGCAGCTTCGTGCCGGGCCGCATGGCGGTCGGTCACCTTGAGCGGTTCCGCGCCTGTTGTGGCGCATTGCTGGGTATTCTGACGACCGGGATCGTCAGCCTCACGGTTCTGGGGGAGACCAGTGCAGTACCGTTGCTGATTGCGCCGATGGGGGCGTCGGCGGTGCTGCTTTTCGGCGTCCCGGCCAGTCCGCTCGCCCAGCCCTGGTCGATCATCGGCGGCAATCTGGTTTCCGCCGCGATCGGCGTCACCTGCAGCATCTGGATTCACGATCCCTTCTGGGCGGCGGCTTTGGCCATTGCCGGGGCCATCGGTGCGATGTTCACCTTGCGTTGCCTGCATCCGCCGAGCGGCGCCGTCGCCCTGACCGCCGTGCTGGGCGGTCCGGCTGTGCATCATCTTGGCTACGGCTTTCTGCTGGCGCCGGTGGGGTTGAACTCGGTGCTGCTGCTCGGGGTGGCCCTTCTCTTCAATAATCTGACGCGCCATCGCTATCCCCATGTCGCCGTCGTCAGCCATGCCAATATTCACCAGACGGCGGATCCCAAACCGGGCGATCGCCTGGGCTTCGTGCCCGCCGATCTTGACGATGTCTTGAAGGAATACCGGGAACTGCTGGATATCGACCGGGACGATCTCGAGAATCTCTTCCTGCAAACCGAGATGCACGCCTATCGCCGCCGTTTCGGCGAAATCACCTGCGCCGATATCATGTCGCGGGATATCATTGCGGTCGGCAAGGCGACGGAATTGCAGGATGCCTGGGCATTGCTGCGGCAGCATCGCTTGAAGGCGCTGCCGGTGATCGACAATCAGTCGCGCCATATCCTTGGTATCGTCACCCTGGAGGACTTCATCCTTCAGGTCGATCAGCCTGCCTTCAAGGGCTTCGATGCACGGCTGCAGCGTCTTTTGCGGGGGGGCGGCTGGCGGCGGCGGGCGATCAAGGTCGTCGGCGACATCATGACCTCACCGGTCGTGACGGCACCGGTCGACCGTCACATCGTCGAACTGGTCCCCCTGTTGTCGGATCGTGGCCTGCATCACATCCCAGTTCTCGATCACGAGCAGAAGCTGGCGGGAATGGTGACGCAATCCGATCTGGTGGCGGCACTCTATCGCGGCCGGTTGGCCGATCCGGAAGTCGCCGCCGCCGAGTGAGACACCCGGCGGCGGCATGCTCGGCGAGGAGTTGCCGGCAGCTCAGAAGATGTGACGCAGCAGCCAGAACAGGGCGCCGGCCAGGGCGATCGATGCCGGCAGGGTCAGAACCCAGGCCATCACCAGGTTGCGTACGGTCGATCCCTGCAGGCCGGAGCGGTTGGCGGCCATGGTGCCGGCGATGCCCGACGACAGTACATGGGTGGTGCTGACCGGCAGGCCGAAGGCATCGGCCGCACCGATCGTCGCCATGGCGACGATCTCCGCGCTGGCGCCCTGGGCATAGGTCAGGTGCGACTTGCCGATCTTCTCGCCGACCGTCACGACGATCCGGCGCCAGCCGACCATGGTGCCCATGCCGAGGGCGATCGCCACCGCCACCTTCACCCAGGTCGGGATGAATTTGGTCGCCTTGTCGATCGAAGCCTTATAGGCGGTGACCGTCGTGAGATCCGCCGCCTCGAAATGCGGCTGATCCGCCTTGAGCATCAGGCGCAGGGTTTCCGATGCGAGATACATGTCGTTGCGCACGTTGCCGACCTGGCTGGGCGGTACGTTGGAGACCGAGCCGTATTCCTTCACCTGGCGGTTGATATCGGCGATCAGAGCCTGCAAGGCAGGTACCGTGTCGCCGGCCAGTTGATGATGCTTGATATAGGTGGTGACGGCGGCGCGGGCATCACCGGGGAAGGTCGCACTGCTGGCGCCGCCAGCCTTGTCCAGCGTCTGGCTGATCTGGATCGAGCTTTGCTCGAAACTCTGCGTCTGGGCGGGATCGATCGTCCGGTTGAGCGCATAGGCGGTCGGCACGGTACCGATCAGGATCAGCATGATGAGGCCCATGCCCTTTTGCCCGTCATTCGAGCCATGGGCGAAGCTGACGCCGGTGCAGGTCAACACCAGCAGCGCCCGGATCCAGAGCGGTGGCGGCGCCTTGCCTTCGGGTGCGCGGTAGAGCGCCGGAATGCGGATCACGGCCTTGGTCAAGAGCAGCAGCAAGGCGGCGGCGAAGAACCCGACCAAGGGCGAGAAGACCAGCGACTTGCCGATATTGATCGCCTGGTTCCAATCAACGCCGCTGGTGCCGCTGGCATTCTGCGCCATCAACTGGTTCATCAAGCCGACACCGATGATCGATCCGATCAGCGTATGCGAACTGGAGGACGGCAGGCCGAAATACCAGGTGCCGAGATTCCAGATGATCGCCGCGATCAGCAGGGCGAAGACCATGGCGAAGCCGGCCTGGCTGCCGACCTGCAGAATGAGCTCGACGGGCAGCAGCGAAACGATGCCGAAGGCGACGGCGCCGGTCGAGGTCAGGACGCCGATGAAGTTCCACAGGCCCGACCAGATGACCGCCACATTGGGGCTGAGGGAGTGGGTATAGATCACCGTGGCGACGGCATTGGCGGTATCGTGGAAACCGTTCACGAATTCGAAGCCGAGGGCGATGAGCAGGGCGATGCCCAGCAGGATATAAGGCAGGATGGTCGCAGCCGGCGCGATCGACAGATCCTGGATCAGATGCGCGGCTGAATAAGCGATGCCGATGGCGACAATCGCGGCGAAGGCGCCGACGGCAACCAGGCTCGATTTGGCCGGCCGCAGATCAATCGTACTCATGGAGGCTTGTGTCATCAGAGAATCCCCAGTTCTTCATCGGACAGGCCTCGGCCTCGCAAAGTCCTGGTAACGCAGGATCCGTGGCGGAACCGGTGGCCGGAAACCTACTCAATAGGCTTATGATGCTAGGGGCGATGACGCTTGCGTGACGCTTTTATGAAAGCGTTAAGTAACTGTTAACTGAGTGGGCGGCCAGAAGCGCTTCAGCGCGCGGACGCTTGACTGCCGAGCGCGTAGGTGCAGTCCCGCAGGAATTGGCAAAGGGCACGGCTGTCGCGCAGATCGCGGACCGCATCATAGGGCATGACATCGCCGATCGTGGCGCGGAAGCGCCGGCCGATCTTATTGGCGACTTCGTGCAGCAGCAGGGCCAGACGGGCCGTCATGCTGATATGACTGGCGATCTGGAACAGCCGGCTGTTCTGGCCGTGGAAATAGATCGGCGCGACGCTGGCTTTCGCCTCGTGGATCAGGCGTGCCGTGAAGGGCTTCCAATCGAGATCGATGGCCCGGCGGGCGAAGGGCGTCGGTGTCGTCGCCACCCCGCCGGCGGGGAAGATGATGAGGCAACCGCCACCCTTGAGATGGCGGCGGGCCGTCGCGCGGGTTGCCAGATTGGTTGCCTGCGCCGCGTCTGTCGGATCGAAGTCGATCGGCAGGATATAGCGTTGCACATCCGCATCGGGCGGATAGAGCCGGGCATTGGTGAGAACCTTGAAATCCGAGCGGACGCGATGGGCCAGCGCGCCGATCAGCAGGCCGTCGACCAGTCCGAAGGGATGATTGGCGACGATGATGAGGGGACCGGTCTTCGGCAGGGCATCGAGCTTCGTGGCATCGTAATCGATGCTGAGGTCGAGCAGCCGCATCGCCGCTTCCCAGAAATCCGTGCTGTCCCGCATCTCGGACTGATAGAGCTCGTATAACCGCTTGAGCTTGAGCTGTCCGGTCAGGATTTCGACCAGACGGATGAAGCCGCGGGAAATCGGACCATCGCACTGACTGGCATAGGTCAGGTCAATCGCGGCGGCGTCGGTGGCGGCAAGACTGGGCATAGCTGATACTGTTGTCACGGCTTCATTGCCGCCATATCTCAGCTTGATGACCGTTGCGCGACAGGCGCCGTACTGCTGGTGACCGGATCGATTACTTCGGCAGCGGAATGAATTCGTGTTCGCCGATCACATGGGCAAAACGCCGTTCCTCCCAATCGGCTTTCGCCTGTTCGATCCGCTCCTGCGAACTGGAGACGAAATTCCACCAGATGTAACGGGGCTCCTCCAAGGGCTCCCCGCCGAGCAGGAGGAGATGCGACGGTGCCGTTGCCTTGACTTGAAGCGCTGTGCCGGGTTTGAGGACCAGGAGCTGCGCCGTATCGAAGGTGCTGCCGGCGAGATCGATGCTGCCGCTGATCAGATAGACGGCCCGCTCCTCATAGGTCGCCGGGATGGGCAGGGTGGTGCCGGCCGGCATGGTGATATCGGCATAGAATAGCGGCGAAGAAACCTCGACCGGCGAGGTCGCCCCGTACAGCGATCCGGCGATCAGGCGGCCATGCGGGCCGTCGAGATCGAGCAGCGGCAGGCTTGCCGCCGGATGGTGATGGAAGGACGGTTGCCGTTCCTCCTGCGCCTTCGGCAGCGCCACCCAGGATTGGATGCCGAACAGGGGATGGGTGCCGTCCCGGAAATCGGGAGGCGTCCGCTCGGAATGGGCGATGCCGCTGCCGGCCGTCATCCAATTGACGTCTCCGGGTTCGATCGGCTGTATCGAGCCGACGCTGTCGCGATGCAGGATCGTCCCCTGGAAAAGATAGGTGACGGTGGAAAGGCCGATATGGGGATGCGGCCGGACATCGATTCCCCGGCCCGGCGCGAAGGTGACGGGCCCCATCTGATCCAGGAAGATGAAGGGGCCGACCATGCGCTTGCCGATCGCCGGCAGCACGCGCCCGACCTCGAAGCCACCGAGATCGCGGGTCCGGGGCAGGATGGTCATCTCGATGGCGGCGTTGCCGGAAACCGGATGCTGCGGATCGTCTGCGCCAGGAGTGGTCATGCGGGGCCTCGGCCGAAAGGAATGAGGCGGCCATGATGCCATAGCGCGATGCAAAGGCCCGCGAGAATTGCGGGCGAGGTCTGAAAGGTTGCCGGTGGACGGTTTGCCGGGTACTCGGAAGGGTGGCAGAGGCGGGGAATGGGGACTCTTCCGGCAAATGTTCGGATTCGCGCATATACCCGGTCAGTCAGTTGTCTGGCGGATCGATCTGGCGACCGGCGGGGGTGATCTCGATACTGTTGCCTGTCGATCAATGTGGGATTGTTTTTTTAAGCGACTTGCTTATCATTGAGTTACAGAAATGTGACAAAACAAAGAAGCGGCTGTTCAAGGCTGCTTTGGTCAGGGGTGGCACTGCTTGCAGGGCGGATCGGGAATGATGTGGGTAAAATGCGCTTTTCGGCTTCGCAAAGCCGATTTGCGTCTTCGCTCATTTTATCCCCAGATTAAAGCACCTGCGCACTCGTTCGGTCACAAGACTGCAATAATGACTGGTTAGATTGCGCGCGTTGGCCCGTCCGAGCACAACGAGGACGCGTGGCTGATTGCGTGATCGCTGGTTACGTAATCATGGGGAAGGTTCCAGTGACGCTTGCCGTCACCTTACAGAGAGGAAGGTACATATGAAGCCGGCTTGGATGCGTATGGTTAGCTTGTCCGTCGCGACCTTGATGTCGACGACGGCGATCGCCACGGGGGTCGCATCTGCAGATGCCATGCAGGACCTGATCGCGGCGGCCAAGAAGGAAGGCCAACTGACGACGATCGCGCTGCCGCATGACTGGTGCGGTTATGGCGACCTGATCGAAGGCTTCAAGGCGAAATATGGCCTGACGGTGAACGAGCTCAATCCGGATGCCGGCTCGGGCGACGAGGTCGAGGCGATCAAGGCGAATAAGGGCAATACCGGCCCGCAGGCGCCGGACGTCATCGATGTCGGCTTGTCTTTCGGCCCGCAAGCCAAGGCCGACAACCTCATTCAGCCCTATAAGGTCTCGACCTGGGATTCGATCCCTGACAGCGCCAAGGATGCTGATGGTTATTGGTACGGCGACTATTACGGCGTTCTCTCTTTCGAGGTGAACTCCGATATCGTCAAGAAAGTGCCGCAGGATTGGAAAGACCTGTTGGGCGCCGACTACAAGAACTCCGTGGCGCTGGCGGGCGATCCGCGCGCTTCGAACCAGGCCATCCAGGGCGTCTATGCCGCCGGCCTCTCCGCCGGTGCTACCGATGCCACCACGGCCGCCAATGAAGGCCTGAAGTTCTTCGCTGAGCTGAACAAGAACGGCAATTTCGTGCCTGTTATCGGCAAGGTTGCCTCGGTGGCTCAGGGCTCGACCCCGATCGTCATCCGCTGGGACTATAACGCCCTGGCCGACCGCGATACGCTGAAGGGCAATCCGAATGTCGAGGTCGTGGTGCCGAAGAGCGGCGTCGTTGCCGGTGTCTATGTGCAGGCGATCAGCGCCTACGCCCCGCATCCGAATGCGGCGAAGTTGTGGATGGAATACCTCTATTCCGACGAAGGCCAGATCGGTTGGCTGAAGGGCTATTGCCATCCGATCCGCTTCAAGGATCTGGTCGCCAAGGGCAAGGTGCCGCAGGAACTCTTGAAGAAGCTGCCGCCGGCGGAAGCCTATGACAAGGCGGTGTTCCCGACGGTCGCCGAGCAGGATGCGGCGAAGCCGGTGATCACCAAGGAATGGGACAAGGTAGTCGGCGCCAACGTCCAATAAGGACGGTTCCGCACCAAATCTTAGGCGAGGTTGCGCCAGGCTTTGCTGACCTCCGGGTCTGCAAAGCGGCGCAACCTCGATGCTTTTGACCGAACCGGTTCAGATGACTGATACGACGCAAAACGTCACAGCCAAACAGCGCGCCGCCGGATGGCAGCTCAGCCAGGCCGGCTGGGCCTGGCTCGGCGTGTCGCCGTTCTTCCTGTTTGCTCTGCTCTTCCTCGTCCTGCCGACCATGTATTTGATCGTCGGCGCCTTCCAGGATGCGGACGGCCATTTCACCTTCAAGAACATCGTCGACCTGTTCGACCCGTCGATCCTCAGCGCCTATCTGATCAGCATCAAGATCAGCGCCGCCTCGGCGATCTTCGGCGCGCTCGGCGGCTTCATCCTGGCCTTTGCCGTGGTGCTGGGGCGCCTGCCGCAATGGATTCGGCCGACCCTGATGACATTCTCCGGTGTCGCCTCGAATTTCGCCGGCCTGCCGCTGGCCTTCGCCTTCCTGGCAACCTTGGGGCGGCTCGGGCTGGTGACGGTCCTGCTGAACAAGTACGTCGATTTCAACATCTATTCGGCCGGCTTCAATCTTCTGAGTTTCTGGGGCCTGACGCTGACCTATCTCTATTTCCAGATCCCGTTGATGGTGCTGATCATCACGCCGGCGCTGGACGGGTTGAAGCGGGAATGGCGTGAGGCATCGGAAATTCTCGGCGCCAATGCCAGCCAGTATTGGCGTTATGTCGCCTTGCCGATTCTTTGGCCGAGCATTCTTGGCACCACCTTGCTGCTCTTCGCCAATGCTTTCGGCGCAATTGCCACGGCCTATGCGCTGACCGGCAGTTCGCTCAACATCATCACCATCAAGCTCTACGCCCAGATCCAGGGCGACGTGCTGCATAACCAGAATCTGGGTTATGCGCTGGCGCTGGGCATGATCGTCATTACGGGCCTCTCCAACGGCTTCTATATCTGGCTGCGTCAGCGCAGCGAAAGGTGGCTGCGATGAAGCAGACAAGATGGGGCGCCTGGCTCGCCATCACGGTCGGCACGCTCTATTTCCTGATACCGCTGATCGCGACGTTCGAGTTCTCCCTGCGCATGCGGCGGGGCGAATACAGTTTCGATGCCTATCGCTCCGTCTTCAGCGATGCGCGGTTCCAGGAATCTTTCGCCTATTCGACGCTGCAGGCCATCGCGACCATCATCGTCGGTGTGCTGATCGTGGTACCGACGGCCTATTGGATCCGCCTGCGCCTGCCGCATCTGCGGCCGGTGGTGGAATTCATTACCCTGTTGCCGCTGGTGATCCCGGCCATCGTCATCGTCTTCGGCTATCTTCGGCTCTATAACAGCTCGTCCTGGCTGCCGATGACGGCGAATGCACGGACCACCGATCTGCTGTTGACCTTCAGCTATGTCGCCCTGGCGCTTCCCTATATGTACCGGGCGGTCGATACCGGCCTGCGGGCGATGGATGTGCGAACCTTGACGGAAGCGGCGGAGAATCTCGGCGCCGGCATGGGGACGATTTTGTTCCGCATCATCTTGCCGAATATCCGCTCGGCGATTCTGAGCGGTGCGTTTCTGACCTTCGCGATCGTGATCGGCGAATTCACCATGGCTAGTCTGCTGAACCGGCCGGCCTTCGGTCCCTATCTGCAGAATGTGGGGGCCAACCGCGCTTACGAGCCCTCGGCTCTGGCGGTGATCGCCTTTGTCGTCACCTGGGCCTGTATGGGTCTGATCAATGTGTTCGGCAGACAGAAGCAGACCAAGCACGCGGCTTGAGCCGTATTGTCGGCATGTGCTGAGTTGGCGCGTGTTGCCTGAGAGGATATCGGAATGGCGTTCCTAGAAATCGATAATGTCCGCAAGAGCTTCGACCAGGCGACGGTGGTGCATCAATTCGACCTTGCCGTGGAGCAGGGTGAGTTCATCTCTTTCCTCGGCCCATCGGGTTGCGGCAAGACGACGATCCTGAGAACCGTGGCCGGGTTTGAAAGCCCGACTTCCGGTGCCATCCGCATCGACGGCAAGGACGTCACGCATCTGCGCCCCAATCAGCGCAATGTCGGCATGGTGTTCCAGGCCTATGCACTGTTCCCCAACATGACGGTGGCGGAGAATGTGGCCTTCGGTATGAAGGTCGCCAAATGGCCGGCGGCGGAAATCGCCCAGCGGGTCCAGGAAATGCTGCAACTGATCAAGCTGCCGCATCTCGCTTCCCGCTATCCCTATCAATTGTCGGGCGGCCAGCAGCAGCGCGTTGCCCTGGCACGCGCCCTGGCCGGCAAGCCGAAGGTCCTGCTGCTCGACGAGCCGCTCTCGGCCCTCGATGCCAAGATCCGTATTTCGCTGCGTGAAGAGATTCGCGCGCTGCAGCGCAAGCTGGGAATCACGACGATCTTCGTGACCCATGACCAGGAAGAAGCACTCTCCATGTCGGATCGCGTCGTGGTCATGAATGAGGGGCGGGTCGAGCAGATCGGGACGCCGTCGGAAATCTACAACAACCCGGCAACCCGCTTTGTCGCTTCCTTCGTCGGCACGCTGAGCTTCCTGAAGGCGAAGGTACTGGATGCCCAGGCGGGTCGTCTGCAGATCCACGATCACGAGGTCCATACGGCCGGGTCCATTCCCGAGGCCCAGGCCGGCGATGTCTGGTCCGTAGCCCTGCGTCCGGAATCCGTCCGTCTGGTCGATGCCGCTCATGGCCTTGGCGGCCTGAACGGCAGCGGCAATCTGATGACCGGGCATATCGAGGATGTCGCGTTCCTCGGTTCCGTGGTCCGCATCCGTGTCCGCTTCGGCGATGGCCTGGTGCTGCTGGATACCTTCAATAATCCTGGCGTGGTCCTGCCGGAACGGGGGGCTCCGGTCTCGGTCGGTTTCGGTCGGGAAGATCTGCTGGTTCTGGAGAAGGCCGAGGCCTGAGGCGCCTGCCGTTCAATTGCCGGCTGCCTGGCTTGAGGCAGTGCTGAAATCCGAAGGCCGGCCCCATATGAGGCCGGCCTTTTTCATGCGTCAGGTTTCTTGCGCGTGATCACTCACGCCATCAGCGACATGGGTGAGTTGATTTCATCATCTCACGAGCAGAAAGCCAGTTTTATCAAAATACTGAAAATCCAGATTGACTGTTTCAGATTTGCGGCATGAGAATACCTAAAACAGGGGAAGGGTAAGCAGGGGAGCATGCGCGGCCTACGCCACCGATGGGGCAAATATCTGCTGTTGGCGCCCTTGGGGGTCAGCGCGATCCTGACGGTGCTCGCCGCCTTGGGGCTGATTCTCGCTCTCAGTTTTCAGCGCACCGATCCCAGCGCGCTCTTCACCGCGTTTTCCTGGTCTGCCTATGAGGACAATGTCGTGCGGCCGCTTTTCTGGCGCGTCCTCGGCCGGTCGCTGGTGATTTCCGGTCTGGTCACGGTGGTCACCATCGTCCTTGCTTATCCGGTTGCCTATTTCATTTCCTTCAAGGCGGGGCGGATGAAGACCATCCTGCTGGTGGTGGTCTCCGCGCCCTTCTTCACCAGCTATCTGCTGCGGATCTTCGGCTGGAAGATCATTCTCGGATTCAATGGCGTGCTGAACTCGGCCTTGCTTGGACTCGGCCTGATCGATCAGCCCTTGGCCTTCCTGGTCTATAATCCGGGGGCCGTCATCATCGCGCTCAGCCACGCTTATCTCGCTTTCGCCATCCTGCCGATCTATGTCTCCCTGGATCGGATCGAGCGTGACTTGCTGGAAGCGGCCTCCGATCTCGGGGCCTTGCCGCGCAATGTCTTTCTGAAGATCGTCCTGCCGCTCTCGGCGCCGGGCGTGATCTCGGCCGCGGTGCTGATCTTCGTGCCGACGGTTGGCGATTATATCACGCCGACCCTGGTGGGTGGCCCCGAGGGCGTCATGGTTGCCAATCTCATCCAATCCGCCTTCGGCAAGGGCAATGACTGGCCCGCCGGCTCCGCCATGTCGGTGGCGACCATCCTGGCGGTTGGCCTGCCGTTGCTCATTCTCTTCTCGATCGGCCAGCGCCGCAGGCAGGACAGCGAATGACGATGGACCGTCCCTTGCCGGCGACGTCGTCGATATCCGCCCATGTTTCGGCCCGGCGCCCCCTGCGCCATGCCCTGCGTCGACTGCAGCAGCACTGGCTCTGGGGATATACGGCACTCTTCGCCGTGATCCTCTATCTGCCGTCGGCCTTCATTCTGCTCTTCAGCTTCAATTCCGGCATCCATGTCGCCTTTCCGCTGAAGGACTGGACCTTCGACTGGTATCTGGCGCTCGGCCGCAATGACGCCCTGCTGGCGGCGGCCGGCAACAGTCTGAAGGTCGCGACGGCTGCTTCCCTGATCGCTACCACGATCGGCATTCTCGGCGGCTTCGCCCTGGTGCGCCATCGCTGGCCGGGTGGCAAGGCGCTGACGGCTCTCAGCATGATGCCGTTGCTCATGCCATCCATCATCATGGGCATCGCCCTGCTGGTGCTTCTGCGCATGGTCGGTTTCGACAATTCGCTGACAGCGATCACCCTGGGGCATGTTGTCTTCTGCACGCCACTCAGCCTCTCGATCATGATGAGCCGCTTCGTCTCGCTCGATCGCACGCTGGAAGAAGCGGCGCTGGATCTCGGCGCCAATGAGATCGGCACGTTCCTGAAGATCACCTTGCCGCTCTCGGCTTCGGCGATCGCCGCCTCGATCATTCTCTGTTTCACGACTTCGATCGATGAGTTCGTCATCGCCTTCTTCCTGTCGGGCACGGATGTGACCCTGCCGCTTTATATCTGGGGGCAATTGCGCTTTCCCAGCCGGCTGCCGGAAATTCTGGCGCTGGGCTCCTGCATGCTGGTGGGCTCGCTGTTCCTGATCGTCATCAGCGAATTGCTCCGGCGGCGTGGCACGACCTGACGCGGCGGGACAACTGAACGAGCCGGCAGGGCGGGAGCCGGCGCAATGATCGACAAGTGGACCGCCATAACAATCGGGAGGAACCCATGAAGCAAACCAGTATGAAATCCGCGCCACGCCGCCGGCTGCTGATCGGTGCGGCTTTGGCCGCCATCGGTGCGGTGGCATTGGCCTGGAACGGCCATGCCGTCGCCGGCGAGAAGCTTTCCTATTTCACCTGGAGCGGCTATGAGCTGCCGGATTTCCATAAATCCTTCGAGGCGGCTCATCCGGGATCGGTGGATATTGCCCTCTTCGGCGATGACGACGAGGCTTTCACCAAGGTGAAGGCCGGATTCAAGCCTGACCTCGCCCATCCCTGCTACGACAAGGTCGAACGCTGGAAGGAGGCCGGCCTGATCGAGCCGATCGACACCAAGCGGCTGAAGAACTGGGAGAAGATATCGCCGGTCCTGCGCGACCTGCCGGGGCTCGCCGACGGTGACAAAACCTGGATGGTGCCCTGGGATTGGGGCAATACCTCCATCACCTATCGGACGGATCTCCTGAAGAATCCGGAGCAGAGCTGGAAGCTGCTGTGGGATCCTGCCTATAAGGGCAAGCTCGCCACCATCGACGCGGTGCATGATACGCCCATGGTCGCCGGCCTGCTGGCTGGTTTCGATCCGTTCAACATGGATGACACGCAGATCGAGGCGACCCGCAAGAAACTACAGGAGCAGCGGCCGCTCCTGAAGATGTATACGACAGACATGACCTCGATCGAACAGGCCCTGGCTTCCGGCGAACTGGTTGCTGCCATGACCTGGAATGCGTCGGCGGTCAGCCTGAAGAAACAGGGTGTCCCGGTCGAGTTCATGCATCCCAAGGAGGGCATGCTGACCTGGGTTTGCGGCTTCGTCATGATGAAGGGGACGCCGCATGCCGACCTCGCCTATGACTTCATCAATGCCCGCCTGGAAGAAGCATCGGGCAAGGCGCTGATCGAGAATTACGGCTACGGTTCCTCGAACAGCGATGCGATGAAGGCCGAGGGCGAGGCGAAGCTGAAGGAATTGCAACTGCCATCCGACCCCGACACGATGCTGAAGACCACCGTCTTCACCCGGCCGATCCGCAATAATGAGAAGATCACGAAGATGTTCGAGGAAGTGAAAGCCGGCGGCTGATCTTCTTCATCGCTTTAAAATGAAAGGGCACGATGCCTGCGCATCGTGCCCTTTTTCGTCTTGCCGCCTGTGACTTGCCGTCAGGCGATCTCCTGGGTCGGCTGCACATCGCGGCCGTCATGCAGGGGACGGTGCTCGATGCGGGCGAAAACCGCCCAGCCGATGGCGAGGATGCCGGCAACGCAGAAATAGAAGATCGAAAAGGCATGGGCGACGTCCTGGCGCTCCGGCACGCTCAGGCTGCGGCGCATGAGGTCGGTCAATCCGTTCACTTCGCCGCCGATCGGCAGGTTATGCAGGACGAGACCCAGCACCAGAGCGGAGCCCGCCGCCGTGGCGATGGCACCGCCCAGGGCCCGGGCGAAGCCGATGGCGCCGCTGACCACGCCGAGATCGCGGCGGCCGACGGCATTCTGCGCCGCCACATTGGCGATCGGAAAGATCGGCCCGATGCCGAGGCCGATCAGCATCAGCAGTCCGGCGGTGACGAGCGGCATCGATCGATCGGTGAGACAGCCAAGTGCGACGAGGCAAAGGACCGCCAAGGGCAGCCCGATCAGGGTCGGCAGCTTATAGCTGCCGGTATGCGAGATATAGCGCCCGGAGAACGCGGCGCCGGCCGTTGAGGAGAGCATGAGCGGGATCATCATCAAGCCAACCTCGCTGGCCTGGCGCTGCAGGACCAGTTGCAGGTAAGTCGGCGTGAGGACGGTCAAGGTCAGATAGGCGCCGAAGACCAGGAAGATCGACATCAGGACCGGAGCGACGACGCTGTCGCCGAAAAACCGGGGCGGCATGATCGGCTCGTCCAGACGCAACTGGCGTCGGGCAAAAATGACGCCGGTGACGGCGAAGACCAGCAGGGCCGCACCGATCGGCCAGGACAGCCAGGAAAACTCGGTGCCGCCCCAGGACAGGGCCAGCAGAAGCGATGTGCTGCTGCAGGCAAAGAGGATGACGCTCGGATAATCGATGCGCTTGGCCGATCCATGCCGGGTGATCCGCTGCAGGATGCGGTCGGTGATGACCACGGCGGCGAGGCCGATCGGCAGGTTGATCCAGAAGATCCAATGCCAACTGGCATATTGCGTGAGAAGGCCACCGAGAATGGGACCGAGCAATGAAGAACCGGCCCAGACCCCGGCGAAATAGGCGCCGTAACGGCCACGTTCGCGGGGGGAGACGACATCGGCGACGACTGTTTGAGCGAGGGTGATGAGACCGCCGCCGCCGAAGCCTTGCAAGGCCCGGGCGAGGATCAGTACCACCATCGATTTCGAGAGGGCACAGAGCACCGAGCCCGCGAGGAAGATGATAATGCTGGCCCGCATCACCGGGCGCCGGCCATGGAGATCGCTGAGCTTGCCGAGGATCGGCGTTGCGGCGGTGGCCGTCAGCAGATAGGCGGTCACGATCCAGGACATCAGATGGAAGTCGCCGAGATCTCCGCCGATCGACGGCAAGGCGGTGGCGACGATGGTCTGATCCAGGGCGGCGAGGAACAGGGCGATCATCGCGCCGAGAATCACCTTATGGACTTCCGACGGGCTGAGTTTGAGGGGCGTGGCGGTCATCGTCTGGCTACTCGTTTGTAAGCTGACTGTCGGAGGCGTTGTGCGGAATGCGGGTGAGATGCATCGGGCGAGGCTGTGTCGACCGATTGGCGCATGCGAACCTGCCGCAGGCCTTTCTCACGGAAGTCGAGGACGAAATGTCTCGGCCCCGACTCCTAAACGGTTGCTTGGTAGAGGGTCAAGCCGTTGATCCTGCATGGCTCTGTTGCCAGGCAGGCAGAACGCTTTGCCGGCTTTCGCCGCGGCGCTTCGTCACAAATGCTAACTTATTAACGCAATGGCAATTTTATGCAGGCAGGCTGGCATCACTGGTGACGAGGGCCGGGAAACGGCAAGGGGATTAAATGCCGCATCGTCCCGCCATGACTTGCCGCGTGGTGCGGGACGCCACCGACAATGACGTCGCGGCAACCTGCGCTGCCAGAAATTGAACCGCCACAATTGGATGCCTGCCAGTAATGGATCAGATGCTCGACAAGACGTCTAGCGAGGAGCCACGCCGCGCCGTGCCGCTGGACCAGGGCATTCTGGACGCGGCGGCGGAAGATGCGTTGAACCGATCCGTGCGGATTGCGGCTGCAACTCTCGCGGT
This sequence comes from uncultured Rhodospirillaceae bacterium, assembly GCA_964406155.1. Taxonomy (GTDB): domain Bacteria; phylum Pseudomonadota; class Alphaproteobacteria; order Dongiales; family Dongiaceae; genus Dongia_B. The sequence goes on along the minus strand of CAYOQR010000007.1, from coordinate 62,014 downwards.
TCCGGTTGCGGCGCTTTCCATGATGGGTGTCGACCGGCTTTGGATCCAGGCGGAGGCCGGCCTGGATATCAGCGGAATTGCCGATAGGATCGCTTTCCAAGGACTGACGGCCAATGATGCCGAACCGTTGGTCGTGAATGACGCGTCGCGGGATGCGCGCTTCGCCCGTCATCCGTTGGTGATGGGATATCCGCATATCCGCTTCTATGCCGCCGCGCCGCTGATCTCACCCTCGGGCGATTGCCTGGGGACGCTTCGCGTGATCGATCAGGTGCCGCGCGATCCGATGCCTGCCGAACTGGATCTGTTATGCGATCTCGCCGGCATGGCCGTCGACAGCCTGGAACTATGCCGGGCCCGGGCGCAAGCGGTGCGTCAGATGGGGGAGCTGGCTCAGCTTACCTCGGAAAGCCAACATGCCCAGGCAACGGCGGAGCGCCTGTTCCAGCAGAAATCGCTGTTCATCGCCGCGATGGCGCATGAATTGCGCTCGCCCCTCAATGCCATCATCGGCTTTACCGATCTCATCCGGCAGGACACCGAGAATGAACTCGGCGACGCGCGGCGCCGGGAATTCATCGATATCGTCAATGACAGCGGTCAGCATCTCCTCGACCTCATCAACGACCTTCTCGATCTCTCGAAGATTGAGGCCGGGAGGTTCGAGGTTATGTTGGAGCCGACCGATCTCGCCGCCGCGGTCACCCAGGTCCATCGGATGATGTCGGGTCTGGCCAAGGATCACGACCTGAAATTCGATTTGCGGATCGACGCCAAGTTGCCGCCGGTGATTGCGGATGCCCGGGCCTTGAAACAGGTTCTGGTCAATCTCGTCTCCAATGCCATCAAGTTCACACCGGCGGGCGGCTATGTCGCGCTGGTCGTGGCGGAGCGGCCTGACGGTTGTCGGCTCTTCGTTTGCGATACCGGGCGCGGCATCGCTTCGGAAGACCTGAAGCGGGTGATGGAACCCTATAGCCAGGTGCGTGCCCGCGACGGCGCCGAGATAACGGGCACCGGCCTCGGTCTCGCCATCAGCAAGAACCTGGTGCAGCTTCAGAACAGCAGCCTGGAGATCGAGAGCGCGCTCGATGCCGGTACCACGGCCAGCTTCATCCTGCCTTTCGCCAAGTAAGCTGCCGGTCATCCCCGGAAGCAGATTGCTCCTGCGGCCAAATTACTTCTGCAATCAGATCATCTTTGCGTCGGCTGGATGGAATCGATCTCGTAGATGATGCCGTTGCTGGGGGTCGTGTCGGCATCGAGAATTTCCGCATCATTGGCCGTCAATCGGCCTTCGGTGCCGTCGACCAGAATGCTCTGACCGTTCACGGCTTGCAGACGCAAGCGTTTCTGGGCGAAGTTCTGCGGCGGCCATTTCTCAGGCACGACCAGGGTCCGGACCGTTTCGCGGATGAGATTGTCGTCGCCTTGGCTGGAGAGGGCCTGCAGGGTCTCCGGCGGCAAGGCATCGAAAGCGGCATTCGAGGGAGCGAAGACCGTGATCGCCCCACCGCGCTCCAGTTCATCCGACAGACCGCTGGACTGCACCAGATGCACGAAACGGGAAAAGGCCGGCTGCTGGCGCAGCACGTCCATGACGCTGCCGGCGGCGGCATTCTGCGCATCGGCAAGAAGGGCGATCGTGACGAGAACGAGCAACCGGGAGAGAAGCGGGCGCGCTGTCGCGGGGATGGGGCTGAAGAGGGTCGACATCGATAGATCCTCGGAAGGTCACCGAACGAAAACGTAAAAAAACCGCTCTTCCATCGGCCGGAGCTTCGATCGGTCCGCTTGGGGCAATCCGGCTTCTTGAGTGATCCGGCGTCAGGAGGTGGCAGTTGAGGGGCAGCCATCCTTGCCCGGAGCCGGATCATCCTTGGACGGTCCAGTGGCAAGGCGGCGTCGCGGAGGAAGCCATTCGACTGATCAGCTTTTCGCGCATCTGAAGTGTGCCTTGGATGTCGTCGCCGGGCGAATTAAACGGAACGAAATTGATTATCATCGCCGGTGATGGGACCGGGCTGTCCTTGCCGGTGCCCTGATACCCCGTCCTGATACTCCGTGGCGTCCTGATATCCGGTGGCGTCATGGCACCCATGCGGCCCATGGCGGATTGACGCAGCGCGGGATAGCGTCGATTGTGACGCCCAATCAGGACGTCAAAAAGATCATAGGGGAGACAGCGGCGATGTCGCAACGCAGCTATCGGACAGCGGAACTCAACGACATTCTGGCGCAGTTGCGGCAGGGCGCGGCCCTGCCTTTCGAGCGGGCGCGGGCCCTGCCGCCGGAGGTCTATACTTCGGAGGCCTTTCTCGCCGCCGAGATCGAGCACGTCTTTCTGACCGAATGGCTATGCATCGGCCGTGCCGACGAACTGGCCAAGCCCGGCGACTATCTCACGACGGATCTGCCGCGCCTGCCGATCGTGACCTTGCGAACCGAAGCAGGTGAGATCCGATCGCTGTCCAATGTCTGCGCCCATCGTGGCATGCGGCTCCTGTCCGGCGAGGGGAAATGCAGCCGGAACATCGTCTGTCCCTATCACGCCTGGGCCTATAACTACGAGGGCCAGTTGATCAGCGCGCCGCGCCTGAAGCAATGCGCCGATTTCGTCGCGTCGGACCACGGCTTGACCCCGGTGCGGACGGAAGTCTGGCAGGGCTGGATCTACGTGACCGCCAATGCCGATCTGCCGCCGGTCGCCCAGCATGTGGCGGAGCTGGATGCCGCGATCAGCGGCTATCGTGCCGACCGCTATGTCCAGATCCTCAAGGAAGAGATGGTCTGGAAGACCAATTGGAAGATCCTCATGGAAAATTTCATGGAGGATTACCACCTGCCGATCGTTCACCGCGCGACGATCGCCGGCTATTCGCCGGTGAATGAGGTCGAGGTATTCGAGGGGCGTCCGACCTTCAGTTGGCATATCAACCGTAAGACGCCTGATGCGCCGCGTGGCCTGGCCCATCCGTCGAACACCGATCTCGAGGGCGATTGGCGGCGGACGACCGTGCTTTTCGCCTTGCTGCCGGGCCATCTCGTCAATCTGGCGCCGGACCATCTCTGGTATCTCTCACTTCTGCCGGTCGGCACCGACCAGGTGCGGATCCGCTTCGGTCTCTCCTATGCACCGGAAGTGCTGGCGGATGTCGCGGACAAGGAAGCCTTCGCCGCCGAGTGGAAGGGTTTCTTCGACCGGGTCAATGCCGAGGATCGCGGTGTGGTCGAGGGCGTGCGCTCGGTGATCGGCTCGCGTCTCGCCAAGCCGGGAGCGATCTGCGACCTCGAACGCTTCACCTACGATTTCGGCAAATACCTGCTGCGGAAAATCGGCGGCGAGGCCAGCTAAGCCGCCTCGCCCTCCAAACGCTGCCAGATGCCCTGCACGAGCGTGCGCAATTGCAGGGCTTCCTGCCAGCGGTCTGAGAGCTCGGCGCCGGTCGCATCGGTGATGGCATATTCCGGCGGCCCCAATTCACATTGGAAATTGAGCACGGCATTGCTGCCATGCTGTCGGCGCCAGGTCCGGAAGCCGCGCTCCCACCAGTCGAGATAGAGCTGCAGCCATTTCTGGCTTTGCGGGAAATGCAGCGGGATCTGGATCTGCTCGCGGGAGGAAACGCGCCCCTGATAGGCATCGCAGCGCTCGAGAACGCGCTGGATCAGCGCCTGGTCGCCGTCGCTCAGCGGATAGCGGAATTCGCGGTCGACCATGTAATGCGAGAGATCGCCGCAGAGCCGCATCTCCGGCACCTCGTCCATCAGCAGCAAGGTGAAGAAGAGATCGTTGGTGATGCAGTTGCGGTGGGTCTCGAAATGAATCGTGACCTGTTCTTCCGCCGCCATCTTCAGCCAGGCGCGTACCACCTCGGCGGCGGCCTCGACCCGGAGCGGCATGACGAGGCCGACGATATTGACGAAAGGCGCATTGAATTCGCGCGCCGCCCGCAGGACTGGCCTTAGGTCCTCGATCGTCTTTGGAAAGGCATTGATCAGGCAGCCGAGCTTGTATCTCTCGTAATGGCGCCGCCAGGACAGGGTTTCCTCGATATCGGTCTGCACGAGATCGATGGCGAGCCCATGGTAGCCAGCCTCGGCGCACATTTCGAATTTGCGCTCCAAGGGCCATTCGAACCCGTCCGGCCGCCGCAATTCCATGGCCCAGAGCGATTGATAGATCTCAAGACGTTGCATGCCGTTCCCCAAAGCTGCCGGTCGATCAGCCGGCAAGATAGCCGCAACGCGTCAAAGCCTCCAGCATATGCTGCGGTGGCACGGCCTCGGCGACGATGGGATCGCGTTTCGGATAGAGCGGCAGACTGATCGCACGGGCATGCAGATGCAGCTTGGCTCCTGTTGTCCGGTTGTCGGCGGCCTCGGGTCCATAGGCTGGATCGCCGATCAGCGGACAGCCGATCTCGGTACAATGAACGCGGATTTGATGCGTGCGTCCCGTGCGCGGTTTCAATTCCAGCCAGGAGATGCCGCCGTCGCTGCCCATCAGGCGGTAATCGGTGACGGCTTTCTGGGCTTCGGCGTCATCGGCCTGTGCCACGGTCATGCGCCAGCCGGTGCGCTGGGTCAGCTTCTTCAACGGCAGGTCGATGGTGCCGGTGGGCTCGGCAGGGCGGCCCTGGACGATGGCCCAATAGGTTTTGTCCACCTGACCGTTGGAGAACAGCAGGCCGAGCTTCCGGAGTGCCTTGCGGTGCCGGCCGAGCACGAGGCAGCCGCTGGTATCGCGGTCGAGGCGATGGGCGAGGGCCGGTGGATTGGGCAGGCCGAAGCGCAGGCCGTCGAGCGATTGCTCCAGATTGGGTCCGCCGCCCGGTCCGGCATGGACCGGCAGGCCGGCCGGCTTGTCGATGATCAGGATCAGCCCGTCGCGATAGAGCAGCCGGGCCAGCAATTCCTCTTCCGACAGGCGGCCGGTCGGTAAGGGGGGCTTTCCGTCGGCCGTTCTGGCTTGATCTGCCCTGGCTTGAGCCGGCCGCATGGGGCGCGGCCTGGGTCGGCGGGGGCGTCTGGGTGGCGGGGATTTCGGCGTTTGAGATTTCGTCATGCCCTGCTTTGTACGGAGCCGGAGCCGGCTTCGGCAAGCCCGTTCCTGTGATCGAGGCGTAGGAGAGGGCTAGCCAGTTTCAGGCGGTTTCGCTATTGACCAGACAACGTCAGGCGGCGGGCAAGCCGGAAAACGGGCGGCCGGGAAAACGCGGGCCGGGGAAAACAGGACAGCCATGGGCAACGAGGCTAGCGGAGAGGCGCGGGATTTTCTCGCCAAGGTCGGCCGGCTGGCGGTATCGACCCTGCCGCGTTATGGGCTTTCGCCCAGCGCCACGGCGACACTGATCAATCATTCGGAAAACGCGACCTTTCGGATCGACGATCCCGAAACCGGCGGCCGTTCGATCCTGCGCATCCATCGCCGTGGCTATCACAGCCGCGCCGCCATCCGCTCCGAGCTGCAATGGCTCGATGCCCTGCAGGAAGAGGGTGTTCTGACGGCGGCGCCGATTGCCGCCCGGGATGGCACACTGATTCAGGATCTCGCCAGCGCGGAATTGCCGGACAGCCGCCATGCGGTGATGTTCACCTTCCTGACAGGCCATGAACCGCCCGAGGATAATCTCCTCGGGCCGTTCGAGCGATTGGGCGCGGTCAGTGCCCATATGCATCGCCACAGCCGCCAGTGGCGGCGGCCGGCAGGCTTCGAGCGCCAGGTCTGGGATCATGACGGTGCGCTGGGTACACGCTCGATCTGGGGGCGTTGGCAGGACGGCATGGGGATGACGCCGGAACGCCTGCGTCTCTTTGGCCGCCTCTCCGAGACGATCCGTCGCCGTCTGGACATCTTCGGCAAGCCACCTGACCGGTTTGGCCTCGTCCATGCCGATATCCGCCTTGCCAATCTGCTGGTGGAGGGCGAGGCGACCAAGGTGATCGATTTCGACGATTCCGGCTTCAGTTGGTTCCTCTACGATATCGGCACGGCGCTCAGCTTCATCGAACATCGGCCCGACGTGCCGGACCTGGTTGATGCCTGGCTCAAGGGCTATCGCCGGGTAGCGCCGCTTTCCGCCGTCGAGGAGCAGGAAATCCCCACCTTCATCCTGATGCGGCGCCTGCTGCTGGTTGCCTGGATCGGCTCGCATCATGAAACCGATCTCGCCCGCAGCCTGGGCATACCTTACACCGAGGGCACCTGCGATCTCGCCGAGGCATATCTCCGCCGGTTTGCCTAGATCGGGCTCGATTGCCGGATTGTCCCGGCCATGCTACTGGCGGAGGATGGATCTGGCCTCGAGGGCAGGATGGAGACGGTGACGGGGGAAGTCCGGCCGCGATCGGTCTGGTGGGGGCCGCTGGCGCTTGCGGCGGCGGCGTTGTGCTGGGGCTTGTCGGTGCCCCTGAGCAAGCGGGCGATTGAGAGCTTGCCGCCCGTGACGCTGCTCACCCTGCAATTGCTGGTCAGCGTCGGCCTGCTCTGGCCGGCGGCACTGCTGCGCCGGAAGCGCCGGGAAACAGCGGTCTTCACCCGGGGTGGTTTCTGGTGTGCCTGTTTCAGCGGCGCCTTGCAGCCAGGATTGACTTATCTCCTCGTGGTGTTGGGGTTGCTTTTTACCAGCGCCAGCAAGGTCGTGCTGCTGGACGCGACCGAGCCCATCCTGATCATGGCCTTGGCGGCGGCTCTTCTGGGGGAACGGCTGTCGCGGTTGCAGATCTCGCTGGCGGCGGTGACCTTGCTCGGCACGGCGCTCGTGATCCTGCCGCAGGTCGATTTGGCGGCGCTTTCGGGTCAGGGGGGCATCGGCAACCAGGGCATGATCGGCGATGTGCTGGTCCTCGGCAGTGTCGCCGTGGCTTCGCTTTACGTCGTGCTCAGCCGGCGCCTCATCATGGGCAATGACGGTCTCGTTCTGGTGGCGGTGCAGCAGGGCGCGGCGCTCGGCATCGCTGTCATCGCCTTGCTGGCGGCGCTGGCTTTCAAGCTGTCGCCGCTCGGCCTGGATGGACTGACGCCCGAGATCGGCCTGATCGTGATCGCTTCCGGCCTGCTGCAATTCGCGTTGCCGTTCTGGCTCTATCTCATCGCCTTGCGCCATGTCTCGGCATCGGTCAGTTCGCTCTATCTACCGCTCATTCCGGTAAGCGGTCTCGCCACCGCGCACCTCCTGCTGGGCGAGCGGCTGGCTGCCGGTCAATGGGCCGGCGCGGCGCTGATCATTCTCTCGGTGCTTGGCGTCTCCTGGCTGACCTTGCGCCAGCGGTAAAACGTCAGGCGCCTGCTTCGGCGTCCGTCGACGGCACCTGCGACAACGACATCCGTAGATAGCGGAAGACCTGCTCGCGCGCGACATCGCGATCGATGCCGCCTTGCTCCAGGCCGAGGCGCAGCCATAAGCCGTCGATCAGCGACGTGATGCCATAGGCGGTGGCGTCGGCCTCGTCTTTCGGCAGCAGATGACGCAGGCCGGATAGCAGATTGCTGCGCATGCGGGCATGGATGGCCGTCTGCAGCCGCGCATATTGCCGGTTACGCGGCACCTCGGCGCAGAAGGCGAGCCAGGCATGGCAGATCTCGGGGCGGAAAAAGCTCTCGGCGAAATTGCCCTCGATGATGGCGATGATCCGTTCATGGGGCGTTGCCGCTGTCTTCAGCCGCGATGAAACCTCATCGCGCAAGGCGGCATTGGCGCGGCGCATGGCCGCCTCCATCAACGCATCCTTGCTGTTGAAGTAATGCAGGACGATGCCTTTGGAGACGCCGGCCACTTCCGCGACCCGGGCCAGGGTGGTGCCGGCGATCCCCCATTGTTGCAGCGCCTGCCAAGCTGCCTCGGTCAGTTCCTGCCTGCGTATTTGCTCGATGCTCTGGCGGGGCACGCGACATCCTCTCCTTGCTCTCCCCCATCAATAGCGGCTTGACAGAATGAAGCAATGGGTCAATAAATTGACCCATGGGACAATAAACAGACCAAATGGTCAATATTCTATGAAATCAAACCTTTACGAAGCCTGGGAGGGCACAATGCGGAAAATGATGCGGAAGACGGGACAACTCCTCTTGCCCATGATCGGTCTCTTGGCGGTATCGGCGGCGACAATGACGGGGGCAACGACGGCGGCACGGGCGGACGATCCGGCACGCTGCACCAAGGTGCATATGGCGGAACCGGGATGGAACGATCTCGCTTTCACCACCGGCGTCGCCTCGGTCCTGCTGAAGGGGCTGGGTTACAGCCCGAAAAGCGATGTGCTGGGATTGGAGATCATCTATCAGAGCCTGAAGAGCGGCGACCTCAACCTGTTCCTCGGCTATTGGGACCCGGCCATGGAGACCTATTTCAAGCCGTATATGGCAGAGGGGTCGGTCGAGACCGTGCATCAGAACCTGACCGGCGCCAAATTCACCTTCGCCGTGCCGCATTACGTTTACGAAGCGGGGGTGAAGGATTTCGCCGATCTCGCCAAATATGCCGACAAGTTCGACCGCAAAATGTACGGCATCGAACCCGGCAGCAACCAGATCATGCAGGACATCATCAAGCAGAACGCCTTTGGCCTCGGTGATTGGAAGCTGGTGGAATCGAGCGAGCAGGGCATGCTGGCGGAAGTGAAGCGCGCCGTCGAACGGAAGAAATGGATTCTGTTCCTGGGCTGGGCGCCGCATCCGATGAACAACGACATCGCGATGGATTATCTGACCGGCGGCGACAAGTTCTTCGGTCCGAATTTCGGCGGCGCCACGGTCCATACCCAGGTGCATAAAGGTTTTATCCAGGCCTGTCCCAATATCGGCAGATTGCTGAACAACCTGACCTTCGATATCCCGACCGAAAACACCGGTATGGCCTATATCATCAATGACAGCATGAAGCCGACCGATGCTGCCACGAAGGTTCTGAAAGCCAATCCGCAACTGCTCGGTCCCTGGCTCGCAGGCGTCACCACGATCGACGGCAAGGATGGGCTCGCAGCGGTTAAAGCGGAGCTCGGCCTTTGAGTACTGCGCAGACACTGGCGCTTGAGGCGATCGCCGACGGTGCGGTTGAGGGGACGCCCGTCATCCTGCTGACCGGTCTCGGTCAGCAGGCGATCGACTGGCCGGAAACCCTGCTGGCGCCGCTCCTGGCGGCAGGCTATCGGCTGATCCGGCCGGATAACCGCGATGCCGGTCTCTCACCCCTCTGCGGTCCCGCCGTGATGGGGGATCTGGCCCTGGCGGATTTCCCCGATGAGCGCCCGCTCTCCGAACCGCCGGCCTATCGGCTGGGGGAAATGGCGGGTGACGTCACCACCCTCATGGATCGGTTGCGGCTCGATAAGGCGCATCTCATCGGCTATTCGATGGGGGGCATGATCGCGCAGCTCGTCGCGGCACAGAGCCCTGACCGGGTGCGCAGCCTGACCTCCCTGATGTCGACCGCCGGACAGGACTGGATCATCTGCGAGCCGCAGGCCCGCCTGGCGATGGCGCGCAGCATCGTCGGCGAGACGGCTTTGCCGGCGCGGATCGCCGCTTATGTGACCGATCACGATGTCTTTGCCGGCCCCGCTTATCCCATCGATATGGCGGCGCTGCGCCGTCACGCCGAGGTGGCGGTCACCCGGAGCTATCGGCCGGCCGGCATCTGGCGCCAGATCCGCGCGGTCCGCGGCAGCGGCGGGCGGCAGGACCTGCTGCGCCGGATTACGGCGCCGACCCTGGTGCTGCATGGCGATGCCGACCGCTGCATCGCGCTGTCCCAGGCACGCGACATGCCGAAGATCGTGACGCGTTGCGAGATGGAGATCCTGCCGGGGGCCGGACATGATCTGCATCCGATCCTGGCAGCGCAAATCGCGCCTATGATTCTGCGGCATCTGTCGAGAGCAGACGCCGGCTGACCAAACGAAAGCGCCGCGCTCTAAGCCTTTGCGCCTTTCTTGCCGCCAGTTTTCTGCGGCAGCGACGACCGTTTCGAGCCGACCGAGAGGATCGTGCTCGCGAGTTCGATCACCTTGGGATCGATGGTCGATTCGTTGAGGTCCAGCCCGGCGGACAGGCGCTCGATGATGATCTTGAAAGCGGCGCACCGGGCGGCAGCCTTGTTGTCGGACTGAATGACATGCCAGGGCGCATGGCTGCTGCTGGTCCGGTCGAACATATTCTCGATCGCTTCGACATACTGGTCCCATTTCTCGCGGTTGCGGAAATCCTCATAGGAGAGCTTCCAGCGCTTCAGCGGGTCCTGGAGCCGATCTTCAAAACGCCTGAGCTGCTCGTCCTTGGAGACATGCAGGAACAGCTTCACCATGCGGATGCCGTCATCGGCCAATTGCCGTTCGAATTCATTGATCTCGTTATAAGCGCGCTTCCATTCGGCCTTCTTGGCGAAACCCTCGACCCGCTCCACCAGCACGCGGCCATACCAGGAGCGGTCGAAAACCGCGAAATGACCCTTCTCCGGCACGCGTTTCCAGAAACGCTGCAGGTAATGCTGCTGCTTCTCGATTTCATTGGGCGCGGCGATCGGCCAGACATTCAGGCTGCGCGGATCGAGCGCCCAGGCGATGCGCCGGATGGTGCCGCCTTTGCCGGCGGCATCCATGCCTTCGAAGACGATGACGGCCCGTTCGCCGTGAAACAGGAAACTGTGCTGAATGGCGGTCAGTTGCTTCTGCTGTCCGACGATCAGGTCGTCGTAGAAACTGTCGGATTGATGATCGAGGGGAGGCAGTTTGGCGAGACGGATTTTGCCGGTTTTGGCCTTCATGCGCGTCTTCGCCATCTGCTTCCCCCTTTACCATGGCCATGATTGGCCGTGGTGGCTGTCGGTTTAGAAGATCAATGCCTTCGCCTGTTTAACATGAGGCAAAGTCTGGACCCGATGCAAGATATCCGGTGCGATCGGCCCGTCGATCTCGATCAGGGCGATGGCGCCGCCGCCCTGGCTGGACCGACCCAGGGCGAAGGTTGCGATATTGATGCCGTTGTCGCCGAGCAAGGTGCCGAGGCTGCCGATCATGCCGGGTTTGTCTTCATTGGTGACATAGAGCATATGCGGCCCCAGTGCCGCTTCGATCTCGATGCCCTTGATCTCGACGATGCGGGGGCGGTGATCGGCGAAGAGCGTGCCGGCGATATCGCGTTTGCGGTCCTTGGTTTCGACGGTCAGGCGGATCAGCGTGTGATAAGTGCCCTCGCGGTCGGTCTTCACCTCGGAAACCTCGATATTGCGTTCCTTGGCGACGATCGGCGCATTGACCATGTTGACCGTGTCCAGCAGCGGCCGCAGCAGGCCCTGCAGCAGGATGGCCGTCAGCGGCCGCGTGTTCAGGCTGGCGACATGGCCTTCGTATTCGATGACGACCCGGTCGATGGCGCCTTCCTCCGCCTGGCCGACGAAGGTGCCGAGTTGCTCGGCCAGTTTCATATAGGGACGCAGGCGTGGTGCTTCCTCGACCGTCACCGCCGGCATGTTGAGGGCATTGGTGACGGCGCCGTGCAGCAGGAAATCGCTCATCTGCTCGGCGACCTGAATGGCCACGTTCAACTGTGCCTCGGTGGTGGCGGCGCCGAGATGCGGCGTGGTCACGACATTCGGGTGGTTGAAGAGGATGTTCTCGGTCGCCGGTTCGGTCTGGAAGACGTCCAGGGCGGCACCGGCGACATGGCCGGAATCCAGGGCCGCCTTCAAATCTTCCTCCACGACCAGGCCGCCACGGGCGCAGTTGATGAGGCGGACGCCGGGGCGGCATTTGGCCAGGACCTGCTTGTTGATCAGGCCACGCGTCTGCTCGGTCTGGGGCGTGTGCAGCGAGATGATGTCGGCACGGTGCAGCAATTCATCCAGCTCGACTTTCTCGACGCCGAGATCGATGGCCCGTTCCGGTGAGAGGAAAGGATCATAGGCGATCACCTTCATCTTCAGCCCCTGGGCCCGGTCGGCGACGATGGCGCCGATATTGCCGCAGCCGATGATGCCGAGCGTCTTGGCATAGAGCTCGATTCCGACAAAACGGGACTTCTCCCATTTGCCGGCATGGGTGGTGCGGTCGGCCTGGGGAATATGCCGGGCCAGCGCCATCATCATGGCGATGGCATGTTCGGCGGTGGTGATGGAATTGCCGAAGGGTGTGTTCATGACGCAGATACCGCGTGCCGTCGCGGCCTTCACGTCGATATTGTCGATGCCGATACCGGCACGGCCAACCACTTTCAATTGATTGGCGACGGCAATCACCTCGGCTGTCACCTTGGTGGCGGAACGGACGGCGAGGCCGTCGTAATTGCCGATGATGTCACGCAATTCCTTGGGCTTGAGGCCGATTTTCTCGTCAACCTCGATGCCACGGTCACGAAAGATCTGCACGGCTGCCGGGGACAGCTCGTCGGAAATGAGAACCCTGCTCATGATGTCACGCTGTCTTTTGCTGCGGGAGAAGGATGCTGTCGAAGGCCCAGTCGAGCCAGGGCAGCAAGGCAATCAAGTCAGTCGTTTCGACGGTGGCGCCGCACCAGATGCGCAGGCCCGGCGGCGCATCGCGGTAGCTGCCGATATCGTGGGCGATACCGTCGCTGTCGAGCAGCTTGGCGATCTTGCCGGCGATGTCAGCCTGACCCGCGGCGGGCAGCGCGATGACATGCGGATCGACGATTTTCAGGCAAACGCTGGTGGTCGAGCGCGTGGCGGGATCGGCGGCGAGGAAGTCGACCCAAGGCGTGCGCTCGACCCAATCGGCGACGGCGCGGAAATTGCGCTGCGCGCGGTCGATCAGGGCTGTCAGGCCACCGATTTCCTCGGCCCAGCGCAAGGCATCGATCTGATCCTCGACACAGAGCATGGAGGGCGTATTGATGGTTTCGCCCCGGAACACGCCTTCGGCGATCTTGCCGTTCTTGGCGAGGCGGAAGAGCTTGGGCACCGGCCAGGCGGGCTTGTGCTCGGCGAGCCGCGCGGCGGCGCGCGGGCTGAGGGCGATCATGCCATGGGCCGCCTCGCCGCCCAGGACCTTCTGCCAGGACCAGGTGACGACATCGAGCTTGCCCCAGGGCAGGTTCATGGCGAAGACGGCCGAGGTCGCATCGCAGATGGTGAGGCCGGCGCGGTCGGCGGCGATCCAGTCGCCATCGGGCACGCGCACGCCCGAGGTCGTGCCGTTCCAGGTGAAGACCACGTCATGCGACCAATCGACAGCCTTGAGATCTGGCAGGGCGCCATAGGGCGCCTTCTGCACATGCGCCGTCAGTTGCAATTCCTCGGTGATATCGGTCGCCCAATCGAGGCCGAAACTGTCCCAGGCAAGCACATCGACGGGGCGCGGACCCAGCAGCGACCAGAGGGCCGCTTCGATCGCTCCGGTATCGGAACCCGGCAGGATGCCGATGCGGTAATCGGCGGGAATGCCGAGGAGGACGCGGCTGCGGTCGATGACCTCGGCCAGACGCGATTTGCCGATCGCGGCGCGATGCGAGCGCCCGAGTGGGGCCTGTGTGAGATTTTGGAGAGTCCAGCCTGGCCGCTTGGCGCAAGGACCAGACGAAAACAGCGGCACGAGCGGCCGCAAGGTCGGTCTAGACATCTATCGTCCCTTCCAGAACGTTTGCGCTCCGGTGGGGGAGCGTGGCCCGCAGCCATTTCCGCGAAACCGGCGGCCGGTGTCAAGGGGCTAATTATGCGTGTCGTCGCGGTTGCCGGATGGCGGGGGATGTCGTTGCGGCGGCAAGGGCGGTCGCGTAGGGGGTGGGCAGGGCCCTCGTCATCGGCCATGATGGAGACGATGGTTGCCAGACCGGCAGGTTGCCGGCCTGGATGAAAAGGGAACACGGTCAGGCCGTCTCGAACCCGATCAAGGATCGGCGAGATGGAGCGAAGCCGAGGCTGCCCCCGCAACTGTAGGCGGTGAGTCTGCCCCATCGATGACCACTGGTGACACGCGTGACGCTGAGAGCGTCTCGACGGGCACCGGGAAGGTCGGTGGCAGATGACGACCCGCGAGCCAGGAGACCTGCCATCGCGTTTGCAATGCCATTGCTCGGGCGGGGCGCTTGACCGTGGTTTTGTCGCCGGTTTCCGCCGCGCGGCAATACCCGCCATGCTCCTCGGCCGCGCGCAGGACCGAGGGGGTCATTGAAATGGAAGATCACGTTCGCCGGCACGCCTTGGATGGGCCGGCCGCCACATCGACAGATCGTGCCGAGCAGCATCGGGTGGCGGCAACCTGGTTTGCCGCTTTGCTGCATGCGGAATCGCGTAACGCTGGTGCCGCGCATGCCAACCTGCTTGGATGGCTTCTGGCCTTGCCCGATGGTTTGGACCCGGCCGCGGCAGCAACCGATGTGCTCGCGCATCAGGCTCGCCATCCGCAGCCAGTCTTGTCGTCGGCCTTGACGGCGCTGCTGCAGACCGTCGCGGTCTCGCCGCTCATCAAGCTGAACCGGCGCGCCGCTCGACGCGGACGCCGCCTTCACTGAAGCGGACATAAAAAGAAGACGGCACCGCCGGACAGGTCCGGGCGGTGCCGTCATGGCGCGCGGAGAGATGTCTTACGCGCTCAGTTTGGCTGTGATCTTGGCGACATGCTCGCCCTGGAAACGGGCGATCGACAATTCGTTTTCGCTCGGCTTGCGGCTGCCATCGGCGGCGGCGAGAGTGGTCGCACCATAAGGCGTACCGCCGCTGATCTCGGTCATGTTGGTCAAGCCGGCGCAGGAATAAGGGGTGCCGACGATGACCATGCCATGATGCAGCAGGGTCGTGTGGAAAGAGGTGATGGTGGTTTCCTGGCCGCCATGCTGGGTCGCGGTCGAGGCGAAGACGCTCCCGATCTTGCCGATCAGCGCGCCCTTCATCCACAGGCCGCCGGTCTGGTCGAGGAAGTTGCGCATCTGGGCCGCCATATTGCCGAAGCGGGTCGGCGTGCCGAAGATGATCGCATCGTAATCCGCCAGCTCATCGACAGTGGCGATCGGCGCTTTCTGATCGGTCTTGAAATGGGCATTCTTCGCGACCTCGGCGGGGACCAGTTCGGGTACGCGCTTGATCGTGACCTCGGTGCCGGCAACCTTGCGGGCACCTTCCGCGATGGCATCGGCCATGGTTTCGATATGGCCGTAGCTGGAATAATAGAGAACCAGGATCTTGCTCATTTCATCTCTCCTTGCAGCACCGGTCGATCTTCGACGGGGCCCCGGACGATCCGGGACGGTATCTTTCGCCGCCGGCTTGACCATGAAGCTAGCCCCGGGCCGTTGAATTGATAATCGCCGAGTTTCTGATAAGATTGTTTACCGAAACGAGACAATGAGGCGATTCAGTGGATCAGATCGGCGCCATGCGAACTTTCCGCCAAGTGGTCGACAGCGGCAGTTTCACCAATGCCGCCCAGATTCTTGGTTTGTCGAAAGCCGCCGTCAGCAAGCAGATCAGCGATCTCGAAGAGCATCTCGGCGCCGCCTTGCTGCACCGGACGACCCGGCGCCTCAGCGTGACCGAGGCGGGGAAGTCTTATTTCGAGAGCTGCGTTCGCCTGTTGGAAGAGATCGAGGCGGCCGAGGCGGCGGTCCGGCATCTGCAGACCGAACCGACCGGGCGGCTGCGGGTCAGCGCGCCGAACAATTTCGGTCAGTCGGTGCTCGGTCCTTTTATCTGCGAGCTCCTGAAACGCTATCCCAAGCTGTCGGTGGAATTCGAACTCAGCGACCGCTTCGTCGATCTGGTGGAGGAGGGATTCGATGCGGCCATCCGCATTCGCACCAGCCTGCCCGATTCCAGTCTGATCGCCCGGCGCATCTGCCCGGTCGATCGGGTCGCTTGCGCCGCGCCCGATTATCTCAGGCACCATGGCACACCCAAGGAACCGGGCGAACTGTCGCAACACAATTGTTTGATTTATACGCTCTCGACATCGCCGCATGACTGGACGTTCAATACGCCGTCCGGTCGCCGGACGGTCCGCGTCGATGGAACCATTCACGCCAATAGCGGACAGCTTCTGCTCGATCCGGCACGTGACGGTGCGGGCATTGTCCTGCTGCCGCTCTTTGCCGTGGGACCGGACATCGAGGCGGGCCGTTTGCAGCGCATTCTTGAGGAATTTTCCGTCGATCGGCACGATCTATACGTTGTCTATCCGCAGAACCGCCATCCCTCGCCGAAGCTCCGGGTGTTTGTCGATTTGCTGGCGGAGTGGTTTCAGGATGGCGGGCCGATCGATTGCACCAAGGTCAGCAAGCGGGAGGCCGCACAGCAGGAGAGCGTACAGAAAAGCCCGGGGCGAAAGGATACCGCCAGGAAGTCCGGGACCAGCCAGCACCTTCCCGCCAAGAGAGTGCGCGTCGGGGTGAAATGAGCCCGCAAGTTTTATGGATCTGATGAGAGGCAAAGACATCGCGCATGACGCAGCATAAGACGATTTTGCGGTCCGTTCCGCTCTGGGATCTGCCGACCCGGCTCTTTCATTGGCTGCTGGTGATCAGCCTGCTCGCCGCCTGGTACTTTGCCGAATATGGCCCTCTGCGGCTGCATTATCTCAGCGGCCTGGTGATCATCGGCCTGCTGGCCTTCCGCCTGCTCTGGGGATTATTCGGCAGCCCCTCGGCCCGCTTCGCCCGCTTCGTCCGTCATCCGCGCGATGCGGTTGCCTATCTCCGGGAGGTCGCCGAGCGTCGGCCGTCCTATAGTTTCGGCCATAACGCGGCGGGGGGATTGATGGTCGTCGCCCTGATGATCGTGGTCATTCTCCAGGCGGGGACAGGGTTGTTTTCCAGCAATTACGATAATTTCGACGGGCCGCTTTACGACCTGGTGCCGGCCAAGATCAGCGAAGTGATCAGCGCCTTTCACGCCTTCAATTTCAACCTGATCCTCGGGCTTGCCGGGCTGCATATTCTGGCCATTCTGTTTTACCGTTTCTGGAAGGGCGAGAACCTGGTGCGGGCGATGATCACCGGTCGTGCGCATCTGCCGCCGCATCTGGCGGAAGCGGCGGCGGCCGATGGTCATACGGCCTGGGCGCCGTTTTGGCGGGTGCTGCCTTGCGTTGTATTGGCGGCGGCGCTGCCGATCTGGATTTATTTCCGCTTTCCATTGCAAGCCGCCTGGTAGTGCGGGCAAACAAAAAGGCGGCCGGATGATCCAGCCGCCTTTGTTCTGTTGATCCTGCCGGCGCAGTGCCGATCAGCAGTGCCGATCAGTTGTCCTTCTTAAAGGTCTCGTGGCAGGTACCGCAGGCCTTGCCGGTATTCTGGAACTGCGTCAGCAGGGCCTTGGCCTCGCCGCTGCCCTGGGCGGCGGCCACGAGCTGCGACGACTGCTCATGCAGGTTCTTGGCATCAGCTTCGAACTTGTCCCACTGCGCCCAGATTTCGGGCTTCCCGGCCTCGCCCGGCCCCGAGGCCTGGGGGAACCAGGTGGGGATCTTGGTGGAAACGTCGATAATCTTCTGGGCTTCGGCCGCGACCTGCGCCTTATCGCCATTGCTTTCGATGAGCTGTTTGATCGTCTTCATGGCTTTGCCCATGGTCTTCATCCCGGCCTCACGGGTCTTGACCACGTCTTCTGATGCCAGCGACATCTGGCTATAGGCGGCTGACGCCACCAGCGCGGTTGCGACCAGGCTGAGAATCAGGCGTTTCTTGAACTGCATCGGTCGGCCTCTCCTTATTCAAATCGTCGTTCCAGCCGTCTATAGCGGGCGACTGTTACTTTTTAGGCGGTAACTATCTGTGGGGAGATGGTTACATTTTATTCCCAAGCAAGGCTAGTACCCGGAGATTGTCCTGTTCGTTTGGCAATTTATGTGATTTTGCCGAGTTTTTCGCTGAATGTTCCGCCGTCTTGACGTGGGGATGACAAGTCATCGACAGTTCTTTCGTATGACATAAAACTGTAACTTTGAGCCGCATTTCCAGCTGTGTAGGGTCTCGCCACGTGTAGCGACGGGGACATAATGGCTGACGAAATCGAATTGAAGCTCACCTTGCCGGAGACCGTATCCGGCAAAAGGGTGAGTTATTCGCCAGCCAAAATCGCTGCGGCCTTCGCTTTGGAACAACCGAAGCCGGCGAAGAGCCAGCATCTGCAGAATAGCTATTTCGATACCGAAGACGGGTGGCTGCGGTCGCGCGGCATGGCATTGCGTATCCGGCGAATCGGGCGCCAGCGCTTGCAGACCCTGAAGGCGCCAACGACCGAGGTTGCGGGGGCTCAGGCTTATCAGGAATTCGAGATCGCGATTGCCGGTGATGTGCCCGATCTCACGCTGATCCCCGATATCGGTCTGCGCCAGGATCTGATGGATGCGGATATCGCCCAGCGCCTGCAGCCGACCTTCAGTACGAATTTCCGCCGGACTACCTGGGAGATCGGCTGCGCGGGATCGCAGATCGAAATGGCGCTCGATCGCGGCATGATCATTGCCGGCGATCAGCAGCGTCCGATCCTGGAGCTTGAGCTGGAATTGAAACAGGGCGATCCGGCGGCGCTCTTCGAGCTGGCGGAGACGGTGGTCGATCGGCTGCCCTTCCAGCTCGGGCATCAAAGCAAGGCGGCGCGCGGCTATCGGCTGCGCGCCGGCCAGGCGGCAAAGCCGGCCAAGGCAACACCTCTGGATCTGCCGCCGAACTGCGATGTCGCCGAAGCCTTTACCTTGATTGCCGCGCATTGCATGGCATCGTTGCACGCCAATGAATTGGCGGTGATCGAGAATGAGGACCCGGAAGGTATTCACCAGTTTCGCGTGGCGCTCCGGCGCCTGCGCAGCATCATCCGCGCATACCGGGACTTGATGGATGAAGGAGTCTACCGGCAGATGTCGTCGGACCTGCAATGGCTGCAGCGTCAGTTCGGTCCGGCCCGTGATCTGGACGTCTTCATCGCGGAAACCCTGACGCCGATCCGGAAACGGTTTTCCGATCACAACGGCATCGAACTGCTGCTGGACGCGGCGCGGTGTCGATGCCTCGCGGCGCGGCATCACGCGCATGAGACGCTGCAACAACCGCGTTACGCCGCCATTCAATTATCGATCTATCGCTTGCTCGCCACACAGGGCTGGCGACGCACCTCGGCGACGGCCAGCCTCAGCATCCCCGCTGCGGATTTCGCCGATCGTCTGCTGAAGCGGCGGCATAAGAATTTGCGGCAAGGCGGTGGTGACGGGCGCATTCCAGAGCCCGAATTGCATCAGTTGCGCGTCGCCGGCAAGAAGATGCGCTATCTCGGCGAAGCTTTCCACGCCTTCTACAAGCAGAAGGCTTACCGACAGTATAGCGCGCGATTGACCGCTATTCAGGATTGCCTCGGTGCGTTGAACGATGCGTTCGTCGGGGCCAATCTGATGGCGGATCTGGTGACCGAACTGCGCGCGACTGAGGTTCTCACTGCCGGTCAGGCCGACCACGTGACCGGCCTGGTCCAGGGATGGCAGGCGAGCCGGATCGATACCAACCTTCACGCTTTCCGCTCGGTCTGGCACGACTTCCTCAAGGCTGACAAATATTGGGGCCGGCGCTGATTCGCAGCCCCTTCTTTGCCTCCAATTTCAACCTTGCCCCAGCTTCGATCTTACCGGTTAGCTTCCCGCCATCAGTCCGTTGGATCGAGGTCGCGGGGGGTCACGAAACGCACTAGGCGGCCGCCCCAGGCATCGACCGTCGTATCGGCGAGATCCTGCCAATTCTCGATGGGCAGATCGATGACCGCCAGACTGGCGGTCGGAAACTTGCCGCGCATCCGGGTAATCGCGTCGGCATCTCCCTCGGCGGTCAGCCAGGTGGCGAGATCGCCGAGGCCGGGATTATGGCCAATCACCAGAACGCTGTCGCTGTTGCCGCCATGCGCCCGCAGGGTTGCGAGGATCTCGCGGGGCGTTGCCATGTAGAGCGCGGGCAGGGCGATAGGGGAGAGGTGATGAGGCCAGGTGGCAGCAATATGCTGCCAGGTCTGGGCGACGCGTTCCGCGGTGGAGCGCAACACCAGATCGGGCAGGAAACCGGCTTTCTTCATGAAACGCCCGATAAGCGGTGCCGAGCGGTGGCCGCGTTTGCTCAAGGGGCGCTCGGCATCGGGCAGATCCGGCTGATCCCAGGCGGATTTGGCATGACGCAGCAGAAGCAATCTTTTGACCAAATTCTCCCCCGCACTGGTTTTTGCACCGGTCGCCCGAGCCCTGGTCGCCGGAGCCCCAGTCGCCCGAGCCACGGTCGTGATGGGACCATCAGGCCTCGGCAATCCGGGCGGGACCATCCGGCACCCCCGGATCGTCAGTAGTATTTCATATGGAACCGCCGGAGAGAATCGTAAGAATGACGCCGCCAAGCTCATTTGCGTCCGTTTCTTGTGTTCGTGGCGGCCGACTTTACTGGGCAGGCCTGTCCAATGGCCCTCCCAGCGTCCGTCTTGTGAGGGGCGTCACCTCCTGCCAGAATACGGTTTCGCCGTAAATGTCATATGATTGCCATAACTTGTGCTTAGGGTCACCTTATCCCGATTGCGGCGATGTGCCGACGACATGCAGATGACGTGTAGATGAGAAGAGAGGATCAGGACGTGAACGATCTTGTGGCGGTAACCCCGACGACCACCGCTCAGACTTCGCCGGTGTCCACCTCGGTTGTGAGCCAGACCAGCAAATCGTGGGCTTCCGCCGACACCATCGACATGAGTTCACCGCATCGTTTCATCAACCGGGAAACCTCCTGGTTGGCCTTTAACGAGCGCGTGCTGGAAGAAGCCGGCAATGCTGCCCATCCGCTGCTGGAGCGGGTTCGCTTCCTGTCGATCTCGGCCAACAATCTCGATGAATTCTACATGGTGCGCGTGGCCGGTCTGGTGGGCCAGGTCAGGGCTGCGATCGCGGTCACCAGCGTCGATGCCCTGACGCCGAAACAGCAACTGGCCGAGATCACCAAACGCAGCGGCGATCTCATGCGCAAT
Source organism: uncultured Rhodospirillaceae bacterium (assembly GCA_964406155.1). Lineage (GTDB taxonomy): Bacteria > Pseudomonadota > Alphaproteobacteria > Dongiales > Dongiaceae > Dongia_B. The sequence continues at coordinate 41,087 of CAYOQR010000007.1, read as the reverse complement.
CAACAGATACGCTGGCATCAGTTGCGCCAGGAATTGCGCGACAATGGCATCACGGTGGTCGATCTCGCGGAACTGACGACCGTGGAACGTGAATGGCTCGATACCTATTTCCTCGATCAGATCTTTCCCGTGCTGACGCCGATGGCGATCGACCCGGCGCATCCTTTCCCCTTCATTCCCAATCAGGGTTTCTCGATGGCGCTGGAATTGCGCCAGGCGATCGATGGAAAGATTTTGCGCGCCCTGCTGCCGATGCCGAGCCAGTTGCCGCGCTTCATCCGTCTGCCGGGCGGGACGCCGCGCGACGTCCGCTTCGTCACCCTGGAAGGTCTGGTCAGCCTCTATCTCGATCACCTCTTCCCCGGCTTCGATGTCATCAGCAAGGGCTTCTTCCGGCTGATCCGCGACAGCGAACTTGAAATCCTGGAAGAGGCCGAGGATCTGGTGCGCCATTACGAGACGGCGCTGAAGCGGCGCCGGCGCGGTTCGGTGATCCGCCTCAAGGTCAATGCCGACATGCCGGAAGAGCTCCTGACCTTCGTGGTCGATGAGCTGGATGTGCATCGCGAAGATGTTTTCGTTCTGGACGGGCTCCTGGGCCTCGCCAGTGTGTCGAAGCTGATCATCGACGAACGCCCGGATCTCAAGTTCCAGCCTTTCAATCCGCGTTTCCCGGAGCGTATCCGCGATACCGGCGGCGACTGTTTTGCCGCCATCCGCCAGAAGGATATCGTCGTTCATCATCCGTATGAAAGCTTCGACGTGGTCGTGCAGTTCATCCTGCAGGCGGCACGCGATCCCAATGTGGTGGCGATCAAGCAGACGCTCTATCGCACCAGCGATGACAGTCCGATCGTCAAGGCGCTGATCGAGGCGGCCGAGGCAGGCAAATCGGTGACGGCGCTGGTCGAGTTGAAAGCGCGTTTCGACGAAGCGGCCAATATCCGCTGGGCGCGCGATCTGGAACGCGCCGGCGTGCAGGTGGTCTATGGCTTCGTCGCCTTGAAGACCCATGCCAAGGTCTCCATGGTGATGCGCCGCGAAGGCCCCAATCTGCGCACTTATGTGCATTACGGCACCGGCAATTATCATCCGATCACGGCGAAGGTTTACACCGATCTCAGCTTCTTCACCTGTGAGCGCGGCCTGTGTCACGACGCGGCGCGCCTCTTCAATTACATGACCGGCTATGCCAAGCCGGAACGTACGGAGAAGGTGGCTTTCGCGCCGATGACCTTGCGTCCGACGATCCTGCAACTGATCGAGGACGAGATCGCCCATGTCAAAGCCGGCCGGCCCGGCACGATCTGGGTCAAGGTCAACTCCCTGGTCGACCCGGGCCTGATCGATGCGCTCTACCGTGCGAGCCAGGCGGGCGTGCATGTCGATCTCGTGATCCGCGGCATCTGCTGTCTGCGGCCCGGCATCAAAGGGCTGTCTGAGAACATCCATGTGAAGAGCATCATTGGCCGGTTCCTGGAGCATTCACGGGTCGTCTGCTTCGGCGCCGGTCAGGCGCTGCCGTCGCGCCAGGCCAAGGTCTTCATCTCCTCGGCAGACTGGATGCCGCGCAATATGGACCGCCGTCTGGAATTGCTCGTTCCGATCGAGAATCCGACCGTCCACCAGCAGATTCTCGATCAGATCATGATCGCCAATCTGAAGGATAATCTGCAGAGCTGGGCGCTTGATTCGGAAGGAAATTACCATCGCCTGATCCCGGGCGAGGAAGGCGGCTTCAGCGCCCATACTTACTTCATGACGAATCCGAGCTTGTCAGGTCGCGGCAGTGCGCTTAAGAAGCAGAAACGGGCACCTAAGCTAGATCTGCAGCAAAAGGCGAGCACTTGATAGCAACACCGCGTGAAGCGGCCGCGATTGCCACGGCATCGAGACCCGGCCGCATTGCCGTCATCGATATCGGCTCCAACTCGGTTCGTTTGGTCGTCTTTGACAAGCGCTCCCGCTGTCCGGTTCCGATCTTCAACGAGAAGGCCCTGCCGGGGCTCGGCCGAGGTGTCGAGACCAGCGGCCAGCTCAATCCGGAAGGTACGCGCTGGGCCCTCTTGCACATCAACCGCTTCGTTACCTTGGCGAAAGCGATGGAGGCTGTGCAGATCGATCTGGTGGCGACGGCGGCGATGCGCGATGCCAGCGACGGCCCCGCTTTCGCCGCAGAGATCGAGCGCCTGACGGGCCAGAAGGTGCAGATCATCAGCGGCGAGCAGGAAGCGCGTCTCTCGGCGCTGGGTGTCATTGCCGGCATTCCCGAGGCTGACGGCCTGATGGGTGATCTCGGCGGCGGCAGTGTCGAGTTGGTGCAGCTCAACAAAGGCCAGATCGGCGAGCAGGTCACCCTGCCTTTGGGGCCGCTGCGTCTGATCGAGGCGACCAATGGCGATCTCGAGGCCGCCCAGCGGGTGATCGACAAGCAGTTGGAGAAGCTGCCCTGGCTCAGTGCCATCAAAGGACGCACACTCTATCCGGTGGGCGGTACCTGGCGATCGCTCGCCCGCATCCATATGGAGCAGAGCCGCTATCCGCTCCATGTCATCCATGAATATCGTGTCGGCCGGCGCCAGGCGGAGGATCTTGCGAAGATCTGCAGCCGGCTCGGCAAGAAATCGCTGACCGGCATGTCGGGTATCTCGCGCCGCCGCCTTGATACGCTGCCTTTCGGCGCTCTGGTGATGGAGCGGCTGCTGCGCATCGCCAAGCCGGAACGGGTTCTGTTCTCAGCCTATGGTCTGCGCGAGGGGCATCTCTTCAGCAGCCTCGATGACGGGGCGCAGCAGGCCGATCCGCTGCTGGTGGGTTGTGCCGATCTGGCCGGCGCCGATGGCAGGTTCGGCTCGGTCAGCGACCAGCTCGACGACTGGATCACGCCGCTGTTCCACGATCAGGATGAGGGCCGCAACAGGTTGCTGGTCGCCGCCTGCCTGCTCTCCGATATCTCCTGGCGCGAGCATCCCGATTACCGCGCCGAACAGGGCTTCACGCGGGTACTGCGCCTGCCTGTCGCCGGCATCACCCATGGCGAGCGCGTGACCCTGGCCCTGACCATCGCCATGCGCTATGGCGCGTCGCGCGATTCCAGTTTCATGGAGACGCTTTGGCCGCTGATCTCGGAAGAGGATGCGCAATTCGCATCGCAGCTTGGCGCCGCCATCCGGCTTGCCTATTCGCTGAGCGGCGGGACGAGCCAGATGCTGAAGATGACCAGTCTCGATAAGCGCAAGGAGCGTATCGAGCTGCATCTGCCGCGTGGTTCGGAAACGCTGTTCGGCGAGGCGGTGTCGCGGCGCCTGGAAGCGGTCGGCCGCGCCTTCGATCTGCCGGTGGCGGTGGTTTGATTTAGCCGGTGCGGACCGACGCGGCAAGATCGGTCTCTGCCCATTGCTGTCCGCTTAAGGCTAAGCCTGATTGGTGGAGCCGCCTGGATGCATCGGGTATCGGAAGTCTTCGACGCAAAGGAGGCTTCAACTGCTACCATCTCAAATGACACTGCCATCCCTCACCCCAACCCTCTCCCCGCTGTCGCGGGGAGAGGGAGATTTCGCTGTCTCTCACGCGAAATCGCCGAGCAAAATGGCGCTTAAAAACCCCCTCTACCCGCTTGCGGGGAAAGGGTTGGGGTGAGGGGTATTGGCGGCAAACTGGATTCGGGCTTAGGACGCAGTCAGACCTGGAGCCGGGTGCTCATAAGTGGAATCGCTGGAGCGATTTCACTTGTGAGCTGAAGTCGCCTCTACTCAATAAATGAGAGGGCGTTTCAGCTTGAAAGCATTGCGCTTTAGGGCAGAGGGATGATCTTCACTTTCTTGCCGGCGGCGGTGAGCGCCAGCTTGCCGTGTTTCAGGGCCACGGCCTCTTCGCCGAAGACCTTGCGGCGCCAGCCGGTCAAGGCCGGGACATCGGCATTATCGTCGGCGGCAATGCGCTCCAGGTCATCGACATTGGCGATCAGTTTCTGCGCCACCTCATGCTGATCGCAGCGGGTCTTCAAGAGGACGCGCAGCAGATCGACCAGGGGCCCTAGGCCCGGCGGCAGGTCGGCGCGCGGCGGCAAGCGCGGGCAATCCGCTTCCGGCAGATCGATCGCGCGCTTCACGGCGGCGAGGATCGCATCACCCATGCGGCCATCGGCAAAGCCTTTGGTCACGCCGCGGCACTGGGCCAGGGCTTCGGCATCGCGCGGCGGATGGGCGGCGATCTCCAGCAACTGCTCGTCCTTGATCAGCCGGCTGCGGGGAATGTCCCGTTCCCGCGCCTCGCGTTCGCGCCAGGCGGCGATCTCGCGCAGGACGGCGAGGAAGCGCGGCTTGTCGGTGCGGATCTTCAGGCGCTGCCAAGCCTGGCTGGGCTCCAGCGTATAGGTCGCCGGATCGGTCAGGATCGCCATCTCGTCGGCCACCCAGCCGGTACGGCCGGAGGCTTCCAGCTTGTGCTGCAGCTTCTCATAGACGACCCGCAGATAGGTCACGTCCGAGAGGGCGTATTTCATCTGCCGCTCGGTCAGCGGCCGGCGCGACCAGTCGGTGAAGCGCGAGGATTTGTCGATGCTGGCATTGGCCAGCTTGGTCGCCAGGGTCTCGTAGCTGGCGGCATCGCCATAACCGCAGACCATGGCCATGACCTGGGTATCGACGATGGGCTCCGGAATCCGGCCGGCCAGCTTGAAGAAGATTTCCACATCCTGTCGGGCAGCATGGAAGACCTTGATGACGCTGCGGTCGTTCAGCAGCTCGATCAGGGGGGCAAGATCGATCCCCGGCGCCAGGGTGTCGATGGCGGCGGCGCTGTCGGGGCCGGCGATCTGGACCAGGCAAAGCTGTGGCCAATAGGTCTTGTCCCGCAGGAATTCGGTGTCGATCGTGACGAAGGGGGTACCTTTCAGCCCTTGGATGAAGTGCTGGAGGGCGGCCGACTCGGTGATGAGGCTTGTGGATAACTTAGAAATGTCTCGGTTCATGGTCGCAAGCTATAGCCGGTTTGCCCGGTGCTGGAAAGGGATAGGCCAGGGCGGCGGGGGGACGGGCCGGGATGCGGGCCGGATCGGGCAAGGCGGCCCCGACGGGATGCTTGACAAAGCCCGGATTTCCAGGCCTTTTGCCGGCTTAATTCGCTGTTTTCATTAAGGATTACTCCGATGCACGCCTATCGCTCGCATACCTGCGGCGCCCTGCGTCCCAGCGACGCCGGCCAGACGGTTCGACTCTCGGGCTGGGTTCACCGCAAGCGAGACCATGGCAACCTGGTCTTCATCGACCTGCGCGACCATTACGGCCTGACGCAATGCGTCCTCGATATCTCCAGCCCGCTTTTCAAGCAGGTGGAACAGACCCGTGTCGAGAGCGTCGTGACGATCACCGGCAAGGTGGTCCAGCGCACCCCGGAAACCGTCAACCCGAAGCTGCCGACCGGTGCGATCGAGGTCAAGATCGAGGAATACACGCTGCAATCCACCGCCGAGGTTGTGCCGCTGCAGGTTGCAAGCGACGAGGATGCCGGCGAGGAAGTGCGCCTGCGCTACCGCTTCCTGGATCTGCGCCGGGACAAGGTGCATCGCAATATCGTGCTGCGCTCGAAGGTCATCGCCTCGTTGCGCCAACGCATGATCGCCCGGGGCTTCACCGAGTTCCAGACGCCGATCCTGACCTCCAGCTCGCCGGAAGGCGCCCGCGATTTCCTGGTGCCCTCGCGCCAGCATCCCGGCAAGTTCTATGCGCTGCCGCAGGCGCCGCAGCAGTTCAAGCAGCTCCTGATGGTGGCGGGCTTCGACCGCTATTTCCAGATCGCGCCCTGCTTCCGTGACGAGGACAGCCGCGCCGACCGCAGTCCGGGCGAGTTCTACCAGCTCGATTTCGAGATGTCCTATGTCACCCAGGAGGACGTCTTCAACGCGATCGAGCCGGTGCTGCATGGCGTCTTCGAGGAATTCGCCGACGGCCGTGTCGTGTCGCCGATGCCGTTCCGCCAAATTCCCTTCGATGAATCCATGCTGCGCTACGGCTCCGACAAGCCGGATCTGCGCAACCCGATCCTGATCAGCGACGTCACCGAGGTGTTCCGCGGTTCCGGCTTCGGCATCTTCGCCAAGGCGATCGAGATGGGCTCGATCGTGCGCGCCATTCCGGCGCCGGGCGCCGCCGCCAAGCCGCGCAGCTTCTTCGACAAGTTCAACGACTGGGCCAAGGCGCAGGGTGCCGCCGGCCTCGGTTACGTGATCTTCGAAGCGGCCGGCGCCAAGGGGCCGATCGCCAAGAATCTCGACGAGGCGCGTCTGGCGCAATTGCGCGAGGCAGCCGGTCTGAAGGACGGCGATGCCGTGTTCTTCGCCTGCGACAAGAAACTGGCCGCGGCGAAATTCGCCGGTGCGGTCCGCACCCGTCTGGGCGAGGAACTGGAACTGATCGATCAGAAGCGTTTCGAGTTCTGCTGGATCGTCGACTTCCCGATGTATGAGCTGAACGAGGATACGGGTCAGGTCGAGTTCAGCCACAACCCGTTCTCCATGCCCCAGGGCGGCATGGATGCGTTGCTGAACCGTGATCCGATCACCATCAAGGCCTTCCAGTACGACATCGTCTGCAACGGCATCGAATTGTCATCCGGTGCCATCCGGAACCATTTGCCGGAAATCATGTACAAGGCTTTCGAGATCGCCGGCTATCCGGCGAGCGAGGTCGAGAACAAGTTCGGCGGCATGCTGAATGCGTTCAAGTTCGGCGCGCCGCCCCATGGCGGTTCGGCGCCCGGCATCGACCGCATCGTCATGATGTTGGCGGAGGAAAAGAACATCCGCGAGGTGATCGCCTTCCCGCTCAATCAGCGGGCGGAGGATCTGCTGATGCAGGCGCCGGCGGAAATTCCGGCGGCCCGCCTCAAGGAACTGTCGATCCGGATCGACCTGCCGCTGAAGAAGGCGGGCCAGTAACGGTATCTCGGCGGCCGCGCTGCGCATAAAGCACCGCGCAAGGATGCGGTGCATTGGCGCAGGCGGCGCTGTGGAATTTGTTTCACGGCATTTGTCTTGTAGAACCCGCCCGTCTGCCTTGCAGCGGGCGGGTTTTCCATCGGCAATCCGCGCTGGCGTAATCCCGGCAACTTGGTACACTCTGCACGCGTGCGGATGAGGCGCCGCTGCGCCAAGGAAAGGCAAAATAGATGACGACGGCCCCTAGTCCTTTTGACGACGGCTTTGTCATGCCTGCCGAATGGGCGGCGCATGCGCGCTGCTGGATGGCTTGGCCGAGCCGCGCCGAGACCTGGGGCGAGCATCTCGATAGCGGCCGCGACATCGTCGCCGAGCTGGCCAATACCATCGCCCAGTTCGAGCCGGTGACGATCATCACCAAGCCGAAGAATGTCGCTGAGGTTTCACTGCTGACCGGGCAGGGTGTGAACCAGATTTCGCTCGCCCATGACGATTGCTGGATCCGCGATATGGGTCCCAGTTTCATCGCCGACCCCAAGGGCCGGGTCTCCGGCGTGCATTGGGGTTGGAATGCCTGGGGCCATCGCTACGAGGATCACGAGCGCGATGGCCAGGTGGCGACGGCTTTGCTCTCGCATCTCAAGATGCGCGAATACAAGTCCGACGTCATTCTCGAAGGCGGCGCTGTCGATGTCGATGGCGAGGGTACGATGATCGCTTCGGAAGTGGTCCTGCTCAATGCCAACCGCAATCCCAATATGAGCCGCGAGCAGGTCGAGGAAATCCTCATCGCCAATCTCGGCGTGCGCCAGGTGATCTGGCTGGGCGAAGGCTTGCAGGACGATCTGACCGGCGGGCAGGTCGCCAATCTGGCGCGCTTCGTGCGGCCGGGCGTGGTGATCGCCTTGACCTGCAGCGATCCCGCCGATCCCAATCACCGGGTACTCAACGACAACCTGCAGCGCCTGCGCGGCATCCGCGACGCCATGGGCCGGGAATTGGAGATCGTCGAGGTCGAGCAGCCGCGTCCGCAATTCGACGCGGAAGGCCGGCGCCTTGCGCTCTCCTACGTGAATTTCTACATGGCCAATGACGCCATCATCATGCCGGCCTTCGAGGACGGCCCGCAGGACAAACGCGCCTTCGATGTCCTGGCGCGGCTTTTCCCAAAGCGCGAAATCCTGCAATTCCCCGCCGTCGAACTGGCCCATGGCGGCGGCGGCATCCATTCGATCTGCCTGCCGCAGCCGGCGGGCGAGGTCACGCCGCCGCTATAAGCCCCGCCGATGATTGACCTGTGACCTGCGGCCCTGCGGATCCGTGGCCTTGTGGTCGCTCGTCCGGCGGTCAGGCCCTGTTGTGGTGGGCGTGGGAAAATTGCTCGATGGTGCGGCTGAGGGCTTCCGACAGCGTGTCGAGACGATATGGTTTGGCGATGATGTCGAAACCATCGCGATAGGCCTCTGCGGTGGCGCGGGCATATCCGCTGGCCAGAAGAATAGGCAGGTGAGGAAAGTGCTGACGAACCTTCCGCGCCAGATCGAGGCCGCTGAGGCCACCCGGAATGAGGGTGTCGGAGAACAGCAGGTCGAAAGACTGTCCGCCCAGCAATAGAGCCAGAGCCGTGCGTGCCTCGCGCACGTGATGCGATTGGTAGCCGAGCAGGCTCAGCATCTTGGCCGCCACTGCCGCAACGTCCTCATCGTCCTCCACAAGCAGGATGGTGCCGCTGCCGCGCATGGGAGCTTGCACTGTCTCGGCCTGGGATGGCACGGCCGTTTCGGCCGCTCGCGGCAGGTAGATGGTAACGGTCGTGCCCTGTCCCAGGACACTGTCGACGGTGACAGCGCCACCGCTTTGTCTGGCGAAGGTATCGACCTGGCTCAATCCGAGTCCGGTCCCCTTGCCGATCTCCTTGGTGGTAAAGAAGGGTTCGAAAATTCGTTTCAGGTCTTCAGGTCCGATACCGGAGCCCGTATCCGCCACACTCAGTGCGAGGAAGCTGCCGCTCAACCCGGTGCCATTTTCCTGATCGGCTGCAATAGCGACATTGCTGGCGTTGAGTTGCACCAGCCCGCCGCTCGGCATGGCATCACGGGCATTGACGCAAAGATTCATCAAGGCCAGTTCGAGCTCGCTGACATCGCATTCGACCGGCCACAGATCCTTGGCGAACGTGACCACGATCTGGATGTCACCGCGCACGGTCCGCCCCAGTATTTCCGCCAATTCGTGGGAGCGGCTGCGCAGATCGACGACCTCCTGCTTGAGGGCTTGGCGCCGTGTGAAAACCAGGATCTGCCGCACCAGCCTGGCACCGCGCTCGACCGCGCGCTCGATCGCCGCTGCCGCATGCAGATCCGAATCGGATCGGGGGGTGTCCTGCAGAAACTCGGCATTGCCCTGGATGATGGTCAGAAGGTTGTTGAAATCATGGGCGATGCCGCCCGCCATGCGGCCGATCGCTTCGAGTTTCTGCGTTTCGCGCAAAGCTTCCTGCGTGCGTTCCCGTTCGGCGATCTCGGCCTCAAGCTGGTGGGAGCGCTCCGCAACACGCCGTTCCAGACTCTCATTGAGCTGCCGGAGGCGTTCCTCGCTTTCATGCAGGGCGCGATTTGCTTCCTTGAGTTCCAGGGCCCGCCGTTCGGCGGCGATGCGTTCTCCTTCGATCGATCTGGCCAGTTTCGCATATAATGTTCTCGTCTCGAGCAACAGGACGAGAAGCACGAAGCTGGCAGCCAACAGGCCGTAGGCCCGGCCGCCATAGAAGCCGAGGTCGAAGCGTCCGGCATTGAGCACGGCGCTCAAGGCCATGTCGAACAGCCAGGCGCAAAGAACCACCATAAGCCACATATCGAGCACGCTACGTGGCCGTCGCCGCCAGAGGACCAGGAGGGCCGCAAAACTCAGCAGCCATACCGTCGAAACGACAATGATGAGATTGGGCGTATAGTGGCTGCCTGTCATGACGGGGGGCAGGAGCGCCTGGCCCATTGTCGTCAGCAGCGCCAGGCAACAGACGACGGCGATAACGGCAACGATGCTGGCAAAAATGGATAGATGGGCGGGTGTCGGGGAATGGTCCGCTTTCTTGTCCAGCGCATAGCCGATCACGAAGAGCGGGAAGCCGCCATGCCAGAACATGTACAGCCACGCCGTGATTTGGGGCCCCGCGCCGAGCAGTCCGGTGGAGGAAAACAGGCCCGGAAAGCTCAGCATATGGGTGACGAGCATCAAGGCGGTGAACAAATAGCCGGCGGCCAGCAGCAGAATGCCGCGCGATCGTATAATGCTGAACTGGCCGTACAGCAGGACAGCGGTCATCAGATCGTTGATTGCCATCGCCGACTGATAAGCGGGGATAAACGCCTCCACCTTCGGCAACTGGGTCTTGGCAAAGGGGGCAAGGGCAACGAAAATCAGGAAAGATAAAACGACGACGACAAGTGCCAGCCGGCGTTCGCCGTGCGAGGGAGGGAGCAGGGAGAGAAAGACCCGCCGGTCCTGGTCGATACGTCCGATCATTCAGCCCCCAGCCATTTCCCAATGGCTATCTTCTTTCGCCCTGCCGATTTTCGCCCTGCCGATTTTCGCCCTGCCGATGGAAGCAGGGCCTTTCATCTATACGCCGGCGTCTGGCCGCCGGCCGTGCGCATCAGCGATGGTGCTCGACCGGCGTCTCTTGATGATCGGTCCCTTCCACCCTGGGCTGGGTCTGGTCGCTGTGGCGGTACATGCCATGCTTGCGCCATTGCCAGGCTTTTACGAAGCCGGGGATATCGGAGCCGACCGTCGGCCGGCTGACAAAGTATCCCTGGACTTCATTGCAGCCCAGGCCGGTGACGAAATCCAGCGCCTGCTGGTCTTCGACGCCTTCGATCACGCTATGCATCTCCATGCTTTGCGCCAATTGGATGATCGCTTTCACGATAATCGCGTTGTCGCGTGATGCATGCATGGTCGTGACGAAAGACTTATCGACCTTGATCTCGGTGAAAGGCAGTTGCTTGAGACGTAGCAGCGACGAATAGCCGGTGCCGAAGTCATCGATGGACAGCTTGAATCCCTTGAGCCGGAACCGCACGATAGCCTCCATGCCGAGAAGCTGGTCGTTCATCACGGCGGACTCGGTCAGTTCGACGGTGACGGCATCGCAGGGAACATGTTGGTCGTGGCACAGCGTCGCGAACATCTCCGGCAAGTCTCTGTTGAACGAACTGCGCGCCGATAGATTGACCGCGATCCCAAGAGGCAGACCCTGTTCGCTCCAGAGCCGCCGCTGTTCGACCGCTTCTTGCAGGACCCATTCGGTTATATCGTCAACCAAGCCCGCATCCTCGGCGGTCGAGATCACCAGTTCCGGCGAGACAGCTCGGCCGGCGGGATCGGTACAGCGCAGCAAGGCCTCGCAGCCGACAACGTCAAAAGTGGGAAGCGATATCTTCGGCTGGTAGTGCAGCGTGAGCCGACGTTCGTCCAGGCAAGTCCGCAAGGTCGCGGGTGAGAAGGGCGCGCTCTCCAGATTGAGCTGGCGCAGGACCTGGAACAGCTCGGCGCGTCGCGTGGGTTTCTGCAGGATGGCGCTGACAGTCAGGCCGCGTTGGCGGGCGATGTCGGCGGAGGTTTCGAGAATGCGCTGATCGCTGCCCGAGAAAATGACAATCTTGGTCGCCACGTGATGGGTGGCGAGTTCGTTCATGACCTGGATGCCGTCGGATTGCGACATGTGAAGGTCTAGAACGACGACAGCGGGCGATCGGTTGCCGAGCACCTGCAGCAGCTCGCCGCCATGGGCTGCCGTCTCGACCGCGAAACCTGCTTCTGCTGCAATGATGCTGACGAATTTCCGGATATCCGGCTCGTCATCGACGATGATCGCCAATGGGGCGGCTTGCCTAATCATTTGCACGATCAGAGCTCCTCCACCCGTGGATGAAGATTACGTCTCTCAGCCATTCGCGACTTGCTGCATGGCCGGTAACCGCTGCCACGGAGAGACTAAAATATATATTGCTTGGGTTAATATTCCATTAGGAACTTGGCCGCAGGGTTCGACACGCTTTCCACCCGCCAAGAGGCCGCGATCGGCGCGGGAAGGGGCGGTTCCCGTGTTTCCGGTTGTGAATTCTGTCCCTTCCCCTCAATCAAGTCGCCGGGAAGGCGGTGACCTGGGTCAGTTGCGCGGCCACGTTCTGGCCGACACCGAAGCCTTCCTTCTGCACCAGTTCATGCACCAGATCGGCGATCAGGATATCGCCGGTATCGAGGCGCTCGAGCTCGACCCGGACACCGGGGCCGGCGGTGAACATATAGCGAATGCGGGCCGGCAGGGTCTCTTCTGTAGCGTAATGCGACAGGGCGATGTCATGCGGGCGCACGAAGGCGACGCCATCGATCTCATGTGCGGTGGTGATGTTCTGCACCGGCACCTGGATGTTGCCGATCTTCGCCATCTTGCCAGCGATGCGGCAGGTCACGCGATTGGCGTGGCCGAGGAATTCGAAGACGAAGGGCGTTGCCGGATTGTGATAGACCTCGTCCGGCGTGCCGATCTGCTCGATGCGGCCCTCCGACATGACGGCGACGCGGTCGGCCAGCTCCAGGGCCTCTTCCTGGTCATGGGTGACGAAGATGCTGGTCAGGCCCATCTCGTCGTGCAACTGGCGCAGCCAGCGGCGCAGGTCTTTGCGTACCTTGGCATCCAGCGCGCCGAAAGGTTCGTCGAGCAGCAGAACCTTCGGTTCGATCGCCAAGGCGCGGGCGAGGGCGATGCGTTGGCGCTGGCCGCCCGAGAGCTGGGTCGGATAGCGGCCGCCGAATTTCTCGAGCTGGACCAGGCGCAGCAATTCGTTGACCCGGTCGGCGATCTCACCCTTGCTCGGACGCTCATGGCGCGGCCGCACCTTGAGGCCGAAGGCGACATTTTCCGCGACCGTCATATGCCGGAACAAAGCGTAATGCTGGAAGACGAAGCCGACGCGGCGGTCGCGGGCGCTGATATGCTGCACGTCGGTGCCGTCGAAGATCAGCTTGCCCTCATCGGGGAAATCGAGGCCGGCGAGGATGCGCAGCAGCGTGGTCTTGCCGGAGCCCGAGGGGCCGAGCAGCGCCAGGAACTGGCCTTTCTCGATCTGCAGGCTGACACCGCGCAGGGCCTGATACGAACCGAAGGTCTTGGTGATGCCGGTCAGGTTGATGGACATGCGATTTCCCTAGTGTTTCGTACTGGCCTAGCGTTTAGCACCGGCCTAGTGTTTAGCGCCGGCGGCCAGGCGATCGCCGAACTTCCATTCCAACAGGCTCTTGAAGACCAACGTGACGAGGGCCAGCAAAGCCAGAAGTGAGGCGACCGCGAAGGCGCCGACGAAATCATATTCGTTATAGAGGATCTCGACATGCAGCGGCATGGTATTGGTCAGGCCGCGCACATGGCCGGAGACCACCGAGACGGCGCCGAACTCACCCATGGCGCGGGCATTGCACAGCAACACACCGTAGAGCAGGCCCCAGGCGACATTGGGCAAGGTGACCCGCAGGAAGGTCTGGAAGCCGCTGGCGCCGAGCGAAATGGCGGCCTCTTCCTCCTCGCTGCTCTGCTCCAGCATCAGCGGGATGAGCTCGCGGGCGATGAAGGGGAAGGTGACGAAGATCGTGGCCAGGACCAGGCCGCTGACGGTGAAGATGATCTTGATGCCGAGATAATCCAGGGTCGGCCCCAGCCAACCATGGGCACCGAACAGCAGCACATAGATCAGACCGGAGATCACCGGCGAAACCGAGAAGGGCAGGTCGATCAGGGTGATCAGCAGCGACTTGCCATAGAACTCGAATTTGGCGATGGCCCAGGCGGCGCAAAGTCCGAAGATGAGATTGCACGGTACGGCGATGGCGGCCACCAGCAGGGTCAGGCGGATGGCCGAGAGGGCATCCGGGTCGACGATCGCCGCGAAATAGGGACCGAGCCCCTTCGCCAGGGCCTCGGCGAAGACGCTGGCCAAGGGCAGGACCAGCATCACGGCGATGAAGGCGACACTGACGAGGATCAGCAGCCAGCGCAGCCAGGCGGGTTCGGTGCGTGCCTCTTCGGCCCGGCGCGGCGAAGCGGGCATGCTCATGCGAGGATATCCCGGTGGCGGCTGAGATGGCGCTGCAGGCGGTTGACGCCGAGCAGGATCAGGAAAGAGAAGGTGAGCATGACGACGGCGATCGCCGCCGCGCCGGCATAATCGTATTGCTCCAGCTTGGTGACGATCAGCAGGGGCGCCACTTCGGACACCATCGGCATATTGCCGGCGATGAAGATGACGGAGCCGTATTCGCCGACCGCGCGCGCGAAAGCCAGGGCGAAGCCGGTCAGCAAGGCGGGGCCGATGCTGGGCAGGATGACGAAGAGGAAGGTCTGCCAGCGTGTCGCGCCCAGGCTGGCGGCGGCATCCTCGAATTCGACATCGAGATCCTGCAGCACCGGCTGCACGGTGCGGACGACGAAGGGCAGGCCGATGAAGGTGAGGGCGACGACGATGCCGAGCGGTGTGAAGGCGACCTTGATCCCGAGCTGCGCCAGATAGTGGCCGATCCAGCCATTGGGCGCATAAAGCCCCGTCAAGGCGATGCCGGCGACGGCGGTCGGCAAGGCGAAGGGCAGGTCGACCAGGGCGTCGACCAGGCGCTTCAAGGGGAAGCGGTAGCGCACCAGGACCCAGGCGACGATCAGGCCGAAGAAGGCGTTGATGATGGCGGCGATCAAGGCGGCGCCGAAGCTGACGCGCAAGGAGGCGAGGACGCGCGGCGTGCTGATCGCGGCCCAGAAGCCGCTGAAGCCGAGATCGACCGGCCGCAGGATGAGCGTGGCCAGGGGAATGAGAACGATGAGACTGAGATAGGTCAGGGCAAAGCCCAGCGTGATGCCGAAGCCGGGAATCACGCTGGGCTGTTTCCACCGCAAAGGCGGGCGTGGACGACCTGTCGATGCGGTGGCTGCCATCTCTTCCCTGTTTACTGCTGGGGCTGATAGATCTGGTCGAAGACGCCGCCATCGGCGAAATGCGTCTTCTGCGCCTTCTGCCAGCCGCCGAAGACCTCATCGATGGTGAAGAGCGAGATCTTCGGGAAGGCGGCGGCGTATTTCTCGGCCACCTTGGGATCACGCGGGCGGTAATAGTTCTGTGCCGCGATTTCCTGGCCTTCGGGCGAATAGAGGTATTGCAGATAAGCCTCGGCGACCTTGCGGGTGCCATGCTTGTCGACCACCTTGTCGACCACGGCGACGGGCGGCTCGGCGAGGATGCTGAGGCTCGGCACGACCAGCTCGAACTGATCCTTGCCCAGTTCCTTCAAGGCGAGCAGCGCCTCGTTCTCCCAGGCGATCAGCACATCGCCGATGCCACGCTGCACGAAGGTGGTGGTGGCGCCGCGCGCACCGGTGTCGAGCACCGGGACATGCTTGAAGAGCTGGGCGACGAAATCCTTCGCCTTGGCCTCGTCGCCGTTATTGGCCTTGAGGGCATAGCCCCAGGCGGCGAGATAGTTCCAGCGGGCGCCACCCGAGGTCTTCGGGTTGGGGGTGATCACCTGGACATCGCCCTTCACCAGATCGGGCCAGTCCTTGATCGCCTTGGGATTGCCCTTGCGCACCAGGAAAACGATGGTCGAGGTATAAGGCGTGCTGTTATCCGGCAGGCGCTTCTGCCAATCGGCCGGCAGCAACCCACCCCTGGCGCTGATCTCGTCTATATCATAGGCCAGGGCCAGGGTGACGACATCGGCCTCCAGGCCGTCGATCACCGAGCGGGCCTGTTTGCCGGAACCGCCATGGGAGGAATCGATTTTCACATCCTCGCCGGTGGTTTCTTTCCAATGCTTGGCGAAGGCGGCGTTGTAGGCTTTGTAGAGCTCGCGGGTGGGGTCGTAGGACACATTCAACAGCGAGGTGTCGGCAACGGCTACGGGCGCCGAGCCGAGCTGGGCGGCGGCGAGAAAGGCGGCGGCGACCACCAATTTGGGGGCACCGGAAATCAGCGTGCGAAACCGCGTCATGGTCATCTCCTCTAAACTACACTAGTGCAAGTATCTAGATCAAATTAGTAGTCTTTTATGTCAGAGCCACACTGCGGAAACATTCCTACCCCTACACTGTTTCCGTTGTTTGCCCTGTTTTGGGTAATCGGTTGTCAGATGCCGGCGCCGAGATCGATGGCCGGCGAGCGCTGGCTCAACACATCGGCCAGGCTGGTATGATCCAGGATGCGCGAAGACGCATCGCGCACCTGCCGCAGGACCTTGCGAATCGCGCAGCTGGCCTCGTCCTGGCAATCCTCGCAGCGCCGATAGGCGGTCTTGCTGGCACAGGGCAACTGCGCCAACGGGCCATCGATCGTACGGATCACATGGCCGAAGAAGATCTCGCGCGGCGGGCGGGCCAGGGTATAGCCGCCATTCTTGCCGCGATAGCTGCGCACCAGCCCGTGACGCTTCAGTTCCAGAAGGATCAGCTCCAGGAACTTGCGCGGGACCTGCTGTTTTTCGGCGATATCGCCGATCAGGACCGGGGTTTCCGGTTCGGCCTGGGCCAGATACAGCAAAGCCCGCATCGCATACTTGGCTTTTTGTGACAGCATGATTTTATCTAATCTCTACTTATATGATAGAGAATATCGTGGAAGGGCGGAAAGTCAACGATCTTGAGCTGAGATTTTGAGCGAGCCGGCCCAAAACACCAAGGGATTGATGGAAAAGGAAAAGCGCGGCGCCCCGGTCCGGGGACGCCGCGCTTCTCCCATGCTTGTGGCTCTTCGTCCGCTTAGACGACCCGGTCGGGCAGCGGCTTGCCGGCAAAGAAGGCATCCAGATTGTCCAGCGCCTTGAAGCCCATGGCGTTGCGGGTCTCCACCGTCGCGCTGCCGAGATGCGGCAGCAGGAAGACGTTCGGCAGGTCGCGATAGGCCGGGTTGATATTGGGCTCACCCTCGAAGACGTCGAGGCCGGCGGCGAACAGCTTGCCGGATTTCAGGGCGGTGATCAGGGCAGCGTCATCGACCAGGGGGCCGCGCGCCGTGTTCACGACGATGGCGCCGTCGGGCAGCTTGGCGATGCGGGCGGCGTTCAGCCAGTGATGGGTCTCGGCACCGCCCGGCGCATTGACCGAGAGGAAGTCGCAATGCTTGAGCATTTCCTCGGGATCGGCATGGAAGATGGCGCCCTGTTCTAGATCGGCCGAGAGGCGGCGGCGGTTGGAATAATGGATCTCCATGTCGAAGGCGCGGGCGCGCTTGGCGACGGCCTGACCGATCCGGCCCATGCCGAAGATGCCGAGCCGCTTGCCGGTCATGTGGATGCCCAGCATGTAGACGGTGGACCAGGATTTCCAGGTTGCGTCGCGCACGGCCCGCTCGCCCTCATAGGCGCGGCGCGCGGCGCCCAGCATCAGCAGCAGCGCGATATCGGCGGTGGCGTCGGTCAGCACGTCCGGGGTGTTGGAAACCGGCAGGCCGCGCTTCTTCGCGGCATCGAGATTGATGTGTTCATGGCCGACCGAGAAGGTCGCGATCATCTTTACATTGGCCGGCAGTTTCTCGATCAGCTCGGGGGTGATCTTGTCGGTCGGGGTGACCAACAGGGCATCGGCCTTTTCGGCACCCTTGAGGATTTCCTCCGGCGTTTGCAGCCGGTCTTCCGGGTTGAGGCTCGCTTCATAGGAGGCGAGCAGCCGCTGGGTGACGGCGTCGGGCAATTTGCGGGTCACATGGATAAACGGCTTCTTCGACATCCTGGCATTCCTCAATAAGACCGGTCTCAATAAAACCGGCGCCGGAGCGTCCGGATCGGGATCGATCCGCGGTCCAGCGCGAACGGAGGCCTATCTTGGTAGCTTTGGCCATGCGATACTGCCTCAGAGCGGCCCGAATTGACGAGCAGGCGACAGGGCCCGAATGACAGGGATCGGCGGCGGGACAATGTTGGCATTGAGCAGGCTTTCCGGAACACTCGCTCTCCTGACCGGCGTCACCCTGATTTCCCTCCTTTCCCCCCTTCCCAATGATGGCGCCGAGGCGGCGGAAATCCTGCCCCATAAGGCGATCTACGCGTTGCGCAGCGTGCAGGTGCCGACCGGTGCCGAGACGGTCAGCGCCGATGGCATGCTGGTTTTCGAATGGCTCGATACCTGCGATGGCTGGCAGGTCAACCAGCAGGCCAAGCTGCGGCTCAGCGACGACAATGGCGACACGGCCTATGAATGGCGTCAGATCACTTGGGAATCGAAGGATGGCCGCCGTTACCGGTACCAGACCGAAGAGTTCCAGGACGGCGAGAAAGGCGATCAGCGCCGGGGCGAGGTCAGTTTCGATGCCGGCGGCAACGGCGCGGTGACGACGGACCTGCCGGATCGCGGCCAGCGCAGCCTGCCGGCCGGCGTGCTGTTGCCCACCGCCCATAGCCTGCGCCTGCTGCAGGCGGCGGAAAAGGGCGAGACGTTCCTGTCGGCCGAGGTCTTCGACGGCACGGTCAGCGACAATCCGATGCAGATCACGGCGGCGATCGGCCAGAGCGTCGGGCAATGGCAGGATCAGGACAAGACATTTCCGGCCCTGGCGAAGGTGCCGTCGCGGCCGGTCGATCTTGCTTTCTTCTTCGCCGATAACGGCGAGGGAGAACCGGATTTCGAGCAGACCCTGCGGGTCTACGATAACGGCGTGATCGGCCGCATGACCTTCAGCTTCGCCGGGGTCGAGATGGAGGGCGACCTCGCCAAGCTCGATGTGCCGCCGCCGGCGAAATGCAAGAGCGGAACAGTGGCGCCGTAATCTGACCCCGGCGCCATCGGCCTCGGCACCACCGGCCTCTGCTATCGCAGATCAAGCGGCGGATTTCACGCAGAGGACTTCACGCCGCCGATTTCACGCAGAGGACTTCACGCCGCCGATTTCACATAGCGCGGATCATGTGCCTTGCGGCCGAAGATCTCGCGCACCAGCGGTTCCCAATAGCTCAGCGGCTTGGTGGCGTAATCGGGATCGAAGGCGGCCTGATCCCAGCGCTCGCAGAAACGATCGCAGCTCGCATACCAGGGGTGATCGCGGAACCGGTCGCGGGCATTGCGGTTGCCGCCCAGATGATGGGCGTAATAGTACATCTGGAAGACGCCGTGCTGCTCGATCACCCAGGTGACTTCCGCCCGCACATAGGGCCGGATCAGGCCAGCGGCGATCTCGGCGTGGTTATAGGGCGCCAGTTCGTCGCCGATATCGTGGATCAACGCGGCGGCGACCATCTCCTCATCGGCGCCATCCGCCTCGGCCCGGGTCGCCGTCTGCAGCGAATGTTCGAGCCGGCTGACCTTATAGCCGTCCAGCGAATGATCGAGCTTCGCCAGGGCCTCCATCACGCGGCCCGGCAGGCCGGTAGCGAAATCGCGTTCCGATTGGTCGAGCAGCAGATAGTCCTCGCGGGTACCGTCCTTCATCTGCAAAAAACTGACGGTCTTCTTCGGCGGATTGGTGGACACGGCCTTACTCCTCTGCGGCGATCTGGTGTTGGGCGAGGCGACGGGCGAGCACGCGATAGAGGCTGCGCGGCCCGTCGATATCGATGTAGCAGCCCTGCAGGTGCCGCTTGCCCTCGCGGATATCGAAGGAGGTGCGGCCATGCAGCAGGCGCCGGTTGTCGAACATGACGAGATCGCCGTCGCCGAGGCGGAAGCGGATCTCGAATTCGGCCGCCTTCAGCATGCCATCGAGCTGGCGCCGGGCGGCATAGAAAGCATGCAGCTCCTCGGCCGGCAGCAGCGGCACGAAGTCGAGGCGCGGGCTGACATGGATCGCCTGGAACTGGCCGCGCTCGTCGAGCTTCAGATGCGGCTGCCAGGCGGTATGCTCGGCATCGCGATCCTTGAAGTCGAAGCGCACCGGAATTCGGGTCAGGAGGCGATAGGCCTCGGGATCGCGCTGGCGCAGCGCTTCGGCGCAGGCATAGCCGTCGACCAGGGTCGAGAGGCCGCCGCTCGTTTCGTTCACCAGGCAATGCAGCAATTGAATGCCGGGCGAGGGCTCGCGATAGGGGTTGTCGACATGCGGGTCGAGCGCCAGCGAGCTGTAGGCGAGATCGTTGGCGTCGGGGACCGAGCGAACCTCGAAATGGCGGCCGAAATTGGTGTCGCGCACGAAGCCGAAGGTTTCCGCGACGCCGAACAGGGCCTGGGAGACGCGCGGCACGTCATGCAGGATGACGAAGCCATAGCGCAGGAACTTTGCCGCGATGTCGTGCAGGGCGGCGGCGGGCAGGTCGGCCTGCCAATGCGCCTCCGGCAGGGGCGCCAGCGCCGCGTTCCAGGCGAGGCGGGTGGGCAGGCCGTCATGCTCCGGCGCCATGCCGGCCTCGGCCAGGATCTCGGCATCGTCGAACAGGCTCTCATGGCCGTCGCTGAAGCGGATGGCGATGCGGTCCGCTGCCGGCCGATGCAGGGCGGTGATGGCAAGGTCAGGATCGAGGTCGGAGGGATTGTAGAGCCGCTGGCCGGTCCGCTGGTCGATGCTGGCCGAAGAGCGGCAGCGTTCGCGCAGCCAGAGGGGATGCAGCGTGACGCAGCCGCCATCGGCCCGGCGAAGCTGGAGGTGTGGGCTGGGCTGGTCGATCAGTTCGACCCGCGCGGTAAGATCCTGTGACATGATCGGGCGGCCTGTCTAGTGTCGAAATCATCCCATCATTTCTGATATCGGTATGCTGGAATAGCTGGAAAAATTTTCGAATAGATATAATATATGGTTATGTCTAATCGTCGCTTTCCACCGCTCGGCTGCCTCATTCCCTTCGAAGCCGCTGCCCGCCTCGGCAGCATGTCGGCGGCGGCGCGGGAGCTTGGCATCAGCCAGCCGGCCGTCAGCCGCCATTTGCAGGTGCTTGAGGCTGATCTCGGCCAAATCCTGTTCCAGCGCAACCGCCGGGGTCTCGCTTTGACCGCGGCGGGGCGGGATTACCGCGACGCGGTTGCCGCCGGTCTCGATTCCATCGCCCGGGGCACCGCCAGCCTGCGTGCCCAGGCCGGCGAACAGAACATCCGCATCGCCGCCAATTTCGGCTTCGCCCAGCAATGGCTGATGCCGCGCTTCAGCCGGTTGCGGGCGGCCTATCCGAAACTGTCCTTCCGCCTGATGACCAGCGACCAGGATGACGACATGACCCTCAGCGGGGCCGATCTTGCCATCCGCTTCGGGACCGGCCAGCTCGACACCAATCCATGGCCGGGCTGGGTCTCGGTAAAGCTCTTCCCGGAAGAGGTCTTCCCGATCTGCGCGCCGCAATATCTCGAGGGGCGGCCGCATCTGCGGCAGGAATCGCTCCGCGCCGCCGATCTCCTCGCCGAACCGCTGCTGCATATGGAGGAGACAAATCCGCATTGGCTGACCTGGAGCCACTGGTTGAAGCTGCAGCACGTCAAGGTTCCCGGCGCCAAACCGCAACTGGTCTACAGCACCTATCCCCTGCTGCTGCAGGCGACCCTGGCCGGCGAAGGTATCGGTCTCGGCTGGCGCGGTCTGGTCGATCCGCTGCTGCAGGCCGGCAGTCTCGTGCAATTGCTGCCGGGGCTCCGGCGCGACGATCGCGGCTATTTCCTCACCTATCGTCAGAGCCATCCGGCCGAACGGCTGCTGGCGAAGATCGGCGACTGGCTGGCCGCTGAGGCGAAAGCCTAGATGCTGGGCGATGATCTCAAGGATTATTACCGCCGGCGGGCCCATGAATACGAGGCCATCTATCACCGCCCCGATGCGGCGCGGCTGACGGAACAGGAAGATCTGGCGCGCGCCATCCGGGCGACGTTGGTCGATCGCGACGTGCTGGAAATCGCCGCCGGCACCGGCTGGTGGACGATCCACGCGGCGGCCGTGGCGCGCCATGTCACCGCAACGGATGCGGTACCCGAGACGCTGGAGATCGCCCGGACGAAGCCCCTGGCGCCGGACAAGGTCAGCTTCCAACTGGCCGATGCCTATGATCTCGGCCTGCTCGGGCGCCAGTTCGATGGCGCGCTGAGTTGCTGCTGGCTTTCCCATGTAAGGCGCGCCGACCTCCGGCGTTTCATCGATGGGATGCAGGATGTGCTGCTGCCGGGTGCGGTCGTCTTCCTGGCCGATAACAGCCTGGTGCCCGAAATCGGCGGCGAGCTGGTTGCACCGGAGGGGGAGAACGATACTTATCGGCGGCGGCTTCTCCCCTCCGGCGAAACGCAACTGGTGCTGAAGAACTATTTCACGGCCGAGGAACTGATGTCACTGGTCGGTGCCCGGGCCGACGATCTGGCGATACGGATCGGCACGCATTTCTGGTGGCTTTCCTATCGCCTGCGGCCAGTCTGATTGAGGCGACACCGTCACCAGAAGGCTTGATCCGGTTTCGCCAGGACGGCCGGCTGGCCGTCGCGGATCGTCACCAGCAGGTCGACCATGCCGAGGAAGAGGCCGCTTTCGACCACGCCGGGGATATCCGTCAGCCGTCGATGCAGGCTTGCCGCATCCTCGACTTCGGCGAAATGGCAGTCGATGAGGTAGTTGCCGGCATCGGTGACGACCGGGTGATCGGCGCTGCGGCGCAAGCTGCAGATCGGCGCCAGTTCCCCGAGGCGCTGCATGACCGTCTGATACCCGAACTGGCAGACCTCGACCGGCAGCGGGAAATGGCCGAGCCGGCCGACCAGCTTCGTCGTATCCGCCATATAGATACGGCGTCGCGCGGCGGCGGCGACGATCTTCTCATAAAGCAGGGCGCCGCCACCGCCCTTGATCATGGCGAAATCGGGGGCGACCTCATCCGCCCCGTCGATGCAAAGATCGAGGGCGGTGACGCGGTCGAAATCGGTCAGGCGGATATCGTTTTGCTGCGCCAGCATCCGGCTCTGGCTTGAGGTCGGAATGGCGGTGATGCTGAGCCCGGCCTTGATCCGGCGCCCCAGGGCATTGGCGAAATGGCGCACCGTGCTGCCGGTGCCAAGGCCGATCACCATGCCAGGCTCGATCATGCCGGCGGCGACCTCGCCGATCAGCGCCTTCTCGATTTCCTGCCGATGCTTCGCGTGGTCCTTGCGCTGTGTCACTCCGGTTCCTCCCGATCCTTCGGTGCACGTGGCGCGGACGCCTGCTGTTCCGGTGCGCGAGAGCCAACGGACAGGCTGCGTCCCTTGACAATACTACTCTTTCCGAGCTTCGCCCGCACGGCATCCATGGCGGCCTCGACCTTGCGGCGGCGATCGGCATCGGGATCGGCGAGATCGACCGGATCGGCTTCCGCCAGCGGGTGGAAGCCGCCGGTGCCGATACCGATCAGGCGGTACCAGGTGCCGTCGCATTCGCGTTCCAGCAATTGCCGCCCGGCGCGATAGAGCGTTTCGGCAAGGCAGGTCGGGGCCGGCAGGCTGAGCTGGCGGCTGACGATGCGGAAGCCGGCAGTCTTCAGCTTGAGATGCACGACCTGGCCGGCGAGCTCGGCGGCCTTCAGCCGGGCCGAGACCGTCTCGCAGAGCGGCCAGAGCTCATGCGCCAGGGTTTTGAAATCGGCGATGTCGATATCGAAGGTGGTCTCGGCGGAGATGCTCTTGGTGGGTGAATCGATTTCCACCGAGCGGTGATCCTCGCCGCGCGCGAGATGATAGAGGCGCAGGCCCATCTGCCCGTAACGGCGTGCCAGGTCCTCGAGCTGCATTTCCTGCAACTGGCCGATCATGGTGATGCCGTCCTTGGCGAGCTGGGCGGCGGCGACCTTGCCGATGCCCCAGATCAGGGTGACCGGGCGGGCCGCCAGGAAAGCTGGCGCCTCGGTGCGGCCGATCACCGAGAAGCCGCGCGGCTTGTCGAGGTCGGAGGCGATCTTGGCCAGGAACTTGTTGTAGCTGAGGCCGATCGAGACGGTGATGCCAAGCTCGCTTTCGATGCGCTTGGCGAGATCGGCCAGCGACTGCGCCGGGCTGCGCCGGTGCAATTGCGTCGTGCCGCTGAGATCGAGGAAAGCCTCATCGATGGACAGCGGTTCGACCAGGGGGGTCAGGTGCTGCATCATCTCGCGCACCTGATGGCCGACGGCTCGGTATTTCGCCATGTTGGGCGGCATCACCACGGCTTCGGGGCAGAGCTTGCGCGCCTTGAACATGGGCATGGCGGAGCGCACGCCGGAGATGCGCGCGATATAACAGCAGGTGGAGACGACGCCGCGATGGCCGCCGCCGATGATCAGCGGCTTGTCGCGCAGGCTCGGATCGTCGCGCTTCTCGATCGCCGCATAGAAGGCATCGCAATCGATATGGCCGATCTCAAGGTCATGCAGTTCGTTGTGATGGAGCAGGCGCGGCGAGCGGCAATTCGGGCAGCGTTTCAGGGCCTCGCCCTCCGCCGGCAAGGGCGGAAGGGTGGTGCCGCATTCACGGCAGAAGCCGGGTCGATCGCTCACGCCCACTCCTTTTCGACAGATATCAGGCGACTGATATCAGGCCGTCGTTTCCGCCGCTGTCAGGGGCCAGAGCCAGGCCGCGCCACGCACGCCGCTGGAATCGCCATGCACCGCCTGACGGATCGGCGTATCGACGAAATCGCTGAAAGCATAGCGCGGCAGCAGCTTCGGTACATTGCGATAAAGCCGCCGGCAATTCGACATGCCGCCGCCGAGGACGAAGATATCGGGATCAAGCACGTTCATGATCGAGGCGAAGGCACGGGCGAGGCGGTCCTCGTAGCGCTCCATGGTGGCGATCGCGGCGGCGTCGCCGGCATCGGCGGCAGCGGTGACCTCCTGGGCCTTCAAGTGTTGCCCGGTGGCCTTCGCGTGATCGGCGGAGAGCGACGGGCCGGCCAGCCAGGTTTCGATGCAGCCGTCGCGGCCGCACCAGCAGCGTGGCCCGGGGAACTCGGCCGCATTGATCCACGGCAGGGGCATGTGGCCCCATTCGCCGCCGATGGCATTGTGGCCTTCGAGCAGGTGCTTGTCGATGGCGATGCCGCCGCCGACCCCGGTGCCCAGGATGACGGCGAAGACGACACGGGCATCCCGCCCGGCGCCGTCGGTGGCTTCCGACACGGCCAGGCAATTGGCGTCATTGGCGATCCGCACCGGGCGGCCGAGCTGTGTTTCGACGTCGCGCTGCAGCGGCTGGCCATTGAGCCAGGTGGAGTTGCCGTTGCGGATCAGGCCGGAGCGGGGCGAGGGGCTGCCCGGAATACCGATGCCGACGGTGGGGGCTTCGGTCAGGCCGCCCGGCGTTTTGCCGCCGAGTTCCGCCTCGATCGCCCGCACCACCGCGGCGATGGCGCCGACCGTGCCGGGATAGTCCTCGCGCGGGGTCGGCTGTCGCAGCTTGGCCAGAACCTTGCCCTGGCCGTCCAGGGCAACCCCCTCGATCTTGGTGCCGCCGAGATCGATTCCTATTCTCACAGGCATTACGCTTATCCTTCCAGCATGCTGGCTTAATCCCTGCCAGCATTGCTAAAATCATTGTAACTGGCGGTTACCGATTGGCGCGTTTAACTAATTGATAACCAAACTCTGCTTTTCATATGATATTAAGCCGTATGTCGGCAAATTTCTCGGCATCCAATTTGGGGGGATCGCTGTGAAAATCGTTTGGAGGCGCGGGAATGTCTGAACGGGAGCAACTGTCGCCGGAAGAAAAGCGTCGACGGGCGGCTGAGAAGACGATCCTGATCGTCGAGGACAATGAACTGAACATGAAGTTGTTCCACGACCTGATTCAGGCGCATGGTTATAACATCCTGCAGACCAAGGACGGTATGGAAGCGCTGAAGCTGGCGCGCCAGCACAAGCCGGATCTGATCTTGATGGATATCCAATTACCGGAAGTCTCCGGCCTGGAAGTCACCAAGTGGATTAAGGAAGATGACAACCTGAAGGCGATCCCCATTATCGCCGTCACTGCCTTCGCCATGAAGGGAGACGAGGAGAAGATCCGCGAAGGCGGATGCGAGGCGTATATCGCCAAGCCGATCTCGGTTGTGCAGTTCCTTGAAACGGTCGATCGATTCCTGCAGTGACCTCCTAAAGTGATCCTCTGACATGTCTGCCCGTATCCTGGTGGTAGATGACATCCCGGCCAATGTCCGCCTACTCGAAGCCAAGCTTGCTGCCGAATATTTCGAGGTGATCACCGCCAGCGGCGGCCAGCAGGCGCTGGACATCGTCGGCCGGCAGGCGCCGGATATCGTGCTGCTCGATGTCATGATGCCGGAGATGGACGGATTCGAGGTCTGCCGCCGCATCCGCGCCAATCCGGCCACCCGCTTCCTGCCGGTCGTCATGGTGACGGCGCTCAGCGATCAGTCGGACCGCGTGCGCGGCCTGGAGGCGGGCGCCGATGATTTCCTGACCAAGCCGGTCAATGATCTCGCCTTGTTCGCGCGGGTGCGCTCGCTCGTCCGCCTCAAGATGATGATGGACGAATGGCGGATGCGCGAGCAGACCTCCGGCCAGTTCGACATCCTCAGCGGCGACAGCGAACCGACCGTGGATGACGACCGCAATGCGCGCATCCTGCTGGTCGAAAGCTTCGCGCCGACGGCGCAGCGGGTACAGGGCATTCTCGACAGCGATCATGACAGCGTGGTCATCGCCAGCAACCTGCAGGCCGCGACCGAACTGGCGGCGCAGGAGAAGTTCGATCTCGTCATCAGCGATATCCAGGTCGGCGGCGAGGATGGCCTGCGTTTCTGCTCGCATCTCCGGTCGCAGGAAGAAACCCGCCAGGTGCCGATCCTGCTGGTGGTCGAC
This sequence comes from uncultured Rhodospirillaceae bacterium, assembly GCA_964406155.1. Classification (GTDB taxonomy): domain Bacteria; phylum Pseudomonadota; class Alphaproteobacteria; order Dongiales; family Dongiaceae; genus Dongia_B. Next base: position 14,392 of record CAYOQR010000007.1, on the reverse strand, counting down.
GAATACGACATGCCGCGCCTGGTGAAGGGGCTGGATATCGGCGTCAGCGACTATCTGATGAAGCCGATCGATCCCAACGAATTGCTGGCCCGGGTGCGGATCCAGGTACGCCGGCGGCGCTTCCAGGACCGGCTGCGGGCCAATTACGAGCGCAGCCTGTCGATGGCGCTGACGGACGGCCTGACCGGCCTCTATAACCGCCGCTACGCCATGCGCCACCTCGACGGCCTGATGCGCCGCGTGGTGCAGACCGGCAAGCCGCTGGCGATCCTGATCTGCGATCTCGACTACTTCAAGCGCGTGAACGATTCCTACGGTCATGCGGCGGGCGACGAGGTGTTGAAGCAGTTCGCCCAGCGCGCTTCGGCATCGGTGCGCAATATCGACATGGTGGCCCGGTTCGGCGGCGAGGAATTCGTCATCCTGATGCCGGACACGGACGGCCAGGAAGCCCTGCGGGCGGGCGAGCGCCTGTGCAAGCGGGTCGCCGAAACGCCGATGACGGTGCGCGATGCGCCGGGCGGCGGCATCAATGTGACGGTCAGCATCGGCGTTGCCGCCACGGCCGCGGAAATCCCCGGCGACGAGCTCTTGAAAATGGCCGATGCCGCGCTCTATCGCGCCAAGCAGAACGGTCGCAACCAGGTCATCATCGATCCGCTTTCCGCCCTCTGAGCGGCAAGGCCAATCAGGAATGAGGGCGGTTAACGATCGTCCAAAAGAAACAAGGCGCCGCGGCTGAGCCCGGCGCCTTGTTCATGCCTGCTGGCAGGCCGAAGGTGGTGGAAGATTACTTAATCTTCGCTTCCTTGAACGGCACATGCTTGCGCACGACGGGATCGTACTTGTTGAATTCGAGCTTTTCCGTCGAGGTGCGCGGATTCTTCTTGGTCACGTAGTAGTAGCCGGTATCAGCGGTGCTGACCAACTTGATCTGAATGGTATTAGCCTTGGCCATAACAGCCCCTCAAAACCTAGCGTAAGATGATTGGCGTAAAAGATGGCGCAAAATAGCGGCTAACCGCCCGATGTCAAGTCCGGGCTTGGCCGTCAGGATTGCCCCGCGCGGTCGCGGTGACGGCTCAGTGTCATAACATCTTTCTTGTAATTCAATAACTTGGCTGGTGTCGAGCCGACCTGCAGGCGATTTTCCCAGCGCCGGAAGGCTTCTGCCAGGACTGCATGGGTGACATCCACGATGTTGAGATCGCCCAGTTCCGCCTTGCGCCGCCAGCCCAGATCCTCCAATTCGCCGTTGCTGACGATATCGCCGACCGCCAATCCACCATCGGCCAGGAAGAAGCGCGTATTGTAGCGCCGCCGCGAGGTCACCGGGGTAATCGCCCGGAGCAGGAAATCGAGATCGCCGAGATTCGGGCTCAGTCCGGCCTGGGCATAGGCCTGCCAGATGGGCTGGATTTCAGGGTCTCCGCCCATCTTCCGGCCATTCCCGGTGGGTCCTGCAGCCGGCCGGCCGACCAGCAGGCCGGTTTCCTCATGGGTTTCCCGGAGGGCGGCCCGCAGAAAGGCCTCCACCGGCCGGCGGCGGCCCCCCGAATCGAGCATGCCGGCAACGGCCGGATGTATCTGTTCGGCGAAGCCGGAGGGCAGATTGTCCTGGCTGTCGACCCGGCCGCCGGGCACGACATAGATATCGGGCAGGAAGCCGGCGCGCATATGGCGCCGCCCCATCAGCACTTCCGGCTCGCCGTTGCGGGCTTGGCGAATCAGCACCAGGCCGGCGGCATCGACCGGCCGGACGGGTCGCGCCCTGCCGGCGGCTTCGGGGGCGGAAATTCCGTGGGTGAGAGGTGTGCTGGCGCCAGGCATCGGACCGGTCAATCCCGGTCAGTAGATCAGGTCGGAGCCATCCGCGCTGCCGACCTGATCATTGTCGGCCTCGCTGGGTGGCACGGCCAGGCGGATGGCACTGGCGAAGAGGGCCGGCTGATGCAGCAGGTGCTCCGCCACCGCCATGTCGATGGGATCGTCATCGACCCGTGCCGGGCAGGTCTTGCGCAAGGCATCGAGGGCGGCAGTGTCATCCGGCTTGGTCGCGTTGCGCTGCACCGTCGGCACGGCCTTCAGCCGGCCCTGGCTCAGATCCCGCAGCACCGAATCGGCATTGTGGCGCCCGACCGTGCAGATCGTCGGCAGCACGCCGAGATGATGCAGGGTATAGCCGGAGGGCGCATGGAAGCGCGCCCAGGTCAGGGTGATCTCGCCCTGATTGGGCATCGGCAGCACGGTCTGCACCGTGCCTTTGCCATAGGAGTTGCTGCCGACCACGACGGCGCGCTCGTTATCCTGCAAGGCGGCGGCGACGATTTCGGCCGCGGAGGCGGAATTGCCATCGATCAGGACCACGACGGGCTTGCCGTTGGTGATATCGCCGCCGGTCGCCTCGAAATACTGATGGCTGTCGGGATGACGGCCATGGGTCGAGACGATGCGGCCGCTTTCCAGGAACATATTGGCCATGGAGACAGACTGATTCAGCAGGCCACCGGGATTGTCCCGGAGATCCAGGATATAGCCGGCAAGGCGCGACCCGATATCCGATTGGGCATCGGAAATGGCGCGCTTCAGGCTCTCCGCCGTCTCGGAATTGAAGCTGTAGATCCGCAGATAGGCGATATCACCATCGCGCCGGTAGGAGACCGTTTCCGGTACCACATGCGCGCGCACCACGGAGAAGGTGAGGGGCTGTTCCAGATCGCCGCGCTTGACGGTCAAGTTGACCCGGCTGTCGACCGGGCCGCGCAGGCGATTGACCACGTCATTCTGCGACAGGCCTTCGACCGACTGCCCGTCGATTGCCTGAATGACATCGTCGCGCTTCATGCCCATGCGTTCGGCCGGCGTGTAATGCATGACGGAGATGACGCGGACCAGCCCGTCCTCGACCGAGATGCGTACGCCGATTCCACCGAAGCCTTCGCGGGCGGCGCGATTCTCCCGTGCGACATCGGCGCTGGAATAGCGCGAGAAGGGATCGAGCTTGCTGACGACGCCGCTGAACATCGTCTCATAGATTTTTTCAGCCGGGGTATTCGTCAGCTTGTCGGAATGCGCGATCGCATCCTCGGTGAAGCGGGCGGTCAGCTTGCCCCATTGCCCGGCATCCATGTCGGGCTTCACTGCGAAGCTTTCGATGGTCTGCTGATGCGACGACAGATTGATCTGGTCCTCGATTCGGACGGCGGCGATATCGGGATCCAGGCTGGTCAATTGCTGCATGCCGGCCATGGCAAGCTGCGGCATGTCGGGCCGGGTGATGTAAACGGATTGGATATCGTCGAAGCCCGTCTCGAACATCTCCCGAGTCAGGTCAGCATTCAGCTTACCGGTCTGCGGCACGGTGGAACTGGTGCAACCGATCAGCAGAATGAAACTGGGAAGAAGGAGAAACGGGGCTAAAAAGCGCAAAACGGGAGCATATCCTTCGGCGCGCGACTCCAACCGCGATATCGTCAGCACTGGCAATCCCAAGCGAAAATTGGCCGTTCCCGGCGGCCCCCGCCAGTTTGACCTGTCAGGGCTGAGATTAGCAGAAAGTTCCGCTGATGCCAGTGAGTTATCGCAGGCGCGAAAGTCCGGTTACTGCATATCCGGTTATCCCCAGAAAGGTTAATGCTCTCGATCTGTCACATGTCGAACAGCGAGAATCCAAGAATTGTCGCGCAATGGCCGGATGAATTCGCTTCATCCGCGAGTGAACTCAATTCGTTTGTCGACGGGTCAGGGTCCGCCAACAATCACGGCAACCCAGCCATGTCGTAATGGAGCCCCTCAATGACCAGGCCGATATCCGGTCCGATCGCTTCTCCGGTCCTCTGCGAGATCGCCGATGGAATCGCCACGCTGACCCTGAATCGTCCGGCAAAGCTGAATGCCATGAATTACGCCATGGCCGACGCCCTGCTTGCCGCTCTCGATACATTGGAGGCGGATGAGGCGGTCGGTGCGATCATCCTGACGGGGGCCGGTGAAGTCTTTTCCGCCGGCGCCGATATCCGGGAATTTTCCGAAAGCGTACACCGGGGGCCGCAGGCGGCGGTGCGGGAATTCGTGCGCCGGGGCCAAAGCATGACGGCGAGAATGGAAGCCTTTCCGAAGCCGATCATCGCCGCGGTAAATGGTCTCGCCTATGGCGGCGGCTGCGAAATCACCGAAGCGGTGCATCTCGCGGTGGCCAGCGATCGCGCGATCTTCGCCAAGCCGGAGATCAAGCTCGGCATGCCGCCGACTTTTGGCGGAACACAGCGCCTGTCGCGCCTGGCCGGGCGCAAGCGGGCTTTGGAACTGCTGTTGACTGGCGATACGTTCTCGTCCGATCGGGCCCTGCAGATGGGCCTCGTCAATCAGGTGGTCTCTCACGAGACGCTGCTGCCGGCGGCCCGCGATCTCGCCAGTCGCATCCTGCGTCAGTCGCCTTTAGCTGTCGCGGCCATCATCACCGCCGTCTGCCGAGGCCTCAATATGAGCATCGGCGAGGGCTTGCAGGTTGAAAGCGAGCAATTCGCCCGCATGGCCCCGACCCACGATCTGCGCGAAGGACTCGATGCCTGGATCGGCCGGCGCATTCCGGCCTATCGGGGCTGTTAGCCTGCAGGGGCGTCTTTGGTGGCCGGTGTGTCGAGCTCGGCCCGGATCCAGTCACGGAAGGCGGTGACCTCGGGGCGCGCCAGGGCATCACGTGTCGTCACCAGCCAATAGCGCGTGGTGCAGGGCCGTGGCGGTCCGAGAACGGGCACCAGCCGACCGGCGGCAATATCGGTTGCGATCAGTGGCAGCCGGCCGATCGCGATACCCAGCCCCTCTGCGGCGGCTTCCAGCGCCATGTGAATGGTGTCGAAGCGCAATCCGCCTGTGACCTGGCCGCCTGTCACTTGGCCGCCTGTCACTTGGCCTCCGGTCACCTGGCTGGCAGCGATCCGGTCCGTCGGCAGCCGGGCTTGCGCCAGCCAATATCGCCAATCCTCAGTGACGGTAACGACATGCAGCAATGTCGCCGAGTCGAGATCGGTCGGCCGGCGGATACTCGGCGCGAGGGACGGCGCGCAAACCGGGACCAGTTCTTCCCGCGCAAGACAGATCGCCTCGAGATCCGGCCAATCGCCTTGCCCCATGCGGATGGCGAGATCGACGCCGTCGCGGGGGAAATCGACATGCCGGTGGGTGGTATCGACCGACACCTCGATTGCCGGATAGCGCTCGCTGAAACGGGGCAGGCGCGGGACCAGCCAGCGCAGGCCGAAACTCGGTGCCACACTGACCGCGAGATGGCCACCCGGGCGCCGTCCCGGCACGGCATCGGTCGCTTTGACGAGATGATCAAGCGTGACGCGGATCTGCGGCAGATAGGCGCTACCGGCTTCCGTCAGGGCAAGGCCGCGCGGTCCCCGGATGAACAGGGGCACACCAAGCCAGCCCTCCAGCGATTGCACGCCATGGCTGACGGCACTCGGTGTCAGATGCAGCTCCGCTGCCGCCGCCTTGAAACTGAGCAGACGGCCGGCGGCTTCGAACAGGCGCAGGGTATTGAGCGGCGGCAGGCGATAGGCCATGGCTGGGCTTTCCCGTCAGCGGCGGCGCTTTTTCGCTGCCTTCCGTTTGCCATGATGGGGCCGTTCCGTCGAAGCAGGATCCGGCGCGCCGTCCCGTTGCTGTGACCTTGCCTGACGTGACGAGCGGCCTTTGCCTGCGCCTTGCTGCTTGAAGCCCGTCTTCTGGAAGTGTGCCGGTGCATGCCCGGCGGGCCGGTGTTTCCCTCGGCCGATATGTGTCGCCGCTTCCTCGTCGGCATCTTCCGTTGCGGGCGTCGAGACCTCGCCACCGCTGACGATTTCCAGGGTGATGCCGCCGGTCAACGGTGTGCAGGTAACCAGCCGCACCTTGACCTGGGCCCCCAGTTGATAGACACGGCCCCAGCGCCGCCCCACCAACGCATGGCCGCGTTCGTCATGATCATAGTAATCGCTGGGCAGGCTGCTGATCGGCACCAGGCCGTCGGCGCCGCTCTCGGTCAGCGAGATGAAAAGGCCGAAGCGCGTGACACTGGAAATCCGGCCGGCGAAGACCTCGCCCTCGCGCTCCGACAGGAAGGCAGCGGTGTAGCGGTCGATCGCCTCGCGCTCAGCGGCGGCGGCACGGCGCTCGGTGGCGGAGATATGATCGCCGATATCGACGAAGCTTCCTTCCGCATCCGGAGGCAGGCCATCCTCGCCGAAGCCATAGGCCCGGATCAGCCCGCGATGCACCAGGAGATCGGCATAGCGCCGGATCGGCGAGGTGAAATGCGCATAGCGCTGCAAGGCGAGACCGAAATGACCGAGATTCTCGGGGGCGTAGACCGCCTGGGACTGCGAGCGCAGAACCAGCGTGTTGATCATGTCGGCGTAAGGCGAGCCGGCTACTTTGTTGAGCAAAGCGGTGAAATGCTTCGGCCGGATCACCTGGCCCTTGGCCAGCGAGAAATTGAGTCCGCGCAGGAATTCCCGGAGGGCATCGACCCGGGCGGGATCGGGCGCCTCGTGGACGCGGTACATGCAGGGCTGCTTGCGCCGCTCCAGGCTTTCCGCCGCCGCGACATTGGCGGCGATCATGAATTCCTCGATCAGGCGATGGCTGTCGAGGCGCTGGCGCGGCACGATCCGCGCGACCTGGCCGGCTTCGTCGATGAAGACGCGGCGTTCCGGGATGTCGAGTTCCAGCGTGCCGCGTTTCTCCCGCGCCGCCAGCAGGGACCGGAAGGCACCGTAAAGCGGCTTGATGACGGCTTCGATCAGCGGCGCCGTCACCTCGTCGGTGGCGCCATCCATGGCGCGCTGCGCCTGCTCATAGGTGAGGCGCGCCGCCGAGCGCATGAGGCCGCGCATGAATTTGTGATGCAGCTTCTTGCCCTCGGCGTCGATCACCATCTCGACCGCCATGCAGGGGCGTTCCTCATGGGGCTTCAGCGAGCACCAGCCGTTGGAGAGCGCCTCGGGCAGCATGGGCACGACGCGGTCGGGGAAATAGACCGAATTGCCGCGCTCGCGCGCCGCCTTGTCGAGGGCGTCATCGGGGCGGACGTAATAGGCGACGTCGGCGATCGCCACCAGCAGGCGCCAGCCGCCGGGATTCTCCGGATTGTCGTCGGCGCGGGCAAAGACCGCGTCGTCGAAGTCGCGGGCGTCGTCGCCATCGATCGTCACCAGCGGGATATCCCGCAGATCGGTCCGGGTGCCGAGCGGTGCGCCCTTGGCCTCTTCCGCGATCGCCACGGCGGCGGGCGGGAATTCCATCGGAATACCGTGTTCGACGATGGAGATGAGGCTGATGGATTTCGCCTCGCCCAGCTTGCCGACGCGTTCCACGACACGGGCACGCGGCGTGCCGAGACGGCGTGCCGGTTCGACCAGGGCAACGACGATATCGCCGCTGCGGGCCGGGCCGATATCGTTTGGCGAGATGCTGAATTCGGTCTTGATGCGCTTGTCGGTGGGACGCAGCCTGGCCTGGCCGTGGCGGTCGCGTTCGAACAAGCCGACGACACGCTGGGCGTGATGCTCCAGGCGGCGGATCGGCCGGGCCTCATAGAGATCGGCATCCTTGCGCTCGAGCCGTGCCAGGACCCGGTCGCCGCCGGCCAGCGGCCGGTCGGTCCGCTTGTTGTCGATCACCAGGATTCGCGGCTCGGCATCGTCGCTGCGGAAATCCACCGGCCGGGCCCAGAGATCGCCATCCTCGTCGGCGCCGATCACCTCGACCACCGTCACTTCCGGCAGGGCGCCGCTGCGGGCAACACGCCGGCCCCGGCCGCGATCGACCTCGCCGTCGCGCTCCAGTTCCTTGAGAAGCGCTTTCAGCGGGATACGGTCGGCACCGCGCAGATTGAAAGCGCGCGCGATCTCACGCTTGCCGACCGGGGTGTCCTGATCCTGGATGAAAGCAAGCACCTGTTCCTTGGTGGGGAAGGGAACCGCCTTGGTCTTCTTTCCCGGCTGGGCGTCGGCCTCGTTTATCTGGACCTCATGCGTTTCCGCCCGCGCATGCCGTTCGGCGCGCGGTGTGTCTGCTTCGGTCTGGAGCTGCCCGAGTTTCGGGCGTTTAGTGGGGTGCTTTGAATTCGATTTCGACAAAGACAAACTCGTAATCATTGGGATTGATGACGTTATGCTCGACCCCGACCGGCCGGTAATAGGAGCGGCCGGCGGTCAGTTCGGCAAAACGTGTTTCCTTGCCGTCCTCCAATTGCAGGCGGCCGGTGGTCATCGGCACGACGACATAGTCATAGCCATGGCGATGCCAGGTGGTTTCAGCTCCCGGCTGAAAACGCCATTCAGTGACGACGACGCGGTCGTTGTCGACTTGCACGGTGGGCTGGGCGGCGGGGCGGGTGGTCATGTTGCGGTGCTCCCATTGAGAGGGGGCAGCATAGCGGCAACGGGAAGCCCTGGCCAGAAGGGCAGGCAGTGTGACAATCCGGCGTCAGCCGGTGCAAGTCAGGGGACGGCACATATCAGGAGGCAGGCAGGGCACCTTCGAATTCAAGGAGACCGCGTTTGACCTCCAGGCCGCCGGCATAGTCGGTGAGGGCGCCGGAGGTGGCGACCAGGCGGTGACAGGGGATGATGAGGGAGATCGGATTGGCGCCATTGGCGGCGCCGATCGCCCGGGCGCCCCTGGGCAAACCGAGCTGGGCGGCGAAGGCGCCATAGCTCAGGCAGACACCGAAGGGAATCCGCTGCAAAGCCGCCCACATGCGCTGCTGGAACGGGGTACCGGCGGGGGCCAGATCGAGGTCGAATTCGCGTCGGCGTCCGGCGAAATAAGCAGCAACCTGTCGCGCGACAGGCGCGACGGCCCGCTCGTCCCAGACGATCGATGCGGAATCGACCCGCCAGCGGAAGGAACTGACCTCGCCGGGAAAGGCGAGACGGGTCAGACGGCCCAGATCGTCGACCAGGGCCGTCATCGGTCCGTAGGGACTGGGAATCTGGCCGGCACGCCAGACATTGGGTTTATCATCGGAGCTGAACTTAGCCACCACGCCCCGCATATGCCGGCCTGTCCGTGCTGAGGTTTCCTGCGGCCATCGCCCGCCCTTGGCTGTTATCGCTCGATCGACCGGGCAATCCAGTCGGTGTCGCGACCATGCGATACCCGCCGCATATCCGCAACATCCGTCGCGGTCAAACCGATATCCCGCAGCAGATAGGCATCGAACTGGGCGATGTGATTGAGGTCCTGACGGTTCTGCCGGCGGCGCTGCCAGGCGCCGAACCAATCGAGGAGGCCGGCCTGCAGGCGGGTGGAAAGGGTGGTGGTGCCCCGGTCCTCGGTGAGATAACCGGCGGCGCTGGATTTCAGATCGGTGCTCATCATGGTTTTTCTCATATCTCTTCGGGGTTTCAACCGGGGGCATTTCACTGCCTTGATGAGACTATGCGCTTGACAGCGGGCTCTGAAAAACGATCTCTTGTCACGATAGATGTTAGGAAATCTCATATCTCGAGACGCCACAGAGCCGGGTGAAACATGACCCTTCTGCCGCCCCTGAAAGCCGTCTGGTACTTCGAGAGTGCCGCCCGCCATCTCAATTTCAGCAAGGCCGCGGCGGAGCTGAACGTCACCCACAGTGCGATCAGCCATCAGATCCGGGCGCTGGAGGACTGGGTCGGCCAGCCGCTCTTCGAGCGCGGCGCGCGGGGCCTGCGCCTGACCGAGACCGGACAGCAGTTCCTGCCGCCGGTCCGGGTTGCCTTCCAGCAACTGATGCAGGCAGGCCAGGCCGTGCGGCAGAGCGCCCGGGTCGGCCCCCTGACGGTCAGCGTCCTGCCCTCCCTGGCCTCGAAATGGCTGGTGCCGCGCCTGAGCGATTTCCGCCAGCGTTATCCCGATATCGATGTCCGCATCTCGGCGACCGGGCAGCTCGAGACGGTCGGCCGTGGCGATATCGATGTCGGCATCCGCTACGGCCGGGGCAAATGGTCCGATCTGGAGGCGGAGCTGCTGCAACTGGATGACCTCTTCCCGATTTGCAGCCCCAGCCTGCTGAAAGGGCCGAAGCCGCTGCGCGAGCCGCGTGACATCGCCAATTTTCCGCTCCTTTCCGATAACGACTGGCGCCCGGCGGAATATGAGTTCTGGAGCGGCTGGTTCGAGCTTGCCGGGATCAGCGATCTCGGCCTGAAGCCCGACGTGACCTTCACGGCCTCCAATCTGATGATCGATGCCGCCATCGGCGGTCTCGGAATCGGCCTCGGCAATACCATGCTGGCCGGCGAGGACATCAAGGCGGGACGTCTGGTGAAGCCTTTCGACCTCACCCTGAAACTGGAAACCGGCTATTTCCTGGTCTACGGGCAGGGGGCGCTACGGCGTCCCAAGATCAAGGCCTTCCGCGACTGGGTCTTCGATCAGATGGCCGGTCTCATCGACCCGATGGTGGGCATGGATCTATAACCGTTTCCCATCTCACGCGGCCATATGCAGGCTGGCCCAGAAATGACAGGTGGCAAGGCTGCGATGGGGGGCGAAGGGCGCCATCAGCGTGGCGGTCTCCTTGGCATCGGGCCGCACGTCGTGCTGATGAAAGCGCTGCAAAGCAGTAGCGAGAGCGGAATCACCGACCGGCACGGCATCGGCGAAGCCGAAGCCCCGCAGCATCACATAATTGGCAGTCCAGGGACCGAGCCCGCGCACGGCCAGCAATCGTGTCTCCGCCTGCCGTGCGGAACCATCGGCCAGGGCGTCGAGATCGAGCGTGCCACCGGCCACGAGTTGCGCGGCATCGATCAGGTAGTGGGCCTTGGAGCGGGAGAAACGCCGGCCGGTGAGGTCGGCGGGATCGAGCGCTGCGATGGTGGCGGCATCGGGATGCAGGCGCATGCCGCTGCCGCCCGGCAGCTTCACACCCGCGAGCTCGATCAGGTCGCGGCGCAGCGAGGTGGCGAAAGCGAGATTGATCTGCTGGCCGATGATGGCCCAGGCGAGGGATTCGAAGATGGTGGGCGTCAGGGGAATGCGCAGGCCAGGCTGGGACGCGGTCAGGCGCCGGATCGCGCCATCGCGTTTGCCGCGGGCTTCGAAGCCCATGGCGTCGCTGCCAAGGCCGATCATGCGCAGCAGGATGCGATGGGCCTCGGCCATGGCGGCCGGGCTCAGTGTGGCGTCGGCACTCACCGCGCAATCGAGCCGGTCGGCGGCAAAGGTGAGATCGAGGATCGCGCCGGTGCCGTCGAGCGAGAGGGCCTTCAGCAGGCGGTTCTCGCCGATGCGCCGCTCCGCCGGTCCGTCCTTGTCGCGGCCGTGATAGGCCAGGGCCTCGTCGGCGCGGAAATCCGCTGGTAGCTGCAATTGGAAGCGGGTGCTCTGGCGCAGGGCCCGATAGGCGCCGGGCGTCAGGCCGGTGGCGGCGAGAAACTGGCGATGGAACGTTGCCTCGCCGTCATAGCCGACGGCATAGGCGATATCGACGACGCGGTCCTTGCCGACGAGCAGCATCTCGCAGGCATGGTGAATCCGCTCGCGATGCAGCAGCGCGGCCGGCGTCAGATGGGCCTCGGCACGGACCAGGTCGTTGAGCTTGGTGCTGCTGATACCGCAAGCCTTGGCGAGATCGCCGATCTCGGCAAAGCGCGCCGGTTCGGCCCGCAGGCGCTGCAGCAAGCCGGCATAAAGCGCCGCGTCCCAATCTTCACCGCGATAGAAGAGATCCGGCCGGCAACGTCGGCAGGGTCTGAGCCCCTGGTCGATGGCCTCGGCCTCGTGCTTGAAGAAACGGACGTTCTCGGCCTTGGGCTTGCGGGCCGGGCAGGAGGGCAGGCAGTAGATGCCGGTGGTCAGGACGCCTGTCAGGAAACGGCCGTCATAGGCGCGGTCCTTGGCGAGGATGCACTCGTACATGAAGGCATCGGTCCAGCGGCGGGGAGCGCTCGCGGTCATCTCAACCCCGATTTCGTGATGAACGCTGGTGAACATGACGTGCAGTCTCCCGGCAAATGATCCGCCGGGAGACTGACGAAACTTTTTATCCGGCGCCTCTCAACGCGACCGCCGGAATTCTGGCATTCAGGCTTCGACCGCCTTTTTCGCGGCAGCTTTCTTCGCCGCCGGTTTCTTGGCGGCTGCCTTCGGGGCCGCTTTCTTGGTGGCTGTCTTCTTCACAGCCGTCTTCTTTGCAACCTTCGGCGTATCGGCATCGCCCTCGTCAGTGGCAGCCGGCTTCTTGGCGGCTGTCTTCTTGGTTGCAGCCTTCTTCGTGGCCGTCTTGCGGCCGGCCTTACCGCTGCCGACCTTCTCGGCGCGGGCGGCGATCAGGGCGACGGCGGCATCCACGGTCAAGCTCGCGGGATCGAGCCCCTTCGGAATGGTGGCATTGACGGCACCATGCTTCACATAGGGGCCGTAGCGTCCCTCATGCACGGTGATCGGCGCGCTATCCGCCGGATGCTTGCCGATCTCCCGGCCCGGCGCGGCGGCGGCGCGGCCGCCACGGCCACGACTGGGTTCGGCCAGCACGACGACAGCGCGATTGAGGCCGATGGTCAGGACATCGTCGTCCTTCGGGATCGATTTGAAGGCGCTGCCATGCTTGAGATAAGGGCCGAAGCGGCCGATGCCGGCGAGGATCGTTTCGCCGGTTTCCGGATGCTTGCCGATGTCGCGCGGCAAAGCGAGCAGCTTCAAGGCGGTTTCGAGATCGACGCTTTCCGGCATCATGTCTCGGAGCAACGAGACGCGCTTCGGCTTCTCCACGCCTTCGCCGCCGGCCTGTACATAGAAGCCATAGGGTCCCTTGCGCAGGCTGACCTCGTTGCCATTGGGATCGGTGCCCAGCACCTGTGGCCCGGCCAGTTCCGATTCCTCGCCATTGGCGACGGCGAGCGGCCGGGTATAGCGGCATTCCGGATAATTGCTGCAGCCGATAAAGGCGCCGTTCTTGGCCAGCTTGATCCCGAGCTCGCCATTGCTGCAAGCGGGGCAGGCACGCGGATTCTTGCCGTTGCCGAGATCGGGGAAGAAATGCGGCGCCAGCGCCTCGTTCAAGGCGTCGATCACGACGGAGCGGGTGCCGATCCCCTTGTCGAGGAAGGAGACGGCGTCGCTCATCGACGGGAGCTGGCCGTTGCCCTCCTCATCCGGCTGATGCAGATGGGCGAAGTCGCGCCAGAATTCGCGCAAGACTTCCTTCCAATCGGCCCGGCCGCCGGAAATATCGTCGAGCTTCTCTTCGAGATTGGCGGTGAAACCATATTCGACATAGCGCTCGAAGAAGCTGGTCAGGAAGACGGTGACGATGCGGCCGCGATCCTCGGGGATCAGGCGCTTCTTCTCCAGCTTCACATAAGCGCGGTCCTCGAGCGTCTGCAGGATCGAGGTATAGGTCGAGGGCCGGCCGATGCCGAGTTCTTCCAGGCGCTTGATCAGGCTGGCTTCGCTGTAGCGCGGCGGCGGCTGGGTGAAATGCTGTTCCGGCTTCACCTCGTTCGCCTTGACGCCGTCGCCCTGCTTCAGGTTGGGCAGGCGCCGGCCGCTGTCGTCATCTTCCAGCGGGTCGTCGCGGTCTTCCTGATAGAGCGTCAGGAAGCCGTCGAACTTCACCACCGAGCCCGTCGCGCGCAGCATCGAGCGCTTGTCGGCGGCTTCGAGATCGATCGCCACCTGATCCAGTTCGGCGCTTTCCATCTGGCTCGCGAGCGTGCGCTTCCAGATCAGGTCATAGAGGCGGTATTCGTCCTGGCTCAGATACTGGCGCAGCCGTTCCGGGCGGCGGAAGAGATCGGTCGGACGGATCGCTTCATGGGCCTCCTGCGCGTTCTTCGCCGCCGTGCGATAGAGGCGCGGCTGCTGCGGCAGGTAATTGAGGCCGTATTGCTCGCCGATCAGCTTGCGGCTGGCATCGATCGCGTCCTGCGACAGCGTGACACCGTCGGTACGCATATAGGTGATGATGCCGACCGTCTCACCGCCGATATCGACACCTTCATAGAGGCGCTGGGCGATGCGCATGGTGTGGCTGGCGCCGAAGCCGAGCTTGCGCGAGGCTTCCTGCTGCAGCGTCGAGGTGGTGAAGGGCGGGAAGGGATTGCGCTTGACCGTCTTGCGTTCAACCGACGCGACGCGGAACGGGATGCCGTTCTTCACGGTCTGCGCAGCGGCCTTGGCGGCGGCCTCGTCCTTCAGGTCGAATTTGTCGAGCTTGCGGCCGTCGAGATGGGTGAGGCGGGCGGTGAAGCTCTGCCCCTCGCGGGTCTCGAAGGTCGCCTCGATGGTCCAGTATTCGCGTGCCTTGAAGGCCTCGATCTCGGCCTCACGCTCGCAGATAAGGCGCAGGGCGACCGATTGCACGCGGCCCGCCGACCGGCTGACCGGCAGCTTGCGCAACAGCACCGGCGACAGG
>CAYOQR010000006.1:75969-149466 GCA_964406155.1 uncultured Rhodospirillaceae bacterium | reverse complement strand
CCCGGTCGGTCGGTGCACGATCTCTCGGTCGGCGAGCGCCAGCGCATCGAGATCGTGCGCTGCCTGCTGCAGCAGCCCCGGCTGCTGATCATGGACGAGCCGACTTCGGTCCTGACGCCGCAGGAAGCGGAAAAGCTGTTCGAGACCCTGCGCCGGCTGGCGGCCGAGGGTTGCGCCATCCTCTATATCAGCCACAAGCTGGAGGAGATCCGCGCCCTGTGCCAGAGCGCGACGATCATGCGTCAGGGCAAGGTGGTGGCGAGCTGCGATCCGCGCCAGGAGACGGCGGAGCATCTGGCGGAGCTGATGATCGGCAGCCGGGTGAACATGCCGAGCCGTCATGGCGCCGGGCAGGAGAGTGCCACACCCAAGCTCGAGGTTGCGCGTCTTGCCCTGAAATCGACGCAACAATTCGGCGTCGATCTGAAAGATATCAGCTTCACTTTGCGGGGCGGCGAGATCCTCGGCATCGGCGGCGTCGCCGGCAACGGCCAGACCGAATTGATGGAGGCCCTGTCGGGCGAGGTCGTGCTGCCGGAAGCCGGCGCCATCCGCATCAATGGTATCGCCGCCGGCCGTTTCGGTCCGGCCCCGCGGCGGGCGCTGGGCGCCTGTTTCGTGCCGGAGGAGCGTAATGGCCATGGCGCGGTCAGCGCGCTCAGCCTCAGCGACAATGCCTTTCTCTCGGCCTTCCGCCGGCGCGGGCTTACCCAGGGTGGGCTGATCCGCGAGCGGCGGACCTGGCAATTCGCCGGCGACATCATCCGGCTGTTCGATGTGCGCAGCCGGGGACCGCGCGCCGAGGCACGTTCGCTCTCCGGCGGCAATCTGCAGAAATTCATCGTCGGCCGCGAGATCCTGCAGCAGCCGGATCTTCTCGTCGTGGCGCAGCCGACCTGGGGCGTCGATGCGGGCGCGGCGGCGGCGATCCATCAGGCGCTGCTGGATCTGGCGGCACAAGGAGCGGGCGTCATCGTCATCTCCCAGGATCTCGACGAGATCCTGGCGCTCTGCCATTCCATCGCCGTCATCAATCTCGGCCGGCTCTCGACACCGCGCCCCGTGGACGAGGTGAGTGTCGAGGAGATCGGCCTGTTGATGGGCGGCGTGCATGAAAGCCGTCAGAACGGCAATCGGCCGGATGATCAGCCGGGTAATCGTGAAGAGGATGATCGGCGTGTGGCTGAGGCTTGAACCGCGCGGGCAGCGCTCCGCGCTCTGGACCTATGGCTCGCCGGTTCTGGCGCTCCTGCTGACCGTGGTGACGGCCGGGCTGATCTTCGCCGTGCTCGGGCGGGCACCGGTGGAGGCGCTCTATACCTTTCTGGTGGCGCCGCTCACCAGTGCCAACGGGCTCAGCGAGCTGTTCGTCAAGGCGGCGCCGCTGATCCTGATCGGCGTTGGGCTGTCGCTGGGGTTCCGTGCCAATGTCTGGAATATCGGTGCCGAGGGGCAGTTCATCCTCGGCGCCATTTTCGGCGGCGGTCTTGCCTTGCATGCCGGGACGGGGGACGGTGCGGGCGGCTGGTGGCTGTTCCCGGGGATGATCGTCATGGGCGCCCTCGGCGGCATGTTCTGGGCGGCGATTCCGGCCCTGTTGAAGACCCGCTTCAACGCCAATGAGATCCTGACCAGCCTGATGCTGACCTATGTGGCGCAGCTCCTGCTCCTCTATCTGGTGACGGGACCCTGGAAAGATCCGGAAGGTTACGGCTTTCCCCAGACCGCCATGTTCGCCGATGCGGCGCTTTCGCCGATCCTGGTGCCGGAGACCCGCATTCATCTCGGTGTTGCCGCCGCCTTGCTGGCGGCCGTGGCTGGCTGGCTCATCCTCGGCAAGACCCTGCTCGGCTTCCAGCTCCGGGTCTTCGGCCTGGCGCCGCGCGCCGCGCGGTTCGCGGGGTTCAGCCAGAACGGCCTGACCTGGCTGTCGCTGCTGATCGGCGGCGGCCTCGCCGGTCTTGCCGGATTGTTCGAAGTGGCGGGGCCGATCGGCCAGCTCACGCCCTCGATCTCGCCGGGTTATGGCTTCACCGCCATCATCGTCGCCTTCCTCGGCCGGTTGCATCCGCTGGGAGTCGTCCTGGCCGGCCTGGTCCTGGCGCTCTCCTATCTCGGCGGCGAGGCGGCGCAGATCGAGCTCGGTCTGCCCAATGCCGTGACCGGCATCTTCCAGGGCATCCTGCTGTTCTTTCTGCTCGGTTGCGATGTGCTCATTCTCTATCGCCTGCGCCTCGGGCGCCGGGTCAAGCGCGAGGCCGTGTGATGAGTCCCGAAGCCGTCAATTTCATCCTCAGCGTCATGACGGCGGCGACGCCGCTGCTGCTGGCGGCGACCGGCGAGCTGGTGGCGGAGAAATCCGGCGTCCTCAATCTCGGCGTCGAAGGCATGATGCTGGTCGGCGCCGTGATCGGCTTCGCGACGGCGGTGCATAGCGGCAGCATGGTCATGGGCGTGGTGGCGGCGGCCGGCGCCGGCATCGTCATGTCGCTGATCTTCGCCTTTCTTTCGCTGACGCTGCTGGCCAATCAGGTGGCGACGGGGCTTGCCCTGACGATCTTCGGTACGGGGCTCAGCGCCTTGATGGGGGCCGGCTATGTCGGTACCGCGTTGCAGCCGTTGCCGAAGCTGACGGTTCCGGGGCTCAGCGATCTGCCCGTCATCGGGCCGGTGCTGTTCCACCAGGATGCATTGGTCTATGGCTCCTTCTTTCTTCTGATCGGCGTCGCCTGGTTCCTGTATCGCAGCCATGCCGGCCTGGTGCTGCGCGCCGTCGGCGATTCCCATGACGCCGCCCATGCGATCGGCTATCCGGTGATCGCTATCCGCTATGCGGCGACCGCCTTCGGCGGCGCCATGGCGGGCCTCGCCGGCGCCTATATGTCGCTGGCCTATAGTCCGAGCTGGTCGGAAAACATGACGGCGGGGCGCGGCTGGATCGCCCTGGCCTTGGTGGTCTTTGCCACCTGGCGGCCGGCCTGGCTGGTGGTCGGCGCCTATCTCTTCGGCGGCATCATGTATCTGTCGCTTTATGTACAGGGCCTGGGCGTCCAGTTGCCTTCGCAGTTGATTTCCAGCCTGCCTTATCTCGCCACCATCGTGGTTTTGGTATTAATCTCGCGGGATCGCATCAAGATCCGGCTCAATGCGCCGGCTTGTCTCGGCCGGGCCTTCCATGCCGCCGGCTGAGGCTGGCCATATCGCCTGAACGACCCTGGGGAATGGGCGGTAGCCGTTCCCCGTCCTGATAAAAGATCGCATTCACAATGGGAGACTGTGATGGAAAGAAGAACTTTCAATAAATTGCTGGGCGCCTCGGTTGCCGCTTTGGCGACGCCGACGATCCTGCGCCCGGCTTTCGCCGCCGATCCCCTCAAGGTCGGCTTCATCTATGTCGGCCCGGTCGAGGATTTCGGCTGGACCCACCAGCACAATCAGGCGCGTCTGGCGCTGGAGGCCGAGCTTGGCGACAAGATCAAGACGACCTATGTGGAAAGCGTCAAGGAAGGCGCCGATGCCGAGCGCGTCATCGCCGAACTGGCCACTAAGGGCCATGGCCTGATCTACACGACGTCCTTCGGCTTCATGAACCCGACCCTGAAGGTGGCGAAGCGCTTCCCCAAGGTGAAGTTCGAACATGCCACCGGCTACAAGCGGGCGGCGAATGTCGCGACCTATAACATCCGTTTTTACGAAGGCCGTTATATTCAGGGCGTGATCGCGGCCAAGATGTCGAAATCGGGCGTGGTCGGCTATATCGGCTCGGTGCCGATCCCGGAAGTCATCATGGGGATGAACTCCTTCATCCAGGGCATGCGCTCGGTCAATCCCAACGGCAAGATCAAGGCCGTCTTCATCAATGCCTGGTACGATCCCGGCAAGGAAGCCGATGCCGCCAAGGCGCTGATCGACCAGGGCGCCGATATCATGGCGCAGCATACCGATTCCTCCGCGCCGCTTCAGGTTGCGCAGCAGCGCGGCATCAAGGGTTTCGGCCAGGCCAGCGACATGATCTCGGCGGCGCCGAAGGCGCAGCTCACCTCCTCGATCGACCATTGGGCGCCCTATTACATCGAACGCACCAAGGCAGTGCTGGATGGGACCTGGAAGAGCACCGATACCTGGGGCGGCCTGAAGGCGGGCATGCTGAAGATGGCGGCCTATGCCAACATGCCCGATGATGTCGCGGCCCTGGCGAAACAGACCGAGGCCGATATCGCCGATGGCAAGATCGTTATCTTCAAGGGCCCGATCAAGGATCAGGGCGGCGCCATGAAGGTCGCAGCCGGCACCACCTTGGATGACGGCGCCATTGCCGGCATGGATTGGCTGGCCGAGGGCATCGAAGGCTCGCTGCCGAAGTAAGCACTGCAATAGAGCGTGTTCTGGAATCCCGCTCCGTCATCCGACGGGGCGGGATTTTCATTGGGAGATATCGAAGAGGCGCGGAGAGGCTATGCGTGGCGAGAAGCCCTGGCCTGCATCTCGTTCCCGGGCTGGCTCTAGGCAGCAGCCGGCCACTTTGCTATCACCGGCGACGATGGATATTCAGGGGATCCCGCTCTGGCATCTGGCCTTCAGTTCGCTCGCTGTCTTCGGCGCGGCGATCGTGCGTGGCTTTTCCGGGTTCGGCTTCTCGCTGCTCAGCATCACGGCGATCACCCTGATCATGCCGCAAACCGAGGTGGTGCCGTCGATCTTCCTGCTGGAGATCGCCGCCTCGCTGCATCTCATTCCCAGCATCTGGCGTGAGATCCATTGGCATTCGCTGCTCTATCTGATGATCGGCTGCCTGATCGGCACGCCGCTCGGCGTCTATGCACTGGCTTCGGTGCCGGCCGCACCCATGACGCTCGCCATGTCGGTCTTCGTGGTGGCAACGGCGATCCTGATGCTGCGCGGTTTCCGCCTGGAGCAGACGCCAGGATCGCTGGCAACCACCGGTACCGGCATCGGCTCCGGCCTGCTCAACGGTGCCTTCGGGATCGGCGGCCCGCCGGTCATCCTGTTCTTTTTTTCGACGCCGGCCGCCGCCGCGGTGGGCCGTGCTTCGGTGATCGCCTTCTTCATCGGCACCGACAGCCTCGGCCTTGCCTGGGACGCCTATCACGGCCTGATCACCAAGCAGACTTTCCTGCAAAGCGCACTCTGGCTGGCGCCGCTGCTGGTCGGCGTCACCATTGGCGCCCGCAGCTTCCGCCATCTCAGTGAGGCAGTGTTCCGCCGCTGGGTGCTGCGCCTGCTGATCCTGCTGGCGGTGATCAGCGCCGTGAAAGCGGCAGTTTCGTTTAGCTGACGATGCCTTTCAGGTGAGCAATCGCCGGCAATTGCGGGCGATGACGCCTTCCTCGTCGGTGGGGACGACCAGGAGGCGGATCCGGCTCTGGGTTGTGGAGATGAGCTGCGGATCCTTGGGATGCACGGCCCTGGCATTCGCGGCCGTGTCGAGATCGAGGCCCAGCCAGTTGGCTTCGGCGCAGACGGCGGCGCGGATATTGGCGGCGTTCTCGCCGACGCCGCCAGTGAAGACCATCGCATCCAGGCCCTGCAATTCGGCGGCGAGCCGGCCGAGTTCGGTCGAGATGCGGTGGCAATAGATATCGATGGCGCGGGCGGCGGCCGGATTGGTACTGTCGCTCAGCGTCTTCATGTCGGAACTGATGCCGGAAAGGCCAAGCAAGCCGCTCTCATTATAAAGCAGCTTCTCTAGCGCGGGGAGGTCCATGCCGTTCTGCAGCAGATAGAGCAGGACACCGGGATCAATGCTGCCCGGTCGGGTTCCCATCACCAGACCCTCCAGGGTGGAGAAGCCCATGGTGCTGGCAATACCCTTGCCGTCACGGATCGCCGCCATGCTGGCGCCATTGCCGAGATGGGCGATCACCATCTTCTGCGGCAGGGACGCACCGTCCAGCTTCAGGCGATGCAGGATCGCCTCATAGGAAATGCCGTGAAAGCCATAGCGCCGGATGCCCTGCTGCCAATAGGTTTCCGGCAGGGCGAACCGCGTGACACGCTCCGCATTGCCGGCATGGAAGCCGGTATCGAAACAGGCGACCTGCGGCAGGTCGGGCAGCAGATCGCGCAAGGCGGTGATGGCGGCGACATTGTGCGGCTGATGCAGAGGTGCCAGAGGACAAAGGGCCTTGAGATCGGCGATCTGCCGCTCGGTCAGCACCACGGGGGTGGAGAATTGGGCGCCGCCATGCACCACGCGATGGCCGACGCCGAGCCAGTGCCCAGCGTTCCGCACAATGCCCAGCCGCTCGGTCAGCACCACCAGCGCGTCGCGATGGCTGCCGATGCCGGCGGGATCGAAGGGCCAGTCGGGGGGTGAGCCATCCGGGGCTTTCACCTCGAGCCGCGTCGTGCCTTGGCCGATGCCCGCGATCTGCCCGCGCAGGCGCAGCAGCGGCGTACCCGTCGTATCGAGCTCACCGCCATAGACGGCAAATTTCAGGCTCGATGACCCCGCATTGATCACCAGCAGCTGCTTGCTGTCACCTGCCATGCGTCGTCATCTCTCCGCCCATTCCTCCCTGAGCAGGGAAAAAATGACGGTAGCCGCATCGCTACTCATCCGTTTCCGGGATGGAAGAGATGATCATTGGTGCGGCTACCGTCCGCTCTTGCAGAGACACTAGCGAGAGATCAGGCGACCGTGAAGTCCTTGTATTTGTCGAGCAGACGGACCGGCTTCTTCAGCGCGTCGCGGCGGAAGGGATCGCCCAGTTCCTGCGTCACCATCACTTCCAGGATGGTGCATTTATTGGAGCTGGTGGCCTTCTGCAGCGCATCGCCGATCTGGTCGGGGTGATCGACGGTGATGCCCTCGGCGCCCATCGCCCGGGCGATGCCGGCGAAGCTCGGATTGGTGAGATTGGTGCCGACATAGCGGTCGGCATAGAAGTCGATCTGGTTCTTCTTCTCAGCACCCCATTGCCCGTTATTGAAGACGACGGCGGTCACGGGGATGTTTTCGCGCACACAGGTCAGGGTCTCCTGCAGGCTCATGCCCCAGGCGCCGTCGCCGACATAGGCGATGGCGGGACGGTCGGGGGCCGCCACCTTGGCGCCGATCGCCGTCGGGAAGGCATAGCCGCAATTGCCGAAGCTCATCGCCGCGAAAAAGCTCTTCGGCTTATCGAAGCGCAAGTAAGAATTGGAGACCGAGCAGATATTGCCGATATCGGTCGTCACCATGGCATTCTTCGGCATGGCTTTTTCCAGCTCGCGCAGGGCGCGGCGCGGGGCGATCGGGCTGCCGGGCTTCATCGACCACTCGGTCAGTTCCTTTTCCCACTCGCTCTGCTGCTTCTTCACCTCGGCGAGACGTGCCTCCTTGTTGGCGCGACTGGCGATCTTCTCGTTCATCGTCTCCAGGCGGCTGAGGATCTCCGTCGCCGCGGCACCGGCATCGCCGCAGACGCCGACGGTGATCGGCTTCACCAGGCCGATCACCCGGTGGTTGCTGTCGATCTGGATCAGCTTCGCATTTTTCGGCCAGTATTCGATGCCGTGCTGCGGCAGCGTGCCGAAGGGCCCGAGGCGCGAGCCGAGCGCCACCACCACATCCGCCTGCTGGATCACCTTCATCGCTGCCTTGCTGCCCTGATAGCCGAGCGAGCCGCACATCAGCGGATGGTTGGCGGGGAAGGCGTCGTTATGCAGGTAGGAGGTGACAACCGGTGCCGAGAGATATTCGGCGAGTTTGATCGCCGCCGCCTGGGCTTCCGCCATCACCACGCCGCCGCCGGCAATGATCACCGGGAATTTCGCCTCGGCTAGGATCTTCGCCGCCTGGTTCAGGCTCTCAACCCCGCCGGCGCCCCGTTCGATCTTGATCGGCTGCGGGATATTGACGTCGATCTCGCCATAGAAGATGTCGCGAGGAATATTGAGCTGTGTCGGGCCCCGCTCGGTCATGGCGAGATCGAAGCAACGCCCGGTCAGCTCGGCGATGCGGTCCTGGCGGCTGACATTGGCCTGGAACTTGGTGATCTTGGAAAAGATCGGCAGTTGCTCGGTTTCCTGGAAGCCGCCAAGGCCGATGGAGTTCGATCCTGTTTCCGGCGTGATCACCACCACGGGCGAATGCGCCCAATAGGCGGCGGCGACGGCGGTGACGAAATTGGTGATGCCGGGGCCGTTCTGCGCGATGCACACACCATGTCGGTTGCTCACCCGGCTGTAGCCGTCGGCCATATGCGCGGCGCCCTGTTCATGGGCGACCGAGATGAAGCGGATACCGGCCGGTTCGAAGATGTCCAGCGCATCCATATAGGCGGAACCGACGATACCGAAGACATGTTTGACGCCCTGTGCGACCAGCGTTTCGACGAAGGCTTCACTCGGGGTCATCCGGGTCATGGCTGTTTCCTCTCAGATGCGGGCCTTTAACAGGCGATTTTCTGGTTGCAACCAGAATAGGAAAGGGCCGTGCGCCCGCGGTAGGTCCAGCGGGGGGCACTCCATTGGGCCAGATGGGGCGCAGGGTCCTAGGACCGTTTGAGCTGCTCCCGCACCACCTGGGCGAGGATCTTGATGCCGGGCTCGATCCGCTCGATCGGGATCGAGGAGACGCCGAGCCGGGAATAGCTGGATCGGTCGCGCGGCACCTCGGCTGCATCCGGCTGCTGGTGGAAATGCACCCTGCCGCTTTCGATGACCACGCCGCGTTTCAGGGCCTCGGCTTCCACCGCCGTCATGTCGAGCTGCGACGGTCCCTTGAGCCAGAGGGCCGAACCGCCCACGGCCGCATTGACGGTGAAATCGGGCAGATAGCGCGCCAGGGCCGCCGAGGCCTCCAGCAGGCGGTCGCGATAGATATGGCAGAGCCGGCGCAACAACCCGTCATAATGCCCGTCCGCCAGGAACAAAGCCACGGTCCGCTGGTTATTGGCGGCGGGATGGCGCAGCATCAGCCGGCGCAGGGCGCGTGCCTCGCGGATGAAGGCGCGTGGCCCGACCATGTAGCCGAGGCGCAGACCCGGTGCCAGGGTCTTGGACAGGCTGGCGATGAAGATCACCCGGTCATGGGTGTCGAGCGATTTCAGCGCTGGTTGCGGCGTGCCGGTATGAGCGATCTCGCTCTCGTAATCGTCCTCGATGATGATGAAATCGTCACGCCGGGCGGCGTCCAGCAGGGCCCGGCGCCGGCTCATCGTCATGGTGACGGTAGTGGGGAATTGATGGCTCGGCGTCGTATAGACATAGTCGCAGCCCGACAGCCGTTCATTGACGACGAGGCCCTGATCGTCGACGTCGAGCCCGCTGACGCGGTTGGTGCGCAAGGCGGCGATGTTGCGGGCATCGGTATAGCCGGGATCCTCGATCCCGAACCGGGTCCGTTCGTCGAACAGCAGGCTGACCAGCAGATAAAGCGCGTTCTGCGCCCCCACCGTCACCAGGATTTCATCCGGCTGCACCAGCACGCCGCGGCGCGGCAGCAGTCGGGCACGGATCTGCTCCACCAGCATCGGATCGTCTTCCGTGAAACGGTCCTTGGACCAGTCGCGCACGGAATCGATGCTGAGCGCCTGGCGCGAGCATTCCCGCCAAGCCGAGAGCGGAAAGATATTCTGGTCGACCTGACCGTAGATGAAGGGATAGGGCTGGTCGGCCCAGTTCTGCGGCTTGACGATGCTGCGCTGCTGTGACGGCGCGCGCTTCAGGCGCCTGGCCCAGTCGGGACTGCTGCGATTTATCGCATCGCAGCCCGATACTTCGCCCTTTGGCGGCATCGTCGCCGGCGTCACGGTACGGAGTTGGCCGGCACGGTTGCGCAGGATGTCGGGATTGACATAGAAGCCGCTGCGCTCGCGGGACACCAGATAGCCTTCCTCGACCAGGTCCTGATAGGTCAGCACCACTGTATTGCGGGCGATCTTCAGGCTGCGGGCGAGGGCGCGGCAGGAGGGCAGGGCGCTGCCGGCGGGAATCTGGCCGTCCAGGATGGCGGCGACCAGGCGCCGGCGCAGTTGCGCCTGCAGGGTGACGGTTTTGTCCGGCTCCAGGTGGAACAGGTAAGCCTGACTGGCGTGGCCCAACGAAAATCTCCGAACTGGCACAATGCGGATACGGAAAAGCGGCACGATCTCAAGGCGGTTAGGACTATAGCAATCCAGGCGGCGACATTGAAGACGCTGCCGGATCGGGATTAAGCTGTCCCGAAAGAAAAGCTTGGATGACGCTCCGAGGGGACTGTTTTATCCTCCGGGCGGGGTGAGGCCGTTCAGGGGTGGGATATTCCGGCGGAATATTCTGTTGGCGGCGCGCCCAGGGGCAAGGGACTGCGGATAAACAATAAGCGCGTCAGGCGGCGGACGACGATCGGGGGATCGGGCGTCGGTGCCGCAATTCATTGAAAAACAAGAGAACCCCAAAATAAGAACAACAACAGGAGGAGACGGAATGAACAGGGAAACCAAGGCACAGCGTTCAACCCGTGCGACCCTGCTGAGCGCCCGCGCGTTCAGCCGTCGCGTGGTGTTGAAACAGGCGGCAGCGGCCGGCGCGTTGATCGCGACCGGGCCGTTCATCGTGAAGGACGCGTTCTCGTCCTCGGGCGAGGTCAATCTCTTGATGTGGTCGGACGAATTCCCCGATCCGGTGCTGCCGGGCTTCACCAAGGCAACCGGCATCAAGGTCAATGCGACGCCCTTCTCGCAGAACGAAGAGCAGATCAACAAGATCCAGGCGACCGGCGGCGAAGGCTTCGACCTCTGCCAGCCGACCCGCGACCGCGCGCCGCAATTCCAGGAACTGGCCCTGCTGGGGCCCATCGACACCAACAAGGTACCGACCGGCAACTTGCTGCCCTCGATGCTGGAAGCCTCGAAGAGTGTCTGGACCTGGGATGGCGGCCTCTATCACCTGCCGCATGTCTGGGGCACCGAGGCGATGGCCTGGCGCACCGACAAATGGAAGCGGGACTATAAGGATCTCAGCTTCGGCGATCTCTGGGGGGATGACGTCAAGGGCAAGATCCAGGGGCGGACGCATTCGCTGATCACCGGCATCGGCCTATGGATGGACCATACCGGCAAGCTGCCCAGCAATCGCATGCTGGACAGCTTCAAGGATGAAGACACCATGCGCAAGATATGGACCGAGCTGACCAAATTCGCGGTCGAGCACAAGCCCTGGGTCAAGCAATTCTGGGACAGTGCCGACAACACCAAATCGGGCTTCATGGAAAACGATGTGGTGCTCGGCCAGACCTGGGACGGCCCGGCGCTCAGTCTGAAGAAGGCCGGCAAGCCTGTCACTTATATGGCGCCGCAAGAGGGTGCTATCGCCTGGCTCGACGGCTTGGCGATCCTCAAGGCCGCAAAGAACACCGACCAGGCTTACGAGCTGATCAAATATCTCTACACGCCGGAAGTCAGTGCCCAACTGGCCGAAGGGTCGGGTTACAACCCCGTCATCAAGGATGCGGATAAGCATCTCTCCGATGTCGCGAAGAAGAATTTCGCCGAAGCCTATCCGGAAAATGCCGTCGACAATCTGTGGTGGCGGCCGCCCGAGCCGTCCTGGTACGGCACGGCCCGCAACGAATTCGCGGAAAAGTTCCAGTCGGCGTAGAAACGCATGTGGAGAACGCCCCGGTCGATGGCCGGGGCGTTTCTGTTTCCCGTGGCGCTGTGCCCATCGAATCCGTGTCGGTGGCGGGGCGACCGGGTTTAGGGTTTGTGTTGGAGATATCGCGCGGAAGCAAAGAGATGATCGCGAGCTGCCAGGGTTTATCTCGCTTGTCATTGCCGGGCTTGACCCGGCAATCCATGGTAGATGCCGTGCGCGGCTTTTCCGATGGATCCCCGGGTCAAGCCCGGGGATGACAACTGAGATGTGGAAGATATCGTGCAACTCTTCGTCTCGCAGACATTAAGTGACGAAAAGAAAGGGCGTTTGGCGAGTGAATCCGAACTGCTGACCACGGCATTGTCCGTTTGGAGCGCATTGGTTACAGTTCCGGAAACGAACATAAGCGACTGCCGGGTGATCGGCGGCACAAGCCGATAACCGACGGGCGGCAATCCGGTGACAGGGCCGGACTCATGTCTGGGGATTGGATTGGATGAGTGCGGATGTCGAACTCGACCATGTCACCATTGCCTTCGGCAGCTTTATCGCCGTCAATGACGCGACGCTGAAAATTAATAATGGCGAGTTCTTCAGCTTCCTCGGCCCCTCGGGCTGCGGCAAGACGACGATCCTGCGCACGGTTTCGGGGTTTCTCGAGCCGACCAAAGGCAAGGTGAGGATCGGCGGCAGGGATATGTCGGGTATCGGCCCCAACAAGCGCCCGACCGCCTTGATCTTCCAGAACCTCGCATTGTTCCCACTGATGACGGTCGCCGAGAATATCGCCTATGGCCTGCGCGTGCGTGGCATGGGCAGGGTCGACCGGCGGCGACGCGCCGAGCAGCTTCTCAATCTCATTGCGCTCTCCGACCAGGGCGACAAGATGGTGAGCGAGTTATCGGGGGGCCAGAAGCAACGTGTGGCCATCGCCCGCGCCTTGGCGGTCGAGCCTCAGGTGCTGTTGCTCGACGAACCGCTCTCGGCGCTCGATCTCAAATTGCGCCAGCATATGCGCAACGAGTTGCGGGCGATCCAGCAGCGTGTCGGCATCACCTTCATCTATATCACCCATGATCAAGGCGAGGCGCTGACCATGTCGGACCGCATTGCCGTGATGAGCGACGGCGTCATCCAGCAGGTGGGCGATGCGAAGAACATCTACGACGAGCCGTCGACTGCCTTCGTCGCCTCCTTTGTCGGCGAGAACAATCCGCTATCCGGCAAGGTGACACAGGTGAACGGTGATTATGCCCAGCTCGATACGCCGCTTGGATTGCTGATCGGCCGCAATCCCCGTGGCATCCAGGTTGGCCATGAAGCGATCGCCTTCATCCGGCCGGAGAAATTGAGCCGACGCAACGGCACGGTGCAGAACGGCTTCGAAAGCACGGTCAAATCCGTCGCTTTCGAGGGCAATCTCAGCCATGTCTACCTCAAGGGTCCCGGCCGTAAGGACTTGATGATGACGCTCGGCCGCGAGCATGCCTTGCCGGAACAAGGCGAAGCCATTGCCTTACAGGCGGCGGTCGAGGACACGATCGTTCTGCCTTCGGGCAAGATGGCGAGCGAGTGAGCTGTCATGAGCCGCGTGCTGATCCCGCTCATTCCCGTTGTGGTGGCCCTGATCTTCTGGGGCCTGGCCCTGGCGGAACGACGTGCCGTCGGCAATGCCGGCCAGTTCGGCTTCTTCCGGCGCAACGGGCCGGTCATTTCCACCTATCTTCTGGGCGCGGTCGGCCTCTGGATCGTGCTGATGATCGTCCTGCCGCAGCTCTACATGATCGAGTTCTCCTTCCGGCCGCGTCTACCGCCCAGCGAGATGGGCGGGCCGAAGGATATCTATACCTTGGCCAATTACGATTATCTGATTTTCGGCCGGGCCAGCGATACCGAGGGCTACAACAAGCTCCACCTCGGCATTTTCCTCCGCACCATCCTCGCCAGCATCTTCGTGACTGTGCTGAATTTCGCCATCTGCTACCCGATCGCCTTCTATATGGCCAAGGTGGCGAAGGGCGCGAAGGCGCGGCTGATGGTCCTCGCCCTCATCGTACCTTTCTGGGTCAATGAAATCCTGCGTGCTTTCGCTTTCCGCATCCTGTTCTCCAGCAGCGGTGTCTTCAATTCGGTGCTGCTGAGCCTCGGATTGGTCGATACGCCGGTGGATTTCCTCAAAGCCGATGTCGCGCTTTATGCCGGCCTTTCTTATGCCTATCTGCTGCTGATGATCTTTCCGCTCTACAATGCGATCGAGGCGATGGACAGCAATCAGATCGAGGCGGCACGCGATCTTGGTGCCCCCTGGTGGCATATCCATCTTTTCGTCGTCATGCCCTATGCCAAGCCCGGCATCGCCTCGGGCTGCACCATGGTCTTCATGCTCGCAGCCGGTGCACTGGCGGCCCCGCAGGTGCTCGGCGGACCCAGCAGTCTGTGGTTCACCCAAGTGGTCTATAACTGGTTTTACCAGGCCTTCAACTGGAACCTCGGCGCCGCCTATGCCTTCGCTTTGCTGCTGGCCTGCGTGCTCTTCGTCATGCTGGTCCTGCGTCTCTTCAAGGTCAGCCTTGGTGAGATCGCAAGATGAGGGAGATCGCCAGATGACGTCGCAAACCCTGCTCCGCTTCACGGTCGGGGGCTATATCCTGCTGTTCTTCCTTTATCTTTTCGGCCCCTTGCTGATCATGGGGACGACCGCCTTCAACAGCTCCTCCTATCCCCAGTTGCTGCCTTGGGAGGGCTTCACCCTGGACTGGTTCGTCAAGCTCGCGAACGATCCGGCCATGATGCGCGGCATCACCAACAGCCTGATCATCGGTTTCGGCGTGGTCTGCCTCGCGGTCCCGGTGGGGCTGGCCGGCGCCATCGTCATGACCCAGATCTATTGGCGGGCGCGGGGCCTCTATTACCTGATCGTGGTGTCGCCGCTGCTGACGCCGGGCGTCATCCTCGGTATTTCCACCATCCTTTTCTGGCGCCAGTTGCTGGGGGCCGACAGCCCCTTCTTCAGCGGCTATCTGATGACCATCGTCGGTCAAAGCACCTTCATCTCGGCTTATTGCATGCTGATCTTTCTCTCCCGCCTGCAACGCTTCGACCGCGCCCAGGAGGAGGCGGCGCTCGATCTCGGCGCCAGCAATCTGCAATTCTTCTGGCAGGTTTTGCTGCCCTTCCTGCGGCCGGCGGTTTTCTCGGCGGCGGTGCTGGCCTTCCTCTCCTCCTTCGAGAATTACAACACCACGACCTTCACGATCCTCTCGCGCAGTACCTTGACCACTGAAATCGCCGGCCGGATCCGCCAGGGCAGCAATCCGACGCTCAGCGCGCTCGCATTGCTGATCATCGCCATCACGCTGACCGGTGCCGTGCTCTACGAGATTTACAAGCGCCGCGAGGAGGAGCGGGAGAAGGTGCGGGCCGCCAATGCGGCGGCGGCGGAGACCCAGGCGCAGCCGGTGATCGTCGCCGCCTGATCATCCCTCTTGGTCGCAATGCGGGCCATCTGGCCCGGCAAATTGCCGCCGCCTGTCCCTATGACCGAGACCGACCCGCATCTTAGACTGACTTCCAGTATAAGTGGCCAAATACTGGGGAGCGGCAGATGCAATACGCGGCCAACAGCCTCGAAAACCACTGGATGCCCTTCACCACCAACCGGGATTTCAAGAGTGATCCCCGGCTGATGGTGAAAGCCGAGGGCCTTTACTACTGGAATCACAAGGGCGAGAAGCTGGTCGATGCGTCATCCGGCCTGTTCTGCTGTGCCGCCGGTCATGGCCGCAAGGAGATCCTGGAGGCGGTGACGACGCAGATGGCGGCGATCGATTACACGCCGCATTTCCAGCTCGGCCATCCCAGCTCCTTCGAACTGGCCCGCATGGTGGCGAAGATCACGCCGGATGACCTCAATTACGTCTTTTTCTGCAATTCCGGGTCGGAGGCGGTGGACAGTGCGATCAAGATCGCGCTGGCCTATCACGTCGCCAATGGGGAAGGGCAACGCACCCGCTTCGTCAGCCGCGAACGCGCCTATCACGGCGTCAATATCGGCGGCGTGTCCTTGAGCGGCATGGTCCGCAACCGCGAAGCCTTTGGCGCCGTCATGCCGGGCGTCGTGCATCTCCGCCATACCTGGCTGCCGGAGAACCGCTTCTGCATCGGCGAGCCGCCGACCGGCGTCGAACTGGCGGATGACCTGCAGCGTTTCGTCGACATGCATGGTCCACGCTCCATCGCCGCCTGCTTCGTCGAGCCGATCGCCGGCTCGACCGGCGTCCTCATTCCGCCCAAGGGCTATCTCAAGCGCCTGCGCGAGATCTGCGACAAGCACGGCATCCTGCTGATCTTCGACGAGGTGATCTGTGGCTTCGGCCGCACCGGCAAGGCCTTCGCGGCACAGAGCTTCGGCGTGACGCCGGACATGATCACCATGGCCAAGGCCCTGACCAATGGCGCCTTGCCGATGGGTGCGATCGCCGTCAGCGAGAAGATCTACAACACCGTGGTGGGGGCGGCGGCCGATGGTGCCGTCGAATTCTTCCACGGCTACACCTATTCCGCCCATCCGGCCGCCTGCGCCGCCGGCATCGCTACCTTGAAGATCTACGAAAAGGAGGGCCTGTTCGAGCGCGCCGCCGAAATGTCGGGCTATTTCCTGGAGCGCATGTATGCCCTGAAGGATGTCAAAGCGGTCACCGATATCCGTGGCTATGGCATGCTCTGCGGCATCGATCTGGCGCCGGGCGCACGGCCGGGCTTGCGCGGCTACGACGCCACCAAGCGCCTCTTCAATCGCGGCCTGCACATCAAGTTCACTGGCGATTCCGGCATCTGCGCGCCCGCTCTGGTCGCCGAGAAGAAACATATCGACGAGATGTACCAGATCTTCCGCGAGGTCTTCAGCGAGTATTGAGCTGGCGTCCGGAGGCTTGCCAATGCCACGCGCGCGATGGCCGAATGTTCTCTATTGTCATTGCGGGGTTTGACCCACGTTGTCCGGTTAAGAATGGGCGTTGTTTGAGGGCGTGCGTGATAGATCGGGTGTTGGCAGTTTCTCGATGTAAGGAAGGCTTCACCAGTCAATATCTCATTTGCCGTCTGCAACCCCTCACCCCAACCCTCTCCCCCCTTTCGTGGGGCGAGGGAGCAGTCTGCGTCTCTTGTGCGAGTTTTCGAGTAAAATAAGCGCTTAAGCTCCCTCTCCCCACTTGTGGGGAGAGGGTTGGGGTGAGGGGTGCTCACGACGAAATGAGACAGCCCCACGCAAGCGCAGCCTTTAACCGGTCAACAGTGGGTCAAGCCCGGGGGTGACAATTGCGCGCTCGTCTCGGTCTACGTGCCTCTGATTACACCTTCATCCGCGCACTGGTTGGATCGTGGAACGGCTTCAGGCTGGCTTCGGCGCGGACCTTTCGGCCGGCCACCTCGATCTCGAATTTTGCGTTGGCGATCAGTTCCGGCGTGACCCCGCCCGGATGGCTGACATAGCCCATGCCGATGGCGGCGCCCAAAGTGTGGCCATAATTCGCCGAGGTGACGAAGCCGGTGATCTTGCCGTCGAGGAAGATCGGCTCGTTGTGATAGAGCAGCACGTTCGGATCGGTCAGCTTGAACTGCACCAGCCGCTTGGTCGGCGTACCGGCCGCCTTCTGCTTCTCCACCGCCTCGCGGCCGATGAAGGGCACCGCTTTCTTGAAGCTGCAGATGAAGGCGAGGCCCGATTCCACTGGCGTGTCGTCGGGGCCGATATCATGGCCCCAATGGCGGTAGCCCTTCTCCAGGCGCAAGGCATCCATAGCATGCATGCCGGCCGGCTTGGCGCCGAGATCCTCACCGGCGGCGAGGACCGCATCCAGCACATTGCGCGCATAATCGCTGGGGAGGTAGAGCTCCCAGCCCAGCTCGCCGACATAGGAGATGCGTACCGCCAGGGCCTCCGCCGCGCCGATGACGATCTTGCGGACGGCGCCGAAGGGGAAGCCCTCATTGGAGAGATCGGCATCGGTCAGGCGCTGCAGCAGCTTGCGGCTGTTCGGCCCCATGACGCCGAGGGTACCGAATTGCGTGGTGATATCCTCGATCTGCACCTTGGCATCCGGCGTCAGGCTGGACTTGAGGTAATGCATATCGCGGGTCGCGGTCGCCGCCGCCGTGGTGATCATGAAGCGCTCGTCGGCGAGCTTGATGACCGTGAGATCTGCTTCGATGCCGCCGCGCTTGTTCAGCCACTGTGTGTAGGCCGCGCGGCCGGTCTGGCCGACATCTGCCGTTGAAAGGCGCTGCAATTCGCGCTCGGCATCCGGCCCCGTCACCAGGAATTTCGAGAAGGTTGAGAGGTCGAACAGGCTCACCTTCTCGCGGGTGTTGCGGCATTCGGCGGCGCAATAGTCGAACCAGTTCTGCTTGCCGTAGCTGTACTGGTAGACCGGCTCGACGCCTTTCGGCGCATACCAGTTCGGCCGCTCCCAACCGGCGACCTCGCCGAAACAGGCGCCCAGTTCCTTCCAGCGATCGTAGAAGGGTGTGAGGCGCACTTGGCGCGAGGTCTCGAACTGGCGGTAGGGCCAGTGCATGGCATAGAGGAGGCCGAGGGCTTCAGAGACGCGCGGCACCAGGAAGCTCTTGCGACTCTGATGCGGCATGAAGCGGCGGATATCGACATCCCAGAGATCGAAGGGCGGCTCTCCTTCCGCGATCCAATGGGCCAGCGCCATGCCGGCGCCGCCGCCCGACTGAATGCCGATCGAGTTGAAACCGGCCGCGACGAAGAAGTTCTTCAATTCCGGCGCCTCGCCCAGACAGTAACGCTGGTCGGCGGTGAAGCTTTCCGGCCCGTTGAAGAACTTGCGGATGCCGACCTTCTGCAGGCTCGGCACGCGGTGCATGGCACCTTCCAGGATCGGCGCGAAATGGTCGAAATCCTCCGGCAGCTCATCGAAGCAGAAATCCTCCGGAATGCCGTTGACCGCCCAGGGTTTAGCCTTCGGCTCGAAGGCGCCCAGCAGCAGCTTGCCAGCATCCTCCTTGTAATAGGCGCAGGCATCCATGTCGCGCAAAACGGGGAGGTCGGCGGTCATGCCGTCCATCGCCTCGGTCACCACGTAGAAATGCTCGCAGGCCTGCAGCGGGATATTGACGCCGACCTGCTCGCCGACGGCGCGGGCCCACATGCCGGCGCAATTGACCACCTTTTCGGCGCGGATGACACCCTGGTCGGTCTCGACGCCGACGGCGGCACCATTCTCGACGAGGACACGCTGCACATTGGTGTCCTCGAAGATCTTGACGCCCTTCATGCGGGCACCCCGCGCCAGCGCCATGGTGGTGTCGGCCGGGTTGCACTTGCCGTCCTTCGGATACCAGATGGCGCCGATCACATCATCGACGTTGAGCAGCGGCCATTTGGCCTGCACGTCCTTCGGCCCGATCTCCTCGGCGATGACATCGAAGCCGTGCAGCATCGAGGCGCCGCGCCGCAATTCCTCCCAGCGTTCCGCATTGGTGGCAATGGAGAGGCTGCCCGGCTGCACGAAGCCGGTCGCCTGGCCCGTCTCCTGTTCCAACGTGGTGTAGAGATCGACGGTGTATTTCGCGAGGCGGGTGAGGTTCTGCGTATAGAGCGAGGAGCGCACCAGCCCGGCCGCATGCCAGGTGGTGCCGCTGGTCAGCTTCTTCCTCTCCAGCAGCACCGTATCGCTCCAGCCGAGCTTCGCCAGGTGATAGGCAACGGAACAGCCGACAATACCGCCACCGATGATGACGACACGGGCCTGGGTGGGAAGTGACATGGTTCGGTCCTTACAATCGTTCGTCAATTTTGCCCCTCACCCCAGCCCTCTCCGCCCGTCGGCGAAGGCCGACATTCGTCGGCATGGAGGGGCGAGGGGGCTGAGTGAGTGGGCGCATTTCTCCCTCGCCCCGCTTGCGGGGAGAGGGTTGGGGTGAGGGAAGTACTACTCAGCCCTCAATTTACATTCGCAGCCTGGCATTCTCCGGATCATAGAGCGGCTCTTCCGCCACCACCGCCTTGCGCCGCTCGCCCAATACCAGCACGTCCAGCTCGGTGCCCGGCTTGGCGAGATCGCTGCGCACATAGGCCAGCGCGATGCTCTTGCCGAGCGTATGGCCGTAGCCACCCGACGAGACGAGACCGACATAGTCCTCGCCGAGATAGACCGGCGAGCAGGTCGGCGCATCGCAATCCTTGGCATCGTCGAGCAGCAGCGGCACGAAACGCTCCTTCGGCCCCGTGGCGCGCTCCGCCGTCAGCGCCTTCAGCCCCTTGTAATCCGGCTTCTGGAAATCGACGAAGCGGTCGAGGCTCGCCATCAGCGGCGTGTATTCATGGGTCATGTCGCTCTTCCAGCCGCGATAGCATTTCTCGAGGCGCAGGCTGTCCATGGCATACATGCCGAAATCGGCGATGCCATGCGTCTCACCGGCAGCCCAGAGCCGGTCATAGACCGCCACCATATGCTCGACCGGGCAATGCAGCTCCCAGCCCAGTTCGCCGACGTAATTGACGCGCAGCGCCAGCATGCGGGCGAAACCGATCTCGATCTCCTTGGCGGAGAGCCAGGGGAAGGCCTTGTTGGAGAGGTCCGCCTCGGTGACGGCGCCCAGCACCTCGCGGGCCTTGGGGCCGGCAATGATGATTGAGCCAAGCCGGGCCGAGAGATTGGTGAGCGTCACCGACCGGTCTGTCGGCAGATGCTTCTCGATCCAGTCGATATCGTGCCATTCGGCGGCGGCGGCGCTGATCAGGTAGAAGCGATTTTCGGCGAGGCGGGTGATGGTGAACTCGCTGACGATGCCGCCTTTGTCGTTCAGCATATAGGAAAGCGTGATGCGCCCGGTTTTCGGCAGCTTGCCGCAGATCATGCCATCGAGCCAGGCGGCCGCACCCGGCCCCTCCAGCACCAGCTTGGTGAAGCCGCCGAGATCGAGGATGCCGACCCGCTCACGCACGGCCTGGCACTCCGCCGCCACGGCGTCATGCCAGTTGGTGCGGCGGAAGCTTGGGCGCGATGTCGCATCGTCTGCTTCACGCGGGAACCAGGCGGCCCGTTCCCAGCCGCCGCGCGCGCAGAAGCTGGCGCCCTTGGCCTTCAGCTTGTCATAGAGCGGTGTCGCCTTCGCGGGCCGCCCTGCCGGCCATTCGTTGTTGGGATAGGCGATGGCGTATTCGTTCTGATAAAGCTCGATCGCTTTGTCGACCACATAGCTCTTGGTGGCGTAGTCGGTATAGCGCCGGGGATCCAATGACCAGAAATCCCATTCCGGCTCGCCATGGGCGATCCATTCCGCCACCGTCTTGCCGGCGCCACCCGATTGCGCGATGCCGAAGCTGAAGCAGCAGCATTGATAGAAATTCGGCAAACCATGCGCCGGGCCGATATAGGGATTGCCGTCCGGCGAATAAGGGATCGGGCCGTTGATCACGCGTTGCACGCCGACCGTGCCCAGGATGGGCACCCGGCCGATCGCCGCCTCGATATAGCTTTCCAGCCGTTCGAGATCATCCGGATAGAGCTGGTAGGCAAAGTCCTCGGGGATGCCGTCCAGCCAATGGGCCTGGGCGCGTTCCTTCTCATAGGGGCCGAGGATCAGGCCGGCGCGCTCCTGGCGCAGGTAATAGCTGGTATCGGGATCGCGCATCAGCGGCAGCTTGTCCTGATAGGCTTCCAGCTCGGGAATGGTCTCGGTGACGAGATACTGGTGCGACATGGAGACGATCGGCAGATACTGGCCGACCATGGCCATGATCTCGCCGGCCCGGTAGCCGCCGGCATTGACGACGATCTCGCAGAGGATGTCGCCCTTGTCGGTGATGACGCGCCACTCGCCCTTCGGCGTGCGCTCCAGCCCCGTTACCTTGGTGAAGCGTTGCACCCGGGCGCCCTTGTCCTTGGCGCCCTTCGCGTAAGCCTGTGTCAACTGGCTGGGATCGATATCGCCGTCATAGGGGTCCCAGAGGCCGCCGACGATATCGTGCAGTTCCATGAAGGGATATTTGGCCTTGATCTCGCCCGGGCTCATGAGGTCGAACTCGATACCCTGGGCCCGCGCCATGGCGACCACATGTTTGTATTCATCCATGCGGTCCTGGTTATGCGCCAGGCGGATCGAGCCGGTGAGGTGATAGTTGATCGGGTAATCGACCTCATCGCCCAGTTTGGCATAGAGCCGGGTCGAATGGCGCTGGAACTTGATGACGTTCCAGTTGGTGGAGAAGTTCGGGCAATTGCCGGCCGCATGCCAGGTGGAGCCAGAGGTCAGCTCGTCACGTTCCAGCAGCAGACAATCGGTCCAGCCGAGCTGCGCCAGATGATAGAGCGCGCTGCAGCCAACGGCGCCGCCGCCGATGATCACGACGCGGGCGTAATCCGTGCGGCCGTGATCGGTACGGGCATGATCGGTGGTCATTCTTGTCCCCTGTGAAAAACTGCTGGATGCTACTGGTTCGACGGGATCAGTCTTGCCTGGATCAGTTTTGCGTGGGCCGTCCGGCGGGGCAACGGCCCATAGGATTGGACCCTCATGCCTTCAGGTTATGCGGGTAGGGGGAAACCCGGCCCAGCGACCCAACCAAGCCATGGCTGCCGCTCACCGACAGGACACTGCGTGCTTCCCTTTAGGTGATTTTGGTTCATGCCTGACGCTCCCGGCTGTATATGCCGCCAAGGCAGTTTTCCCTGGAAATAGTGGAATTCGCAAGCGAGACTAATTCACCAATACATGAGGTAAGCTCATGCTTTCCGTCGCTGCGCCGATCGCTTCGACGAGACCATCATCGTGATGATCCGCGGTACCCTGCTTACAGGATGCGCGGTGCTTTCCGTATGTAAACTTGAGGGCTCATCCCCGTACTCGTGCGGAACGCATAGATGAATGCCGAGGCCGAGCCATAGCCGAGCTCCAGCGCCGTTCTGGTGACATCCATGCCGCCGCCGAGCAGTTCGATTGCCTTGAACACCCGCATCCGGCGGCGCCACGACCGCAGGCTCATGCCGAGTTCGGCCTCGAAACGGCGGGTCAGGGTGCGCGAGGACATGCCCAGTGCGCGACCCCAATCCTCGGCTGAACGGGAATCCGCAGGGTCGGCGTAAAGCGCTTCGCACAAGCGGGCGAGACCACCGCCACTCGGCCACGGCAGGGCTGCGGAAACCGGTGTCGCCCGGCGCAATTGATCGAGGATCATCTGGGTGACACGGCCGGCATATCCGTCGTCCTCATCCGCGCGCCGGAGCTCGACCGTCTCCGCGATCAAGGCTCTCAGGAGCGGCCCGACGCTGATGACTGTGGGCTCGCCGGGGAGGGCGGAGACTACAGCACTGGCGATCCAGAGACTGCGGAATTCGGCGCCGAGCAGCGACCCCACGCGATGGGCGACCCCCGTCGGCAGCCAAACGGCCTGTTCGGGCGAGATGGCGAAAGATTGCCCGGCAACGGCGACGGCAAGGACACCCGAGATCGCATAGACGAGTTGCCCCCAATCATGTCGGTGCTCGGGGAAATAGCTGCGCGCCGGAATCGTCTGGGCGCGCATGGTTATCGGATGCGGCGGCGGCGCATCGGCAGGCACTTCAGCCGTCTTCCAATCCAACATAGGCAATCCAGCACAAGCGATCTTTGGCCGATATTATATATATCGTGGCATCTAATCGAAAGACGGACAAGGTGGGAGCGCTTATAGTCCAGACGGCAAGTCCGACGGCCGTGCGGCGTCGTCTCGCAGCACAATGGAATTTGGAAAGAGCCGCCATGGCGACTGTCGACAGTTACGGCCTTCACCTTTCAACCGCGTCGGATCAGGCGGCTGGGCTCTATCGCGACGGCGTGACCCTCATGCTGGCCGGCTGGCCAGGGGCGGCGGAGAAGCTCGATGCCGCGATTGCGGCCGATGCCGATTTCGCCCTGGCCCACGCGGCGCGTGCGCGGCTGCATGCAATGCGGGCCCAGCCCGGCGAGGCGCGCGCGCGCATCGCGATCGCCGAGGAGAAGGTTTCGGCACATGGTGATGCGCGGGAAGCGAGCCATGTCGAGGTGCTCGCACTGGCGATTGCCGGTAAGTCGCAAAAGGCACTGGCCGGGGCGCTCGCCCATGCTGATCGCTGGCCACGGGACAGGGTCATTCTGTCGCTGCCCCTCGGCGCGTTCGGCCTTTTCGCTTTCTCCGGCATGGCGGACCATGATCAGGCGCGCGTCGATCTGTGCCAGCGCCACATGGCTCAGTATGGCGCCGATGATTGGTGGTTCCTGACCTATCACGGCTGGGCGCTGGCCGAAAATGGTGAGGTCTCGCGTGGCCGCGCCATGCTGGAGCGAGCCTTCGGCTTACGCCGGGAGAATGCCAACGGCGTCCATGCATTGACGCATGCCATGTTCGAGGGCGGTGCCGGCAACGATGCCGAGGCGCTGATTTCGGGCTGGCTGCCGGGCTATGATCGCAGCGGCATCCTCTACGGCCACATCGCCTGGCACGCGGCGCTGGTCGCCCTGGAGCGTGGCGATGCCGAGACGGCGCTCGCCCTCTATGCGGACAAGATCCGGCCGTCGGTGTCGCAGGGCATGCCGATCAATATCGTCAGTGATGCGGCATCGCTCCTGTGGCGGCTGGAAGCCTATGGCCATAATGTGCCGGAGGACCGCTGGCAGGAGGCCGCCGATTATGCACGCCGGGCCTTTCCCAAGCCGGGACATGGTTTCGTGGATCCGCATCTGGCGCTGATCGAAGCGGCAATCGGCGATACCGCAGCCCTCGAACAGCGCATTGGCGCGCTGGAGGTGCTGGTCGCCAATGGCTCGCTCGCAGCCGGTCCGGTGGTCCCGGCGATCGGCCGCGCGGCGATGGCCTTTGCCGAGGGGGATTATGCGGCAAGCGCGCGCATTCTGGAGACGGTCGCGGCCGAGGTCGTGCGGATCGGCGGCAGCGGCGCGCAGCGCGAGGTGATCGAGGACACGTTGCTGGTCGCCCTGATGCGCGGCGGCGAGACCGAGAGGGCGCGCACCTTGCTCGATCGCCGCCTCCATCGTCGTCCCTCGCCCCGCGATACGCGCTGGCGCGCCGGTCTGGCGATGTGAGGCGCGTCATGTCCCAAGCAAGCACAACATCTGTGGAACAACATCCCTTCGCTCTGGGCAGCCGGCGTCAACAACGTAGCACCATCGCCCGGCTGGCCATCGCACAGGCGCTCGCCGGTGCCAATTCCACGGTGGTCTACGCCACCGGGGCGATCATCGGTGCCATGCTGGCGCCCGACAAGGCGCTGGCGACGCTGCCGATCTCCATTTTCGTGGTCGGCATGGCTGCCTGCATCCTGCCGACCGGCATGATCGCGCGCCGCCATGGGCGCCGGGCCGTCTTCCTCGCCGGCACTGCCTGCGGGGTGTTCACAGGACTGCTGGCAGCGCTCGCCGTCATCCTAGGATCGTTCTGGCTCTTCTGTTGCGCGACTTTCTTCGGCGGCGCCTATGCTGCCGTGGTGCTCTCTTTCCGCTTTGCCGCGGCCGATTGTGTCGAGCCGGAATGGCGGCCGCGTGCGCTCTCCATCGTCATGGCGGGCGGTGTGGCGGCCGGCGTGATCGGGCCGCAACTGGTCACCTACACCATGTATTTGTGGCAGCCCTACATGTTCGCGGCGACCTTCCTCGTCCAGGCACTGGTGTCGGCCTTGTCGGCAA
Organism: uncultured Rhodospirillaceae bacterium; assembly: GCA_964406155.1. GTDB lineage: Bacteria > Pseudomonadota > Alphaproteobacteria > Dongiales > Dongiaceae > Dongia_B. Next base: position 124,197 of record CAYOQR010000006.1, on the reverse strand, counting down.
TCGTACTCGCGGGCATTCGTCTGCCGATGCCGACCACCGCCGAGATCGCGGGCGGACGTCCGCTTGCCGAGATCGTGCGGCAGCCGCGCTTCATCATCGCCGCCACCTGCGGCGCGGTCTCCTACATGCTGATGAACTTCCTGATGACGGCGGCGCCGCTCGCCATGCGGATGTGCGGCCACAGCCAGGAGACGTCCAATCTCGGCCTGCAATGGCACGTCATCGCCATGTATGCGCCAAGCTTTTTCACCGGGCGCCTGATCACGCACTTCGGCGCGGGCCGTGTCGTGGCGGCGGGTCTCGCGCTGATCGGCGCCTCGGGCGTAACCGGACTGGCGGGCATCGATGTCATGCATTTCTGGCTGACGCTGATCCTGCTCGGCGTCGGATGGAATTTCGGTTTCGTCGGAGCTTCCGCGTTGGTGCTCAACTGCCATCGTCCGGAGGAGAAGACGCGCGTCCAGGCGCTCAACGACTTCATCGTCTTCGGGACGATGGCCGTGGGCTCATTCTCTTCGGGGAGCCTGCTCGCCTCGCGCGGCTGGGACCTCGTGCTGTGGGTGTCGTTCGCGCCGCTCACGCTGGCGGTCGCGGCATTGACCATGGCCGCACTGATGCGGCCAGCTCGGCCGGCCGACTAGAAGCCGATCGGCGTCTGCTACGTCCTCAATCGCAGATCAGGCGCAGCCGATCATGGCGCGGCTGGCGACCGAAAGCCCGCATGTAGCAGCGGGAAAAATGCGACAGCGAGATGAAACCCAGGGCCACGCCGACCTCGGTAATGCTCATTTCCGTCTGGTGCAGCAATTGCCGCGCCCGCTGCATGCGGCGCTGCATGGCGAACTGACCCGGCGCCAGGTCGAACTGGCGCTTGAACAGGCGCTGCAACTGCCGGGGGCAGATGCCGACCTCATCGGCCAGATCCTCGGTCGAGAGCGGTTCGGCGAGATTGGCTTCGATCATCTCGATCGCCCGCAGCAGCGAGCGGTTATGGATGCCGCGCATGCCCGAGGGCGAGGCATGCTGGCTCTCGGTGCCGGGGCGCAGCCGATCATGATTGAGTACATCGGCGATCTGGCGGGCATGGCGTTCGTCGAGCGCCGTCGCGACGCAGGCGAGGGCGAAATCCATCAGCGCCTTGCCGCCGGCGCAGGTGATGCGGCGGTCATGGCTGACATAGAGACGGTCCTTGACCAGGAGATCCGGTAGGGCCTCCTGCAGCGCCTCGCGTGCCGACCAATGGGCGGTGCAGCTCTTGCCGGCGAGAATGCCGCTGCGGGCCAGGACACCGACCGCAGCGCCGCTGGCGGCGATATGCGCATGCCGGGCGACCGCGTGCCGCAGCCAGGCCTGCAGCTTCATCGGCGCCGTTGCCTCGCCGCTGAGCAGGATGATGTTGTCGGGATGGCTCTGCCAGTCGATCGCCGCTGCCGGTGCGATCGGCGCGCCCAGCGAACTGGCGACGGGCTGCCCGTCCAGGCTCAGCAAGCGCCAGGCGAAGATATCCCGGCCGGCCCGGTGATTGGCGGTGGCGAAGCAGTCGCACAGGGCGGAGAGGTCATAGAGCGGGAAACCCGGCAGCAGCACCAGGGCGATATCGATCCGGCCGCTGGCCAGGTTGCGGCGCAGCAGGGGATTGGCGTCGGGGGCCGGGGCCTGGGTTACGCCGGACGGAGGAACCGTTGCGGGCCGGGCCGCCGGAACGGGGCGCAAATGCGGCTGTCGCGACGGCATGGCCGGCATCGGCCGCAAGGAGCGTTCGGGGGTCGCGGGGCGGGTCTGAAGGTTCTGCATCTGGCGCCGGTTCTACTCGCTTCTGCCGCAATCTCACGGCCTGTCCAGCGTCGGCATCCGGCGCCCCGGACGCAAGCGAGACTATATCATTGTCAGATGAGAAAAAGTCATCTACCCACGGAATAGACTGGGAATGGTCCCGGTTTTGACGGATGCGGCCAGCCCCGATGCGGCGACAGATACCCCCTCTCACAGCCCTGCGGGCCTTCGAAGCGGCGGCGCGGCTCAGCAGTTTCCGGGCGGCGGCGGATGAGCTGAACATCACCCAGTCGGCGGTCAGCCATCAGATCGCCGGGCTGGAGGAGCGTCTCGGCACCAGCTTGTTTCACCGCACCGCCCGGCGGGTGGAACTGACCGATGCCGGCGCGCTCTATTATCCCTTCCTGCGGGATGCCTTCGACCGTATCGGCCAGGGCACCGAACTGGTCCTGCGCACCGCGAAGACCGACGATCTGATGGTACAGGTCTATGTGACGGTGGCGGTGCGCTGGCTCATTCCCCGCCTGCATGATTTCCAGACGGTCAATCCGGATATCCTGGTGCGGTTCAACACCAGCCATTTCCACTGGCATTTCGACCCCAGCACCGCCGATCTCGGCATGATCTGCACCGGCGACACGGCCGATCCCAGCTATCATTACACCTTCCTGGCGAAGGCACGGCTGGAGGCGGTCTGCAGCCCAGCGCTGGCGACTGCCGGCAAGGGCCTGCGCCAGCCGGCCGATCTCGCCGATCACGCCTTGCTGCAGCTCTTCAACAAGGCGGAGGATTGGGATGTCTGGCGTGTGGCGGCCGGTGTGCCCCATCTCAAGGGCCGCAGCCATCTCAACGGCCGCGCCGTGCCGAAATTCGATTCCTATCTTCTGGCCCTGGCGGCTGCGGCCGATGGTCAGGGCGTCGCGCTGGCGCCGCATTTCCTGGTGGCGGAGGATCTCCAGGCCGGACGTTTGGTGCGGCCTTTCGATGTCAGCGCGCCTCAGCCCGGTGGCTGGTATCTCATCTGCATGAAGGAGCGGGCCCAGGAATTGCGCATCCAGCGCTTCACCACCTGGCTGCGGCAGCAGATCGATCGCGATCCCGATTTCGCCTGACCGAAGAACCGAAGAGAAGAGGACGGATCAGGCGGCAGCCTTAGAGGAACGTCTTGACGGCAAGGCCGATCAGGACGATGCCGCTGATGAAAGTGCCGAACCGGCCGATCGAATGTTCGCCGATGCGGATATGGGCCAGCCGGAATCCAAGCGCGACGCCGACCGCCACGGTCACGAAGCTGCCGATGGCCGCCGCCAGCGAAATGGCGAAAGGCGGCATGCCGAGAAGGCCGGCGCCCAGCGCATTGGTCAGCGCATTGGCCGAAAGCGCGATCCCCAGGATGATGGATTCGGTGATGCCGATCTCGCCGGCTTCACCGGCCATCAAGGTCTCCGCCTGGCGGAGAAGGCCGCGCCATCCCGTCGCCGGCCGATCCGGTTCCTGACGCCGCGACTGGCGGGGCAGGGCCAGCAGCAGGATCCGCAAACCGATCAGCAGCAACAGTATCGCGCCGACCAGATCGGGCAATTTCCCCGGCAGCAGGGTGGCAATCGATTGGCCCAGGAGGATGCCAAGTTCGCTGAAGATGAAGCAGATGGCGGCAATCAGCAGATTGGCTGCCAAGGGAATGCGGATATCGCGCACGCCATAGGAGACACCGACGGCCAGGTTGTCGATGCTGGACGAGATGGCAAGGGCGATGACGAAAAACCAATTCATACAAAAATTCCACACACGCGAAAATCCAGTGGCACTGGCTGATCAGGGCCGGCTAAGCAGACAAACTGATTGGAGGCTGCGACGGTGCTATGACTGCCTGACAAATGGCTTTCGTGGCCTGCGGCTGATGATGCTGGCACTTATTTTATTTTAATAAATGCCGTGCCCGGCGTTAAGCCTGAGACACGAGGTTACGACTGTCATGGATTTTAGTCTTATCCCCTGACGGGCCGGATCGACGCGACAGGCAGGGATGACCGTTAACGCACATGCAGCCACCAGTGGTTCTCATTGATGGAATAGACCGGCTGGTAATGCTTCACGACCTCCGCCGGGACGACGGTGCTGATCTGGTTGTCGAGCAGCAATTGCTGCCCGTCGTAATAGACGATGAGGACGGCATGTCCCAGGTTCAGGTTGAGGTCGTGTAGGACAATGATTCGCATATCGTCGATCGGCATGCCCAACGCTTTTAGAGCGAAATACTTGGCGATCGCGTAGCTATGGCAATCGCCGCTTTTCTTCAGAAATTCGAAGGGCGTTTCCCAGTAATCCGGTACGCCCCAATTCTGCATATCGAGAATATAGGGTTTCAGATTGAGGATGCGGTTGACCTCCTTGATCTGGGTCATCTTGTCCTTGCCGCGCAGGCTGTCGATGAAACTGTCCCAGCCCTTGTTCGTGCAGGTCGGCGTGTCGCAAGGGGCGCCGTTATGCCAGCGCCGCAGCATGTCGGCCCATTTGGGAAAACGCGCGGTATTCTTCGACATGATTTCCATGCTGCCCCAGAGTTTGGGATAGCTTTGGCCGGCGAAAGCCGGCTGCACGAAGGCAAAGGACGAGACGGCAAAGGCCAGGGCTAGAAGGATTAGAACAAGAGCCCATGATGCGGGCATGCCTCGCCGCGATCGCAAGCGGCGATTCACACCGTGCCAGCACGGTAGAGTGGCAATTGCTCCATCTATCATCAGCAACCTGCGGATGCCTGCTCCCGGCTCGGCATCGTCGATACGTTGTTGCGAGGGTAAATGGATAACTGTGAATCTTCCACTTACGCGGCAGGTGGAGCGACGTCCTGATATCGGTTTTTAAAGCATTTTCGTCGCTTGCCGTGACAGCTTCACGCCAGTCATCTAACTGACAGCGGCGGATGCAAGATCACTGACGTCACGGAGCGCGAACCAGAGATGAATGATCATACTCGATTGCTCTGCGGAGAAGCCGTTCGCGGCCATGCACCACGCTGCTACTGTACGGCCTTCAATAGACAACCCTGAAAATCGGTGTTGCTGAGCTGATCGCAGAAACCTTTCCACTCGCAGGCGGCGCAGCCGCTACGGATCGTTCCGGCTTGGAAGGCAGTTCGCAGGCGCGCAATGAGATCTGCGGTCAGGTGCAGGCGCGTGCCGGGCGAAATAGGGCGGTTGAGCAGGATACCGATATCGGCGGCGGCGCGCCGGTCCCGTTCGATGATACGCGGTTCGTGGCAATGCCGCTTGCGGCCATCGCCGAGCGTGAGGTCGTTGCAGGCCGGTTCCGTTTCCAGTAGCCACGGCGCGCAGATATCGTCGGGCCCCTCAACGATCACGATCTCTTCGCCTTGACTGAGGCGCGCGACGATATCGCTGAGGCCCAAAGTGAAGCGGGGCGTGTAACCACGCCCCGCGAAAGTCAGCACGCACAGAAGATGATGCGGCCGCAGCCGGATCATCTTATTTCTTCTGTGTGGGGCGCAATTGCGCCACCGCCAGCACGGTGGCGGCGGCGAAAGCGGTCTTCACCAGATCGCCGAAAGCGAAAGGCAGCAGGCCGCTGCTGATGGCGGTCGCGCCGCCGAACAGAACGGTCAGCCAGGCAAGGCCTAGGCCGAAGATGACGACTTCGCCGGCCAGCAAGGCACCCACGAGACGCACCAGGCTGCGCGCCGTGCCGCGTTCGACCAGCCAGCCGATCAGCGTGGCGGCGGCCAGGAAGCCGATGAGATAGCCGCCGGTCGGCCCCCAGAAATGATGCAATCCGCCGGCACCGCCGGCCAACACGGGGAGGCCGACCGCCGCTTCGGCCAGGAAGGCGCCGACGGTTTCCGCCGCCAACCGCCGGCCGCACAGGGCGCCGATCAGGATCACGGTATAGGTCTGCATGGTCATCGGCACCGGATACATCGGCACCTGGATCCAGGAGGAAGCCGTGATCATGGCGCTGCCAAGCAGCACGACCAGGGCGCGCAAGACCAGTGATTGATCGGCGAGATCGGCCAGCAAGGGCTTGCGGCGGGTCAGGGTGGTCGATGCCATGGGAACGGGCTCCTGTCTGAAATGTCTGATCTTTGATTTTCCAATAGCCCAGGGTCTGTCCCCTGACAAGGGCGCCAGCCTGTTGCGCAAAGAGGAAATCTTGTCCCGCGGCCAAGTTCCGGAGGCCGGCCAAGGTCTGCTTAATTTCGTGTTAGTCTACATAAAATGAATTGTTGTCAGCGCATAGATTTCGTGTTAAGTATGCAAACATGAAATTGATGAAGCAGCCAAAAGCCAGGCATTTGCTGGCCGAGACTGGTTTTCCCGGCGAACAACGGAGTGACGGCCGATGACGGATCAACTGACCAAGCGCCGAACATATCGTCAGGGCGCCCGGGCGCAGGCGGCCGAGGCCACCGGCCTGCGGATCGTCGACGCCTTTCTCGCGCGTCTCCGGATCGGCAACTTCGATGAGATCACGCTCGATGCGGTCGCCCAAGACGCCGAGGTAACGGTTCAGACCATCATTCGGCGGTTCGGCAGCAAGGAGGGCCTGTTGGAGGCCGTTTCCGCACGTCTTCGTGAGGAGGTCCTGCTCCGCCGCGGCATGTCCGTCGGTGACGTCGACCGCACCATCGACACGGTGATCGCCGATTATGAGGGGTCAGGCGATTTCGTCATGCGGCTCCTTGCCCAGGAAGAACGCCATGCTGCTCTTCGGTCTATCAACGACGTCGGCCGTGCCGGCCATCGGCAGTGGCTGCGGGAGAGTTTTGCGCCATGGCTCGATCCGCTGCCGGAAGCTGCGCGCAAGGCGAAACTCGACGCGCTCGTCGTCGCGACCGACGTCTATGTCTGGAAGCTGGTACGGCGTGACATGGGGCGATCCACGGCTGACCTTAAGCTCATCATCAGCCGGATGGTCCATGCGGTCCTCGATCAGCCGCGCGCCGATCCCACAAGGAAGAAATGAGGGCGAGGACGAAATGAGTGGAAGGGGAAACGAGATGCACGCACCTATTGTCCAATGCAAGAACTTCCTGTTCGCGACCTGGGAAGGTGGCGGCACCATCGGCCCGACCTTGACCGTGGCAGGAAAGCTTGCCCGGCGCGGGCACCGGGTCCGGATGATGAGCGACCGCTGCAGCAAAGAGGAGGTCTTGGCCACCGGAGTCGACTTCGTCTCCTGGACCCGCGCCCCGAACAGAGCGGATCGGTCCCGCGACAGCGATATCATCCGCGACTGGGAGGCCGCCGATCCGATCGAGGGCCTCAAGCACGGCGTCGACCGCATCTGGTGCGGACCGGCCTTGGCTTATGCCCAGGACCTGATCGCGGAATTGGAGCGGGAGCCGGCGGATCTGGTCGTCAGCAACGAAATGCTCTTCGGCGTGGCCGCCGGCTGCGAAGCGCTCAACCAAAGGCTCGCCTTGCTCACTTCCGGTATCAGCCTTTACCCCGTGCCCGGCACGCCGCCGCTGGGCTCGGGATTGGCGGCTCCTCGCTCGCCAGCCGATCATGCGAAGATCGCCGAATGCGTCGAAGGCGCGACTGCGTTGCTGGATCATGGCCTGCCTGCCCTGAATGCGGCCCGGGAGGTTCTGGGTCTCCCTGCCTTGCGTCATGTATTCGAGCAGGAGCGGGCAGCCGAACGACTCCTGATCGGCACCAGCCGGGCCTTCGACTTCGCACCTGAGGCGCTGCCGCAGAAGATCAAATATGTCGGTCCGCAGTTGGACCCGATCGCCTGGACAGCACCCTGGCACTCGCCATGGCCGGACTCCGACCCGCGTCCCCTGGTCCTCGTCGGGTTCAGCACGACCTTCCAGGATCATGCGGCACATTTGCAGCGGATCATCGATACGGCCGACGGCTTGGACATCCGCATGCTGGTCACCCTCGGGGGCGTCATCGAGCCCGGCGAACTGCGTTCTGGCTCGAATGTCGCCCTTGTCCATAGTGCTCCACATGATGAGGTGATGCGCCTGGCATCCCTGGTCGTCACCCATGGCGGCCATGGAACGGTGCTCAGGGCCCTTACCCACCGGAAGCCGCTGCTCATCATGCCGCTTGGCCGCGATCAGAACGATAATGCCGTGCGGGTGACCGAGCGCGGCGCCGGGTTGTCCTTGCCGCCCACCGCAGAGACGACGGCGATCAGGCAGGCATTGCAACGCCTGCTCGATGCACCGGATATCGCTCGCGCCGCGGCTGATCTCGGCATGCTGATCGCGGCGGAAGCCGCTTGCCCCGTCGTCATTCAGGAAATCGAGGCATTGGCCGAAAGCTCGAAGAAGGTTTGCACCGGTCTCGACGGAAGCTGAAGAGCCGCAGGCCCGATCTCACCTGCTCATATTGAAGAGAGGCGGAGCCTGCTCACCAGAGGATCGCTCCGCCAACCATGTCGGCTGGCCGATATAACCACAGGAAGAAACAAGATGACGCGTTTGTCCGACCGCTTTTTGCAATTCGGCGTCCTGGCTGGCGCAACCGGGATGTTACTCGGCGTCTGGATGGGTTCATCCGAGGATTTCACCCTCGCGCCGGTGCATGCCCATATCAATCTTCTGGGATGGGTGTCGATGGTGCTGTATGGCCTGGTTTATCGGGCCGTCCCGATGGCCGCCAGGGGCCGCCTGCCGGTTGCCCATTTCTGGCTCAATGTCGCGAGCTTCCTTGTCATGATCCCGGCGCTCGCCTTGCTTCTGCTGGGCAACCGGAGCATGGCCCCGGTGCTCGGGGTGTCATCGATGGCGCTTTGGCTTTCGATGGTCTTGTTTGCCGTCATCATCATCCGTGCGACCTGGCGTGCGGAAGCGGTTGACGATATCCACGGGCGTTCCTGAACCAATGGGCACGACGAGCGTGTCGGTAGCTCCCGCCGTGTCGTATTTCAAGTGAGAAAAGCCATGATCGGCAGGTTCAACAACGATCATCTTGAATTTCCCCTCGCTCGGACTGCCAAACGAGAGAGCGTACATGTTCGTGCAGCCAGGCATGGCGCCGCGGTCCCGGCATGCTTGACGGCACCGATCAATTTCAACGATATGCCGCGGCGTGAGGACGAGGTGGTCATCGACGAGGTTGCAGTACTCTTCACCGACCTGAAGGAGTCGAGCGCATTGTACCGGCGGATCGGTGACGCGGCAGCCTATCGCCTGGTGCGCAAGCACTTCGTCTTTCTCACCCGGATCATTCACGATCACAATGGTACTGTGGTCAAGACCATCGGTGATGCCGTGATGGCCGTGTTCATGCAGGCCGGTCAGGCGGTCAAGGCGGCCATTGCCATCCAGTGCTGCGTCAATGGCTTCAACCGGGAAAATGGCCTCTCCGACGGCTTGGTGATCAAGCTCGGCATCCATGCCGGCCCGGCCATTGCCGTCAAGCAGGGCGATCGGCTGGACTATTTCGGCTCGGTCGTGAACATCGCCGCCCAGTTACGAAGCCAGTCGGCGGGCCGTGATCTGGTGCTCTCGGATGAGACCGCCACCGATCCGTCAGTTGTGCATCTGCTGACGAGCGCCATCGTGACGCCGGGTCAGGCCATGTTGAAGGGATTCGATCAGCCAAAAAATTTCCGCCGTGTCACCTTGACAGCATAGGCGGTGTGTAACTTCGACACCCTCCGATCTGAGTTTAAAGAGAGAGCACGTCAACCTTGAGTGCCGCAACCGCCTCGGGTGTGCTGCGAAAGCCGATGGCCATGCGATTATCGACATTCATGAGATGCTCGTTTCCTTGGATTAGACACCGCGAAATTTAAGATAAGATCGACCCGCTGATGCCGCGTCAGTGATAGACAGTCAACTGCGCATCTTCATCAGCCACATGGATGGCGAGGATGCGCGCCTCTTCCGTCGTGCTTGGATTCTGCGCAAGAAGATGTGTCGCGCCTATCGGTTCGAAGAACGTGTCACCGGCGTGATATTCCATGACCGGGCTGCCGGCGAGCTGGGAGCGAATCGTGCCAGATAGCACGTAGACCGTGAGGGACCCGGCATGATGATGTTCCGGCACGATTGCGCCCGGCTTGAAAACGACAAGCTGCACGGTGATTTCCTTGCCGGGCACGTTTGCCAGTTTCTCCTTGGAGATGGTTGTCGCCGCGATGGCATCTTCCGATGCGCTCATCTGCATGCCGGCGTGGGTCATGCCGTGCTGCATCATCGCTTCGGACCTCTGTGCCGGCTGCATCGTCGGCGCGACCTTCAGGACTCCCAATGTCCCTGCGGTGCCGACCACGCAGGCGAGAACCAGGCCGGTGAGGATGATCAGTTCGTAGCCGCTTGGCTTCTCATGGTCGGCCATGACGCCCTCCAATCCGGGTTAGCCGCCCCCTTGTCGGAGACGCTGCAGATGGCCCATTAGAAGTGCGGAATGGTCCGGTGAATAGTGCCAGGAATGTTGAAGTGTATCGGTCCAATTTCCCCGTAGGCATGAGGATATTGGCTTTGATGACCCGCGAGAAGCTGGTCTGCTGCCGGACAACATCCGGGAGGACGGCGTTTGCGGGGCTTGTGTTCCCCGCTCGGTGCTGGCCGATGCGAAGATTTATCGGCCAGTTCCGGAAAGGGCCGGTTGCCGCTCTTTGACGATGGCTTCGAGAAAGTCACGGGCTCCGGCGGCGATATCTGACCGGCATCGGTTACTTTTCCGGTTAACCCTGTGCTTGGCTCTGGGCAGCTTGAGCAAGGAAATGGCGCATCGCCCATTCGATATCCGTTTCGATTGCAGCGCAGGCGGCATCGACATTCGCGGCGCGGAATGCATTGACCGCATCGATATGGAAGAGCTTCCATTCCTCGGTAAAGCCCTTTGCCTCGATCGTGCTGGCGAGGCCCGGGCCGGTCAACACCCAGATGCCTTCGATGAGTGCGACCAGATCGTCATTCGCGGAAGCGGAATAGATCGTGAAATGAAAGGTGTAATTGGCAACGAAATAGGCGGTCGGGTCATTTCGAGCGATGGCGTCTCGCATGGCCCATTCGGCTTGCGCCAAGGCTGCAATCTGCCGCTTGTTAAGATGGGTGGCCGCCAGGCGCGTCGCCATCGATTCAAGGGTCTTGCGGATGGCGAACAGGCCGACGATGCGGTCCGTGTCGAGCCGTGGCACACGAAACGCGCGGTTGGGTGTGACCTCCAGGGCGCGTTCAGCGGCCAGTCGCTTCAGCGCTTCGCGGATCGGCATCATGCTGGTGCCAAATTCCTCGGTGAGCGAGCGGATCGACAAGGCCTGACCGGGGCGATAATGCCCGCATGTCAGGCGCCAGCGCAGTTGTTGATGCACTTGATCATTGAGCGGTCTGTTCGTGCTTGTGGGCAGCGCCGGGCCAGTCGGCAAAGTCATCGTCATCGTTGCAATCTCGCAAAAGGCAGTCGGGCTCAATGTGCCGCGGCAACCTTTCTCCCCATTCGGGGCGAGGCCGCCCGCCCACTTCATATATCCAATCTACCACAGATTGTGATCACAATAACTGAATGAATGGAGTGTTAATAGCTTTATCGACAATCATTACTCATTTGGCTATTGAACTGTGATCACAGATTTGCCAATCTTGTCGAAAGGCGCTTTGCTGGAGAGGGGATATGGCCGAGTGGCGTTCGACATCACAGGAATTGCGGAACATGTTGGGCGATATGGCGGAGAAACCGGGTCAGCCGCGCCTCACCATGCCTGCATCTTTCTATACCTCGGCTGATTTTCTCGAGGTGGAAAAGCGCGAAATCTTCCGGCGCGAATGGGTGTGCCTGGGGCGCGCGGACGAAATCCCGCAAATTGGCGACTATTTCACCAGTGATCTCGTGGATGAACCCTTGCTCGTGCTGCGCGGTGAGGACAGGCAAGTGCATGTCCTGTCGAATGTGTGCCGGCATCGAAACCTGTTGTTGGCGCAAGGGGCCGGCAATGCCACCAGCCGTCGCTTCACCTGTGGCTATCATGCCTGGACCTATGGTCTCGATGGCCGCTTGCAGCGAGCGCCCAACATGGATGGGGTGACGGGTTTCGATGCCGGCTCCTGCCGGCTGCCGGAATTCCCCGTCGAGATCTGGCAGGGTTTCATCTTCGTCAATCTTGAAGGCAAGGCCCCGTCTTTGCGGGGACACCTTGATGAACTCGAGATGCGCATCGGCAATTATCATCTGGGTGACATGCACCTGGTGGCGAGCCAGGAGGAGAAATGGGCGACCAACTGGAAATGCCTCGCCGAGAACTTCATGGAAGGGTATCACCTGTCCTATACCCATCCGAAGACGCTGCATCCGATCACGCCGACCTCGCTCTGCCGTAAATTTCCCGGCGGGGATCTGTTCACCGGATACGAAGCGCATTTCGATCCGAAGTTTCCGGATCGGGGCAAGTATCATCCGGATCTCACCGAAAGCGAGCGGCGCTGTTCGCAGATGGTCTGGGTCTATCCATCCTTTGTCATGGGTCTGGCCCCACATATGGCGGTCTATATGTGCATCCGGCCTGATGGCGTCGATCACCTGGTGACGCGTTGGGGCATTGCCGGCCAGGAGCGAAATCCGTCTGCGGATTTGGCGGCGAACTGGGTCGATCTCGCGCGCGGATATAACGCTGAAGACCAGGAAAAGCTGGAGCGCATGCAGATCGGCATGCGATCGCATTTCACGCAGCGTACGGCAATGGGGCATGACGATCTGATGGGGACTGTCTGGGATTTCTACCAGTATATGGGGCGGCGACTGGCTGGCGTCCCGGTCGCTTGATGCCGCAATAAAATGGGCGCCGCCTTGGAGCGAGGCGGCGCCCTTCAGTCAGGCAGGTGCGGTATCGGCCGGGTCTGATTCAGGCGCCGTAGACCAGTGGGAAATCGGGGACGTCGAGCTTGTCACCGGTCTTCAAGGTGAGATGCCGCATCGGTGGCGAGCCCTTGCCGTGGCGATCGACGAAGACCGCGTCGTCGCCGACCCAGCGGGCGGAGAAAACGCGCCGGCGCGTGACCGGCGATGTATTGGCGGGCGCGCCATGAGCGGTGCCGAAATTGAAAGCAACGGCATCGCCGGGCTCGACCGCCCAGCCGAGGATGCGATAGGCGCTGCGATCGGCGTCGATATCGGGCATCGGCGTCGAGCTGTCGCCGTCATAGAGATTGGTGCCATCGAAGCGCTGCGGGCGGTACGTCCGGCCCCAGAGATGCGATCCGGCAACGCATTCCAGTGTGTTCCCCCGCGCAACCGGGTCCAGCGGAATCCAGAGGCTCACGCTCTGGGTACCGCCGACACAGTAATAAGGCAGGTCTTGATGCCACGGTGTCACGATCGACGTACCAGGTTCCTTGACCAGGACATGATCATGGAAGAATCGGGCGGTCGAGGAGCGCATCAGCCGTGCGGCAATTTCCGCTGCGGGCGACTTGTGAACGAAAGCGCGAAATTCGTCGATGCGCTGCCAGTTGCAGAGATCCTGGAAGAAGGGAGCCGAGCCATCTTTCGGCTGATACGAGCGTTCAAGCGGGCTGGGGTCCGCCATGATTTTCGCCGTGCCGGCACGCAGAGGTTCAACCCAATCCTTGAAGGCGCCTCGCAGGACAATGGCACCGTCGGCGGCGAATTGTTCGACCATTTCCGGTGTCGGCAGGGTCGGTGTCGATGAGCTCACTGCACTCCTCCCATTGGACATGTTTCCATTTACAGCATGAAAACATGTCTAGACATGTCATGTCAACACCGGTCATGTCTAAACAATGACATGAATTCGTGCTATTAAACCCCGGGGCGCAGGGATGGAGGGGCGGACGGATGAACGAGACGATACCGCAGTATCAACGGCTGAAAGCCTATATAACGGACCAGATCCTGGCCGGCAGCCTGAAGCCGGGACAGCGGATTCCTTCCGAACTCAGCCTGGTCAAGGAATTTGCGGTGTCGCGGATGACGGTTTCTCGCGCCCTGAAGGAATTAGAGCAGGGCGGCGTCATCACCCGCGTTCAAGGTGTCGGCTCTTTCGTCACGGTCAGGAAAACCGAATCCGCCCTGTTCGAGATCAGCAATATCGCCGATGCCATTCGGCAAGCCGGGCAACTCTATACCTGTCGCGTGATCACCTTGGCGAAGGCGGTCGAGCCCTCGTTGCAGGCATTGATGGGACTTTCGCGGGATCGGAAATATGCGCATTCCGGCCTGGTTCATTGCGCCGATGGTGTGCCGGTGCAATTCGAGGACCGTTATGTGAATCTGGCTTTCGCGCCGGAATACCTCGCGCAGGATTTCACCCGCGTCACGCCCTATGACTATCTGATGTCGCTGGGGCCGCTGCAGGCGGCGGAGCAGATCTTCGAGGCGGAACGGCCTTCAACCGAGATTGCACGACTGCTTCAGGTCAAGGTTGGCGAGCCCTGCATCGTGCTGCGGCGGCGAACCTGGTCGCTGAATATCGTCGTTTCGGTTGCCAGGATCACGGCACCAAGCAGCCGGTATCGTTTTCGCGGTGTGTCAGGGCAGTTGCCGCATCTTGCCGCAGCATTGCCGCCGATATAGGAAATATTGACCATACAAATAGAAAATTTGTTCCATTGATCTATTGCAGTCGGCGTCAGAGCATGTCTAACATCAAGATGATTATATACAGACAATAAGGTGGCAATTTCAGCCGCAAGGGATCGGGGTGGCGGATGGACCAGGGGCAGGGCGTGACAGAGCAGGCGACGGGCTTCCGCCCCTTCCGTGTGGCCAAGCGCGTCGTCGAGAGCGAGATCATCACCTCCTTCTATCTGGAACCCGTGGACGGCTTGCCGCTTGCTCCATTCAAACCGGGCCAGTTCCTGACCTTCCGTCTGCCTGTGGGGCCAGAGAACCAATCCATCCTGCGCACCTATAGTCTCTCCAATGGAGTCGGCGACGGCTATTACCGCATCAGCGTCAAGCGCGAAGCGGCACCGGCCGCCGGATTGCCGCAGGGCCGTGGCTCCTGTTATCTGCATGATAGCGTCGCCACCGGCGACGTGATCCAGGTCGCGCCGCCGCGTGGCGACTTCTTTCTCGATACGGACAGTTCCCGCCCTGTCGTTTTGTTGAGCGGCGGCGTGGGATTGACGCCGATGGTCAGCATGCTGCACCACCTCAGTAAGGGTGGAGAGCGGCGGGTTTTCTTCATTCATGCCTGTGAGAATGGCCGTGTCCATGCGCTGGGCGATGAAGTCAGGCAACTGGCCACGCGCCGCCCTGGCATCCATACCCATTTCATCTATCGCCAGCCGGGTGAAGATGACCGAAAGCGAGATTGCTTCGACAGCGAGGGCCTGATCTCCCGCGCTTTGTTGCAGCAACTGCTGGCAATCGACGACTATGAATTCTACCTTTGCGGCCCGCCGCCCTTCATGACGGCGATCTATGCCTTGTTGCGGGATCTCGGCGTGGCATCCTCGCGAATCGCTTATGAATTCTTCGGCCCGGCCACCGTCCTGGAAGCGAAGGCAGCCACCGGAACATCGGCTTCCTCGCCGATCGCTGCCGGTGATTCCGCTGAGATGGCGAATACCGTGCCTCCTGCTGCGGGTGTTGCCACAGTTACCTTCACCCGTTCAGGGCGCCAGGGGATTTGGGATGAGGCGGCGCAGAATCTGCTCGCGTTTGCCGAAACGCAGGATCTCAGTCCCACATTCAGTTGCCGTGCGGGTATTTGTGGCAGTTGCACCACAGCTCTGATATCGGGGGAAGTCAGCTATACCGATGAACCGCTCGATCCACCGGAAAGTGGACAGATCCTGCTCTGCATCTGCAAACCGGTAGGGGAAATAGAGCTCGACTTATAAGAAAGTGCTGCCATGACGCATCGTCTTTCTGGTCTGAACAATATGCGCTGAACTTCAATTCAGCCGATGATCCGCAGACCGGAATGATAATCTGCCTAACTGGTCAAGATTTGCGGAAGAGAGCACTGCGAAATCGGCATTTCTTGACGTTGCCAGGACAAGGAGAACAGTATTTTTCCAGCAGGACATTTATGCATTTACAAATCGTCAGAATTTGGGACGATCAACAGAACACGATAACAAGAGGGACCATGGGAGGAAGAGATGGATCTCATTAAAGGACTTGGACGCCGGGAATTGCTGATCGGTTCGGCCGCAACGGCGGCGATCGGCTTGCTGCCGTCGCTGTCGCGGGCGGCGACACCGAAGAGCGGCGGGAATTTCAGACAGGGAGTCGGCGATTTCGCCGTGGCGGATTCGCTTGATCCGACGCTCTATCAGACCTATTGCCAGCTCTATCTGTTCCGGCAATTGCGCAATAACCTGGTCGAGATCGGCCCGGGCGGTGTGCTGATTCCCGAGCTCGCGGAAAGCTGGGAAGGCTCGAAGGATGCCAAGACCTGGGTCTTCAAGCTGCGGAAGGGTGTCGAGTTCCACAATGGCAAGCCATTCACCGCGGCGGATGTGGTCTATTCGCTCAATCTGCATCGCAAGCCCGGCACGCCATCGACGGCGGCACCGATGCTTGAGCCGGTGGTCGATGTGCGTGCGACCGGCGACCTCGAGGTCACAGTCGAATTGAAATCGGGCAATGTCGGCCTGCCGGACCTGATGACGCTCGAAACCCTGTCGATGGTGCCGGATGGCACGACGGATTTCAGCAAGGGTATCGGCACCGGCGGTTATGTGCTGGAGCATTTCGAGCCGGGCGTCAAAGCGCTTGTCAAGCGCAACAAGAATTACTGGAAGGAAGGGCGGGCGCATTTCGACAGTGTCGAAACGATCTGCATCAAGGACGCCGCCGCGCGTACCAGCGCCCTGGTATCCGGCGAAATCGACGCCTGCAACTTCGTCGATCTCAAGACGGTCAATATGCTGAAGCGCAAGCCCGGCATCAATGTCATCAGCACGGCGGGCAAGGCACATTATACCTTCCCGGCGTTGATGGATGCGAAGCCCTTCGACAATAAAGACGTTCGGACGGCCTTCAAATATGCCATCAACCGCGAGGAGATGGTGAAGGTGATCGCCAACGGCTATGCCACCGTCGGCAACGACCAGCCCATTACGCCGAGCTATAAGTTCCATAACCCGGACATCAAGCCGAAGGCCTACGATCCGGATAAGGCGAAGTTCTATCTGAAGAAAGCCGGTTACGACAAACTCTCCGTCCAGCTCTATGTGTCCGAAGTTCCTTATGCCGGCGCGACGGACGCCTCGGTGCTCTATCGCGAGCAGGCTGCCAAGGCCGGCATCGACATCGAGGTGGTGAAGACGCCGGAGGACGGTTACTGGAACGATATCTGGAACAAGAAGCCGTTCTGCGCCGCACGCTGGAGCGGCCGCGTCAACGAGGACGTGATGCTGTCCCTGGTGTACAGCGCGGATGGCATGAAAGCCGGCTGGAATGAGACGCATATGAACGACGAGCGCGTCAATTCGATGCTGGTCGCGGCCCGCGTCGAGTTCGACGAAGCGAAGCGGCGGCAGATCTATTACGATCTGCAGCAGATCATCAGCGAGGATGGCGGCGCCATCACGCCGGTTATCGCCAATTTCGTCGACGCGACCAGCAGCAAGGTGCAGCACGGCGAGATCGGGTCGGACTTCAGCATGGATGGGGCCCGTGCGTCCGAAAGGTGGTGGTTCGCCTGATCGATAAGATCGGAAACCCAAACCTAAACGGAAGGGCGGAGCAATTGCTCCGCCCTTTTTATTTAGTGGTTCGCACCGATCAGGTTGCGGGCGATGATGGTGCGCTGAATCTCGGACGAGCCTTCATAGATCCGCATGATGCGCAGGTCGCGCACATAGCGCTCCAAAGGCAGATCCCGGACGAATCCGTAGCCGCCATGAATCTGCAGGGCGAGATCGGCGACCCGGCCGGCCGTTTCCGAGGCGAAGAGCTTGGCCATGGAGGCTTCCATGGAAAAGCGGGCGCCACTGCCACGCTTGCGCGCCGCATCCTCGGTCAGCAGGCGGGCGGCGCGCAATTGCGTCGCCATATCGGCGATCATCCACTGGATGCCCTGATACTCTCCCAGCTTCTGCCCGCCGATTTCGCGCTCCCTGGTCCAGGCAATGGCGGCATCGAGGGCGGATTGCGCGAGGCCGAGACACATCGATGCGACCTCGATGCGCCCATTGTCGAGAACCTTCATCGCCGTGCGGAAGCCGGTTCCCTCGGCACCGAGCCGGTTGGCGGCCGGGATATGGCAGTCGAAAGAGAGCTCGAAAACATGACCGCCCTTCAGGCCCATCGTACGTTCCGGTGATCCGGCGGTCAGTCCGGGCGTGTCGCGATCGACGACGAAGGCGCTGATGCCGCGATGGCCCGCTACGGGATCGGTGATGGCGAAGACCACGATGAAATCGGCAACGCCGCCATTGGAGATGAAATGCTTGACGCCGCTGAGGTGATAGCCGTGATGATGGCCGTCGCCCGTCGGTGTCGCCCGGCAGCGCATATCGGCCGGATTGGAGCCGGCACGCGGTTCTGTCAGGGCGAAGGCTCCCAGCAGCTCGCCGGCTGCGGCGCGTGGCAGATAACGCTGGCGGATCGCATCGTCTCCGCCGATCAGGATGGCATCGGTGGCGAGGAAATGTGCCGTCACCGCCGAGGCGGTGGAGGCGCAGGCGCCGGCGATCGCTTCAACGCTGGCGGCGAGTGCGCTGGCGGAGAGACCGGGCCCACCCCAGGCTTCCGGCAGATTCATGCCGAGCACGCCAAGTTCGGCGAGCGCATCGATCTGTGCCTTGGGAAAGCTGGCGGCTTCATCCACCGCGGCGGCTTGCGGTGCCAGCATGTCCGTCGCCAGGCGGCGGATGGTTTCGACGGCGGCGATCTCGTCCGCGGTGAGGCTGGGCGGCAGGATATCAGTCATGCGCCATCTCCAAGCTTGGCATGCGGCCGGTGACGCCCGATTCCGTCAAGGCCGCGATTTCATCGGCGGAAAGCCCGAGCCAATGATCGAGGACGGCGTCATTGTGCTGCCCCAGGGCGGGAGCGGGGCGTTGCTTGCCTCGCTGGAGTCCGCTGAAATGAACCGGCTGTTCCATGGCAGGGATGGCGCCGAGGCGCGGATGCTCGACGGTTGAGATCAGTGACCGGCTTGCGACATGATCGCCCGAAAAGACATCGGCGGCGCTTTCGATGGCGGAAGCCGGAATACCGGCGGCGCCAAGTTTCTCCACCGCTTCAGCGACGGTGAGGCCATCCAGCCAGGCCTCGATGGCGGTACGCAGCGCCGGTTCGTTCGCGGTCCGCAATTCATCGCTGGCGAAGCGCGGGTCGGTGGCGATCTCCGGCCGTTGCATGCAATCGGCGAGACGCTGGAATTGCGGTGCATTGAGAACGCAGATGATCAGATGACCATCGCGGGCGCGGAAAGCGCCAAAGGGCGTCGAGAGCGGATGCCGGTTGCCGGTGCGACCGGGCGCGGCCGCACCGAACATCCATTGCGCGACGGCGGTCGGCAGGAGCGACACCAGTGAATCCACCATGGCGATATCGAGCTGCCGGCCAAGGCCGGTTCGGCTGCGCTCGAACAAAGCCGCCAGGATTGCCCAGGACCCGAACAGGCCGGCGGCGAGATCGCCGATCGATTCGCCGACCTTCATGGGCGGCCCGTCCGGCTCGCCGGTCATCGCCATGATCCCCGACATCGCCTGGGCCACCAGGTCGAAAGCCGGCAGGCCGGCCTTGGGCCCGTTCTGACCGAAACCGGAAATGCTGGCATAGATCAGGCGGGGATTCTCCGCCGCAAGCTCGGCATAGCCGATCCCCAGCCGGGCGGCGACACCGGGGCGGAAATTCTCCACCACGACATCGGCGCTGAGCGCCAGCCGGCGCGCGAGATGCTGTGCCGCCGGCTGCTTCAGGTCGAGGGTGATGCCGCGCTTGTTGCGATTGGCCAATTGAAACAGGGCGCTCTCGCCTTCGCGGAACGGGCCGATATGGCGGTAGTCGTCACCCTGGGGAGCCTCGACCTTGACGACGTCCGCCCCCAGATCGGCCAGCAGCGCCGTGCAGAAAGGACCGGACAGGACGCGGGTGAAATCGAGAACCCGGACGCCGCTCAGGGGGCCTGAACTGGCGGGGCCTGGAAGAGAGCCTGGATGCGAGGAGGGTGTGTGTGCGGTCGAGGATGACATGGCAGATCCGTTGCAAAACTTCTCTGCCGATCATCCATGCCGCATGCTATAAGTAAAAATACTTGTTCTTAATTTGAACAATAGGAGTTTCCTATATCCATCACGATCCGGCATCTGCGCGCGTTCCTGGCCGTCGCCGAGGCCGGCAGCACGGCGGGGGCCGCTCGGGCGCTCAACCTGTCGCAGCCCTCGGTCTCGGTGGCGATCAAGGAGCTTGAAGAGATCTTCGGGCATGCGTTGTTCCAGCGTCTGCCGGCGAAAGGCCTGGTCCCGACCTCGTTCGGGCAGCGCAAATTGCCCGAGGCGCGCGAGCTGGCAGCCTCACTGGCGGCCTTCGAACGGGGGGGCGAAGACGAAGGCGAGCCGGCTGGACATATCGCCTTTGGATATTTCACGACGCTCGGGCCGCAATATGTGCCGGGCATCCTGCGGCGCATGGCGCAGCTCTATCCGAAGGTCACCGTCGCGCCGGTCGAAGCGGATCTCGGCGAGCTGAACCGGCTGATCGATGCCGGGCGGATCGAGCTCGCTTTGTCATATGACGTGGAGATCGGTGCGCACATCCAGACCGAGAAAGTGGCGCAACTGTCGCCTTATGCCCTGCTGCCCCTGCGGCATCCTTTGGCATCGCGGCGCGCCGTGTCGGTTCGCGATCTCGCGGAGGAACCTTTTATTCTCGTCGATCTGCCGCTCAGCCGCGATTTTCTGCTGTCGGTCTTTCGCGCCGAGGGCATCGAGCCGCGTATCGCACACCGGACCCGCAGCCTGGAGATGGTGTTCGGCATGGTCGCCAATGGGCTCGGCAGCTCGGTTCTCGTGACCAAGCGCCAGAGTGACCGCGCCTATGACGGCAAGCGCGTGGTGCGCAAGCCGATCACCGGAACCCGTGTCCGGCAGGGTGTCGTCATCGCCTGGCCGGATCGGGCAGCCCTGACACCGCCCGGCCGCGCCCTCGCCGCTTGCATTCGCGCGGAATTATCGCATCCGGACTCTGTGTGATCGGGTGAGACCGGTAACCGGCTTCACCATCGTGTCCTAGCGGAACGCCGTGGCCTCGGTGACCAGCCAGTCGAGAAATTCACGGGCGCCCGGCTTGCGCAAGGCAGTATCGGTCCAGGCGACGAGATAGGGGGCTGGCATGGGCAGGGCACGATCGGAGAGCTGAACCAGGCGGCCGGCCTGTAGGTCTTCGGCGATGAAGCTGCGCTGGCCCAGGGCAACTCCCTTGCCAGCGATGGCGGCATCCAGGGCGACGCTCGAGAGCGAATAGATCTCCGTCGTCGCGACTTCGCGATATCGCGTGCCGGTGCTTTTGAACCAGTCCGCCCAGGTCGGACCGTTCGGGTGATCCGGCCGCCAATCGATATGAACGAGCGGCAGGCGGGCAATGGTTGCCGGCGTCATCTGCGCACCGCCGGTGCCGATCAGCCTGGGGCTTGCCACCGGCACCACGCTGTCGGTGAAGAGCTCGGCAAGATGCGGCAACTGCACGACGCTGCGGCCATAGGTCAGCCGGAAGTCGACAGGGCCATCCGATGGCGGGATCTCGCGATGGGTGCTTTCGAGCCGCAGATCGATATAGGGGCGCGTCTGCAGCCAGGCATAGGCCCGCGGCGCCAGCCATTTCAGCAGCAGCGAGGGCAATGCGCTGATCGCCAAGCCTTCGAAATCGCGATTGCGGTTCAAGACCTTTTGCGCATCGCGCAGCCGCTCGAAACCATCGAAGATCAGGTCGAAATAGGCGCGCGCCGGTTCGGTCAGCTCCAATTGGCGGCTTTGCCGGCTGAAAAGCTGCTGGCCGAGATGATCCTCAAGCAGGCGAAGTTGCTGGCTGACCGCGCCGGGCGAGATGCCGAGCTCGCTGCCGGCCCGAGTTACCCCGCCGTGACGGCATACCGCTTCAAAGACTTCCAGCGCCCGCAAGGGCGGCAGCCGGCCTGCCATATTGCCCTCCCGATCTTCGGGATGTTTTAGATAAACTAAAACAATTCTGCCGGATTTCTGAATTTTTTGCGAGTTCGATGTTAGTTATCATGGTCAATAAGAGCAGTTGGCCGGCCGCTGATCGGGAAGACGGCCGGGAAGCTGCCCATTGTGAAGGCCAGTGTGAAGACCAGCGTCAGGGAGAAGCGCCATGTATCTTCGAAACATGTCCTGGTATGTCGCCGCCTGGGGCCATGAGGTGACCCGGGAGCTGCGCAGCACGGAGATTCTCGGTGAGCAAGTGGTGCTCTACCGGACCGAGAACGGTGATCCGGTAGCGCTTGAAGATGCATGTCCGCATCGCAAGCTGCCGCTGTCCATGGGACGCCTGAAGGGCGACACGGTGGAATGCGGATATCACGGCCTGACCTTCGACTGCTCGGGTAGTTGCGTGCGGGTGCCGGGGCAGAGCCGCATCCCGACGGGTGCTCGGGTGCGCAGCTATCCGGTGGCCGACAGATGGGGGCTGGTCTGGATCTGGATGGGCGATCCGGCTCTCGCGGATCCCGACAAGATCTTTCATGTGGAGCATTTCGACGATCCCAATTGGGGACGCAATACCGGCCCGGTGATGGAGCTGGACTGCAACTACCTGCTGGTGACCGACAATCTTCTCGATCCCAGCCATGTCTCCTGGGTGCATCAGAGCTCCTTCGGCGAGGCGGCCTGCGAGGATACGCCGGTGACGGTCGATGTCTCGGATCGTGGCGTCGTGGTGTCGCGCTGGATGTATGATCGCACGGTGGCACCGCTCTACCAGCCGCTGGTGCCGTTCGAGGGCCGGGCGGACCGGGAGCAGCGCTATGAAGTGCGCTATCCCAGCCTGGCGCTGATCAAGGCGATCTTCACACCGGTGGGGAAGGGCGGCCCGGATAAGCCGTTGCCGCCGGATACTTTCGTAATGGATTCCTATAATTTCATGACGCCTGTCAATGAAAAGCAGACGCGCTATTACTGGTTCCAGATGCGGAATGTGCGGCCGGATTGCGCGGAAACCTCGAAATTCATGTCCGACGGTGTGCAGGCAGCCTTCAATGAAGACAAGGTGGTGCTGAACGCGGTGCAGCGTGGCCTCGATAACAAGCGGACACCGAATATCGATCTGGCGATCGATGGCGGTCCCCTGCGCTTCCGTCGCAGCCTCGCGCGTTTGATCGCGGAAGAGGGGCGCAGCCTGGGTCAGGCCGCGGAGTGACTTGGGCCCGACGATGACCGGTGGTGCCGCAGCTCCGGAACGGGAGATCAGGGCGCCGGCCGGTTTCATTCCAGGCAGGTTTTATTCTTGCCCGGTTTCGAGACTGAAACTGCCTTTGATGGAAAACCGGTCGCCGGGATAGACGATGTGCACGAAGGTGATCGGTTTGCCGCGATGGAAGGTCTGGCGGTCGACGACAAGGCATGACGTGCCGACCTTGACCCCGAGTTTGCGGGCCAGTTCCTCGGTCGCATTGGCTGCCCGGATCGTGTGATCGACTTCCGACCATGGAATGTTGATCAGCAGCCATTTGCTGGGCGAGAGCTCGGCGAAGGTTTCCTTTTCGACGCCGGGAAAGGCATCGCAGTTGATGTAGCGCGTCTCCAATTGCACCGGCAGGCCGTTAGCAAGATGGATGGTTTCAAGGTAGAGCAGCTTGCTGCGGGCGGGCAGGGCCGACCAGAAGATGGCATTTTTGCCGTTCTGCACGATCTTGCGGTCGAGAATGCGGTATTCGTAGATCTGGCTGGTCTGCTTGAGTTCGTCGGCAACATCCTTCAGCGGCAGAACGAAGCGCTCTTGGAACTGCCAGGAGACCACTGTTCCGGCACGGCGGTTCCGTTCGACCAGGCCGTGCTTGGCCAATTCGCTGATCGCCTTGTTCACCGTCTGGCGCGAGGTCGAGAAAATGTCCGTCAGCTCGGCCTCCGACGGCAATCTTTCGCCCTGCTTGTAATGTCCCTTCAGGATCTGCTCGGTGACGGCGCGCCCGATCTGCTTAAAGAGGGGGCCTTGTCCATCCAGGATGAATTTCGGTGGCTTCTGCATCGTGTTGGCCAGACATTTCTGTGGTTGAATCGGGGGTGTGGTTGTTCAGTGAATGCAGCCGGGTCGCTTTAGGCTCGGCGGTTATCTAGGATCACATACAGCGACGAAACATGGCGTAACCTGTGGAGGAACAAGAACAATGGATGCGTACGGTCCCGTGCGTTGCCGGGTCGAGATCGAAGGCGAGGGCCTTCACGCCGGCAATATCTATCTCGACCATTCGGACAATGAGCATGCTGCGGCCTTGATCCCGGTGCCGATCATCGTGCTCCGGAACGGTGCGGGACCGACAGTGCTGCTCTCGGCCGGTGTCCATGGCGACGAATATGAAGGCCAGATCGCCTTGCGCAGCCTGGCGCATCGCATTCCGCTCGATGAGGTCACGGGCCGCATCATTCTGTTGCCGGCCTTCAATGCACCGGCGGTGCGGGCGGCGGCCAGGGTGTCGCCCCTGGATGGGGGCAATCTCAATCGGGCGTTTCCCGGTGCCGTCGATCAGGGCCCGACCAAGGCGCTTGCCGGCTTCGTCATGGAGCGCCTCGTGCCGCAGTGCAATTTCGTGCTCGACCTGCATTCCGGCGGCACGACCGGCATCTATCGGGACCTCGCTTACCTCTCCCTGTCGGCCGATCCGGCCTTGCGGTCGGCGACGATCGACATGGCCGAGTGGCTGGGGGCGCCGATGACCTATGCGGTGCCGGCAGGCGATTGCACCGGCGATTTCGATCAGGCTGTGCTGGCGTGCAAGGTACCCTTTCTGTCCTCCGAATTCGGCGGTGGCGGCATTCTCAATCTGACTTCCCTGGCAACCGTCCGCAGCGGCATCCGCAATATCCTGCATTGCACCGGCGTCTGGCGTCAGCGCAAGGAGATGGCGGCGCCGGGAACCCAATATGTCACCAGCGATCCGGACGGCCTGGTCCTCGCCCCGGAAGCCGGCCTGTTCGAGCCGGCCTGCGAGGTTGGCAGCGAGGTGCGGCGCGGTGACTGTGCAGGCTGGATCTATGATCTTGACGAACCTGGCCGCGCGCCGCGCCAGCTTACCTTCGATACGGATGGCCGCGTGATGATGCGGCGGGCGCCGGTGACCTGCCAGGCCGGCTCGATCCTCGCGACGGTGGTACGCCCGCTGTCCCGCGCCGAACTCGCCGATTTGCGGTGAGCGATATCGAGGGTGGCTGCGGGGCGTCTCAGGATGCGGCGGCAATGGTCGCTGCAACCCTGTCCAGGGCGGCGAGGAAGGCATTGTTTTCCTCGCTTTTGCCGACCGTGACGCGGATGAAACGCTGATAGCCGGACTCCAACCACGGTTTGACCAGGACGCCCTTGGCACGGAGGCCGGCCACGACAGCGGCGCCGTCGCGGCGGGTATCGATAAAAAGGAAATTGGCCTGGGAGGGAGCCAGTTTGTAGCCATGGGCCGTGAGCGCCGCCGCCAGCGCCGCGCGTTCCCTGCGGATCTCGCCCGTCACATGAATAAGGTGAGCTTCATCGGCATAGGCCGCCGCCGCCGCCGCGAGGGCTGCGGCGTTGACTGAAAAGGGTGAGCGGACTTTGTAGAGATTCTCAATGAAATCCACCGACGAAGCGATGCCATAGCCGATGCGCAGGGCGGCAAGGCCATAGGCCTTGGAGAAGGTGCGGAGGATGATCCAGGGGCCGCCATGCGCCTTCAGCTTGCCGAGCGTGTCGACATAGGCTGCCGGGTCCATGTATTCGATATATGCTTCATCGAGAATGAGCAGGGTTTCCGGTGGCGTGGCGGCAATGATGCGGTCGAGATCCTCATTCGCCAGAGCGGCGCCGACCGGATTGCTGGGGCTCGACAGAATAAGGATGCGCGGATGTGTCGCCAGATTGGCGATGAGCGCGTCGACCGGGAAGCGCCAATCCAGATCGAACGGGATCAGCGTGGCATCGGCGCCGAGGACCTGGGCGCAAATCTGGTGCAGGCCGAAACTCGGCACCGTGGTCGTGACCTTGTCGCCTGGGCGCAAGACCATGCGATAGATCACGCCGATCAGATCTTCCGACCCGTTGCCGAAAGCGAAATGTCCGGCGGGCATGTCGAGCCGTGTCGCCAGGAGGTTGCGCAATTTCGTTTCTTCGCGATCCGGGTAGCGGAAGAGATCGGATGCGGCGGCCCGCACTGCCTCGGCCGCATAGGGTGACGGGCCGAACGGATTTTCGTTGCTGTCGAGTTTGACCACACGGTCAAGGCCAAGCTGACGCTTCAGCTTGGCCGGATGCAGGCCGGCATTATAGATCGGCAGGGATTTGACTTCGTGGCGGACTAAAGTCTCGTTCGTTTTCATATCTTCCCCTTCTCCCGGTTGGTGGCTCGAGGCGTGTGCGCAATCCACCGGCAGTGATTGTACGGATAATATCTCCATTGTCGATCATGCGATGAGCGAGATGCGATAAAATCCATACCGGTGCCGCGCCTCGAAGTTGCCACTATGCTGCATAAGTTATTTATTTATCTGCCATTTGTGATGATGCTTGAGCGGAACTGAGTCTTGATAATCCTGGTTGATGGAAATCGGAGCAGTTTTTTTATGTATTTACAAATCACCTGCTGGCGCTAAGATTTCCCTAATCATCGGGGACGAGAAGAGCTGAAGAGCCGCTGAGCCGATCCCAGTAACGACCGTGGCAATGAACCATGGCATGGGTGTCAGGGAGGAAAGAGGGTCGTGAAGATCCAACGTGATCACGCGTGGAACGCGTGCCTAGCTCATCCGATACAATCGAGGCTGTCAGCTTCTCGGGCAGGGTTTCCCCGCCTGCCGACGCATAGCGGATTGATTTTCGTGCCGCAGCGCGCTCTAACTGCAATTTGCTAAGTCGGGGATGGCGGCATGACGACAAACAGAGGCAAGACAGTTCAGGCGCTGCAGGCGTTGTTCGGCGAGCGGGTGAGCACCAGCGAGAACATCCGCCATCAACATGGTCACGGTGAATCCTGGCACCCGGCAGCCTTGCCGGACGCGGTATTTTTCGCATTGTCCGAAGAAGAGGTGGCGCGCGCCGTCGGCATCTGCGCCGAACACGCGACGCCGATCATCCCCTTCGGTGCCGGAACCTCCGTGGAAGGCCAGATTCAGGCGGTACAAGGTGGCATCTCGATCGATGTCAGCGGTATGCGCGAGATCCTGTCCGTCCGGACCGATGACATGGATTGCACGGTGCAGCCAGGCGTGACTCGCCTCCAGCTCAACGATCATATCCGTGATCAGGGCCTTTTCTTTCCGGTCGATCCGGCTGGAGAGGCCACTTTCGGTGGCATGACCTCGACCCGTGCATCGGGAACCAATGCGGTGCGCTACGGCACCATGAAGGACATGGTGCTCTCGCTGCGGGCCGTTCTGCCCAATGGTTCCGTGCTGCGCACCGGCCAGCGCGCCAAGAAGTCGTCGGCGGGATATGACCTGACCCGCCTCTTCGTCGGATCCGAAGGGACGCTTGGCATCATCACTGAAATCAATCTGCGTCTGGTCGGCATTCCCGAACAGGTTTCCGCCGCCATCTGCAGCTTTCCGGACCTGCAGAGCGCGGTGCGTACCGTGGTCGAGACGCTGCAATGCGGCGTCGCGATGTCGCGGATCGAAGTGGCCGACGAGGTGCAGCTCAGGGCCATCAACATGTACTGCCAGACGGATTTTCCCGAACAGCCGATGCTGTTTCTAGAATTCGCCGGCAACCCCAAGGGTGTCGCCGCCGAGATCGAGATCGTCCGTGGCTTGGCCGAAGCGAATGGCGGCGGCGGTTTCAAATGGGCGAACACGGAGGAGGAGCGACGCGCCCTTTGGCATGCGCGGCATATGGCGGTCTACGCCTCGAAACTGCTGAAGCCCGGTGCCGTTGGCATGTCGACAGATGTCTGCGTCCCGATCTCGCGTCTTGTGGAATGCATCGACGAAACCAAGGCTGAGCTCGACAAGTCGACGCTGATCGCCCCATTGGTGGGCCATGTCGGCGATGGCAATTTCCATCTCTATATCATGTTCAACGAAAACGATCCTATTGAGGTCCGTGAAGCCGAGCGGATCAGCGAGCGTCTGGCGGAACGTGCGATTGCCATGGATGGTACCTGCACGGGCGAACATGGTGTCGGCCTCGGCAAGCGTAAGTTCATGCGACGGGAACTTGGCGATCCCGCCTTGGCGGCGATGCGCGCCATCAAGGCGGCCCTCGATCCTCAGAACATCATGAATCCCGGCAAGATGTTGCCATGAGTGAATGGAAGCCTGGGTGTCCGGAAAGGGTAGGAGCCAGTCAATGAGTTTACCGGACGCAGGTGGGCGAGGGGCAACGATGTCGCCGGAGCGGCATCGGGCAATGCATCCGATCCTCAAATTGGTTGGGCGGCGGCTCCTGCTCGGCCTCCTGACATTGTTTGTCGTGTCGCTGATTATTTTCTTTGGTGTCGCATTGCTGCCGGGTGATTTCGCGACGGAAATGCTCGGACAGTCGGCGACACCCCAGGCCGTGGCCGCCTTGCGCCTGCAGCTCGGTCTGGATGTGCCAGCGCATATCCGCTACCTGCATTGGCTTGGAAATATCCTGACCGGCGATTTCGGGCGATCTCTTGCCGGGAATCGCGATATCGCAACCCTGGTTGGCCCGCGACTGGCCAATACCATGTTCCTGGCCGGTTTTGCCGCCGTTATCGCGGTGCCGCTGGCGGTTGGCCTGGGAATCCTCGCGGCGCTTTATCGCAATACCCTGTTCGACCGGATCGTGAATGTGACGACCTTGAGTTCCATTTCATTCCCGGAATTCTTTGTCGCCTATGTCCTGATCCTCTTCCTGTCGGTTCAATTGAACTGGCTGCCGAGCCTGGCGCAGGTTTCCCCGGAAACATCTTTCTGGGAGCGGGTGCATGTCTGCTTCCTGCCTGCCTTGACGCTGACGCTGGTCACCATCGCGCATATGATGCGGATGACCCGGGCGGCGATCATCAACACGCTTTCCAGTCCCTATATCGAGATGGCAAGGTTGAAAGGTGTCGGCCCGCTGCGGGTCATCATCCGGCATGCCTTACCCAATGCCTTGGCACCGATCATCAATGTGATCGTCGTGAACATTGCCTATCTGATTGTCGGCGTCGTTCTGGTCGAGGTTGTCTTCGTCTATCCGGGCCTGGGGCAATTGCTGGTCGATTCCGTCTCGCGGCGCGACCTGCCCGTCGTGCAGGTGGCCAGCATCATCTTTGCCGCGACATACATCTTGCTCAACCTGCTCGCCGATGTGTTGGCGATCCTGAGCAATCCCCGTCTTCTCCACCCTCGCTGATCACGGGGCATTGTGAGCATGATTACCTTGCTGAAGCGCCTCTATCGAGTGCCTCCCACCGCTCTACTGGGCATAATCGTCGTTACGATCTACTTCGCGGTGGCGATCTTTGCCCCCATGATTGCGCCCTTTGGTGAATCCCAGGTGGTTGCCGGGCAATATGAGCCTTGGGGCGGGGCCTATCTCCTGGGCACGGACAATATCGGCCGGGATATGTTCAGCCGCATCGTCTACGGCGCCCGCAACACCATTGGCCTGGCCTTCCTGATTACGCTGCTTTCCTTCTTTCTCGGCAGTACTCTGGGCATGCTGGCGGCGGTGACCGGCCGTTGGGTCGATACCAGCCTGAGCTGGGTCGTCGACATTCTGATGGCCATCCCGCAGCTCATCTTTGCGCTCCTGCTTCTCACCATCCTCGGTACCTCGATCCCGGTCCTGATCGCTGTCATCGCCGTTCTCGATTCGACCCGCGTATATCGCCTCACGCGCTCAGTCGCCATGAATATCGCGGTGCTGGACTATGTCGAGGCGGCCCGGTTACGCGGCGAAGGGCGGTGGTGGATCATCTGGCACGAGGTTTTGCCCAATATCCTGCCGCCCCTGATCGCCGAGTTCGGCATCCGATTCTGTTTCGTCTTTCTTTTTATCGCCGCGCTGTCGTTCCTGGGCCTTGGTATCCAACCGCCCTTGGCCGATTGGGGTTCCATGGTGCGCGACAATTCCACCTTGATCACCTTTGGTGATTTCACGCCGGTCCTGCCGGGTCTGGCGATCGCCGTGCTGACGATCGCCGTCAACTTCGTGGTCGATTGGATGCTGCACAAGGCAAGCGGGGCACGTGGATGAGCAACCGGATGGAGAAGCGATCGGCCGTGAAGGGCGAGATTCTCGTGACGGTACGGGGGCTGCGCATCGAGGCCCAGACCAGCGACGGCGTCTGGAACGAAATTGTCCATGGCGTCGATTTCGACCTGCATTGCGGCGAAGTCCTGGGGCTGATCGGCGAATCCGGCGCGGGGAAATCGACGATCGGCCTGGCTGCCATGGGCTATGCCCGCGATGGCTGCCGCATCTCCGGCGGAGAGGTCATCTTCGACGGAACCGACCTCGCCAAGGCGAGCGAAAAGCAGAAGCGGTCGTTGCGCGGGGCGCGCATTGCCTATGTGGCGCAGTCGGCCGCCGCCGCCTTCAATCCGGCGCACCGCTTGATCGAGCAATATGCCGAGGCACCGATCCTGCATGATGTCAGGACGAAGGCCGAGTCCTATCAGGATGCCATGGAGCTCTATCGCCGGATGCAGATGCCGGAGCCGGATACAATCGGCTTCCGCTATCCGCATCAGGTCTCGGGCGGCCAGTTGCAGCGGGCAATGACGGCCATGGCGATGTCTTGCCGGCCGGATCTGATCATTTTCGATGAGCCCACAACGGCCCTCGATGTGACGACTCAGATCGAGGTACTGGCATCGATCAAGGAGATTGTGCGGCAGTTCAATACCGCCGCCATCTATATCACCCATGATCTCGCTGTTGTCGCACAGATGGCGGATCGCATCCTGGTGCTGCAATACGGTAAGCCGGTGGAGGAAGCGCCGGCGGCAGCCATGATCTCCGCACCTAAGGAAGATTATACGAAATCGCTTTGGGCTGTCCGGTCGATCCACCGGGAAACGGCAGCCGTGCCGGGTGGCCAGGAGCCGATCCTTTCCGTGCGTCACGTCACGGCAAGCTACGGCGATGCCTACAAGGTGCTGGATGATGTGTCGATTGACGTGCATCGTGGCAGGACCGTGGCGGTGGTCGGTGAATCCGGCTCCGGCAAGTCCACCATGGCCCGTAGCGTGGTCGGTCTGCTGCCGCCGATCTCGGGAGAGATCCGCCTCGGTGGCGACGTTCTGCCGCCCCATCTGCGGGACCGCAGCCGACTGCAGCGCCAACGCATCCAGATGATCTATCAGATGGCGGATACGGCGCTTAACCCACGACATCGAATCCGCAAGATCATCGGCCGGCCGATGTCATTTTATCTCGGCCTGAGCAAGAGCGAGGTGAATCGCCAGGTAGCCGATCTTCTGGAGATGATCGAGCTGCCCAAAAGCTATGCCGATCGCTATCCAAGCGAATTGTCCGGCGGCCAGAAGCAGCGGATCGGCATCGCCCGGGCCTTGGCGGCGAAGCCCGAGATTGTGATCTGCGATGAGGTCACCTCGGCACTTGATCAGTTGGTCGCCGAGGGAATCTTGAAACTGCTGATGCGGCTGCAGGATGAGCTGAAGCTATCCTATATCTTCATCACGCATGATCTGGCGACGGTGAAGGCCATCGCCGATGATGTGGTCGTGATGCAGCGTGGCCGGGTGGTGGATGCGGGCTCGAAAGCGCAGGTTCTGTCGCCGCCTTACCATGATTATACCGGCAAACTTTTAGCGTCGGTACCGGAGATGGACACGCATTGGCTTGACAGAATGCTCGAGGCACGCGCTGTCTAGGCCATGATATATCGGAGGTTGGCTGTGTTTCCGGCCCCCTGATGAATGAATATAAACGCCGCAGCCCTTGAGGTTGCGGCGTTTTGTTTCGCGCGGGGACAAGGTTGGGCCTGTTCGGTTGCCTGAGAGAGAAGCGATCCGAATGGCAATGTCGGGCCGGTATGACGGGTCGTTGATGCCATAGCAGGCCGAAGGCTCTGATCACCTCGCGAGAGATTCTATCCGGTTACTTAGCGGCTCGTTGATCGCGATCCCGCCGCAGCCAGCGGAACAATTCCTCTTTGCGCGCGGTGGCGAGGGCGGGCCAGGCTGTCACCGCCCGGTCATGGACATGGGGATTGGCGTTGTTGTCGCGCCGCTCGCCGATCACGGCCGGCGGTGCTGCCGCCGTGTCGAGGGTCGGCTGCAGGAACTCGGCGAAACGGAACATCGTGTCCAATCCGCCGAGATCCGCGGATTCGATCGGGCCGGTAATGCCGAGGCGACGGCCGATGCTGTGCTTCACCACGGCGTCGATGGCCTCGGCGGAAGCAGCGCCCGAGGCCCAGAGCGACCAGGCTTCGCGCAGCATGGCGAATTGGAGGCGGTTGCCGATGAAGCCGGGAATTTCGCGGTCGATCACCACTGGTTCCTTGCCGGCCGACCGCAATTGCGCGCAGGTCCAGTCGATCACCGCGGGTGCGGTCTCCGGCGCGCCGCAGACTTCGACCAGCGGCAGCAATTGCGGGGGATACCAGAAATGGGTGGCGATCACCCGCGCCTTGTTCTTCACCCGCGCCGTCAATTCGCTGGCGGGATGGCCGCTGGAGGAGGCGAGCACGGCGTCGGGTCGGGTGATCCGGTCAAGGCGTTCGAAGATCTTGAGCTTCAACGCCATGTCTTCGGGCACGGCTTCGATCACCAGGTCGGCATCGGCGGCGGCGTCGAGATCGGTGCTGGGACGGATGCGGGCGACAGCTTCGGCGACGGGACAGCGCGATAGACCCTGGCGCTCGAATTCGCCGAGACTCTCGGCGATGCGCGCAATCGCGTCCGCGACGCTCTTGTCGCTGCGGCCGATGAGCGTGACAGGCGTGCCTGAAGCGGCGAAGACCTCGGCGATGCCATGGCCGATGATGCCGTTACCGATGACGGCCAATCTCCGCAAGGACTGAGTCATGATACGTCTCCCCTGAATTTATTGCCGATGCTTGCTGCCCGGCTTTGAGCACGATGATAAAGAATGATCCGTGCCACCAACCGGCGCAAGCGGGCGCCGATCGGATAGCGGTGCGAATGAACTCCCGGCTCAGGCCTTTTTCAGTTTCTCGCGCCAATTGACCGGTGCGAGCGCATAGAAGATCACCGCCTTTTCGCCGCCATAGACGACCGTGGTGCCCTCGGGAATCCAGATCACATCGCCCTGGCGTGCCTCCAGCACCTTGTCGCCGATGCGCAACTGGAACACGCCCTCGATGCCCACGATCAGCTCGTCATAGAGCAAGGTCCATTCGACGGCGGTGCCGTCCAATGTGATCAATCCGCCGCCAAGCGTCTTGCTCATCTCCGGCCCGACCAGGCGCGCGATCGTGCCTGTGCCGGGACCGTCCTCGCCGAAGGCATCGAAAGCCACATCGTTGCGGCGGAAGAGCTGGGCCTGGGACATGCGTGTGTTCTCCTCGTTGATTCTCATTGTGATCGTCAATGCGTGCCGCACTTGGTCATTGCGTATCGGCTGCAACTTCATGCGCCACGCGGCCAAGCGCCATCCTTCGGCACCGACATGTGGCCGACGACGTGGCGGCGGGATCTTTTCGTGATTCACCGTTGACAGTGACGCTACGGCTTCGATAGGCTTCCCGTCAATCGGAACTTAGTTCCAATAATCGGAACATAAATTAAGTCGGGAGTCGAAGTCATGTCCGTCCAGTCCGCGCAAAATTGGTCCGCAACCGCTGAGAAGCTGCGCATCCGCACCCAGGCCTTCATCGATGGCCGCTTCGTCGATGCCGCTTCGGGCAAGGCCTTCTCCTCGATCAATCCGGCGACGGGCAAGGAGATCGCCGCCATCGCCGCTTGCGACAGCGAGGATGTCGATCGCGCTGTCGCCTCGGCGCGCAAGGTCTTCGAGGCCGGCACCTGGTCGCGGATGGATCCGGCGGAGCGCAAGCGCAAGCTGCTCGCCTGGGCGGGCCTGATGCGAGACCATTCCGACGAGCTGGCGCTCTTGGAAACCCTCGACATGGGCAAGCCGATCTCCGACAGCCGCGCGATCGACGTCCCGGCCTCGGCCAACACCATCGCCTGGATGGCGGAAGCGATCGACAAGCTCTATGACCAGATCGCGCCGACCGGCCCGGGCGCCCTCAGCCTGATCACCCGCGAGCCGCTGGGCGTCGTTGCCGCCGTGGTGCCGTGGAACTTCCCGCTGCTGATGGCCTGCTGGAAGCTGGGCCCGGCGCTGGCCGCCGGCAATTCCGTCGTGCTGAAGCCGGCGGAACAGTCGCCGCTGACCGCCATCCGCATCGCCGAACTGGCGGTCGAGGCGGGCCTGCCGGAAGGTGTCCTCAATGTCGTGCCGGGCTATGGCGAGACCGCCGGCAAGGCGATCGGCCTGCATCCCGACATCGACGCCGTGACCTTCACCGGCTCGACCCAGGTCGGCAAGCTCTTCCTGCAATATGCCGGCCAGTCCAATATGAAGCGCGTGTCGCTGGAATGCGGCGGCAAGACCCCGCATATCATCATGAAGGATTGCGACGATCTCGACGGCGCCGCCAAGGCTGCCGCCTGGGGCATCTTCTTCAACCAGGGCGAAGTCTGCAATGCCGGCTCCCGCCTGCTGGTCGATGCGCGGATCAAGGACGAATTCCTGGAAAAGCTGATCGCCGAGAGCGCCGTGCTGATGCCGGGCGATCCGCTCAACCCCGCCAGCAAGGCCGGCGCCATGGTCAGCGAAGAGCAGATGGGCAGAGTCCTCGACTACATCCGCATCGGCCAGGAGGAAGGCGCCAAATTGCGCGTCGGCGGCAAGCGCGTGCGCCAGGAAAGCGGCGGCTACTTCATCGAGCCGACGGTCTTCGACGGTGTCTCCAGCAAGATGCGCATCGCCCAGGAAGAAATCTTCGGCCCGGTGCTCTCGACCATCACCTTCAACAGCGATGAGGAAGCCATCGCCATCGCCAATGACACGATCTACGGCCTGGCGGCGGCGGTCTGGACCCGCAACATCGACACGGCGATCTCCGCCTCGCGCAAGCTGCGGGCCGGCGTGGTCTGGGTCAATTGCTTCGACGAGGGCAGCATCGTCTCGCCCTTCGGCGGCTTCAAGCAATCCGGCTTTGGCCGCGACAAGTCGATCCACGCGATCGAGAAGTACACCGACCTGAAGGCCACCTGGATCAAGATCCGCCAGGCCTGACCAGCAATCGCCCGACACTGTGGATGAACCCGACACTGTGGATGTATTGGACGATTTGCCGATGTCGACTGCGCACAGCCCGTCTCAACCCCCGTCTCAAGCGTTGCCTCAGCCTGTCGAAGCGGGCGCGTCCCATCCGGGGCGTGATCCCCGCTTCGACATCCTTTTCGAGCCGGTCCGCATTGGCAGGCTGACGGCAAAGAACCGCTTCTACCAGCCGCCGCATTGCAACGGTATGGGCGGGCTGCGACCCCAGGCCCATGCGGCGATGCGGGGCATGAAGGCGGAAGGCGGCTGGGCCGTGGTCAACACGGAACATTGCTCGATCCATCCGACCGCCGATCTGACGCCGGAAGTCCTGCAGACCCTATGGGATGACGGCGACATCGCTTCGCTCGCGCTGATGTGCGATGCGGTGCACGCGCATGGTGCGTTGGCCGGCGTGCAGCTCGCTTATGCGGCCTACTACAACGCCAACAAATACAGCCGTGAAGTGCCGATGGGCCCGATGGCGCGGCCGGTGGACGGGCATTTCCCGATCCAGGTCCGCGCCATGGACCGGCAGGACATTCGCGATCTCCGGCGCTGGATGCGCGAGGCGGCGGCACGGGCGCACAGGGCCGGTTTCGACATCATCAATGTCGATGCCAATTTCTCCACCATCGCCTTCCAGTTCATGTCGCCACGCAACAAGCGCACGGATGAATATGGCGGGCCGCTGAAGAATCGCGTCCGCCTGCTGAAGGAACTGATTGAGGAAACGCGCGAGGGCGTGCAGGACGGCTGCGCCGTCACGGTCCGCCTGATCGTTGACGAACTCTGTGGCCCGCTCGGCCTGCAGGTGGCGGATGAAGGCCTTGCCGCCATCGAGATGATCGGCGAACTACCGGATCTCTGGGATATCGTCGTCGGTACCTGGGCCGATGATTCGCCGACCTCCCGCTTTGCCGGCGAGAATGAACACGAACCCTTCATGGCCGGCATCAAGTCGGTGACGACCAGGCCGGTGGTCGGCGTCGGGCGCTTCACCTCGCCGGACACCATGGTCTCGCTGATCCGGCGCGGCGTGCTCGACATGATCGGCGCAACGCGGCCTTCCATCGCCGATCCCTTCCTGCCCCGCAAGATCGAAGAGGGCCGGTACGAGGACATCCGTGAATGCATCGGCTGCAATATCTGCGTCTCCAGCCATTACATGATGACCAATCTGCGCTGCACGCAGAACCCGACCATGGGCGAGGAGTGGCGCAAGGGCTGGCATCCCGAGCGGATTGAAGCCAAGACATCCGACCGCCATGTGCTGGTGGTGGGCGGCGGTCCCGCCGGCCTCGAATGCGCCCGGGCCTTGGGCCAGCGCGGCTATACCGTCACCTTGGCGGAAAGGGAACGCCAGCTCGGCGGCCGAGTCACCCGCGAAGGCGAGCTGCCGGGCCTGCGCGAATGGCTGCGGGTGCGTGACTGGCGCATCACCCAGCTACAGAAGATGGCGAATGTTTCGGTCTATCTCGAGAGCGAGATGACCGCCGATGAAGTGACGGCGGTCGGTGCCGACCATGTGGTGCTGGCGACGGGATCACGCTGGCGCGCCGATGGCATCGGCCGGCTGCGCAGCGCCGCCATCGACGCGGACGCCTCGCTGCGGATTCTTACCCCGGACGACATCATGGTGGGAGCCAGCGTGACCGGTCCTGTCATCGTCTATGACGAGGACCATTATTACATGGGCGGTGTCGTCGCCGAGAAGCTGGCGCGGGTCGGAGCGCAGGTCACCCTGGTGACGCCGGCCGCCGAGGTTTCGGCCTTCTCGCTGAACACGCTGGAAGTGCCGCGCATCGCCCGGCGTCTCGCCGAAAGCGGCGTTGCCGTCGTGACCCATCACAAGCTATCGCTGATCGCCGATGGCCAGGTGTCCTTCATCCACGCCCATACCGAGCGCCCGATGGTGCTGGCGGCCGGGGCGATCGTCATGGTGACGTCGCGCCTTTCCAATGACGGGCTCTACGAAGCGCTGGCCGGCGGCCGGTTGATGGAGATCGAGGCGCGCCCGGCGACGGTCAGTCGCATCGGCGATTGCCTGGCGCCCGGCGCGATCTTCCACGCGGTCTATGCCGGCCACCGTTTCGCCCGTGAATTCGAGGCGCGACAGCAAGAAATCCCGTTCCGGCGCGAACGGATCGTTTTGGAGGAGGCACGGTCGTGACGCGACAAACCGCATTGAAGCTGGTGGTCACGGCCCAGGGAGAGACTGAGATGACGCTGGGCCAACCCGCACGGAAGATCGAGGAAGCGCGGGATGTCCTGACTTCCTTCAGCAAGGTCGGCAAGTCCTATGACCGCCGCCACTGGGTCGTGGAGAACCTCGATCTCGATGTCTATCAGGGTGAGTTCCTCACCTTGCTGGGGCCCTCCGGCTCCGGCAAGACCACGACCCTGATGATGCTGGCCGGCTTCGAATATCCGGATTGCGGCCACATCAATCTCAATGGCCGGGCGATCGAGCATCTGCCGCCGGAGCGTCGCGATATCGGCGTCGTGTTCCAGAACTACGCGCTCTTCCCGCATATGACCGTGGCGGAAAATGTCGGCTTCCCGCTGCGGGTACGGCGCATGGCGAAGCCGGAGGCGGCGCAGCGTGTCGCCGCGGCTTTGGAGATGGTGCGGCTTGGCAATCTCGCCGACCGTCGGCCGGGCCAGTTGTCGGGCGGCCAGCAGCAGCGCGTGGCTCTCGCCCGTGCCCTGGTCTTCGAACCGAAGCTGGTGCTGATGGACGAGCCGTTGGGCGCTCTTGATAAGCAGCTCCGCGAGGAACTGCAACTGGAGATCAAGCGTATCCAGCGCCGCCTCGGCCTCACCATCCTCTATGTGACCCATGACCAGGCGGAAGCCCTGACCATGTCCGACCGGATCGCCGTCTTCAATGCCGGGCGCATCCAGCAGATCGACCGGCCGAAGGCGATCTATGACACGCCGGCCACCTCTTTCGTCGCCAGTTTCATCGGCGACAACAACGCGATCGACGGTCAGGTGATGGAAAGCGACGGCC
This sequence comes from uncultured Rhodospirillaceae bacterium, assembly GCA_964406155.1. Lineage (GTDB taxonomy): Bacteria > Pseudomonadota > Alphaproteobacteria > Dongiales > Dongiaceae > Dongia_B. The sequence goes on along the minus strand of CAYOQR010000006.1, from coordinate 86,088 downwards.
GCGTTGCCAAGGTGCGCCTGCCGGATGGCACGGTGGTCCAGGCGACGGCGACGCCCCATGCGGCGGTGGGACAGGCGGTCTCGCTCGCCGTGCGGCCGGAGCGGATCTACTTGCCGCCCGTCGGTAATTGCACCAACCGCCTGCGCGGCACCATCGCCGAAATCATCTATGTCGGCGACCAGACGCGCCTCGTCGTCGCCTTGCCTCATGGCCAGATGGTCAAGGCACGCATCACCAATGCCCAAAGCTGGATCGAACCTGAGCCGGGGGCGCAGGTCGAACTCGGCTGGCACCTCGAGGACTGCTTCGCCCTCGACGCCGTCACCCGTTCCTGAAAACCAACCCTGAAAACCACAAGCCTGAAAACCGGGAGGAGAACATGCACAACATCCATCGATCATCGCATCTCAAGCGTGCCGCCATCGCCACGACCCTGATACTCGGCACCATGGCGGCCGGCACGGCGGCCTCGGCGGAGCAACTGACCGTCGTTTCCTGGGGCGGCGCCCTGCAGGATGCGCAGCGCAAGACCTTCTTCGAGCCCTTCGCGGCCTCATCCGGCATCAAGATGCAGGAAGATCAGTGGAGCGGCGAGCTGGCCAAGCTGCGCGCCATGGTCGAGGCGAAGGCCGTCACTTGGAACGTGGTCGACGTCGATCCGCAGACCGCCGGCCAGGCCTGCGCCCAGGGTCTCGCCGAACGCCTCGATTACAGCAAGATTGGTGACAAGGCCGGTCTGGTTGAAGGGGCGGCGATGGAATGCGCCGTCGGCACCAGCACCTATGCCTCGGTCCTCGCTTATGATCCGAAGAAGGTGAAGGAAACGCCGAGCTCGCTGACGGATCTCTTCGATCTGAAGCGCTTCCCCGGCAAGCGCGCCTTGCACAAGACCGCGGGCGACAATCTCGAAGCGGCGCTGATGGCCGACGGTGTCGCACCCCAGGATGTCTACAAGGTGCTGCAGACGCGCGAAGGCCAGGACCGCGCCTTCAAGAAGCTCGACACCATCAAGAAGGATGTCGTGTGGTGGGAAGCGGGCGCTCAACCAGCGCAGATGCTCGCTTCCGGCCAGGTGGTAATGGCCATGGCGTGGAATGGCCGCATTGCCGACGCCAACAAGGAAGGCGCCAATCTCGCCATCGCCTGGGGCCATCAGATCCAGGGCTTCGACATGTGGATCATCCCGACCGGCGCCAAGGACCAGGATGCGACCTATAAGTTCATCAAGTACACCTTGGATCCGGCGGTGAACAGCAAGCTGCCGCAGCAGATCAGCTACGGCCCGACAGTGCTGGCCGCTTTGCCGCTGGTCGACAAGGCGTTGCTCGGCAATCTGCCGACCGCACCGGACAACAGCGCCACCAAGCTGGTGATCGATCCGGATTTCTGGGCTGATTTCGGCCCGGATCTTTCGGCCCGCTTCTCCACCTGGCTGACGCAGTAAGGGTCGGGCGATGGCCACCGCCGTTCCGGCAAGCATGATGGACACCGGCGAGCTGACGCTCGCCGGTCGCCAGGTGGTGCGGGGTGCCATGGGTGGCATTCCCGCTCTCCCGCTGCTTGCCTTCCTGATCGTCTTCTTCGTCGTGCCGCTTTGCGTGGTCTTCAACCAGGCGATCACCGACAAGACGATCAGCCAGACGCTGCCGCAGACCTTGCAGGCGCTGGAAAGCTGGAACGGCGAGGGCCTGCCCGAGAAGCCCGCTTTTACGGCCTTGGCGCAGGATCTGCGCGAGCTTGACGCGCGCCGCCAGGTCGGCATCCTGGCGCAGCGCATCGGCAACGAGGTTGTCAGCGGCCAGCAGCTTCTGTCGCGCACTGCCCGCCAGGTGATGCGCCAGGGGCCCGACGCGCAGTTGGACCAGGCGGCTTTCGTGGCCATCGATCCGGTCTGGGGCAAGCCGGAGATCTGGCAGATCATCAAGAATGGCGGCGGGACGACCACCACGCTCTATCTGAAATGGGCGACCGGCCTCCTGCACAAATACGATCCGACCGGTGCCGACGATCACCAGGGCTACGATTTCCCCGCCATCCTCGGCCGCACCTTGCTGATCAGTCTGCTGGTGACGGTAGTGACCGTCATCCTCGGCTATCCCGTCGCCTATGTAATCGCGGAAAACCCGGGCCGCCTCGGCAAAGGGTTGATGCTGGCGGTACTGCTGCCTTTCTGGACCTCGCTGCTGGTCCGCTCGATGTCCTGGGTAGTGCTGCTGCAAGGGAATGGCGAGGTGGTCGAGATCTTCCGCTGGATCGGGCTGCTGGGGGCGGAGGATCAGCTCCTCTATACCCGCGCCGCGACCATCATCGCCATGACGCAGATCCAGCTTCCTTTCACCATCCTGCCGATGCTGGGTGTCATGCAGTCAATCTCCCGCACCCATGTGCGCGCCGCGCGCTCGCTGGGTGCCGGGCCGATCTATGCCCATATCGCCGTCTATATGCCGCAGGTGGCACCCGGTATCGCCGCGGGGGCCATGATCACCTTTATCCTCTGCCTCGGCTTTTACATCACGCCGGCTTTGGTCGGTGGGGTCAACGATCAGATGGTGAGCTTCTTCGTGGCACGCTTCACCAATGAGGAACTGAACTGGAACCTCGCCGCCGCACTCAGCATCACGTTGCTGGCGGTCACCGGACTGGCGATCCTGTTCTTCATCCGATTCTTCAATCTGCGTGCCGTGCTGAGGTAAGGCCCATGTCTCTAAGGCCTATGTCCCGTACCTATCAGGATCTTCCGGCCTCGGTTCGTCTGCCGGTCTATGCGGTGGTGGCGCTGACGGTCGTCTTCCTCGTTTCGCCGCTGGTCGCCATCATTCCACTCTCCTTCAGCAGCGAGCCCTGGTTCACCTATCCGCTGCCCGGCCTGTCGCTGCGCTGGTACCAGGAATTGCTGGGCTCGGCGCAATGGCGCGGCGCCATCCTGCACAGCTTCTTCGTCGCCGCCTGCGTCACGCTGATCTCGACGCCGCTCGGCACACTGGCGGCGCTGGCCCTGGTGAAGCGCACGGTACCGGGGCGGCTGGCGTTGCTGGCGCTCTTCGTCTCGCCGATGGTGGTGCCTGTGGTGGTGACGGCGCTCGGCCTCTATCTCTTCTTCACCTCGCTTGGCCTGACCAATTCCTTCTTCGGCCTGATCCTGGCCCATTGCGTGCTGGCGACCCCCTTCGTCGTCATCACCCTGGCGGCGACCTTGAACCGCTTCGACCACGGCCTGATGCGCGCCGCCGCCAGCCTCGGCGCTTCCAAGGGCTTCGCCTTCCGCGTGGTGATGCTGCCCATCATCGCGCCCGGCATCATCTCCGGTGCCCTGATGGCCTTCACCACCTCCTTCGACGAGATCGTCATCGCCCTCTTCATTGCCGGGCCGGATCAGCGAACCCTGCCGCGCCAGATGTTCGCCGGCATCCGCGAGGAGATCAACCCGACCATCATCGCCGCCTCGGTGGTGGTGATCGCGGTGACGATCTGTCTCCTTGGCCTCGGCGAGATTCTGCGCCGCCGCATGACGCCCGCAACATGACATCCGCCGCGTGACGCCGGGCTTCCGATCCGGCGGCGCGGCAACACGCCTCCTCAACCCAGCACAGTGATCTGATCATGGCTTCGACCGCTCCCGTGACGCCCGACTTCAAGAACCAGCCTTATTGGTGGGATCGCGCCAAGCCGGTGCCCTTGCCCCCACAGGCGCTGCCCGCCTCGGTCGATGTCGCTGTCATCGGTTCCGGCTATACCGGTCTCTCCGCAGCCCTGACTTTGGCGCGGGCCGGCCGGCGTGTCCTGGTGCTGGACAGGGACGATCCGGGTTTCGGCGCCTCGCGCCGCAATGCCGGCTATCTCGGCCGCACCTTGAAGAAGAGCTTCCCGCAGCTCCTGGAGCGCAAGGGCCTGGATTATGCCCTGGCGGTCTATCGCGAGCTCGACGCCGCCCTGCAGACGACGCGCCAACTGATCGAGTCGGAAGGCATCGATTGCCATATGGTGAAATGTGGCCGCTTCATCGGCGCCACCTCGCCGGCGCATTACGATGGCCTGGCGCGCGATCTTGAGGTGACGCAGCGTTATCTCGGCTTCGACTTCCACATGGTGTCGCGCGCCGAGCAGCGCAGTGAATTGGCCACCGATCTCTATTATGGCGGCGCGGTGCTGCCGGAACTCGGATCGGTGCATCCCGGCCTCTATCACCTGGGGCTGCTGGAGCGCGTGGTCGCAGCCGGCGTCGTGGTGCGCGGCGGCACCGAGGTGACCGGCATTTCCATGGACAATGGCAGCGGCAAGGTCGTCACCGCTGCCGGCACCGTCACGGCACGGGAGATTGTAGTCGCCACCAACGGCTATACGCCGCGCCAATTCGCCTGGCAGTCCCGCCGCGTCATTCCCTTCACCGGCTTCATGGCAGCGACTGAAATCCTGCCGGACGATGTTTTCGCCCGGCAGATCCCCCATGGACGCACCGTCATCGACAGCAATGTGAATATCGATTTCGTCCGTCCGGCGCCGGACAGCAACCGGATCCTGGTGGGCGGTTCGACCGGGTCGCGACTCGAGACGGCGGAAGAAATCGCCATCCGCCTGCAGCAGATCATCGGGCGGGTCCTGCCGGATCTGGCGAAGGTGCGGTTCAGCCATGTCTGGTCCGGGCAATGCGCCGGCACCTTCGACATGATGCCCCATGTCGGCCGGCATGGCGGCATCTGGTTCGGCCTCGGCTATAACTTTGCCGGCGTGCCCATGGGCACCTATTTCGGCCGCAAGATCGCGGAACAGATTCTTGGCCGGCCGGAAGGGAAATCCGTCTTCGGGACGACGCCGGTGCCGACCCTGCCGTTTTACCGGGGCAATCCCTGGTTCGTCCCCCATGTGATGCGCTATTTTGACTGGTGCGACGGGCGTCAGGCCCGAATCTCATCAGGAGGCATGCGTTGAAGAAACCGAAACAGGCCGCCGAGTCGGGCAAGCCTGAAAAGCCGCTGGAGCGGTATCTGCGGGTCATCGAGATCGTGGCGGCCTTCCCCCTGGGGGTCGGGATGACCGAGATCATGGAGATCATCGACCTGCCAAAAACCACCGTCCATCGTCTGCTGGGCGGCCTGGTGGAGACCGGCGCCCTGACCCAGAGCCAGCACCGCGCCTCCGCCTATACCCTGGGCGCCCGCCTGCTGCGCGCTCTTTATGTCGGCACGCCGGATGAATGGATCGAGCCGCTGACCCGCCCGGTTCTCTCCGATCTCGCCGACCGCACCGGCCTCAGCGCCTTCATCGCCAAACTGAGCGACAAGGAGGTCCGCTCGGTCGCCATCGTGGCGCCGGAAAACGCCACCGTGCGCGGCTATGTGGTGCCCGGCCGCCAGCTCTGGCCCCATGCCGGCTCCTCCGCCAAGGCGATTCTCGCCTTCCAGCCGCAGGAAGTGATCGATGCGATCCTGCCATCGCCTTTGCCGCGGCTGACCGACCGCACCATCACCGATACCAAGGTGCTGCTGAAGCAGTTCAAGGAAATCCGCAAGACCGGGCTGGCGACCTGCGTCAATGAGGATTTCGCCGGGTTCGGCGGCCTGGCCTGTCCGATCCATGTCGAGAAGGTGGGGGTGATCTATTCCGTCGCCGTCACCGCCACCACGGAAGTGCTGTTCGGCAAGAACCAGGATCATTACGAGTCCGAATTGCGCCGCTGCGCCAAGCGGCTCGGCCATGCCATCGGGACGCGCCTGGCGCAGGCACCCGTCGACGACAATCTCCATTCCTGAACGGATGCAACATGACGGCCATTGATCACGTCTTCCGCCGCAGTTGGGGTCAGCGGCTCCCGCTCATTACCGAAGCTTCCGGTCTCCATCTGACCGATCGCGACGGCCGCCGCTATCTCGACGCGGTGGGCGGGATCTATGTCGTCAATGTCGGTTACGGCGTCGCCGCCATCGCCGAGGCCATGGCGGAACAGGCGAAGCGTATCGCCTTCGTCTATGGCGGCACCTTCGAGACAGAGGCGGAGAACGATTTGGCCTCGGCCATCGCCAATCAGGCGCCCGATGGCTTCTCCAAGGTCTATTTCACCTCGGGCGGGTCTGAAGCTAATGAGGTGGCGATCAAGGTCGCACGCAAATACCAGCTCGCCAAGGGACGCGGCAGCCGCTGGCGTGTCATGGGCCGCTGGCAGAGCTATCATGGCGCCACCATGGCGACCCTCTCGGTCAGCGGCAAGGTCTCGCGGCGGCAGGATTATCTCCCCTATATGCTGGACTTCCCCCGCGTGGCGGCGCCCGATCCCTATCGCTGTCCGGCGCATCTGACGCTCGAGGAATATGGCCGGCTCTGCGCCGCCGAGGTCGAGCACCGCCTGTTGCAGGAAGACGTGGCCAGCATGGCAGCCATCATCGTCGAGCCTGTCACCGGCGCCGGCTCGGGCGCCATCGTGCCGCCGCCCGGCTATTTCGAGGAATTGCGCCGCATCTGCGACCGCCACGATCTGCTGCTGATCGCCGATGAGGTGGTGACCGGCTTCGGGCGCACCGGCAAGATGTTCGCCAGTGCACATTTCGACGCGGCACCCGACATCATCACGTTCGGCAAGGGCGTCAGCTCCGGCTATGCGCCGCTGGGCGGCGTCATCCTGCATCAGCGGGTGATCGACGCCCTGGATGCCTCGGAGGCGACCGGCGTCTTCACCGGCTATACCTATTCCGGCCATGCGGTCAGTTGTGCCGCCGGTCTCGCGGTCATGCGCCTCCTGACCGAACAGAATCTGGTAGCCAAGGCGGCGGAAGACGGCGCCTGGTTCTTCGACCAGGCCCGCGCGCGCCTGTGCAATCCGATCGTCGGCGATATTCGGGGCAAGGGCCTGCTGATGGGTATCGAATTCGTCGCCGACCGAGCCGCCAAGACGCCGTTCCCGGCGGGAAAACGCGTCCAGCAGCGCGTCATCGCGGCGGCCCTGCAGCGTGACCTGCTCATTCGCGGCGAAACGGGCGCGGTCGATGGCGTACTGGGCGATCATCTGCTGCTGGCGCCGCCGCTGATCGCCAGCCGGGCTGAGCTGTCGGATATCCTGGACCGGCTGTCCGCGGCCATCGACACGGTCGCGGCCGAGCTGACATAAAGGCAAGCCCGATCCGGATCATTGGACCGGGCGGGCAAGGTGAAGGGGAGCAAGATGACTGCACAGAAGCCGGACACGGCGCCGCATTCCGCCCGTCTCTATGACCGCGCCGTCAAGGTGATGCCCGGCGGCAATACCCGGACCACGGTCTATTTCGCGCCGCATCCGTTTTACGCCGCCAGCGGGCGGGGCTGCACCGTCACCGATGTCGACGGTGTCACCCGAATCGACGCGATCAACAATTTCACGGCCATGATCCACGGCCAGGGCCATCCGGCGATCCTGGCCGCGGTGACGGAACAGCTCGTGCGCGGTACCTGTTTCGGCATGCCGACCGAAAGCGAGATCGCCCTTGGCGAACTGCTCTGCGCCCGGCTGCCGGCGGTCGAGCAATTGCGCTTCACTAATTCCGGCACCGAGGCGGTGATGAGCGCGATCAAGGCTGCTCGGGCTTTCACCGGCCGGCCGATGATCGCCAAATGTGAAGGTGCCTATCACGGCACCTATGATTTCGCCGAGGTCAGCGAAGGGGCGGGGCCCGACAATTGGGGTGAGAGGGTGCGGCCGCGTTCGGTCGCCAGCAGTCGTGGCACGCCGACGGGCGTACTTGACGACGTCATCGTTCTGCCCTTCAACGATGTCGAGGCCAGCGAGGCGCTGTTGCGCCAGCATGGCGCGCGCCTCGCCGGCATCCTCGTTGATCCGATGCCGAACCGCGCCGGGCTCATTCCGGCGACACTCGATTTCCTCGCCATGCTGCGGCGCGTCGCCGACGAGACCAGCGCGCTGCTGATCTTCGACGAGGTGATCTCTTTCCGTCTCGGCTTCCAGGGTGCCCAGGGCCGGTTCGGCGCGCGTCCCGATCTGACGGCGCTCGGCAAGATCATCGGCGGCGGCTTCCCGGTCGGCGCGGTCGGCGGCCGGGCCGATGTGATGGCGGTGTTCGATCCCACTAAGGGCAAGCCCTCAGTGCCCCATGGTGGCACTTTCACCGCCAATCCGGTCACCATGGTGGCGGGTCTTGCCGCCATGCAGTTGCTGACCCCCGATGCCTTTGATCATCTGGCGGCCTTGGGCGACCGGCTGCAACAGGGTTTCGCAGCAGCCTTGCGGCACCACGGCGTGAAGGGCCAGGTCTCTGGCCTGGGATCGCTGCGGCGCATCCATTTCACTGCCAATGAGCTGCGGGATTACCGTTCGATCTATGCCGGCCCGGCCCAGGCGCGCCTGATGCAGCAATTGCACCGTGCCATGCTGGACGGCGGTGTGCTTGTCGCACCGACCGGCTTGATGGCGCTGTCCACGGCGATGACGCCGCAGGATATCGATGCCATCATCGGCGCCTTCAACCGGGCGCTCGGCCTACTGGCCGCGACGCCGGAACTGCGCGACCTGCAATCCGTCTGACATCGGGATCTGGAACCATCACTCATGATCAATAAATTCGTGAAATCTACCGCCGAGGCGTTGGATGGGGTCAAGGACGGGTCCACCGTCCTGATCGGCGGTTTCGGCGCCGTCGGTCAGCCGAACATCCTGATCGAGGCGCTGATCGAACAGGGTGCGCGCGACCTCACCATCGTCGCCAATAATGCCGGCACCGGGCGGACCGGCCTTGCTCGCCTGATGGAGCTGGGCCGCGTGCGGCGCATCGTCTGCAGCTTTCCCCGCAGTGCCGGTTCCGTCGTGTTCGAGGAGCTGTACAAGGCCGGCAAGATCGAACTTGAGATCGTGCCCCAAGGCACTTTGGCCGAGCGCCTGCGCGCGGCGGGGGCGGGCATTCCCGCTTTCTACACCGCGACCGCAGTCGGCACCAAACTGGGCGAGGGTAAGCCGACCCTGGAGATCGATGGCCGCACCTACCTGATGGAACGCTCGCTGCCCGGCGATGTGGCCTTGGTCGAAGCCTGGCGCGCCGATCGTTGGGGTAACCTCGTCTACCGCTCCAGCGGCCGCAATTTCAATCCGGTGATGGCGATGGCCGCCAGGCAGACCATCGTGCAGAGCCAGCATGTCGAGGAACTCGGCAAGCTCGATCCGGAAACCGTCGTGACGCCGGGCATCTTCGTGCAGCGCGTGCTGCACGCTCCCTATGGCGACCCGCAGAGCTGAGAGGAAAGCGCGATGTCGGATGCAGCAAAGAGCTGGACGCCGCTGACGCGGGCACAGATGGCCGCGCGGGTCGCCAGCGACATTCCCGAAGGTTGGTATGTCAATCTCGGGATCGGCATTCCCACGCTGATCGCCGACCAGGTGCCGGCGGAGCGCGAAGTGATCTTCCATTCCGAGAACGGTATTCTCGGCATGGGCGCGGCCCCGGCGCCGGAGCATCTCGACAAATGGCTGATCAATGCCGGCAAGCAGCATGTGACATTGCAGGCGGGCGGCTCCTATTTCCATCACGCCGACAGCTTCGCCATCATCCGCGGTGGCCATCTCGATCTCTGCGTGCTCGGCGCCTTCGAGGTGGCGGAGAATGGCGATATCGCCAATTGGGCAACCTCCGAGGCGGATTCGGCGCCAGCGGTCGGCGGCGCCATGGATCTGTCGGCCGGTGTCCGGCGCCTCTGGGTGGTGATGGAGCACACGACGCGCGAGGGCGCGCCGCGCCTGGTGCGGCGCTGCTCCTATCCGCTGACGGCTTTGGCTGCGGTCGATCGCATCTATACCAACCTGGCGGTCATCGACGTGATCCCGCGTGGCTTCGCCGTACGCGAAATGATCCCCGGTATCAGTTTCACCGAATTGCAGAAGCTGACGGCGGCGGAACTGATCGATGCCCGCGACAGCCGGGCCACTGCCTGACGTATCTGTGTGACGAGAGACGAGAGCGATGACCGAAGCCTTCATCTGCGACTATACCCGCACCGCCATCGGCCGCTATGGCGGTGCCCTCAAGGATGTGCGCGCGGATGATCTCGCCGCTCATCCCCTGCGGGTACTGATGGCGCGACACGGGAAGGTGGATTGGGAAGCGGTCGACGATGTGATCTTCGGCTGCGCCAACCAGGCGGGCGAGGACA
>CAYOQR010000006.1:0-75959 GCA_964406155.1 uncultured Rhodospirillaceae bacterium | reverse complement strand
GACAACCGCAATGTCGCCCGCATGGCGGTGTTGCTCGCGGGCCTGCCGCTCTCGATACCGGGCAGTACCATCAACCGTCTCTGCGGCTCCGGCCTCGATGCGGTGGGAACGGCCGCGCGCGCCATCAAGGCGGGCGAGGCTGACCTGGTGATCGCCGGTGGGGTCGAGAGTATGACCCGCGCTCCCTTCGTCATGGGCAAGGCAGCCGAGGCTTTTTCGCGTCAGGCGGAGATCTTCGACACCACGATCGGCTGGCGCTTCGTCAATCCGCTGATGAAGGCGCAATATGGCGTCGATTCCATGCCGGAGACGGCGGAGAATGTCGCGGCCGATTACGGCATCGCCCGCGCCGACCAGGATGCCTTCGCCTACCGCTCGCAGCAGCGCGCCAAGGCGGCGCAGGAAACCGGCTTCTTCGCCGGCGAGATCGCACCCCTGGAGATCCGCGGCCGCAAGGGCAGCACCGTCGTCGATCGCGACGAGCATCCGCGTGGCGACACCACGATGGAAATGCTGGCCGGCCTGAAGACCCCGTTCCGCGCCAATGGCTCGGTCACGGCGGGCAATGCCTCCGGCGTCAATGACGGCGCCGCCGCTCTGATCATCGCCTCGGAAAAGGCGGCAGCCAGATACGGCCTGCAGCCCCGCGCGCGCATCCTCGGCATGGCGACGGCCGGTGTCGCGCCGCGCATCATGGGCATGGGGCCGGTGCCGGCGACGCAGAAGCTGCTGCAGCGTCACGGCCTGACGCTCGCCGATATCGATCTCATCGAGCTCAACGAGGCCTTTGCCGCCCAGGGTCTGGCGGTCATGCGGCAACTTGGTCTGCCGGACGATGCGGCGCGGGTGAATCCCCATGGCGGCGCGATCGCGCTTGGCCACCCGCTTGGCATGTCGGGCGCGCGGCTGGCGGGCACCTTGCTGCGGGCACTGGAGGCACACGATCTCAAGCGCGGCATCGCCACCATGTGCATCGGCGTGGGCCAAGGTATTGCAGCGTTGATCGAGCGTGTCTGAAAGTGATTGATGTGATGATGTCTCCTACAATCCGCTCTGGCCGCAGGCAGCGGTTCCAGTAGCGAATGATCTTGAGGGTGGGCGCGAGCCTCAATACTGAGCGTCGGAGAAAATGCGGCTCCCTGCCATTCATCGCTTGGCTTGAGAAGGAATTCATAGGTGAGGTTGGCGCCGATCGCGCTCAGCAGGCGCGCTTCGCCACAATTTTTCACCAATCCCCACATAATTACGCATTTCATCACGGCTGACCAAGCAATGCGGGCATAGGCATTATCTCGGCAGTCTCGCGATTCCGAACGGCAAATCAGCTAGATAGCTACCGCTGCATGAGGAGGCATTGTTCGGCTCCCAGTGGCAGGCAACGAGTGCCGCTTCCTCTCTACGCAATCAACATCGGCAGCGAGAACCGGTAGGTGATCGATCCTCGGTCGGCAGGAGCGCGAAGTTCATGCCGGCATATGGCAGCCGTTAATGTTAGGGATGGAGGCATAGTCTCCATCAGGATAAGTCTTTCTGCTCGCATGCCCTCCCATGGGTTGCAGATATCAATGCTGGGGGAGGGAGACGATGCGCCAATATAAAACGGTTGACGTCACTCGCGCACGGTGCCTATCATTCCGCCTTAGAGCTTATCCGCTGCGCCAATAGTGTCGCAGAGGATAACGGGCAAAAAGGCCCTCGCCAGGAAATCCCTGGCGAGGGCCTTTTTTGTTTTCCGGCATGACCCGCGGAGGCAGCGGGGTGTCCGGTGGTGGGCCGGATGATCACGCGATCATCAAAAAGACGCGCAACGACAAGACGGGAGAGAGACATGAGCGGAAGCGCTGGAGCGACGCGTGGGCCTTCATATCGTGTTGCCTGCGATGTTGGCGGCACATTTACTGACGTGTGCTTTCTGAATGAAGCCACGGGGGCAATGCATGTTGCCAAGACGCCGACGACTCCCAATCCGATCGACGGCGTGATTTCGGGAATCAATACCGGCGGCGTGGAACTGAAGGATGTCGCGCTGTTCGCCCATGGCACGACCTTGGCGACGAACGCGCTGATTACACGCAAATTTCCGCCGGCCGTGATGGTGACCACCAAGGGTTTCCGCGATGTGATCGAAATCCGCCGCGGCACCCGGAATGACCTGTGGGACACTTACAAGGAGATGGCGCCGCCCTATATCCGTCGTCGCGACCGGCTGACGGTCGAGGAGCGGGTGGACTATGCCGGCGCGATCGTTCAACCGATCAACGAAGCCGATGCCTTGGAAGTCGCACGCATCATCAAAAGGCGCGGCATTAAGACGATTGCTGTCTGCCTTGTGAATGCCTTCGTCAATCCCGCAAATGAGCGGATTCTGCGCGACATTCTGCAGCGTGAAATTCCGGATGCGACCATCTCGCTGTCCAGCGACATCATGCCGGAAATCTTCGAGCACGAGCGCTTTTCCACGACCGTTGCGAACGCCATCCTGGCGCCCGTTGCCGGTGAATACTGTAAGAATTTGGCGCAACGCATGTCGGCCGGCGGGTATAAGGAGGACGTCCTGCTGCTTCATTCCGGCGGCGGCGTCATGACAGCGAAAAGTGCCGAAAGCTACGCGGCGCGCCTGTCGGCTTCCGGCATCGCTGCCGGCGCCATTGCCAGCCGGTTCGTGGCGCAACTGGCGGGGTACGAGAATTCCATCGGTCTCGATATGGGTGGCACCAGTACAGATGTCGCGCTCTGCGATCGCGGTAATCTGCGGATCACCAAGGACTGGCATGTCGAATACGGCTATCCGATCTGTTTCCCCAGCATCGAAGTCTTGACCATCGGTGCTGGCGGCGGCTCCCTCGCCTGGCTGGATGATGCCAAGTCCTTGCGCAATGGCCCGCAATCGGCCGGGTCGAATCCGGGACCGGCCTGCTATGGCCGTGGCGGGACGCAGCCGACCAATTGCGATGCGAATGTGGTGCTCGGGCGGTTGAGCAGCAAGCTCGCGGGCGGCATCGTGGCATTGGACCAGAAGCTGGCATATGACGCGATCAAGCGCGAGGTGGCGGATAAACTTGGCCTGACCGTACAGGAAGCGGCGCTATCCATTCTGCGCGTCGCCAACGCCAATATGGCTGATGCGGTCCGGCTGGTATCCATCCGCCGCGGCTACGATCCGCGCGATTTCGCCCTGGTGGTTTTCGGCGGGGCGGGGCCGTTGCATGGTGTCGCCCTCGCCAGGGATCTGGCGATCCCCACGGTGCTGGTGCCGCCAAACCCAGGCGTTACCTCTGCCCTTGGCTGTCTGCTGGTCGACATACAGCATGACCTGTCGCAGATGCTACTGGCCAAGATCGACGAGGTTGACATAAAGAGTCTGGAAGAAACCTTCCACGCGCTGGAGGTCGAGGGGCGGGAGCGCCTGCTGAGTGAAGGTGTCCAGCCGGAGGATATGCTTTTCGAGCGCTTCGCGGATATGCGGTATCTCGGGCAATGGCGTGCCATGTCGATCGGAGTCTCGGCGCCGGTCCGCTCGTTGAACGAAGCGGTTGCGAGATTCCATGAGGAGCATGGGCGCGAACACAATTATTCGCGCCCCGAGGCGCCGGTCGAATTATATCGCATCGGTGTCAAGGCGACGGGTCTGACCCGCAAGGCGGAGTTTGCCAAGCATCCGATCCAGCGCAACGCCAAGGTTGAGCCGGTCGATACCCGACAGGTCGTCTTCGACGAAGAGCCGCATCCCATCAAGACGCCGGTTTATAATCGTGACTTGTTGCCGGCGGGCACCGTGATCGAGGGACCGGCCGTCATTGAGCAGCTTGATTCAACCACGATCGTACCGCCGGGTATCAAGGCCGAGGTCGACGCCCATCTCACTATCGTGATGAAGGTGCCGCGTCGGGAAGGCTAGAGCCTGGCTGCCTAAAGCTCGAATTATCTATCGGATTCTGACCCGGGAGGTTGGTTATGGCAAAGGCAAAAACCGGCTATACGCTTGATCCGGTGACCTTCGAAGTTCTGAAAAATTCCTATGTCAACATCGTCGATCAGATGGCGGAGCAGATCTTTCGCACCTGCTACTCCTTCGTGATCTATTCGCGGGATTTCTCCTCCGCCCTCTGCGATATCAATGGCGACACGATCATGCAGGGCAGCGGCGATATCGCGGCGCATGTCGGCACCCTGCATTATACGGCGAAAGCTGTCATCAACGCCTTCAAGGGCGATATCCATCCGGGCGATGTCTTCGTCGTCAATGACGTGTACCAAGGGGGCACTCATTTCAACGATACCCGCATCGTCCGGCCTTTCTTCTATAAAAATGAACTCCTCGGCTTCGCCCAGGCCAATGGTCATTGGGCGGATGTCGGCGGCGCTGTCCCTGGGTCGTTCAATGTCAGCGCCCTCGATCACATGGCGGAAGGGTTGCGGATCACGCCGGTACGGGTGTTCAGCAAGGGCGTCTATCTCGAAGACGTTGCCCGGCTGATCGCCTCGAATACCCGGGCGCCGCAGGATATCATCGGTGACTTGCAGGCACAGGCTGAAGCTTGCCGGATCGCCGAAAATGAAATCGTCCGCCTGGTGGAGAAGTATGGTCTTGACGTGATCAAGAAGTCCTTCGCCGAAGTCCAGGATTATGTCGAAACGCTGACGCGCCAGCGCATCGCCCATCTTCCCCATGGCTCCTGGGAGACCGAGGATTATATCGATGTCGATCCGGCGGCTGGCGAGGGGCTCATTCCCATCCACATCAAGATGACCCTCGATGGCAACAGTGTGCATTACGACTTGTCGAAATCGCATCCCAAGACCATCTCGACTTTCCTGAATTGCTGCTATGGCGGGGCTTTTGCGGCGATTGTTGCCGGAACCAAGATGCAGTCGCCGGACATCCCGCTCAATTCCGGTTTCTACCGTGTGGTGACGGTTGATCTCGGGCCGAAGGGGACGGTCGTCAATGCCGATTGGCCGACGCCGGTAGCCGGCTTCTGTTCCGGGCCTTTCGAGAAGATCATGAATTCGGTCTTCGAGCTCTGGGCGGAGATCCTGCCCGAACGCGCCATGGCCTGCACCTTCAACCTGGAATATCTCCTGGTGGGTGGTCGGGACGCCAGATACGAGGAACGTCCTTACTTCATGTGGTATGACTGGATGGTCGGCGGTTGGGGAGCTCGAAATGGGCGCGACGGCTGGGCGGCAAGCGGCCCCGTCTTCGGCGTTCAATTGGGAACTCAACCTTTCGAGGGGCAGGAGCGGCTATCGCCGATCCTGACGACGGGTCACGAACTGCTGCAGGATTCCGGTGGCCCCGGCGAATGGCGGGGCGGTATGGGGGTCGTCAAGGGCGGCACGCTGACCAAGGCCGAACGGACGGTTGTCTCTTATTGCTGCGACCGGGAACGCTCGATCACCTGGGGCCTCTGGGGCGGTCTTCCATCCAATCCGCACGGTGTCTGGGTCAATCCCGGTGCGCCGAATGAGCGCTATCTCGGTTCCCTGTTCTCTGGTGTGCCATTGGAGGCAGGCGATACGGTGACGCGGCCGGCGGCCGGCGGTGGTGGCTTGGGCGATCCTTTGGGGCGGGATCCGCGGCTTGTTTGTGAAGACGTAGCCGATGGATATGTCTCCATCGATCGCGCCAAAAAAGACTATGGCGTCGTTATCCGCGAAATCGATGCCGATATGTGTGTCTTCGAAGTTGACGAGGCCGCGACGCACAAGGAGCGAGCCTTCATTCAACAACATCGCCGGGCCTGGTTGGAGGAAGACGCGGAATTAGTTGCAGCCAAGTACCGGCAGAAAGAGTACGATATGTTCGATCTGATCCGGCGCTTCGGTGTCATTGTCGACTGGGGAAGTGGCGAGTTGCTGCCCAAGACGACAGCACAATTCCGGGCAATGCTGAAGCGGCGCACGGCGCCTTACTGGTCATCGTCGGCGGCGATTGGGAACGAGAAGCCCACGCTCAAGGTGGCGTAGATCCTCTTCATTCCTATGGAGGCAGGGCAGTCGATGCGGATTGCGGAAAGATGCCGATCCGCATCGATTGACCCCGTGTATCGAATGAGAGGCGAGGATTTGGCGTAACAGGGCATCATTGTGTCAGTGATCCTGAGGGGGAGAATTGGCAAGGCATCGCGAAGACAGCCCAATCAGAGTCGGCGTCCTGTTTTCCCAGACAGGCGTGACTGCGGCCATGGAAACGTCGATGTTCAAGGCGACGCTGTTTGCCATCGAGGAGGTGAACAGTGCGGGCGGTATTGACGGTCGAGAGATCATTCCTATCTGTTACGACCCCGCCAGCGAGCCGGCGAAGTTCAGCATACTTGCGGACCATTTGCTGCGGGAAGACCAAGTCCATGTGATCTTCGGATGCTATATGTCCAGCACCCGCAAGGCCGTTCTGCCGGTCGTTGAGCGGCGCAACGGCATGCTGTGCTATCCCGCGCAGTTTGAGGGCTTTGAGTATTCGCGGAACGTCATCTATACGGGAGCGGTGCCAAACCAGAACAGCGCGCAGTTGGCGACCTATCTGCTCAACCATTTCGGCAATCGCTTCTTCATGGTGGGGTCAGATTATATCTGGCCTTGGGAATCCGATCGGATCATGAGCGAGATTGTCATCGAGCGGTCGGGAACTATTGTCGGCGAACGGTATTTCGACCTGGATGCGCCGCGTACGAACTATGACGGGCTGATCAAGGAGATCAAGGTCGCGCAACCCGATGTGATCTTTTGCAACTTTGTCGGTGAAAGCATGATTCATTTCTATCAGGCTTACGCCGAAGCCGGCCTTGATCCGAAGAAGATGCCGATTGCCAGCCTGACCACGAGTGAAACGGATATCAGGGCGATTGGTATTCCGGCCTGTGTCGGGCATATTACGTCGGCTCCATATTTTCAAACCGTTGAGACTGACGTAAATCAACGATGCGTCGAGAAGTACCGTTGCCGGTGGGGTGATGAAGAAGTCACCAATATGTGCTGGGAATCCGCCTATTTCCAAGTGCATCTTGTGGCGAATGCCATGCGTGTGGCCGGCTCGGACGATATCGATCATCTGGTGCCGGCTATTCTGGGGTCTGAATTCGATGCGCCGCAGGGCAGGGTGCGGATTGATCCGGAGAATGGGCACACCTATCTCTGGCCCCGGGTCGGTAAAGTCAATGCAAGCGGCCTCTTTGACATTGTTGCGGAAAGCAAGGCCCCAGTGAAACCGGATCCCTATCTTGTGACCTATGACCCATCGGATTGGGGAACGGTATCGCTGTCGGAAAAGGAACTGCTGGAACTCTGATGCCTGATGCGGTGTGGATATCAGATTCCTGCACGATGATGAGGTTTTGAGGCTGCACATAATTGGACTCCGGAGTGAAATTCGGAGCTGGCAGGGCTAGTTGCAGGGAGGATTGCATGCTTTCTGGGCAAGGTGCACCGGGTCAGGCTGGTCGTCTCAAGGAGACCTCCAAGACGGGCGCCACCGTGATTCGTATGCATGCCGAGAAGAGCGAAATCGGGAAGGATGGGGGCCGTACAGGCGCGGACCGGGAAACGTTACGCGAGGTGAGGCGCACCAAATCGACGACAACGATCTCGTCCATGATCCGGAATGTACGGTCGCTCCGCGTTCTACTGGTTCATCCCCAGAACCGTGAGGGCGAGGAAATCGTCGAACATCTCAATCGGATCGGTTGTCACTTGAAAACATGCTGGCCACCGACACCGGACGTGTCCGATGGCTTCGACGTCGTCATGGTGGCGGTTCGTGCCATTCTGGAAGAGAAGATCGATTTCAGTTGGAATCCGGACAAACCCGCTGCGGCGCTGATCGCAATCGTGGATTATGAGAATCCGCTGATGATCGATTGCGTGCTGCGTTTGAAGGCACAATCCGTCATCGGACAACCGGTTCGCCCCTTTGGCTTGATGGCAACGCTCCTGCTAGGAACAGCGAAGTTCAAACAGGAACAAAAGCTGTGGAACCGCATCGACAAGCTGTCGACGAAATTGAAAGCAAGCCGCGATGTTGATGCCGCGAAGCTCATTTTGATGCGTGCTCATAACATGTCAGAAGATCGCGCTTATCAGATGATGCGCGAGCAGGCGATGAACAAGCGGATGACTGTCGAAGAAATTGCTTGTGCCATCGTGCAGGCAAGTGAATATCTCGATTTCGGCTTGACAAAAGAATGAGCCCGGCGCCTTAATCGATACTTAACTTAGTTTCAAGTCGTTCGCATAGGCTGCGCGCGCAATCGGGGCAAAGATGCTCCCGTACCTCTGATCAGGTGCGGGAGCTTTGCGTTTTTGTATCTATCGATCAGGGAGTGAGCACGAAAAACATAATCGCATTGGCACGATATCGCGAAGAGATCGGCACAGGGACGAGGACATCGACACTGAAAAACCGACCACGATGAAGCCATCGCGTTGATAACAGGGAGGAGAGACCAATGAGAATGGAACGGCGGCAGTTCTTTCGTCTCGCCAGCGGAACTTTAGCTTTCGCCAGTTTTCCCTTCGTCCTGAAGCGGGCAGGTATTGCCGGCGAGGCACCGATCCGGGTCGCCAATATCCTCGATAAGACCGGTGGATTGAATATCTACAGTCTGAAGCAGATCAAGGCTATCGCGATGGCGGTGGACGAGATCAATGCCGGGGGGGGATTGCTCGGCCGGCCGTTGGAGCTCACCTTCTATGACTCCCAATCGAACAACCAGCTCAACTCGCAGTACATGGCCGAGGCTCTGCTTAAGGACAAGGCCAGTGTCGTACATGCCGGGGTGACGAGCTCCTCACGCGAAGTGATGCGGCCGGTTGTCCGGAAATTCGGCGGCCTCTATTTCTACAACTCGATGTATGAGGGCGGTGTCTGTGACCGGCGGTTCGTCTGCCTCGCGCAAGTTCCAGCCCAACAACTGGCGCCGCTGGTACCGCGGGTGATGAAGGCTTATGGCAAGCGCTGCTATATTCTCGGCGCCGATTACATCTACCCGCATACCACGGCTAAATGGATCCAGAAGTACACGCGGGAGAACGGCGGTGAAGATATCGGTGTGGAGTTCTTCCCACTAGATGTATCGAATTTTGCACCGGTGTTGTCGCGCATTCAAGGAGCGAAGCCGGATGTCGTCTGGTCGATTCTCGTTGGCAGCGCGCATAATGCTTTCTACCGCCAATATGAGGCAACGATCGGCAAAGCGAACATTCCGCTTGCCTCCTGCATGTTCGGCATTGGCCGGGAGCAAACCTATCTATCCGCCAGTGAAGCGGCCGGAATCATGAACGCGACACCGTTCCATGATGAGTTGCCGAGGCAACAGGCGCGGGATTTCGTAAGCAAGTTCAAGGAATATTCAGGTGAGAAAGATTACGTTGGCGACTATGCCGAATATGGCTATCGCGGCATTCACATCTGGGCGAATGCGGTCCGGGCGGCAGGAGATCCATCACCCGATGCAGTGATCGGGGCTCTTCCCGGGATCAAATTTGAGGCGCCGGGTGGGCTGGTGACAGTGGACGGTCAGACACATCATGCGGTGATGGATATTCATCTGGTGAAAAGCAACGCCAATCAGGGCTTTGACCATCTGGAGACATTCTCCCAGCAGGCGCCTACCGATACGCAGGCGGTCTGCAATCTCGTCAAGAACCCAAAGGACACGACACAGTATGTCGTCGATATCAAATAGGGACGATAGCTTCTTTGGGCAGTGATATCGGAGAAGAGCCTGGCGGGTGGCAGGTCCATCGGAACTAGTCGGCGACAGGGCTCTAAGATCAATGCGATAGCGCCACTCCATCCGGGTACCGAGGGAGGACAGCTTGATCGAACTGACAATCTATGCATACCAAGTCGTCTTCTCACTGAGCATTTTCGTGCTCATCAGCCTGGGCCTCTCGATCATTTTCGGAATGATGCGGGTGATCAACCTGGCACAGGGCGAGTTCATCATGCTCGGGGCCTATATGTGCCTCGTCTTCACTCGTCTCGGCATTGGCTTCTGGCCATCGGCATGCTTATCCGCCCTTGTAGTCGGCGCATTTGGCATCATCGTCGAGCGAACCCTCATCCGGTTCTTGTATGGCCGCCTCATGGATACCCTGCTGGCAACCTGGGGTCTTAGCCTATTCATGGTCGGTATGGTGACGACGGTGTTCGGACCGCAAGAGGCGGGTGTCGATGCCCAGCTTGGCAAGATACAGCTCGGCGAATATTCAATCGCCGAATACAATCTGGCCGTGATCGGCATTTCCTTCCTTTTGCTTGGAGGCATCTACGCGCTGTTGACCTATACGCGGTTTGGGGTGGTCGTTCGAGGAACGATGCAGAATCCAGCCATGGCGGAAGCGTTGGGCGTCAATTCCCGATTCATTTACATGACCACATTCGGCCTGGGATCGGCATTGACGGGCCTCGCCGGGGCTCTCTTGTCGCCCATCGTCGGCAACCAGCCGACAATGGGCATTCTTTACGTCGCCAAGGCCTTCATCACCGTTATTTCCGGCGGTGCCCTGCCGCTGACGGGGACCCTTTATGCATCAGGCATCTTCGGTGCGACGGACGGCATCGTGTCATATCTGTCGACACAGGTGGTTGGTGAGATCTGTGTATTGCTGGCGGCGATGGTGCTGCTCCGTGTGTTGCCCGAGGGCATTACCGGTCATGTCCGGCGCCGGTCGAGAGGATAAGGCATGACAAGGATTTATCGTCAGATGCCGCATTGGTGGTGGGGCTGCGTCGGCGTCGCGCTGATATGCCTTCTGCTCCTGCCCCTATTCGTTGGGCTTGATGTGGTGATGACGGCTTCCATCATCCTCATTTACTCCCTGCTGACCCTCAGTATGAGCTTTCTCTGGGGCTATGGCGGTATGCTGAGTTTCGGGCAGACGGCTTTCTTCGGGCTTGGGGGTTATACCTATGCGGTTGTCGCCCTCAATATTGGAAATACCACGATCGCAATTCTGGCGGCAATTATCGCTGCTGCTCTTCTGGCGGCCGTTCTCGGCTATTTCATGATCTATGGGCGGATCAGCCGGATCTACTTTACGGTCATGACGCTGGTCTTCACGATCGTCCTGGAAAAAGCCGTGCGGGCGACATCCGATGAGCGCTTTACCATCGGCTCCGTGCCCCTGCGCGGACAGAACGGCATCGCCAATGTCCCGGATATTCAGATCCCCTGGGATTCAGGCGAAACGCTATCGGTGGCTGGCGTCTACTGCCTTGCTGCCTGTTGTCTGATCGTCGTTTATGTCGGACTTCGCCTGCTGCTGAAAACAAATTTCGGCCGTGTTCTGGTGAGCATTAGCGACAATGAACAACGGGCGCTGCTGCTGGGTTATGATTGCCGGAAATATCAGTTAATCGCTTTTGTCTTGAGTGGAGCTCTTGCCGGCATCGCGGGCGTTCTCTATGGCGCTTGGGGAAATTTTGTAGCGCCGGAGATGATGAATATGGGGGCGGCGGCCAACATCGTCATCTATGCGATCGTCGGCGGCAAGTCGATCCTGGTGGGACCCATCGTTGGGACGGCGATTGTACAATATCTAACCTCATGGATGGGAACCATCGGTGTCGGCCAGGTGACAATCGTTCTTGGCTTGATTCTCATGGCTTTTGTCATGCTGTTTCCCCAGGGCGTTGTGCCGACGCTTGCTTCATTGGCCGGCACGCTGATTCGTCGATGCCGGTCCGTGCTGACGGTGGATCAGAGAGCCGCCGGGTTGCGGAATGCTGCGATGCATCTCAACAGCAGGAGCCACCGTGACTGACCAGCGATATATCTTGGAAACGATCGGCCTGACGAAGGGATATGGTGGCGTTCGAGCGATCGACGGTGTTGATCTTCAGTTGCAGCGCGGTGAACTGCGTTGCCTGATCGGCCCGAATGGGGCCGGAAAGAGTACTTTCTTTAAGATGCTTTCGGCTCAGATAAACCCCAGCGCGGGCAGGATCATGTTCGATGGCCAGGACATTACCGATGTCCAGCCGTATGTCGTCAGCCATCTCGGCATCGGGATCAAGAATCAGGTTCCGGCTGTTTTTGACAATCTCAGCGTTCAGGAGAATATCTGGCTTGCCGGCCATGCACTCGACCCTGCTCATCGCGAGACGGCCACCAGGGACATGCTCGATCGCCTGGGATTGTCCAGGCTGGCAGCAGCCAAGGTTGGGGGATTAGCCCATGGCCATCGACAATGGGTGGAACTGGGGATGGTCCTGATGCTGTCTCCCCGGCTGATTCTGCTGGATGAGCCAACCGCCGGGATGACTGAAGAGGAAACCGATCGGGTCGTGGAGCTTATTCACGAAGCGAACAAGACGTCGACGATCATCGTAGTCGAGCATGATATGAAGTTCGTCCGAAAGATCGCGCAAACGGTGACAGTTTTCCATCAAGGCCGTGTTTTCGCCGAAGGAACGATCGCCGAGATCATGGCCAATGCCGCTGTGCGGGATATCTATCTCGGGAGATCGGCAGATGCTTGATGTCGTTGCCTTAAGATCCGGATATGGGCGCATCCGCATATTGGATGGTCTCAATATGAGGGTAGAGGCTGGCGAATGTGTCGGCATCGCCGGCCATAACGGCATGGGTAAGACCACCTTGCTGAAGACGCTTATTGGCGAAATCAGTACGACTGACGGTAAGATCGTATTCATGGGTAAGGATGTTTCGCGCCGCCGCATGTATGAAAGATCCCGTATCGGCCTTGGCTATGTGCCCCAGGGGCGGGATATCTTTCCTCAGCTTTCCGTCTTGGAAAATTTGAAGATGGGCGAGATGGCGCGGAAAGGTGAAAGTGCCATTCCCGAAGTTCTTGGCTATTTCCCCGTGCTGGAGCCATTGCTGTCGCGGCGTGGCGGTGCCCTTTCAGGCGGCCAGCAGCAGATTTTGGCGCTGGCTCGCTGCCTGGTCGGGCGCCCGAAACTCATTCTCCTCGATGAGCCGACCGAAGGCATTCAACCGTCAATTGTCGATCTGATAAGCGAACGACTGATCTTCCTGAGAAAGACGCTTGGCCTGACGATTGTGGTGGTTGAGCAGAAGCTGGATTTCCTCATAGGCCTCGCAGATCGAGTGTTGATCGTACAGAAGGGTAGGGCCGTCGCGGAGATTTCATCTGTGGAGCCGGAATATGCGAACGTCGTCGCAAGGCATTTGGATCTGTAGTCCACATCTACGCTCGGCGAATGGGTGCCGCAAAGACCAATTGCGAGATGCCGGTGCCATGTAGCCCAGAGCGGCAAGAGAGGCGTCGCGAGAAGGAGAGATGGGGGGCGAATTTGGCCCGATCGGTGGACTGATAGCTGGAGTATTCGAAAGCTACATTCGCTTCCAAAAGAAGCCACGCAGGCTTTGTCTGATCAAACGTTATAAGCGGTGACGGTAACTTGCTCGAGCGCCCCCTCGCTCGAGCATTTTTTTGTAAGAACAGAATACATGTTCTGGCTCAGATACCGCTGAACTATCCCTCCGGTATTCTCCCCAGTAGTGACAGAACTTCGTGGCTCAATGCGCCGTCTAGCGCAGTGCCGGCAAGGGTTTTGGTTGGGAGCTTTCAGCGTGCGCGGCATCGGCTGTCCTCGCAGTTTTCAGGATGGCTGCGCGCGTTCCTGGTGTTTGGCAGTTGCGCACGAAACGCAGGTACGCCGTTGCTTATCGGCAGTGAAAGCGAAAACCATAGCTTTGGATCGCATGATCTGCGTGTGAGTGGATAGGAAGTTGGTCTCTGCCTGTGATCCAATTCCAGGCTTCCGCGGACGGCTCCCTGCGGTTCTTGTTTCTTCCGCGACTGGGCCATCGAACGAGGCGATATCCTCGGAACTCGAAGCGTGTTTTCGATCCATATCGGTGGCCGAATATCTGCGGAATAACTTGGCTTCCCGCTCGTTGTCGGTCTGTAGAAAACCGTCACGACCAAGGTGTGCAAGCCTCCGGGAAGCGCCTGGAGAACCCACCTTGTCGGTTTCTACCTAAGATACAAGGGGCTTATCTTGGTGCGTATAGTGTATGGACAGTGGCGAAAACATCAAAATATGGTGCGCGGGTTGAGCACGCTGCTCTCCGCGCCCCGCCGCCTGCTCCGGGAGACGAGCGGCGCCACTGCCATTCTTTTTGCGCTCTCTCTGCCGGTGATCGCCGGCTTTGCCGGGCTTGGCGTAGAAATCGGGTTTTGGTACAGCCAGAAACGGCTACTCCAATCGGCCAGCGATGCTGCGGCGATGGCGGCTGGACACGAGCTTCTGAAGTATCTGCTGAATAGCAATGCCAGCTATGACATGACCGGCGCAGCGCAGCGCGATGTCGTCAGCAATGGCATCACCCTGGTCAGCGCGACGGGAGGGGCGGCCGCTACCGGATCGATCTCGCAACCGGCGACCTTGGTGATTACCACCCCCACTCCGCCGGCGAACAGTGCTGGCGATACTGTCTCGGTCCTGACACAGCCGCAAAACACGCTGATCTCCAAGCTCTTCCTGGACGCATCCTTCGTCAATGTCCAGGTCCGCAGTGTGGCACGAATTTTCAGCATGGACCCCGCTTGCATCGAGGCGCTGGAACAGCTCAGCGTCGGCGTCGACATTACCGGCAACGCCAATATCACCCTGACCAAATGCGGGATCGTCTCCAATTCCTCCAATTCTTCCTCGGTCGCGATCAGCGGCAATGCCCATGTGACGACCGACTACATCAACGCCGTGGGCGATGTAAGCATTCTCAAGCAGCAGAATGTGGCCTCGTCCAACATCGTCAGCAATGGCCCGCCTGCGGTTGATCCCTTTCAATACTTGACGATGCCGACGACAAGCGGGAGCTCCCAGACTCCACCGGGGCCCGTGTCGAAGGGAACAACGGTAACGCTCAATCCCGGTACATATACTAACGGCCTCAGTTTGCAAGGTCAGGGGACGGTCAATCTGAATCCGGGAGTCTATGTCATCGATGGCGGGACACTGTCGATCAATAGCGGTGTTGCTGTTACGGGAACCGGGGTTACCTTCGTCCTGAAAAACAATGCCTCGATATCGATCAACGGCAGCGCGACCGTTAATCTCAGCGCACCCGCCGATACGGGTGTCCTCTTTTATCAGGTGCCGGGTGGGGATCCGTCTGTTGTCCAAACAGTCAATGGTGGCTCGAACATACAGCTCAAGGGAGCCTTCTATTTCCCTGACCAGACCGTCAAGTATAATGGCAACAACGGGGCGACCAATGCCTGCACGCGCATCGTTGCCAGGGTCGTGGATATCAGTGGCAGTGCCAGCTTCGGCAACGATTGCACGGGCTATCAATCGTTGAGCCAGCCGTAATATTTTGGTCCCTATCTGGTGGAATAGGGAGATGGTACGGCGTCGCGGTTTTCTCTCCCTGATCCGGTCCAACTCCGGAGCCGTTGCAGTCGAATTCGCCCTGCTGCTGCCGGTCGGGGTCCTGGTTTTCATGGGGATTGCCAATCTGGGGCCGGTCATGTCAATCCGCTCCCAGCTCTTCAGCGCGGCACGGGCCGGCCTGCAATTCGCGCTCTACCAGCCAGACAATATCGCCAATATCAAGACGGCTGTCCTGACGTCGACCAATGCACCGCAAACCGGCGCCAATGCGCTGAATGTCACGGTGACCAACCAATGCTATTGCAATGGCAGCTCGACGGCGACTGCCGGCAGTTGCTCTACGGCGCTCTGCAGCTCCACCAATAACCGCCAAATGGTGCTGATAGACGTGTCCCGGACCTATCAGGCCATCCTCGTCTTTCCGGGTTTTCCCAGCTCATTCAACCTTCATGAAACAGCGACGATTCAAACCAAATGACAAGCGGCTGGGCGGCCTGATTGCGCGGCTGGTCGCCTGCCGACGCGGCGTCGCGGCGATCGAATTCACCTTCATCGCCCCCTTCCTGCTCGCCCTCGTGTTCGGCGTCGTGGAATATGGCCGGTACATCTGGATTCAAGATACGATGCAGCATGGGGTCGAGGATGCCGCCCGCTACGGTGTCTTCCAGTTCAACCTCGGCAACAGCCAGTGGCAGTCGATGACCCCGACCTATGCGCAGAACAAGATGTATGGGATTGCCAATCTCACCATTACCGTCTCTCCGACAGCTCTTGTAAAGAACGGCATCAGTGTCATCGAAGTGTCAGCCAGTTATTCGTTTCAACCGATCATTCCGGCTTTCAGCATGGCGATTGCTGGCACGATCACTGCCGTGGCCCGGAAGCTGACGGCCGGCAGGCTCACGAGCGCCCAGTTCATCGTTGCATCGTTCTGCCGAGGGCCGAACGCGCACGTGCCAAACGACTCATGACAGTACTCACCGGAATCTGTAGCGCTCCGGCTGCTTCCTGATAAGTGAAGCCCTCCCCCACGACCAGGACTGAACGCTGATCGTGCGAGAGCCTGTCAATGGCGAACCGGGCCTGCTTCAAGTCCCGGCGCAAATCCAATTCTTCGTCAATTTCCGCCGTAGCGAGCTGGTCACCGGCTTTGACCGCGGCATCCGTATTGAAGTCGACCAGGCGCTGTGTCGCGGATTTTCTGCGATCGAGCCAGGTGGTCTGAATGATCTTGAAAACCCAGCTATCCAGGCGTGTGCCGGGGCGCCACTGCTGCCACTTCTCCAGGGCTTTCAGGCAGGCGCCTTGAAACAGATCCTCACCCTC
Source organism: uncultured Rhodospirillaceae bacterium (assembly GCA_964406155.1). Classification (GTDB taxonomy): domain Bacteria; phylum Pseudomonadota; class Alphaproteobacteria; order Dongiales; family Dongiaceae; genus Dongia_B. The sequence goes on along the minus strand of CAYOQR010000006.1, from coordinate 59,302 downwards.
TTCGACCGAACCCGCGAGGCCAATTGCGAATCGCCGTAGCCGCGGGAGCGACGTCACCATGTGAGCTTCAAAATCGCGCCGGTCATTCATTTAGTCCTAGGCTATGTCGGAACGCAGCATGGAGCTGGGACGAGCTTACCTGGTAAGCAGTTCATATTAAGTTAAGTTCACTTATGCCGAGGCATCAGCATCGTCGACGGCGAGAACTCGGCGACTATTGAAATTCTGCCGATTTTCTCGATGGATAGTTGTTGTTTGATGGGGAGGCTTAGCCTGCGAAGGTTATGCTCAATGATTGCGCCAGTATGCTCAATTGCGTGGTCCGCGATCTTTCCGCCACGGGCGCTTGTCTGGTTCTCCAGAATTTCCAGCCGTTGCCCGAGAGCTTCCGGCTCGTGGTAAAGGAACTGGGCACTTATGACTTCGAGATTGTCCGTATCCAGAACACGAAATATGGAGCGCCAATCGTCCCGAAGAAGTGAAACTTTCCTATTGACATAGGGCTTCGGCGTGGACTCTCCCTTTGGTGTCTTCCGTCAGCTTCGCCAGTGCCCCCAGTTGCTGGACATCTCACCACCAATCCGCGCCCTAATAAACGCCGATATAAGAGTAAGTGAGCCCTAGTTTTCACGCACACGCAGATTCCGAGATGAGGCCGGTACCGTCGCCTTCTCCATCTTTGTTTTGGCCAGGAAGACGGTGCCTGCCCCCTCCCGTTTTACCATCTCGATGGTGTGGCGTGGTCTTGATGGTCGCGTCTATTTAACGGCGGATGACAGAAAATGCGAGAAAGCTTGCGGATGCTTGACGCGATTTAGCTGTACTTAAGAACCGGTTATTTACTAAATTTTTCCCTTTGCGAACGATGCTGTCTCATCCGACCAAGGGAGCAGCCGTGTCGCGTCGACGTTTCGAATTCGATTATCTCGACCTGATTTTCCGCCTCGGCGCCGTTCTGGTTACCGCGCTCTTCGTCTATCGTATCGGAAGCAGCTATTGGCATAATCCGTATCGCATCACACTGCTGTTCCTGCTGTTCTCAGAACTGGCATCTCTGCTGACGATGCTGTTTGCGCGCCGGCCAAAAAACCGCGATTTGAATCCGGCCTATATGGTGCTGTCGGTGACAGCGAGCTTCATCGTGCCGCTTTTCGTCGAAACCGAGGGCACGTCGCATCTGCTGCCAGAAGCTGTCAGCGCGGGTATTATCATCGTCGGGCTGAGTTGGGTGATCTATGCCAAGTTATCCCTCGGGCGATCCTTCGGCTTGCTGGCAGCGCAACGCGTCATCAAGGTTCGGGGAGCCTATAAATTCATGCGGCATCCCATCTATGCCGGCTATTTCCTGGTGCATATCGGATACCTGATGGCGAACTGCAATTGGCTGAATATCGTCATCATCGCCACCTTCTATGCGATGCAGGTCATGCGGGCCCTTCGCGAAGAGAAGATCCTCGCGAAGGATGAAGCCTATCGGGCCTATCGGCAGATGACGAGATACCGCTTCATCTACGGTCTTTTTTGAGATTGACCTTCGTTGTTTTGCGGGCCTCTGCCAGAGCGTGATCTCCGCCGCGTCATCGGCCAGCACCACTACGATGATATCACTACTGACGAAATTGGCGTCCACGAAGCCGAATTGCTGCCGGCCAGGTGGTCGGTCTGGGCGCAGGCACCTGAACTGGGGGGCGCCGCGGCCTCAAGGGGGCCGTGTATCCTCGGCTACATTGTGCCTTGTTACATAGCGCTCGTCACACCGGCGCCGATTATCGCTGTCTCGGTGGTGCTAGCGGTAATCTTCAACGCGATGGTGCATGATCGGTGCTGCGACGCCATGGTGGCGGCCGATTAAATTTGCCTTGTTTCTGATCCGTTGTAGCCAGACGCAACTACAGGCCGTGTCTCGTTTGGCAAGGCATCTGCCGACATCTTTTCTGCCGACCTGCTTCTGTGGCCATGGCCACCATCAAACCAATGAACTCTCTCTATGTGTTTTAGCAGTATATTCTCAATTGTCGTCAGGCCCCGATACGCTGCCAGCCCCTGGTATCAAGGAAAAATTAAGGGGAAATCGGCTAATTTTTAACGGAATAGGCTTGGCGGAAAGACTTCGACATGACCGAAGACGGAGCGTCCGGCCGGCGCTTCCTTTACTGCGACGGAATCACTGGTTGGCTAGGAGCCGCAATATGATTGACGCCAGTGAAGAAGGGTGCCTTGTACCCCAGGCACCTGTCACGTGGGGTGGCTCGGATAGCAGGCACGACGGTGGACGTTCGCACGAACGCATCATGGTCTTCGTGCCGATGTATAATTGTGCGAACCAAATTGAACGTGTGATTGCGCAATTCGATCCAGAAACGCAAAAGCGATTTGCTCGGTTGGTGGTCATTGACAATCGGTCGACCGATGACAGTTTGGCGCGTGCGGCGATGGCTTTGCGCAATCTGAAGCACATCGAGACTTTGCTGCTGCGCAATGACGAAAATTACGGCCTGGGTGGGTCACACAAGGTCGCTTTCCTGCATGCGCTCGAGCACGGCTTCGATCATGTCGTGGTGCTGCATGGCGATGATCAGGGAGCGATCGCCGATCTTCTGCCGATGATCGATGCCGGTCGTCACCGGGAGGTCGATTGTGTGCTGGGTGCTCGCTTCATGCCAGGGAGCCGGCTGGTCGGCTACTCCGCCTTCCGTACCTGGGGTAACCGCCTGTTCAATGTTCTGTTCTCGATCGCGGCAAGGCAGCGCCTGTATGATCTCGGCTCCGGGCTCAATCTGTATGCGACACGCGCCTTGCGGCAGCGCAGATGGCTAGGCTTCGCCGATGATCTGACGTTCAACTACTACATGATCCTCGCGAGTGTGGCTTGGGAATGGCGCATCACCTTCTTTCCTCTGATATGGCGGGAGGATGACCAGGTCTCGAATGTCCGGCTGTTCCGCCAAGCCAGGCGCGTGATAGGAATTCTTGGCACTTACGTTGTCAACCGGCGCAAATTGCTCACGGCAGACTATACCGGCTACCCCACGCGTACCTATACAGCGAGCGTCATCCAGTTGATGGCGGACGCTGTGCCCGCGGCCATCTAAGGAGGGGACCGTGGCATCCCTCGCACTTGTCCTGCCGAGCCGATCACGTCGCTGGACCTCGCCCATCCTGCGTCTGACATTCTTGCTCGCTGGAGTGACGATCCATGTAGGGCTGATGAGCCTGATCACCGTTTGGATGATCCGCGGTCGCACTGTCTTCGATGCCTGGCCGACCATGGGCAGTGCGGCCATCCTATATTTGATTTCCCAAGCTTGTCGTGCATTCCGATTGATCGTCATTATTGGCGACCCGACGCGCAGCGTTCAGTGGCTGGCGCGTGCCCATTTTATCGGTGTGGCGGCTTCCTTCATTCTGCCTTTCAAGATTGGCGATCTCCTGCGCCTGAGTGAAATCGCCTATGCCTTGCGTGGCCCCGGTACGTCGGGCTTCTGGAAATCTGTTTTGGTGATCTGGATCGAGCGTGTCTACGACGCCTTACCTGTCTGCATCCTTCTGCTATATGTCACGGTCGGCGATGACCAAGTAACCATACTGGCGATCTTGCCGATCGTGTCAGTGCTGGTTTTGTTCATTGCCTTGACGCTAGTAGTATTCTTCGTCCTGCCCGAGAATCTCGACGGACTCACTCTCTTCATTGCACGGCGATATCACGGCGCTCGAGCGGTCAAGTGTTTGCACCTGATCGATCGTTTGCATCACTTGATCGGTGATGCTCGCCATCTGCTGCATCGTAAGCACATTACATTGATCGCACTCTCGGCCGGAATATGGGGGTTGGAAGCTTTAGTCGCACGCCTCGTCCTCGGTAGTATCGGTTTCGGTGGGCTGGCCCAGGCACTGCTGGAATTCCTCTCCGGAGCCCTCTCGGCGCGCGGTGCCGGACACATGGTCAGTCCGACGGCTTATTCGCTGCTCATCGGCCTGCCATTGCTATTCCTCGGTCTCGTCTGTTGGTATTCCCATATTGCGGCAGGTCGATGGAAGAGCGGCAACGCCGATGCCGGATTGCGAGAGCAGCCGTTGCGACGGAGAAATCCATGACGGCCTTTCAATTGGTCTATGATGACAGCATTCCGGTGCCGCCGGAGGTCGCGGCGATTGTCGGCATCCGGCATTTCGGCGATCTCATTCATCGCAAAATACCCTTGTCCGCCTCGCTGGGTGCGGCCGCCAATGCCGCCGGCATCGAGGATATTGATCATCTTCGCAATGCCGGCGATCTTCGCCGCATGCAAAGCAATCTGGCGGCGGCACCAGCTTCGACCCGTTTTCTATACTTGCCCGCCAATCTGATCGCTCGCGGTGGTATCCAGGCCTTTGCAGATTTTCTCGGTAAGTTGCGGTGGCTACGACAGAATGTCGTTTCTACCGTGGCGGTCGACGGTGAGGGCTGGACGGGTGTCGCGGTCGTGGACAGGGAGATGTTGCGCCGCCTGCTGGAGCAGAAGTCGAACGGCACATTGCACCGCTTCGTAGGAGAGAACCAGGGCGACTTCAAGGATATTGGCAACGGTGCGCCACTGATCGATCTCGCTGATAAGGGCACATTGCTCGAATTTCTTACCAGCCATTTCGATGTCCGGCATTTCAATGCGATCTCGTTCGATACCTACACAGTACGTAAGGAATCCGCTGATAAGGACAAAATACGCCGCGAATATACCTATTGGCGGCTTCTGCCTGACAACATGAAATTCTGGATGGTTCAACCCTTCGATCTGCGTGATGACGGTGACAAGGCATCCTATGCCATGGAGCGGCTGCATGTTCCCGACGTCGCGCTGCAATGGGTACATGGAGCCTTTGGGGTAAGTGAGTTTACGCGCTTCCTTGAGCGGATCTTTCATTTTATCGGACAACGCCCCGAACGAAAGGTTGCGCCGGAAGTGGCGAGATCGATCCGGGATCAACTCTATCGGACCAAGGTCACGGAGCGGTTGACTCGTTTGCGTGCCCATCCGGCTTTCGGACAACTGAATGCCTTGCTGCGTGGTGCTGGTATTGCGGGCGGACACGATGCGCTTGAGATGCTTGAGGTCCGCTATATGTGGCTATTGAGCAGGCTGGATCGTGGTCACAAGGAGAACCGGCAGGTCATCGGCCATGGCGATCTTTGTTTCTCGAATATTCTGCACGAAAAAGGAACCGGATTGACTCGATTGATCGATCCACGTGGCGCGGACACGGAGGCAGAGCTTTGGACGGATCCGTATTACGACATCGCGAAATTGTCTCATTCCGTCCTTGGCAGCTACGATTTCATCAATAACGGGCTCTATGATGTGACCCTTGGTCAATCGCTCGAACCGAGGCTGGTCCTCAATGGTGTAGAGGCATTAGCCAAACAACAGGCAGCTTTCTATCATTGCCTCAGCGAAGCAGGCTTCGACTCGCGCCTGACCCGGCTCTATGAGGCCTCGCTCTTTATCAGCATGGCACCCTTGCACATGGATGTGCCATCCAAGGTATTGGCCTTTCTCTTGAATGCCAAACATATCCTGGATGAAGTCGAGCAGGCTTAGCCGGCACCTACCCGCATCTGACGGTGACCGTCGTTACGAGAAGGGAGGCGGACTTGCCACGAACTCTCTTACCTCGACGGGAGTGCCGAGGGGATAAACGGCCTCGAATGGAATCTCGGATATATAGACATTGCCGCCATCGGCGATGAGCTGATTATAGATCGGAGCGATGTAACGCTCCCCAGCGTCGAGTAGCCTGTTGTCAGTATAGTAATGGCGATATAGATCGGCGTAGAGGCGAAAGGAAGAAAACCAGTAGAGACCGATCGTGGCGTGACTGGAGACCCTTTTCTTCTCGCGCACTTCCACGACGCGGCCCGTTTGCTCATCCAGGCGGGCGAAACTCCATCCGTCGCCACCGCCGGGAAAGCAGGGTAGCCATCCGTCGCCACGGACCGAAGAAGCAGGCAGGGCCCGGGCTTCGACATAGGTGTCGATGTTATAGACAAGCAGCGGACAGTCTGCCTGGAGTCTTGGCGCTGCCAGCAATGCGGTCGTCGCTTGGCCGTCAGTCGGGGCATCCAGCTCCAACAGATCCCAGTTGTGGACATTTAGAGCTGCCAGCTCGCCTTCAATGAAAGGACGGCATCCATCGGCTTGCCGGGCAATGAACAGGACCGAGGCACCGGTGTCGATAAAAGATTGAAGGCTGGAGAGAGACCAAGTGAAGAGACTCTTTCCATGTGCTGCGATACGGTATTTCGGCAGGTTGTAGCCTGCATCTAGAAAACGCCGACCGAAGCCCGCCATCGTGATGACGATTTGTGTGGCCATTGAGTTAGTTTCCGACGCTGGATCCGGTCGAAGGTGCTAATGCTGTCGTCCTAACCCACATCTGCCAAATCGGCGTCTCTCCGGCGATCTTGAAATTTACCATGAGATAAGCCTTGACCATGTTCAGCGGTATTTCGTGATCGTGCAGCTTAAGAATCATGATGACATTGGTGTCGTCAAAGGTTGTCTCGGGGATGATAGGGGCTCGCAGCCCGATCGTCCTGTCCTGATCTATCCAGGCTGGTACGTGTTTCGGTGGCGTCGTCTGCGTGATATAGGACATGATCGGACTGAATCCGAGGGTGGCGACATGAGGGTTGGTTGGTCGATGCGCTTGAAATAAACGCCAGCCATCGTCGATGATGGCCGGTAAATCGTTGTGCCAAGTAACACTCGACCTGGATGTATATAAGTCGGGTCCTATTCGACCGTTAAGAATATCTCCAATGATTGAAGGATGGTTGTCGCGCGGAACGTGTAATCCCTGCAGGGCGGGAGACAGTGTTGAGATCGGTTGGGTGACGCCAAATACACTGGTCTCCGTATGTTTGATGATCGCGATTGCATCCCGTAGGATGCCGGCGCCCATCATCACCACTAGGCAGATTGCGGCCAGTGTAACGGGAATTCGGTCTCTATCATGGATCGTGCTAGGGCTTAGAAACGGCGGCGTGTGGCCTGCATACAGGTTGGAATTCCGCGCGAGCGTGCGTTGCCGGAAGCCGGAAAATGTGATCGCCAGGGCGACGATCTGAGCCGGCATGGCGCTATCATAGTTCTGCCATGCTAGTCCGAAATTAGCACCGGATGTAATGAGTGTCGCCAGAAGTATTCGATCTCCGTTTCTGCGTTCCGCCTGATCTCGGGAGGTGCGACCAAGCCAAACGGCAAACGTTACTGGCAGGAAGAAATAGATCCATCCGGCCATAATGTCGGACTTGAGTTTAAAGAGCCGAAAGGGGTCTATACTGCTCGTGTCGATCGGTGCCGCCGCTGCCGCTCTCTGCAGATCGGCCCAATATGCGCGATTGACGGGACTAATGATCGTCAGGATTAGCAGGGTAAGAAGAGCACCACATAGGGCCGTTATGCAGGATCGTCGATTGGCAGGAACGATTACTGCTGAAAGTAGGAGAATACCAACTGAAGCGAACGCAAAGGTAATTTTCAGATAGGTGAGGGCCAGTACAATCACCCACATTGTCATCGCCTCGACACACCAGCGCCTATTAGGCGCGTGCTGTGGCTGGAGCAACGCCGCAATCATCAAGGGAATGATCAGCGTCCAACTGTGCCGATTGTATGTTGCCAGAAAACTAATGCTGCTAGGGTCGTCAAAGCGGGCCGGTGATATTGCAAGCAAACCAACCAGGACAATGAGAAAAGCTCTCAGGCTATTGGGGAGGCGGTCGTGGCTTGCAAGCACGCTGGCAAAGACGGCGAATGGCAGCAATATAACGCCCTGCCACAGGATAAGCTGCGGATGGATGCCACGCAGCCGGGCGGCGATCCCAAGTGTCACATAATAGAGATCGCCAATCGGCGTGTAGAAATCGAGATGCGGCCATTGGCCGTTCATCATGCGCCAGGCGCCATCCAGCGGGATGAAGGAATCATAGGTATAATCGGCGATCAGGATGGTTGGCGATAGAACGAGAAGGAGCGTGAAGAAAATGACGATCACTAACGCCAAGATCAGGGGGCGCTTCGTTCTCTCACTTGTCATCCAGAGCGAACGAGAAAAGGACTGAAAAAGACGGTCCAGGAAATCGGGTGGGGACGGGGTCGTGAGCTGGGCCATTCTATGCTCGCTGGTCGATATGCCATGAGGCAGGAGACCCTGGCATGTCAGGAAGGCTTAGTGTGAGGGACAGTGGTTAATTTTATCTAGCTCGGAACGCCGACCAGGATGGGTGACCAGCCAGACGATGCCACCGGGTATTGACACCAGGGTGCCGACGATTCCCATCAGGATGGAGAGAAGCAGGGCTGACGCGCTGTCGATGCTGACCAGATGCAAGGCGGTTACCATGGCTCCCTCCCGTATCCCCCAGCCGGCAATCGAGATCGGCAAGGTGGTCAGTAGAATGACCGGTGGAATCAAGATGAGGCAGTCAAGCAATGTCACCGGAAGATGTAATCCGAGAGCAATCAGCCATGCGACCAGGGCTAAGTTGACGTGACCAATGAAAGCCCAGAACAGGACAAGGAAGGTGGGGATGGGGCGAAGAAAGATCCGCTGCGTATCCAGGGCGAGAGCGGCGATCCCCTGTGTGACAGGGGCATGTGGCAGGGAGGCCGGAAGCCGATGGAAGTTCATCAGCATCACCAGGGCGAGCAGCGTGCCGCCGGTCAGGAGCGGAAAAACCCAGCTTGCTGGCATGGATCCGATCTCTATTGAAAATACTGGCTGCATGAGGGTGATCAACAGTAGCAGCATCAGCACGGTGGCAATTCGGTCCAGTATGACGCTGTTGAACGCTTGATTGAAATTAACGTCGTGTCGGCTGGCGCACCAAATACGATAGCCATCTCCTCCGATAGCGCCAGGGATAACAAGGTTGAAAAAGGTGCCGATATAGAAAATAACGGTACATAAGCGCAGCGATAGGGAGGCACCGATGAAGCTCAGGACGAAGTGCCAACGCAGGCCACCAATCAGCATCTGCAGTATCTGCGCAATACCGGCGAGGAGAACCCATTCCCAGGTAACTGACTGCACCTGACGCCAAGTGGTGGCATGATCGATTCGTGTAAAGATATAGCAGATGAGAGAGGCCGATAGCGTGCCTTTCATTATCCAGGCGATACGTGGGCTTGGTCTCAATCGCCGAATCAGCCGCCAGCAGAATTTATTTCTCATGGGCGAAATTCGCCTTCAGATAAATCGCAGCGAATAGGAACGGTCATCGACGGGAACGGCATCAGTCCGACCGACCTTCTTTGATCTTCATCTGATACACAAAGCTAGGTTTTTCCTCTATTGACCGTAAGCAGTGGAGGATGAGTTGTTTGCTGATGCTGGTGGGGGGGAGGGGGCCGGCGGCAATGGCCGCGTTGCAGTGAAGTTACCGGTCATCGTCAAATTGCCGGGCGAGCCCGAGATGATATTCATTCCACCACCGGCACTTGCGCCACCGCTGTCGGTCCCGGGAACCAATGTACAATGATAGGCACAGGCATAGTTATCCTGTTTCATTGTGCCGCCCCGTGGGCCATAGACGCTTACCGTCGCACTGTCGCCCTCCGTCACGATCACCATCTGGTTTAGGATAATCTTCTGATTGGCATCCATAATGATCAGCGAGGTGCGGCCCGGTTGCTTGCCGATGATCACCAGATGGTCCGGCGATTGCAATGCCACATCGGCGACAGATGGATTGGCGACGATGACATCCTTCGCTGGAGTCTTAAGTTGCAGTGGACGGGCGCTGTTAAGATCGATGGAGAGAATGGGTGCCGCCTCGGCAGCACTCATCGCGGCTAAGACTATGGTCAGGCTGACGCCAATGAATTTCAAGTAACGAGCTGTCCCTATAAAGAAATTATTCATCATAGCATCCCAGAATACTGGTGCGAGGCCCGACTTTGGTTGAAGCAGCCAACAATTATCACCAAAGTTAAGCTGATTTGGTGAATCTCTCGTTAATCGACCAACTGTGAGGAAAAATGCGACAGAGCCTGTATGGTGTGGCAATTGCGATCGGTGCCGGTTGTTTGCTGGCTGGCTGCACCACGACAAGCATGTCCAGCTTGCCACAGCAAAGCATGGCAGCGAATCTGGGTCTTGAAACTCCGGCACCGGAAGGTAGCGAGAAGATCAAAGAAGGGGATGTGGAGCCAACAGTACGTAAGGCAGCCGAGGCGGCTGAAGCCTCGTTCAATTACAGCGAGGCAGCACAACATTATGCTGTTCTGTTGCAGAAGCATCCGGATGACAAAGATTTGTTGATTGCCGTAGCGAGGAATCTGCGTTTCTCCGGCGCACCGCAGCAGGCTGCGGCTGTCATAAATGGGGTCTTGCCCAAACTTGGCGCCGAAGCCCATCCAACGCTCACGCTTGAGCTTGGCAAGGACTACCTCGCGGCAGACCAGTTGAATCTCGCCATTCCCGCACTGGAGCATGCCCGCCAGCAGAATCCCGGTGACTGGCAGGCTTATTCTGCCCTGGGTGTCGCCTTCGACATGCAGGGCGACTATAAGCGCGCGCAGGAAATCTATCAGGCTGGTTTGAAGATCGCTCCTAACGACCCAAATCTGCTCAACAACTATGCCCTCTCTTTGGCGCAGGCTGGCCAGCTTGACGCGGCGATCGCGGCCTTGCAGACCGCCATGAACCAACCAACAGCTATGGCGCAGACACGCCAGAACATGGCCCTTCTCTTAGCGTTTAAGGGTGACCAGGATGGTGCCGCCCGGCTGATCCGCAACGACCTGCCGCCTGAGATGGCCCAGAATAATATCGAGTACTATCGCGGCTTCAGCCCCAGTAATGCCGAGCATGTTAGTGGCGATCAATGATGCGACAGCGTGGCCATGACCTGAATGACCGCTGGACCGCCGATGACGATAAAAAGGACTGGTAGAAAAAACAGGATCATCGGCACGGTGAGCTTTGGCGGCAATGCCGCGGCCTTCTTTTCTGCCGCTGCCATCCGCGACTCCCGACTTTCCTTGCCAAGGACGCGCAGGCCGACGGCGATCGGCGTGCCGTATTTTTCCGATTGCTGCAACGTCGTGCTGAGTGATTTGAAGGCTGGCAATCCCGTCCGCTCGGCCAGATTATCGAACGCTTGGCGACGGTCGCTGAGGAAGGCCAGTTCAGCGGTGGTCAACCCGAATTCCTCCGCAACTTCTGGCGCTCCCTCCATCATCTGCTCGGTCACCTTGTTGAAAGCGGCTTCAACGGACATGCCGGATTCGACACAAATGACAACTAGATCCAAGGCATCTGGATAAGCGCGCTGCAGTTTCTGCTGTCGCTTCGTAACGGCATTTTTCAGCAACAATACTGGTAGGTAATTGCCAATCGTCGTCACGACTAGGACGATGAACATGCGCGTCAGAAAAGGCTTGCCTGAGAGAACGATCGACGTATAGAGCAGCGAGCCGATGAGAGCGCCGATGGGAGCCGCAACACGAGTAAAGACAAAGTTGACGACGGCGCGTTGCCCTCGGCGGCCGGCGCGAGCGAGCTGCTGGCGCAGTTCTTTCGCTTCCAGCAGATCCTGCAGTCGAAACCCACGGATGGCGAGATGTTTCCATTTCGACCCGTCTCCGAGCTTGAGTTTGTTCCGGGTGTTAAATGACTCCCGCCGTTGTGTCGACAACTCCTGACGACGATTGTTGATTGTCCTAAGGCGTGATTCGAAGCGCTCACCACGTAGGAATGGAAGGCCTACAGCGAGAATAGATCCAAAAGCTGCCAGTGCGGCAAAGCCCATGATCAAGGATTCGATATCAAATTTCACGTTAGCCTCAATAGTCGAAATGGATGAGTTTAGCCATGACGAATATCCCAATGCTCATCCAGATCAATCCGGCCAAGATCAACCACTTTCCGGCATCAGTGGTAGCGAGTACGGCAATGTAGTCGGGCGAAACAACGGATAAGGCGAGGGCGACGAACACCGGCAGTGACCCGACGATGCCTGCCGAAGCCTTAGCTTCGCCAGACAATGCCTGAATCTTGTCGCGCATGCGTTTCCGCGACCGGATAACATCCGAGAGTTTTTCCAGTGTCTCGGCGAGGTTGCCGCCGGTCGATTGCTGCATGACCAGAACGATCGAAAAGAACCGGACCTCTGTGATCGGGACACGCTGGTAAAGCCGGTTAAGGCATTCCTCCAGCGTCATGCCGAGTCGGATGCCCTCGGTCATCGTGCGAAATTCCGTGCCGACTGGATCCGGCATTTCTCGCCCGACGATTGCGAGGCATTCACCCACCGTGAGGCCGGTTCGGACGCCCCGAACAATGATATCGATCGCGTCTGCGAATAATGAGGTAAATTTCTTGAGGCGTCGCTTGACTCGAAACCCCAGATAGAATTTCGGCATGCCAAGCATACAGGTGATGGCGACCAGCGGTACTCCGATCATCGGAAGGCCGAGAATCATATAGACGATGCAAGCGGCCGCCCCAAAACCAACTGATACCAGGATGAAATTGCGCGCAGACAGCGACAAGCCGGATTGTACCAGTTCCTCTTGCAAGCGATAACCTCGCTTGCTCTTCTTCAGTCTTTCGATTTCACGTAGCTTGGCCTCCACGCCACGCCGCTTGTCGCCACTGCCGCGCGCCTTCTTGTCACTCTCGACGGGGCCACCGACAACGCTCGCAATCCGCTTCTGCAGCCGTGCCTGTGGGCCATAGGCGGATCCAAAGAGAAGTGCCGCGACACAACCCAGCACCAGGACCAGCGCCACGACGATCGCGAAGATCAGCGGCGGGACATGGGCCAGGAACTCAAGCATCGCCACTTTCCAGAATTTCCGAAAGCTCCCGTTCCCTGCCAAAATAGCGTGCCCGGTCCCAGAAGGAGGGGCGCAGGCCAGTAAAGTGATGCCGACCAACGATTCGCCCGGCAGCATCTTCGCCAGTGATCTCGAACGCAAAAAGATCCTGAAGGGTTACAACATCGCCCTCCATGCCCAGCACTTCCGTCACATGCGTGATCTTACGTGACCCGTCACGGAGGCGCGCCGCCTGGATGATGATCTGAACCGCGCCCGCGATATGTTCCCGTACGGTTTTGGCGGGAAGATTGTACCCACCCATTGCAATCATGTTTTCCATGCGGGAAATGCATTCGCGCGGATTATTGGCGTGAATTGTGCCCATCGATCCGTCATGACCCGTATTCATTGCTTGGAGAAGATCGAAGGCCTCGGGGCCGCGGACTTCGCCGACGATGATTCGTTCGGGACGCATACGCAGACAGTTGCGGACGAGATCGCGCATCGTTACCTGGCCGACACCCTCCAGATTGGGCGGGCGGGTTTCCAGGCGAACGACATGTGGCTGTTGCAGTTGAAGTTCCGCTGCGTCCTCGCAGGTGACGACACGTTCGCCGACGTCGATATATTGCGTTAGGCAATTGAGCAACGTGGTCTTACCGGATCCCGTACCGCCGGAAACAATGACGTTCAATCGGCAATGGCCGATGATGCGCAGAAGTTGCGCACCAGCCGGTGAAATCGAGCCGAACTGCATCAGTTTGTCAAGCGTGAGGCGGTCACGTTTGAATTTTCGAATCGTCAGAGTGGCGCCATCAATCGCCAGAGGCGGTACGATGACGTTGACGCGCGAGCCATCGAGCAGACGGGCATCGCAGATCGGACTCGCTTCATCGACCCGCCGACCGACCGCAGAGACGATCCGCTGACAGATATTCATCAGTTGCTGATTGTCGCGAAACTTGACGTCCGTCAGCTCGATCCTGCCGTCGACTTCGATATAAACCTTGTCGGGGCCGTTCACCATGATATCGGCGATGTCATCCCGGGCGACGAGCGGCTCCAACGGCCCCAGGCCGAGAATGTCATTGCAGATATCGGTGATCAGTAACTGCTGTTCGGTGGCACTGATCGTGAGGTTCCGGACGGCAACGATATCGGACACAACATCGTTGATCGCTTCGCGCATGGAGGCGGCGTCGAGTTTGGCAAGTTCCGACAGATCGACGGTGGATATCAGGTCATTGAAGACGCCAACCTTGATCTCGGCCAGCCGTCCATCCAGTTCGGCGGGGCGAACAGCGGTTACTTTGACCGCCGATGCGGGAGTGGAGGCACGCTCCGTCGAAGCCGCCGCTGTAATGCCTTGGCTTGATTGCGGTGATTGTTCGAGGCCACGTTTGCCGAACATGGATGTTTACACCCCTGCGGACTTGACGGATTGCCGCTTCAACAATGAGGGCAAGGCGAAGGATCGCCGCATGGGCTGGATCTTCAACCCAGCCAGGTCGGCCGCCAACAGGTGCATTGCTGTCGCGGCCTTATGAGTCTTGGCTTTTTCCGTCAGCGTCTTGCCTTCGTTTATCGCCTCGACGAAAGCGAGCGGATCGAAGGGAATGGTCACGGACGGCTTCACGGGAAGGGCCTTCGCGACATCCTGCAAGGTCAGCCGGCTGCGCTTTACCATATCCGATTTGTTGATGATCAGACGCGGGTCCCGGTTTTCGCCGCGTTTTACCCGCAGAAGATCAAGTAGATACTTGGCATCCCGCAGATTGGCGAGATCAAGGATGGCAACCAGGGCGACCTCATCCGAGAGAATAAGAAGGTCTTCCAGCCACGGCGACCATTGATGGGGGAAGTCGAGCACGACCATGTCGGCCATCTGGCGAGACAGATCGACCAGTTTCTCCACGGCCGCCAAGCTCGGTGGAGCGGCGAGTCGGATCGCGCCATTGGTGGACAGTATCTGCAGACGATCGTCCCCCCCGACCATGAAGCGCTGCAACAGAATCTGATCCAGGCGTTGCGGATCGGCCAGAGCCTCGATCAAGGGCTGGCGGGGCTCCTCATTGAAAGCCAAGGCAGCCGTGCCAAAGGTTAGATCCAAATCGATCAGAATCGTACGCTGGTTATGGCGGTGAGCCAGCGACCAGGCGACACTCTGGGCGATCGTGCTGCTGCCGACGCCGCCGCGCGCTCCCAGGAAGCTTAACAGCCTGGCCTTGCTCGCGCCGCGCGGGTCATGGGTGATGTGCTCGATCGCGGTCAAGATATCGTTGATCGAGGCCGGACTGACAAGATACTCTGCAACACCGAGGGACAGCATCCGGCGATAGAAGCCGATGTCGTTCACCGCGCCGATGACGATCAGCTTCCGACCGGGTTCGACCACCAGTGCCAATGCCTCAAGGCGCTTGCTCAGTTCATCGATATTGCCGTCATCCTCCACCAGGATGATGTCGCTAGAAGGACGGTCGGCATAGTGATGGACGGCGGCGGTTAGGCCACCAGTATGGTGATTAATCTGATTGCGCGTGAACTTGGGAACGTTCTTGAGCCCAAGGGCGGCCTCGGCCGTTTCAGGGGCCAGGGTGAAGGCGTCTATCTTAATGCGATGTAGCATGACGTCCTCCGGTTACTGGCCCGAGCTCTTAACCGTCGTCGCACCGGTCGTGTTCATGACACCGGCCCTCAAGTCATCCGAGCCTGGTATCGGCTTACCCTGCTGGTAATTGGTGACGATCAACCAAGCCCGTTCCCCATCCCGTCCACTGGGTTCCCGCTGCTTCACCAGATCACGCGGATTGGCTGCCATGGCGTCGATATTCTGTTGCAGGGCGCAGCCGAAATTGTCCGTATTCTGGCTATAGTAATCCCGCTCAATCGAGGTCGACCAATTGCCGCAATCGCGACCGGTGACGATATAGATCGGAAAGGTCAGTTGAGGTCCGGCCGGTACGGGCGATTCGGTGACATAAAGCCGGATATCGGTGGCAGGAATGCCATGGCCCTGTAGCCACATAGCGGCATTCATGGCCTCCCGTCGCCCCCGGATGTCATATATGTTGGGAGCTGTGACGGTCACCGACATTGGCGACTCTCCCTGCTGGTGATAGGCCGCGAGAAATTCAGCAAGACGGGATTGATCCGCCGGCGACGGATAGCCTTGCTGCAGCGGTGAAATATCGAGGCGGGCCGTCTTTCGCTGTGCCGTCGTCGGGAAGGCGTAATGCGAATCATAGTCGGCGTATTTCGGCGT
This sequence comes from uncultured Rhodospirillaceae bacterium, assembly GCA_964406155.1. Classification (GTDB taxonomy): domain Bacteria; phylum Pseudomonadota; class Alphaproteobacteria; order Dongiales; family Dongiaceae; genus Dongia_B. Next base: position 43,234 of record CAYOQR010000006.1, on the reverse strand, counting down.
ATCGCAGCCCGACAGCAGCAAAGAGCAAAGAAGGAAAGAGACCACGCCAGCATATCGTTTCATGATATCCACCTATTGCACGATATAACCGATGGGACCCATCAGCGATTGCGGAGCATTGGGACCCTGGGTCGGCTTCTTCACATAGATATTCTGCAAATGTCCGAGGAAGTATCTGTCGAGATCCGTCGACGGTGCGAAGCCGTCGGTCGGCAAGGCGAGTTTTCGCTGGTCGACTGGTTTTGCCAGCACTGCCGAGACAATGATGACCAATTCGGTTTCATTGCGTTGATAGGAGCTGGAGCGGAACAGGGCGCCCAGGATCGGCAGATCCATCAAGCCTGGCACGCCGGTTAACGAACCGGTGATATTATTCTGCAGCAGGCCAGCGATCATGATACTGCCGCCGCTCGGCATTTCGACGACACTGTTGGCGCGGCGTGTGATGAAGCTCTTGAAAGTGAACCCCGCGACCGCGACGTTGTTCTGATCCGATAATGCACTGACCTCCGTTGCGATCCGCAGGTTGATCTGTCCGCTGTCCAGGACGACGGGCAGAAACGAGAGGATGACGCCAAAGGGTTTGTAATCGACCGAGATCGTACCGTTCTGCTGGGCGATCGGGATCGGATATTCGCCGCCGGCGAGCATGCTGGCGGTCTCACCTGAAACTGCCAACAGATTCGGCTCGGCCAGTGTTCGGATATATCCCTGTTGTTCCAGGAGCTGGATGTTCGATGACCAGTTCCCGGCGGAGAGGCCAAGCGAGCCGGCCATGCTACCGATCGGACCAATGCCCAGCGCTGACGTCGCGGCATCGATGGTGAGCGGGCCCAATGTCGTGGGACTGAGGAGGTTATCGACACCTAGCTGCTTCAGGACGGATTTGTTGGCTTCGGCCACGCGGACCTTCAGCAAGACCTGCTGCTCCGATGAGACCTTGAGCATGCTGATGACATTGTCGTCCTGGGCGACGAAGCGTCGGGCAATATTACGTGCCCGCGCAGCCACGCCGTCGGAGGAGGCCGTCCCGGACAGGACCACGGAATCACCCATGCCCTTGACCTGGATATTTTCACCGGGGAGCAACGTGCTGATATTGCTCTGAATGCCATCGACATCCGGTTGGACGACCACGTCCACCTTGCGAATCATGTTCCCCTCGGCATCTACCAGGAAGACATTGGTATCGCCGGTCTTCTTGCCGATCAGGTATATCTGGTTCTGGGAGCGGACGATGATATCGGCGATGTCCGGATTGCCGACGATGACATCGCGTACCGCTTTGTCCACGGTGATGCCGAGTGTCTTGTTCAATGGCAAGGCGAGCGCGTCGTTGGCCACCGGATGGGCCGACGGCATCGCGGGGACGGGGAGCTCGATCTTGCGCGGCGGAGGTGCGGGCAGGTTTGCCGGCGCTGCTGATGTAGCGGGGACCGTTGCGATGCTTGTGCCAGCGGTGTTCGGCAGTGGTTGCGCGGATCCAATCGGCGCCGACCGGACAGGTGCCACAGGGATGGCGGTCATGAGCGGTGCGTCGCCGGATGATGTCGCGCTATTTGCCTGAGTGAGGGCAGTCTGCGGTATAGCGGTATTGGTGGTCGCGGCAGCCGGCAATGCGCCTTGCGGAGCTGGGCTCGTGCTGATCTGGTTGACTGGTACAATGGGCACCGTCGCGCTTTGCCCGGCAACTTGTGTAAGTGCGGGGCTTTTGCTGACATGCTTGTCGCCTGGAGACGCCGGGGCGGTGACACTCGGTTGTGGAGCAACGGGGACAACCGGTATGGTCAAGCCGCTTGAGGCTTGGATCTGTTGACCCATCTGGGCTTGTTGTGCCGTTGCATCGCCGATCTGGCCGATAAGCAGGCCGACTGCCAGCAGCGGCGAGAGGAGGAGACTTTTCATGATTAGAAACTCTGCGATGAAAGAGTGCCGCCACGATTGATCCGGACCGTATCGCCATTGACTGCGGCGCCTTTTTGGGCGCCTGCCAGAGCTGCCAGTCCCTTGCTGACATCCTTATCGGCCGTGAACAGCATGGGATCGTTGTATGTGTCTTGCTGAGGATCGTTGTCCTTGGGCTGCTCAAGCACGAAGCTGCGCAACACCAGACTCAACGAACCGAGTTGCTGGGCCGCGAGAAGGCGTTCCGCATCTGCCGGTGTGACTTCGAGCATCGCCATTTTGCCGACGATAGCCGGACTGTCCTTGGCTTCATGCGATAATTGCTGGTCGATTGCCAGGACTTTCACATCGTGCAGGACGGTTTCCGTCGCCCAATTCACGATGACGTCGGATTTCTTGTTCTCGCTATCGCCGACCGCCGAGCGGACATTCGACGCTAGCAGAACGTCGACGTGATCGCCTGGATTGATGAAGCCGGAGGCGGCGGTTTCAGAGGAGATCGGGATGCTGATTGCACGCATGCCGGGATCGAGGATGGCGGCGACAACACTGTGATCACCGGGTTGGATGATCGATTCCAGGCCGATCGGCTCACCTGATAATATCTGTCGCCGCGCGATCGATCCGGTTACCACGACGCCGGCGGCCTGCCCCGCCTGATCGCCACTCGACTTGACGATGGGGGTGGGCGTCGTATCAGCCGGCTCCTGGGCTGCGAGAGGTGCGGCCTGCGCCAGCTGGTTTTCCTGGATGAAGCGATCTTCCACAGCCGCCTTCGGCCAGTCGGCCCAGCGGATATCGTCCTTGGTCAGTTTTGTACCTGCACTGATCTGGTGCGCTGCCACGAGGATCTGCACCATTCCGGCCGGTTTCTCGGGGGCGGCGACTTGCTGCTGCACGACGGGCGCGCGTGAATCGAGCCAAAGCTTTGCTAAGAAAGCCGTGACGCCGGCCATCAATACGGCAAAGAGCACAAAAACAACGACGATAGGTCTCATGCTTTTTGCTTCCGCCTCCAGCAACAGGAAGTTCGAAGTAAAACTCAGGCACAAAAATTCTTCGAATTTGTATTAATCTTGGAGAAATACAGTGAAGGATTGGTAAAGAGGGTTAATGGGTAAATATTTCCATCATCCGATGAATCGGATTTATTTCCTGAAAACAGAAATCCAATCCTCCGATGGCGATCGCAACGCCGTAAGGCAGCCGATGATCCAATGTCTGATTGGCGTCTCGATGAAAATGGCGGATCGAGAGCATGACAAGTGCGAACACACCGCCAGCGAGACTTGTCAGGAGAAGAAAGCGGGGAAGGCCTGCAAAGCCGGTCCAGAGGGATAGAGCCGCGACGAGTTTAACGTCGCCGCCACCCAAAGCGTTTTTAGTGAAGAGCAGGAGGCCGATTGAGAGCACCAGGGCGCCGGCGAAAAGATGCCATCCCATCTGCATCATGGTGATTTGCTCATCACCAATCAGGCTGATGGCAAATGTTATTACGACGCTCAGTGTCAGCCAATTCGGGATCGTGTAACGGCGAAGATCGGAAATCGCTGCGAAGAAAAGCAGAAGTGCTAGCAGCACATAAGTGGCTTCATGCAACACTTTTTGCTTCCTGCTGGTCGAGCTTCAGGAATGTCGCCGTAACATGAGGTCGGTGTAATCACTTGTTGCGGAAGGAAGTCGACTTTTTTTGCTTCTTTATATTTATATGCTGACTGCAATCGATTTGTCAGCCGGCATCATGTGGTGCCCCCCGATGAGGGGGGCGTTCCATGATGCCAAGCCGAACAAATCGACAAGTAGTATTTAGCTACCGGCTGCGGAAACCTGTGTGGCGATCGAGTTGAACTTGGTTGACAGCGACGTGCCGATGGCCGTCACGGCCACAATAATAACGATAGCGATCAGCGCGGCAATCAGGCCGTACTCGATCGCCGTGACGCCGGACTCATTGGCTTTAAATTTACGAATCAACTTCAGCATGTGATTTGCTCCTGACCTGTTACTCGTTTCAGCAAAGCTGCCAAGCGTATTCCTGCTCGTGACCCGGATTTCATTATCCGGATGACCTTATCTGAATATTTTATTCACCTGGTATACATAAGTAAAAACGGAGTTTTTGTGCCATTATCGGTTGCGAATAAAGTAAAAGTGATCCAGAAAATTCGAAAGCGATTGGCTAATATTTCCGTTTTCCTCGTGCTCCGCGTGAGTTTTCCTGCGTCCCCCAAAAGGTGCCGGAAAACACGATCTCATTTTTTAGAGCAGAAACATTGAGAAATGGTGAAGGGGAATTGTAAAACGCTCGGCCTTTTGGTGCGAAGTAAGATTTATTACTTATTGTGCAAGTATTATTTCCCAGATCGTGATTTGTAGGCTGTCGATTGTCGATGCGGAATATGGCCCGCGTATCTTATTCGGTGACGGCTTCTTCGCGTACCGGCTGTGAGCCAGATTTAAGGCGATACTACACATTCAACGGCTGCGTTTGGTCGTAAGTGACGGTTGGTGCCGGTGGTCCGGACCGCAACCTACAGCTCCTGCGGCATGAGTCTCGCTCAATGGCGCGGGCGCGTGAGGGCGAGTGCGGACCTCGACATCGGCCAACGGAGATAATGTGTTTCTTCGCATCGAAATTGCGGAGAGTTTCGGTGAATGACGCGCTAGATGTCAGCGGAGATACCCGCTAACCATTTGAGATATTTGAGGTCTCAGGGTGAGATTGGGCGCACAACCGACTGAATGGCGGAGGGTTCAGTCATCAGCGAATCGCTCTCTATCCGAAGTTCCCTGATGATCTGGGAAAATACAGGGAATCGTCAGCTTCTGAGAGTGTTTTGCACAAATTCCGGTACCGCGGAGCCATATTCAACGGGATGTTCGCGCCAAATTCCCTGAAAACCCATGCAGGGAATTCCGTCATCAGGAGCATGGACGTTTGTTGCGCTTCAGCGAAATCGGGTTGTGCAATCCACAGTTTCGAGCCCGCCGTCTCACATGTCAGCGGACCATTGAGCCCGCGCGAAACTGATGATGTCTGAAGACCAAGCGATTGTCGTTTAGCAGCAGAGATCGGACGCTGGAGCAAGACGAGCGGATTCATTGGTGAGAACTCGATTGTTGCTGCGGGGGCACCAATTGCAGGCGGAGTGGCCTTAGCGCAGCGTCAAGCCGGTCTTCGGCTGTAGCGCTCATTACCGTTGGAGATACCGCGATGAATTAGGGAGCAACGTACGAAGAAATGGTGTTTGCCGTGGTCCAGTGCCTGCTAGCAATTTTTGTCTGCGAGAACAGCGGCGGGTCCGAAATGACACCGATCAGTCGCATTGTCCCCATTTAATTGATTGGTAAGGAGAGCGGGAGGCTACGGCTTGCCGAGCGCTTAGATCGACGATAACGATCCCCTTGTTGTGCGGGATAGCATGAAGAAAGCAGTTGAGCGGCCGCGTAAACGCGAAGGATCGGCATTGATCGAATGTAAGACTGCCAGGCTGTGATCAGGACCGTGACATGGGATGTCGTGGTGTGGATGCGACTGACTTCTCAACTTTGAGCGTCCGCTAGAGCGCGGTCTTGCTGACCGTCACGTGAAGTGCATCTTCACGAATTTTGAGCCTCCTGATTTATGGTAGGATGATCAAAGGGCGCCCGGCATAAGCATCAGTCGAGGCCGGCGTAAGATCGGAAATCGTTTGCGCCTTCGACTGCGGAACGGTTTGCTGCGCTGTGCTTGTCGTCGACATCGTGCAGCCGGTTTATCGAGGGAAGGTATGAAATTACGTCAAATCGAGTATTTTGTGGCAGTTGCCGAAGAGCTCCATTTCCGTAACGCGGCACGGCGCCTAAACATCTCTCAACCGCCGCTTTCTCAGCAAATCCAGCAGTTGGAAGAGCATCTCGGGGTTGCCCTATTTTCGCGCGACAAGACAGGCGTGTCGCTTACCCCCGCGGGCCGTCGGTTGCTGCCGCACGCCCGGCACATCCTGAAGTCGATCGAAGCCGCGAGCAAGGCGGCCCGTCACGATGAGATCAAGGGGTTGAATGTTGGCTTCGTGAGTTCGGCCTCGCCCATGTTGGCACCGGTCATCCGCCGGATCCGTGAAACATTCCCCGACATAGATCTACGTATGACCGAAGCGAATTCCGCACGGCAGGCGGACATGTTGCGCGCCGGCTTGATTGACATGGCTCTCGTGCGGGGGCCTTGGGCCTGTGCCGGGTTTATCCGCGAAGTTATCGCCGAAGAACAACTGGCATTGATTCTGGCAAGCGATCATCCGCGTGCCAGCGATCCGGCTTTGAAGCTTGCCGACCTTGCCAACGAGCCTTTCGTCTTCTTTCCGCGCGAACTCGGGCCAGGATTCTTCGATACCGTTGTCGGCGCCTGCAATCGCGCGGGCTTTTCGCCTGAGTTGAACCAGGTCGCAGGTTCGACCCTGACGATGATCGCTCTTGTGGCGTCCGGCCAGGGCTTCTCGCTCGTTCCCACACGCCTTGCCTTGGTAGCCAAGGGAATCGCCACTCTCCACCCGTCGGACTTGGATGCGACGTCGGTACTTCTTGCGGCATTCCACGAAAGTCGGCGGCAGATGGAGCCTATCCCTTCCATCATCCGTATCTTCAAGGAGCTCAGCATGGAAGATCCCTTCCGCAGCTTGATATAAAATCGATATCAATCAGGTCGGAAATCATATTTGCTTTTCATATAACCCAAGCGTTACCGTGCCTTAATAAATAGCATCACGCTATCAGACGGAGGTCGATAGCGGGCGCCAGAAACCGGGCTGATAGGATATCAGGGGAGGCGGCATGGCTGCGGTGATTGCCGATTATCTGGTGAAGAACTGTTTCCTCATCACCATGGAAAAAGGGCGCCCGTGTTACGAACAGGGTGCTGTTGCCATCTCCGGAAAAAGGATCGTGCTTGCCGGCAACGAAGCGGAAATCGTTCCGCAGGTGGAGGCGCTGAAGGTCATCGACGCGGGTGGCGGCATCGTACATCCGGGTTTCATCGATACCCATGTCCATTTCATGAACACGGCGCGCGGGGCCTTTCCCGACACGCTCGAAACCGGCGCGATGATGAACACGCTTCGTCGCTGGTGGGACGCGGTGGAGGAAGAGGATGAGCGGGCCGCGACCTTCCTCAACTGCCTGGAGATGATCTCGAACGGCACCACCTGCTTCCTTGAGGCTGGCACGCTCCAATTTCCCGAAGCCGCGGCCGAAGCTGCCGAGGCGGTTGGTATCCGTGGCTTTATCGGCGATCCATTTCTATGGGATCTGCCGGCCTCGCCTGGGTCTCACGCCATGTCGCGCGCGCCGCGCGATATTGCCCGCAGCCTCGGCCTGCTTGGCAACCAGCTCAAGCGCAACACGCCCGATGCCCTGATACGCGGCTGTGTCGTGCTGTTCGGGCTCGGGAGTGCCTCGGCTGAGCTGATGCGTGCGGCTAAAGATGTAGCTGACCGTAACGGGGTGATCTTCAGCCAGCATCAGTCGTTCGATCTGCACGATACAGAGGCAGATGAGGCGCGGCTCGGTCGTCGTCCGATCTGCCATTATGCCGACCACGGGTTGATCGGCGAGAATTGCACCTTCAGCCATATGAACGACCTCAGCGCCGACGAGGCGGCGCTCGTCCAGCAGGCGAAGATGTCCGCGGTCTGGTGTCCGGCCACCTCGATGAATCTCGGCTCGGCTGCCGCGCGCCACGCAAGACATCTCGAGATGCTGAGGGGTGGCGCGAACATTTCGCTCGCCAGCGACGGGGTTTCTTCGGGCTGTCGCTATGATGTGGGTCTTCAGGGGTTGATAGCCCTGCTCAGCACGCGCGCCAAGGCTGACAACCGCTCGACGATGGGCGCAATGGATGTTCTGGAGCTCGCGACGATCGGAGGCGCCCGTGCGGTCGGCATGGAAAGCGAGATCGGCTCGATCGAGTCCGGAAAATATGCCGATCTCGTCATCCGCTCGGCCGATCTTCCCGAAGCGCATCCCTATTCCGACCCCGTCCAGTCACTCGTCTACAACTGCGGCTCGAAGTCGGTTGGGGCGGTCATGGTCAACGGGGAGATCGTCTGGTCGCGGGGGCACCCGACGCGTGTCGATGCGGAGGAAGTCTATGACCTCGCCCAGACATCGCATTCGCGAATGATGGACAAGTTGGGCCTTCCGTCACGCTGTCGCCGGTCTTCACGCTGATCGATACCAGGGAAGCATCGCTCATGTACAAGCTCTATTACTCTCAGGGGCTCGCCAGCCTCGCCCCGCATTTCGTCCTGCGCGAGATCGGCCTTCCGTTCGAACTGGTGCCGGTGGACCGCAGCAAGGGGGAACACAAAAGCGCCGAGTACCTGGCGATCAATCCGAACGGGCGCATACCGACCTTTCAGGACGGGGATTTTTCTCTGTTCGAATCGGCGGCCATCTGCCTGCATTTGGCCGACCGTCATCCCGAAGCCGCGCTGATACCGGCATTTGGAACGGAGGATCGCTCCAGAACCTATCAGTGGCTCACCTTCCTGACCAACACGCTGCAGGCGGATCTCTGGCAGTTCTTCCGCCCGGAATTCTACGCACCTCCCGAACGTCGGGCGGAGTTCAAGGCCACGATGGGAGATCACGTCGTTCGGCATTTGGGAATTCTCGATCGGCATTTGGAAGGTCGCAACCATCTGGCCGGCGACACACTCACCGTGGCCGATCTCTATATGCTGATGCTTGGTCGTTGGTCGCGCCATATCGCCAGCCCAACTCGCGACTTCCCCAACGTGACGCGGGTACTGGAGGAACTCTGCCGCCGGCCCGCCGTCATGGAAGCATTTCGCCAGGAAGAAATCGCGGCCCCTTATTTCTGACCGCCGCGCAGACCGATCCAACATCTTTATCCGCCGCGTCTCTCCGTTTCGAGGACGCGAAACCAAAAGCTCTGTGTCAATTGAGGATAAATGCTCATGACTACTGCTCCAAAACGCAAGATGATTATCGATGGCTTGCAGGCAGACGAATGCGATCCGGAGGTGTTCGCGGAATGGCAGAAGGGCGGCGTAAGCTGCGTGCATGTCACCTGCATGAATTATACATTCGACAATACGCGCGATGCGATGTCCGCGCTTTCGCGTTGGCGCCGTGCATTCCGCAATCACGCTGACCTGATTGCCCCGGCCCGCGGCGCGCAGGACATCGAGCGTATAGCTGCCGAGGGTAAAACGGCTGTCATTCTCGGCTTCCAGAACACCCTGCCGCTGGAAGACGATCTCGCGCTTGTGGAGATGTTCTACGATCTTGGCATACGCTGCATCCAGTTGAGCTACAACCATCAGGGTCAGGCAGGCTCAGGCTGCCTGGAGCCGAACGATACCGGGCTTTCCCTCTATGGAAAGCGCATCGTCTCCGAGATGAACCGGCTCGGCATGATTGTCGATGTCTCGCATTGCGGCGTGAAGACCACGCTCGATTGCGTCGAGCACTCGACCATGCCTATCGCGGTAACACATTCGAATCCGCGCAGCTTCGGTTCCGATTTCGAGCTGCCGCATCGGCTGAAGTCCGACGAGGTGATGAAAGCGGTGGCCGAAAAGGGCGGCATGTTCGGCATGGTGCTCTTTCCGGCGATGGTTCCGGGCGGCGTCAGTTGCACGCTCGAGCGCTTCGTCGACATGGTCGAGCATGCGGTTGAGATCGTCGGGCACAATAGTCTTGGTCTCGGCACGGATTTCGTCTGGCGCCGACCGCTTTCCTATATCCAGCAGGTGCGTACCGGCCGCAGCACTTTCGACTGGGCGCCCGTGGTACCGCCAAGCTGGCCGGACTGGATGAAGACGCCGGCCGACTTCCCGCGCATCGCGGACGAGCTTGCTCGCCGCAAGTGGTCCGACACCGACATCGACAATTTCATGGGTGAAAACTGGCTTCGCTACTACAGGCGAGTCCTGGGCTGATACCGGGATTTGCGAACGGAAGTGAGCGACCAGAACACTGCAGCAGGGAGAATCTGTATGTTGAACCGTCGTCAAATTCTTGCCGGGCTTGGAACCGGAACAGCATTGTCCGCTCTCGGCATCCGTCTGGCCTTCGCCGGCTCCGGTACCGTCAATTTTGTGAGCTGGGGCGGTACCACGCAGGCAGCGCAGGAGAAGGCCTGGATTCCCCGCTTCACCGAGGAAACCGGCATCCGTGTAGTAGCCGGCGGCCCATCCGATTATGGCAAGCTCAAGGCAATGGTCGACTCCGCCAATGTGAGCTGGGATGTCGTGGACGTCGAGAACGACTTCGGCGTCTATGCCGGAAAGGCCGGCCTGCTCGAACCGCTCGACTTCTCGATCATCGACCGCACCAGCCTCGATCCTCGCTTCGTGACCGACTATGCGATCGGCAGCTATGTCTCGACCCATGTTCTGGGCTACGACAAGCAAACCTTCGGTTCCGGTGCCCCGGCGACCTGGGCAGACCTCTTCGATGCCGGAAAATTTCCCGGCAAGCGCGCCTATTACAAATGGGTCGGCCCTGGCCTTCTGGAGGTTCCCCTGCTCGCGGACGGCGTGACCGCCAAGGAACTCTACCCGCTCGATCTCGATCGTGCGTTCAAGAAGCTCGATACCATCAAGGAGCATATCGTCTGGTACAGCAGCGGGGCCGAATCGCAGCAGCTTCTGGCCTCGAAGGAAACCCCGCTCGGCATGTTCTGGAGCGGTCGGCTCTACTCGCTGCAGCAAGACAATGTCGATATCGGCATATCCTGGAATCAGAACCTGGTTGCGGCGGACGTTCTTGTGGTGCCCAAGGGAACACCCAACAAGGAGGCTGCGATGAAGTTTCTCGCTTATGCCGGCAGCACCGCCGGCCAAGCGCGTATGGCCAATCTTTCGGCCTACGGCCCCACCAATCTGAAAGCCCTCGATCAACTGGACGCGAATATCCTGCCCTACCAGCCCAGCCGGCATGCCGATCAGAACGTCCCGATCAATGTCGACTGGTGGGCGGAAAACCGCGACCTGATCAGCAAACGTTGGTACGAGTGGCAGGCAAGTTAGGTCTGACCCCAAGCAAGGGCGAGCGCTGATCATGATGGCCAGCAACGGTGGACGACCGCCACGCCTTTCCGCACGCCCCCGCTGGGTGCGGTCATATGCACGCAGCGGCCTTCCCTTCGCGACGCCGGCGCTCTTCCTGTTGGTTTTCGTGTTCGTGGTGCCGGTCGCGCTGTTGCTGGCTCGCAGCATTCTGGAGCCCACACCGGGCTTGCAGAATTATGCTGAACTCCTGTCCTCGAAGTCTTACAGGACGATTCTTGCCAACACCTTCCAGATTTCGCTGACGGTGACGATGGTGACCTTCGTCATCGGCTTTCCGGTCGCGTGGCTTTTGGCGGTCATCCCGCGACTATGGTCGGCGATCATTTTCGGCGTGGTTTTCCTGTCCATGTGGACGAGCCTGCTGACGCGTACCTTTGCCTGGATGGTGCTTCTGCAGTCGACCGGGGTGATCAACAGGGCGCTGATTGCGATAGGGCTGATAAGAGAGCCGCTGGCCCTGACGAACAACATGGTTGGCGTAACGATCGGGATGACCTATATCCTGCTGCCATATATCGTGCTGCCGCTATACGGATCGATAAAATCCATCGACCCCGAAATCCTGCGCGCCGCGGCGCTATGCGGCGCCACGCGCCGGCAGGCGTTCATCCACGTCTTCCTTCCCGGATGCGCATCCGGCGCGGCCGCGGGTTGCCTGATGGTCTTCGTCATGTCGCTCGGCTATTTCGTGACCCCGGTTCTGTTGGGTGGACCGTCGAACATGATGCTGGCGGAACTGATCGTGCAGCTTGTTCAGTCCCTGCTCAACTGGGGCCTCGGTGCGGCGGCGGCTTTCATCCTGTTCACGGTGACTTTGGCCGCCTATGCGGTGCAGATGCGTATCTTCGACCCGATGTCGCCAACCGGAAGAAACTGATCGATGCTTCTCGACTTTCAGCGCCTGAGCATGCTGCGTTGGTTTCTCGTTGCCATTGGCGTGCTGGTCTGTGCGTTCCTGCTGTTGCCCGTCGTGCTGATCGTCCTGCTGTCATTCGGCTCGTCGCGCTGGCTTATCTTTCCGCCACCGGCTTGGACGATGAAGTGGTATGGCGAATTCTTCTCGGATGCCGATTGGATCGCATCGATCGTCAACAGCACCAGGATAGCGGGTCTGGTTTCTATATTCTCCGTTCTTCTTGGGCTGGGCGTCGCCCTGGCCCTGACACGGGGCGTGTTCCGCGGCAAGCTGCTCCTGCGGCTCGGCGTGTTGATGCCGATGGTCTTACCGGTGGTGGTGCTGGCTATCGGCATCTATTCGGTCTTCCTGCGGCTCGGCCTCAATGAAACGCTGGTGGGTTTCGTGCTGGCCCATGTCGTCATTGCGCTGCCATTTTCGGTCATCATCATCTGTAACGGCCTGCTTGGCTTCGACAAGTCGATAGAAGATGCCGCGATTCTCTGTGGCGCAACGCCGCTGCAAGCCAAACTGCGGGTAACTTTGCCGTCGATCCGCTTCAGCCTGTTCACGGCGGGGATCTTTTCGTTTCTGGCATCTTGGGATGAGATCGTCATCTCGATCTTCATGGCCGGTCCTTCTCTGCAGACCCTGCCGGTGAAGCTATGGTCTACCTTGCGCCAGGACTTGACGCCGGTCGTTGCCGCCGCCTCGAGCGTGGTGCTTCTCTGTACGCTACTTTTGTTGCTGGCCAGCGTCCCCTTTTTGCGGAAAGTGCGATGAAAGACTATCTGTCCATCAAGGGTATCACGAAGCGTTATCACGACTTTCATGCCATCAAGGGCATCGACCTCGACATCAAGCGTGGCGAGTTCATCACCTTTCTCGGTCCCTCCGGGTCGGGGAAGTCGACGCTTCTCTACATGATTTCCGGGATTTCCGAGCCATCGTCTGGTGAAATCGCGTTGCAGGGAAGCTCGCTTCTTGGCGTTCCGGCAAACCGCCGCAACATCGGCATGGTGTTTCAGCGCTATACGCTGATCCCGCATCTGAGCGTCGCCGACAATATCGCTTTTCCCCTGAAGATGCGCCGTTGGCCCAAGGGGCGATTGATGGAGCGGCTGCAACGGATGCTGGAACTGGTACGGCTGGAAAATTTTGCACACCGTAAGCCTTCCGAGCTATCGGGCGGCCAGCAGCAGCGCGTGGCGCTGGCTCGTGCACTCGCCTATGAGCCGGCGATCCTGCTGATGGACGAGCCGTTGGCCGCACTCGACAAGAATCTGAAAGAGGAATTGCAACTCGAAATCCGCCGTATCCATCGCGAGGTCGGCACCACCATCGTCTATGTAACCCACGATCAGGAAGAGGCGTTACGCCTTTCCGACCGTATCGCGGTCTTTAACCATGGCCGCATCGAGCAGATCGCCTGCGGTATCGACCTCTATGCCAATCCGACAAACAAATTCGTGGCGGGGTTCGTCGGCAATTCCAATTTCCTGCCCGCAGTGATGGGGAATGTCGAAAATGGCCTGCTGACGGCAACGCTGCCTGATGGAACCCAAATCAAGAATGTGCGGGCCAATGCTTCAGTAAGGCCGGATGAAAAGGGGGTCATATTGGCGCGACCGGAGAATCTCCATCTGCGCATCGGTGCGGTCGTGGACGGGGCCGGTGCAATTCCGGTTGAAATAAAGGATGCGACTTATCTGGGTGAGACCATGCAGGTCCGCGCGGCGACCAGGTGGAATCAGGAAATCTCGGTTCGTGGCCGCCCTGCGGATATAGGCTTCCTAACGGGAGGAGAAGTCTCGGTCCATGTGGCGCTCCATGGCGAGCCGGTACTGTTCCTGCCGGATGCTTCCTGCGGAACCTGACCTGCGAAAACCGAACGAACTGCCATGACAAGATGAGAGGGGCCACCGTTGAACGTCCTTATTGTATACGCCAATCCCGAACCGAGATCATTCCAGGGCGCGATGAAGGATGCGGCGGTGGAGACGCTTGCCGGCCGCTGCGGCCACAGCGTTGTCGTCAGCGACCTTTATGCGATGGGCTTCAATCCTGTCGCAGGGCCTGACGACATTCGGGGTGAACGCGCCGACCCCCACTTCTTCAGCCTGCAGAATGAGCAGACCAGAGCCTATAGAGCAGGGGCCCTCGCGCCCGAGATCGCCGGCGAAATCCGCAAGCTGGAGCAGGCCGATCTCGTCATCCTGCAATTTCCCATCTGGTGGTTCGGCATGCCGGCGATCCTCAAAGGCTGGGCTGATCGTGTCTTCGTGCGTGGATTCGCCTATATGCCCGGCTGCCGGTACGATACCGGTATGTTGAAGGGTAAACTCGGCATGGTCGTTACCACCACGGGAACTTCGGCCGACCCTTATGCCCCGGACGGCCTTTTCGGCGACATGGCTACATTCCTGTGGCCTATCCATAACGGGCTGCTGCGCTATGCGGGCTTCGACGTCTTGCCGCCTTTTATCGCCTATAGGCCCGGCCAGGTCACGGATAGCGGCCGGGAAGCGTATCTGGAAGCCTACAGGAAACGGCTACTGGAAATTGACACGACGCCTCGGCTGTTCTTCCATTCGGCCGATGACTACGATGCCGACGGCCGTCTGAAGCCGGGTGTGGTTGCCCGATCCGGCATCCAGCGCAATGTGTGACATCATCACCCCAGGCCGAACCAGACAGAAGGTGATCCAGGTGAGACGTTGCCAACGGTTCGGTCTTAACTCCTTGGTGTCGTCATGCAAACGGCGACGATTGCCCATGAAGAAGTCGCGGGCGGGATGGACGACGATGTCGCCCGTCGGCAGGGCCCGGTTGCGATAGGGCATGGTTCTCACTGCTGCTGATATGCCGGGATGACGGTTTCAGTTGCCTCCTTCAGGCGCCATGGGTCGTCACTTGGCTTCACCATCCTAGATCCAGTGTGAGTACAGCTCACAGTAACCGGAAATATTTCTCGGTTTGTTTGCGGCAATGCGCTGCCATTATGAAGTTCGTTCAAGGGAGCGCTCAGACCAAGCCACGACGATAACACGTCGAAGCATCCATAAATGGCTGGCGGGCGGCGGATCAGGGAGAGAGATCGTGTCGTCATCAATACCGGAGTCAACCAACCGGCTCATTCCCCTCAGGCACTATTTGGACATCGACCGACGGACTTTCCTGAGAGGTGCGGGATTGGCTTTCGGTGCCGCCGCGCTCGGCGGGCGCGCTCACGCGGATAGTGCGGCTTCGTCCCTCAGTTACGTCGGCTGGCAGGGATACGAGACGTTCCTTGAAGCAGGGAATTTCCTGGCGTCGAAAAAATCTCAGTTGCAGAAGACCTACATTTCCAATGCCGATGAGGTCATCACCAAGCTCAGGCTCGGGGCTGACCAGGTCGACATCTGCACGCCCTATTTCATCTATGATCGTTTCCTGGCCAAGGAAGGGCTGTTGGAACCGCTCGATCTCGATAAGATTCCAAATTTCAAGAACATTCATCCCACAATCATTGAGCACACAAAGACCAATATGTCAGAAGGTGGCATTTGGTATGCCGTTCCCATGACCTACGGATCGATCTGCATGCTGTACAATGCAGATAAGGTTGCGGCGCCGACGTCCTGGACGGATATGCTCAAGGATGAATACAAGGGCAAGGTCGCTATCACTGCGGATTATCCCGGGAATTTTTTTGCCTGGGCCCGGGTGGCTGGCATCGCCGAGCCAACCCACATGACAAAAGATGAACTAGCCAAGGTCACGGCCCTTCTCGTCGACTTCAAGAAGAGCCATGTTCGCACCATCGCATCGAGTTATGGCGATCTCGTCAATCTGCTGGCAAGCGGCGAGGTCGTCATGGCTCAGGGATGGGAGCCCGTCACCACCTGGGTCGGTGACAAGGCGCAGATTAAGGTGGCCTACCCAAAAGAAAAGAGCATGGGTTTCATTGAAGGCTATGCCATTGGAAAAGGTTCGGCCAACATCGACTTTGCCCATGACATCATCAATCACGCCCTTTCTGTTGACGGACAATTGGCCGGCGCGGAGGCCAATTCCATGCCGGTCGTGACCACGGATGCCATGGCGAAAGCGAGCGCAGCCAACAAGGCGCTCTATGATTACGCCACCGTCGAGGACTACTTCACCAGCAAAACGATGATCGTCCCCATGTACCCGCTTGAAGCCGATGGTCCCTACGCAACATGGGACGATTATCAGGAGGCGTGGGAAAAGGTGTTGAAGAGCTAAGGAGCATGTCTGATTCCATGGTCGCCATGCCTCTGAGGCCAATTGTTGCTAACGCGACAGAACCCGTGCAACCCATCATTCGCTTGCGGAATATTGGCAAACGCTATGGTGATTTCGCCGCCTTGAAGCCGGTTGATCTGGATATCTTCCGCGGCGACTTTTTTGCTCTGCTCGGTCCTTCCGGTTGTGGCAAGACCACGCTTCTGCGCCTCATTGGCGGATTCCTGTCGCCATCGTCTGGCTCGATAGAGCTTGACGGGAGAGATGTCACCACGCTCCCGCCAGAGGCCCGGCGAACGAGCATGGTATTTCAAGGCTATGGTCTCTTTCCGCATATGACGGTACGGCAAAATATCGGCTATGGCCTGCGCATCGCAAAGTACCCGCGGGATGAAATTGAGGCCAGGGTCGAGCGGATGCTTAAACTTGTTCATCTCACCGGCTTCGAGGATCGGCTGCCAAATGCGCTCTCCGGCGGACAGCAACAGCGGGTTGCCCTAGCTCGAAGCCTGGTGATGGAACCAGCAGTCCTGCTATTGGATGAATCGCTGGCGGCACTGGATGTGAAATTAAGAAAGATCATGCAGGATGAACTGCGACAGCTCCATAGCGCGATAGGCGGCACGTTTGTCTTTGTTACCCATGATCAGGGTGAAGCGATGGCAATGGCCAATCGAGTTGCCGTGATGAAAGACGGGTGTCTGGTACAGCAGGGGTCCCCGGAGGAGATCTATCAGAATCCGACGACGGAGTTTGTCGCAGGTTTCGTCGGCGACGCAAATATCTTGCCCGGGGAACGGTCGCATGGCCGGGTGCTGCTCGATTGTGGGATCTCGTTTGAGGCGTCCGGCCCGGATGGCCGGGTCGCTGTCGTCGTTCGCCCAAATGAGGTGCGGGTCGTTTGCGCGGAGGCAGAAGCCGCACGTCTTGAGACCACAGTCCGGGCGCGTATTACCGGATGGGTCTTCATGGGACCGCACATTCGTGTGGCATTCGTGCTTTGCGACGGCACGCAGCTTTGTGCCCATCTCCCATCGGACGCCGCTATCACGTCCTCGCTACTCACCTCGGGCGAGGTGCTCGTGGGTTGGGAGGCAAGAAGCAGACGCGTGGTCAGGGGGGATTCATGACCAGCGGGGTCCGTCGGCTGCTGATGATCAGTCCGGCCTTCCTGGTGCTGATCCTCTTTTTCGCCATGCCACTTGGGTATCTATTAGTTGTCAGCTTCTGGCGACTCCGATCATACAAGCTGGTTCCGGATCTGATCGTCGATAACTACGTGCTGGTTTACACCGACTACCTTCGAGCACTTTTGTTCACGTTGTTCATTTCTGCGGTGGTTGCGACAATCACCACGGTCTTCGGATTTCTAGCCGCGTATTTTGTACGGTTCCGTGGCGGCCGGTATGGCCCTGTCCTGCTCTTTGTCACGCTGATCACCCTGTTCGGGGGCTATCTCGTCAAGATCTATGCCTGGAAGACCATCTTGGGAACGCAGGGGATCCTGAATACGGCAATGATTCAGCTCGGACTGATCCAGGAACCAATTACATGGCTGCTGTACAGCCCGGTTGCTGTGATCGTCACGCTGGTACATTTTCTTCTCCCATTTGCGATCCTGCCAATCTATGGCGCGCTCCGCGGCATTGCCGATACCCCACTGGAAGCAGCGCGCGACCTTGGGGCCACTCCGTTGCGGATTGTTCTGGACGTCATTCTACCCGCTTGCGAGCCTGGACTCTTTGCGGCATTCGCCTTGTCGTTTCTCCTGACGGCAGGTGACTACGTGACGCCGCGACTCGTTGGTGGCACCGAGACGTTCATGCTTGGAAATTTTATCGAGAGCCAGTTCATCAACCGGTTGAACGCACCGGTAGGTTCGGCGCTATCGTTCTCGCTCCTGCTCACGTGCGGTATACTGCTTCTGTTAGCCCGGCGTCTGGCCGCCCGCCTCCTGAAGAAAGACTGGTCGGCATGACGCAGACACATTTGTCCCGATGTCTCTGGGGTGCATTCGGAGCTTGCGTGACGTTTTTCATGCTCTCTCCCGTTTTCCTGGTCGTTCTCTTCTCCTTCGGCAGCAACAAGCTGGCGACCATGCCGATCGGTGCGCCGACAGTTCACTGGTACTTGACGCTGTTCGCGGATGAACGGTTCTGGGCAGCGGTCAAGAACAGCGCCACAATCACTTGCAGCGTCGGCTTGGTTTCGACTGTGATCGGCACGTCGGCTGCTCTCGCAATGTCAAAATTTCGACCGAGACACGCAGAGATGCTGACCAGTCTCCTGTCGTTGCCGGTGATGCTTCCGCCACTGGTCCTGGCCATTGCGCTGGCAACAACCTATGCGGCTTTGGGTGTGAAAATGGGTGTGCTGACGGTCATACCGAGCCATCTCATATTCACGCAGCCCTTTGTGATTCTGATCATCTACGCGCAAATGAGCAACTTCAATTTTGCGATGCTCGATAGTGCGCGGGATCTCGGAGCCTCACCAATCTACAGCTTCCTGACTATTATCCTGCCAATCATCCGTCCGACCCTCATCGGCGCGGCACTCATCGCGATGTCTGTGTCCCTTGACGATTTCGTCATAACGTTCTTCACCATTGGAAGCGGAATGACCTTGCCGACCATGGTCTGGGGCATGCTGCGGACGTCGTTCGACCCCAGTATCAACGCGCTTGGTGCGCTCATTCTTGTTGCGACGATCACCGCCAGCGCGGTTGCCCTTAAAATCACGCAATACAGGGGGTGAATGATGACCTCAACCTCGCCACATGAGCTTAAAGATAAAACAATCGTGGTCACGGGAGCGAGCCGCGGCATCGGCTTCGAAGTTGCCAAAGAATTTGCGGCGACCGGGGCAACAGTCTTCATTCTTGCGGAGGACAACGGTATTCACCAAGCCGCCGAAAGGATACAACGCCATGCCGCCGGTAAAGTTATTGCCGTCGAATGCGACATTGCGGTGCCAGCGGCGGTCGACCTTGCATTCGAGAGTATTCCGCATATCGATATTCTGATCAACAATGCCGGCTATCAACCGCGCACACCGATCGGCTCGACATTAGCGCTGGTGGAACAGGCGTTCCGGCGCGTAATCGAAATCAACGTCCTTGGCACATACTACGTGACAAACCGCGCACTGGCGCTCATGGGACAAGGCGGACGCATCATCATCACATCGTCCATATGGGGAAAAACCGGCGCCGCCGAGTATAGCGGCTATTGCGCCTCAAAGCACGCAAACCTCGGGTTCATGCGGGCTCTGGCTCTCGAGCTTGGACCAAGGGGAATCACCGTCAACGCGGTTTGCCCTGGATGGGTCGACACAGAAGGCGCGATGTGGACTGTGCGTGAGATCGCGGCGGAAGTAGGGAAGCCGGTTCCAGAAGTCGTCACCAGTCTGCTTGCACATCAGCCGCTGCCGGGCATGATGATGCCCGGCGATATCTCGGGGATCTACCTATTCCTGGCTTCCGCGGCTGCCAAGGATGTAACGGCGCAGGCCATTAGTGTCGATCGTGGACATTTTGTGGGCTAGAAGCATGAGACGACTTGAATCGAAGATCACGATTGTCACGGGCGGGGCGATGGGAATCGGCCGGGCCACCGCGACGGCCTTCGCCAGAGAGGGAGCGGTTGTCATTCTTGGCGACGTTAATGTCGAATTAAGCGAGTGTGTCGCAAGAGATATTGCTGCGCAGCACTCGGCGTCAGTGAAGTCCATGCTGCTCGACGTGTCGAGTGAGGAGAGCTGGAACGAGATCATCAGATTCACGCTTGACCAGTACGGCCGGCTGGATGTCCTGGTCAACAATGCAGGTATTCAAAAGCAGCAGCGGTTGGAAGACATCACCCTCAGTGACTGGCGGCGAATCTTCAGCGTGAACACGGAAGGGCCGTTCCTGGGCACGAAGGCGGCTGTTCAGGCAATGAAAAGCCGGGGAGGCGGTTCGATTGTGAACGTCTCTTCCACTTATGCGATGGTGGCGGACGGGCTCAACGCGCATTATTGCGCGTCAAAAGCGGCCGTCCGAAACTTCACCAAAGCGGCGGCCCTGTATTGCGCTGATCATCATTATGGGATCAGAGTGAACTCGGTTCACCCCGGGGTTATCATGACGCCGATGGTCGAGCGTGAGATCGAACAGGTCACCGCTGCCCGTGGATTGACGACGCAAGATATCGTGCAGGCGGAATGGCAGCGATTGTGTCCGCTTGGCATTGGCGATCCACAAGATATCGCGAACGGCATTCTTTATCTGGCATCTGACGAGTCAAGGTATGTCACGGGCAGCGAATTGGTCATTGACGGGGGCCACCTGATCCGATGAGAGAGATGATGAAGATGCTTGAGCGACCGCTGCCCTGGCCGAATGGCGCAAGATGCGCCATGGCGATGACATTTGACATCGATACGGATAGCTTCTTACACCTGGAATACGGACAACGGGTTCCGGACATGGTTGCGACGACGTCTTGGCTCCGCTATGACGAAGTGGCGGTGCCACGGCTTCTCCGGCTTTTCAAATCTTTTAATATCAAGCAGACGTTCTTCATGCCCGCCTGGTGCATGGAGAGATATCCCCATCTTGTCGAACTGATTCTTATGGACGGTCATGAGATCGGTCATCATGGCTATCTGCATGAAAGCCCGAATGAACTCTCAACGGATGATGAGTGGACCTGGCTCACGCGTGGTATCGACATTATCGAACGGATGACGGGCGCGCGTCCGCGCGGCTATCGCGCGCCAGTCTACAATTTCTCGCGCAATACCGCGGATCTCCTCTGCACAGAGGGATTCCTGTATGACGCGACCTTGATGGCAGATGATGTCCCCTACGTGATGGAGACATCGTCAGGTTCGCTTCTGGAACTGCCGTCGCATTGGGCGAATGATGATTGGCCACAATTTGCGCACAGCATCGATCTCCGGTATATGATGACGATCCGGTCGCCGGAGGAAGCATTCAATGTTTATCGCGCCGAGTTCGATGCTGCTTATGCCTATGGCGGTCTCTGGATCGGCGTCTGGCATCCTTGGCTGATAGGCAGGCTCGCGCGAGCCGATCAGTTAAGAAAGTTCATCGAATACGTTGTTGAGAAGGGTGATGTCTGGATTGCACCGCTTGAAGATATCGCCAGGCACGTAGCTACCTGCATTCAGAACGGAACCTACATTCCCCGAAAGGTGGCCATGCCGTACTATCGTGAGGCGCTACACTGGCACCAGATTCCGCAGCAGCTCAAGCGTTAGCCATCCTCACCGGCGTCTGATAGCAGCTCTTTGCTGTCTATGGTGTTCTCAAGCAGTTTGAAACAATCAACGATCCAGAACTCCAGGGCTTGAATGATCGGTTTCATCCGCTCGAGGGGCGGGGTTACGAGATAGTAGGGGTGCATGGCCGGGACGGCTGTTGAAAACAGACGGACAAGTCGTCCTTCCTTCAAGTCAACCGCAACCGTATGAGTGTCGCCCATGGCTACACCATATCCCGATCGCGCTGCTTGAAGCGACAGATGGGCGCTATCAAAGAAGATCGATCTGTGTAGATCCGGATCCGGAACGCCGGCGGCGGCGAACCAGCGAAGCCAGGTCTCACTGGTGTATTCATGCAGAAGATTAAAGCGCAGTATTTCGGCTGGGTCACGCGGATGGGTTTGCGGACTCAGCAGGCGGGGACTGCAGACAGGGAAAAATTCGCAATGCCCCAGAAGGATCACCCGTTTGCCCGGGTGTTCCGCGCTGCCATAGATGATCCGCAGATCTGCTTCTTCGGCGGTAGTCTGATGCCGCCAGTAGTCCGTGATGACGTGAACCTGCACCTTGGCATACCGGGCGATGAAGTCACCAAGGCTGGGGACGAGCCAATTGGCCGCCAGTCCCGGCACGCAGGATATCTTAGCTTCGCCTTCAAAATCGCCACTACCGATCTCTCCCGTGACCTGAGTCAATCGATCATAGGCATCGACGACACCGCGTAGCAGCTTTTCCCCTTCTGCCGTCAAAACCAGCGGGCGACGTTGACGGTCAAAGAGCCTGACGCGGAGGATGTCTTCCAGGCTCTTGATCTGATGTGAGACGGCACTATGAGTCACGCCGAGTTCTTCGGCTGCCTTGGTGAGATTGCGATGATGGGCGGCGGCCTCAAAGGTTCGCAAGGCATGAAGCGGCAGGCGATTCCGTTTGAGCAACATCGAGGAAATCTTCACACTGGTTCGAGCTAGCTCATTATGCGCTCGATCGATGCTACTGTGAAATGGTTTCACTCCCCTTGAGGACATTTAACAACCCGAGTCCGGTTCGGCGATAATCCGCATCGGCAGTGGCCCCGGATCAGGGATTCGCACCAGGGGCGCGGTTCGGCACAGCATGTCAGTGTTCCTCCGCCCGTTGGAGAATGGCCCGCATGAGGACATCACAGCCGGCGGTGCAGTCTGCCGGGCTCGCATGCTCGACTTCGTTGTGGCTGATGCCATTCTCGCAGGGAATGAAGACCATGCCCGTCGGTGCCACGCGGCTGAGATAGCAGGCATCGTGTCCGGCACCGGAGATAATCGGCATCATGGAGAAGCCGAGATCATTTGCGCCGCGTTCGACGGCGTGAACGCAGGAAGCGTCGAACCTGACAGGCGCCACATACCAGATCTCGTTGAAGTCAAGGCTGAGTCGGTTATCGGCCGCGGCCTCGTTGCAGGCAATCCGGATTTCCTCTGCCATCCTGAGCAGCTTGGCATCGTCAGGATGGCGAAGATCGACCGTGAAAAACACCTCGCCCGGAATTGTGTTGCGCGAATTGGGCCGGCAGTCGATCAGGCCCACGGTCGCACAAGCATGTGGCTGGAACTGCCGGCCGATCCGGTTGACGGCGCCAATGACCTGCGCACAGCCAACCAGGGCATCGCGACGCGTGATCATCGGCGTCGGGCCGGCGTGAGCCTCCTGCCCGCGCAGGGTGACCTCAAACCAGCGTTGCCCCTGCGCGCCGGTGACAATTCCGATACGCTTTCGCTCCGCTTCGAGGATGGGGCCCTGCTCAATGTGGGCCTCAAAAAACGCATGTATCTCGCGGCCACCGACTTCTTCTGCCCCGTCATAGCCGATGCGTTTCAGTTCTTCGGCCATGGATCTGCCGGTCAGGTCCCGGCGGGAGAGTCCATATTCGAGGTCGAAAACGCCCGCAAAGACGCCGGAGGCCACCATAGCGGGAGCGAACCGCGACCCTTCTTCATTGGTCCAGATAACGGCCTCGATCGGGCGTAAGGTGCGAAAATCAGCGTCGTTGAGGGTGCGGATGATTTCCAGTCCACATAATACACCGTAGACGCCATCGAACTTGCCACCGGTAGGTTGCGAATCAATATGACTTCCCGTCAGGACGGCGGAGAGGGTGTTATCTCGGCCGGCTCGCCTGGCAAAGATATTTCCCATCTTGTCGATCCGTATCGTGCAGCCGGCCGCCTGGCACCAGTCAACGAAAAGATCGCGGGCCCGCTTGTCCTCATCCGACAAAGCGAGGCGGCACACGCCACCTTTCTCTGTTGCGCCAATGCGAGCCATCTCCATGAGGCTCTTCCACAAGCGCGCAGCATCTACCCTGAGATTCGTCGGCATCGCGATTCTTGTCCCCTGTTGAGCCGGCCACTTTGTCTCGTCAAATGCGCTCTCATCGTCAGCGCATCGCTCTGCGGCGGCCATGATGACAGTTGTTCAATCCGGGAAAATCGAAAAATATTTGTGCCTACTGTGAACCCTATTCAATCTTCGGTATTCGGCAGCGGTGCGGCCGGCATCGGCATAACCTTGAATCCCATTCACAGTTAATGCTCACGTTTCTCGTTTTGTGTCATTGCAGACCGGGCGTAGCGTCTGGCGGTCGCCTCAATGAGAGGTGGTTGTATCGAACGGAGGGGAAATCATGACTGCCGCAATTGAACACGCAGCAAGCGGCCAAACGGCGGGAGACAACGTGCGGTGGGGTGTCACTGCGCAGACCGGGATTCTGACGGATGTCCTGCTGGGGAAGCCGGATCATTTCGAATGGACCAAACTCAATGCGATATCCGATGTGACCCAGGAGAACCAGGAGCGCATGGGGTACCGCTTCGACAAGCAACTTGCCATGCGTCAACACCGGCAGATGGTCGATATTTACGAGGCCAACGGCGTCCGCTGCCACTTCGTCGAGGCCGACGAGGGGCTAAAGGCGAGCGTCTTCACCCGTGATTCGAGTTTCATGACGCCGTGGGGCGCCGTCATCGCCAGCATCCAGACGCCACCGCGCCGCCGCGACTACGCCGTCGCTTCCGAGTTCTACCGAAATGCCGGAATCCCCATCTGGAAATGGGTTACGGCGGGCCATTTCGAAGGTGGTGATTTTGTCATCTTGAAGCCAGGCGTCGCCTTGTTAGGTTACTCCGGTAGCCGTTCGACACGCGATGGTGCGGAACAAGTAGCAGGCTGGGTTCGGGAAAAAGGATGGGAGACTTTCATCGCTCCGATTCCGCACCAGTTCGTGCACATGGATGCCTGCGTCGTGATGCTGGAAGAGGGTTTGGCTCTCATCTGTGAGGACGCCCTGCCGTCATATGCCCTCGAGTTTATCAGAGAGCACGGCATCACTTCGGTTCCGGTTCCCTATGCAGATTGTGTGCAGTTAGGCGGCAACGTCGTCAGCCTCGGCGGCAAACGAGTACTCTCCATGTCGCACAACGTCAATGTCAATGCGCGCCTCAAGGCGGAAGGATTCCAGGTCTTCGCTGTCGATTACGACATGTTTGCGCTTGGTGGAGGTGGTGTTCATTGCTCATGCCATGAGCTGCGGCGGGAATAGAGCCCACCATCGAAGTTCAATAATCAGAAAAATGAGAACTCTGGGAGGATCTGGAATGAAACTGGCGAGCGTTGCCCTATCGGCAGGTGTCTGTATTTCGGCAATGATGAGTGTCGCGGCAAATGCGGATTGCCTCGGTGATATCCGTGAACGTGGCGTGATCATGTCGGCGAATGGGCAGATGGGCACGAAACCTTTTGTCTGGAAAGATGAGCAGTCAGGCAAGTATGAGGGGTTCGAGCCGGAGATCTTTGCCGAGATCGCCAAACGGCTCGATATTCCCAAATGGGATTATACCATCACGGAATGGACAACGATGATTCCGGGGCTGAAAGCCAAGAGGTGGGATGTCATCCTGTCTGGCATGGCCTCCACGCAAGAGCGGATTTCTGGTGCCGGAATCATCTTTTCTAACCCATATTTCATGATGGTCGATCACATTATTGTACTTAAGGATTCGCCAATCCGGTCGCTCGCCGATCTGAAGGGCAAGACGTTGACAAGTACCTTGGGCACGATGGACTCGCTGACGGCGCACCGGCTTGTGGACGCCGGCATCGCCGCCAAGGTCCTGGACTTCAATACGTTCGGAGAACCATTCGTGGCGCTGCGCAACAAGCAGGCAGATGCCGTGGTCTTTGACCAGACGACCTTCAAAGCGGAGGCGGAGCGCGCAGGCGATCTCCGGATGGCGGGTGATCCGCTCCCCTATCAACCAAAGCCGGAATGGAAAGCAGCCGAAGACAAGGCACCCTATATTCTGGGCGGTCTCGCCATCGGCTTGCGCCCGGAATGCACCGATCTCGCCGTTGCAATCAATCATGTCCTCTCGGACATGGAAGCTGACGGTACCCGACGACGCATTCTTGAGAAATACGGAGCCTGGGGGCCGGAGCAGGAAAAGCTGATGAAGTAACGCTGACTGCAACGGACTATCTCGCAGCTTTCTGCCCCGGAGAACGCGATGTACGAGTTCTTCCTCGTTCTGATCCCAAAATACATGCCCTTCCTCTTGGAGGGGGCGCTGGTGACGGTACAGTTGGCGCTCGTGAGTATGGCGGCGGGTATTTTTCTTGGTATCTGCGTTGCTCTGGGGCGCCTCTCCACGATCCGAGCGGTCCGATGGCCTCTCTCGATCTATGTCGAGGTGTGGCGCGACGTGCCGCTGATTGTACAGCTCTTGGTTATCTATTTTACTTTACCCCAGATCGGTCTCTCATTGCCGGCCTTTGCCGCCGGGTGCCTCGGCCTCAGCCTGAACATCGGCGCGTATCTGTCCGAAGTCTTTCGGGCGGCGATCATCTCAGTTGATCCGGGGCAGAAGGATGGCGGCATCTCCATCGGTATGTCGCGACTGTTAGTATATCGCAGAATCATCCTGCCTCAGGCATTCCGCGTCGCGCTGCCAACGATGGGGGGATATTTCATCAGTCTCCTCAAAGACACCGCCCTGGTCTCTTACATCGCGGTGAATGAGCTGTTGAGAAACGGCACGATCATTATCTCAAATACTTTCAAGAGCATGGAAGTCTATCTCATGGTTGCGATCGTCTATTTCATCCTCAGCTTCGCAGCATCCGTCCTGGTGACCAGGTTGGAACAGTGGCTGACACCGGGTTATCTCAGGCGGTCCAGCTACCACCGCAGCCGTTTGAGTGAGGCCATGTAAAAAGGAGGCAGTCATGGATGGTGGTCAGGAACTGCCGGCGCGACCCGAAGCACTGATCGAGGTGCGGAGACTGAGGAAGCGCTTCGGTCACGATGAAATATTGCATGGCATCGATCTGACAATTGAGGCTGGCAAGGTAACTTTCTTGATCGGCCCGAGTGGTAGCGGGAAGTCCACTGTTCTGCGTTGTCTGAACTTCCTTGAGCGCCCGACATCTGGCGAGATTTCTTTCGCGGGCGAGCGTCTCTGTGGCAACGACGGAGGGGATTTCTATTGTGCGCCAGAGAGGATTTTGACGCGGGTCCGGGCGCAGATGCCGATGGTCTTCCAGCATTTCAATCTCTTCAATCACATGACAGTGTTGGAGAATGTGATCGAGGGACCGGTCTGCGTCCAAAGACGAAGCCGAAGTGATGTGATCGCTGAGGCCGAGGATATTCTTGCTCAAGTCGGTTTAAGGGACAAGATGCGCCACTATCCGGGTCAATTATCCGGTGGACAAAAGCAGCGTGTCGCAATCGCTCGGGCTGTTGCCATGCAGCCAAAGCTTATCCTGCTCGACGAACCGACCTCCGCACTTGATCCAGAGCTGGTATCGGGCATTCTCGACATCATCCGGAACCTAGCCGAGCAGGGAAGAACAATGGTGATCGTGACACATGAGATGGGCTTTGCACGGCTTCTCGCAGATCGGGTGCATTTTTTCTGTGGTGGCGTGGTTGCCGAGTCAGGCACAGCAGATGACTTGTTCACTGCACCTCGGACGGACCGATTGAAAGCCTTCATTGGTGCGGTCATTCGCTAATGATTGAGATGGGTCTATCACGAAGCAGTCTTGCGTCGCGAAAGAGAAAGTCTAAGCGACTTTATCTATCACGGTCAGCCGACAATAATAGCAATACGGTCGGCGAGGTGTACTCACCTCTCTCAAGGAACCGATAGTTGACGCCCCGGCTCGTTGAAGCTGAATATCTATCTCTTCCCCTGAACTAGTCGCTTTGCAACTGTATTGCTGAGTGGTGTTGAATGGTTCTTCAGGACGATACAAATGGTGTAACCTGTGTTTCGTTGAACGAAACAAGTGTGGCGGGGGGCATGCCGCTCCCATTGCATCCCCTGGCGATGTAAATCTTGTTAAGCTGCCGCCTTAGAAAGCTTATCTCTAGGCTCTGCGGACACTTATCGTAACCATAGGACGATAGCAGCGATCGTTACGACGGCGAGGTAGTTTCTGGTGGTTTTCTCGAAGCGAGTGGCAACACGTTGGAACTGCTTGAGCTTGGAGAAGCAGCACTCGATGAGATGACGCTGGGCATAGAGCTGCTTGTCGAGGGGATGCTTTTTGGTGTGTGACGGGTTGTTGGGGATGACGGCAACAGCGCCTTTTTGTGCGATCGCCCGCCGGAAGTGATCGGCGTCGTAAGCCGCATCGGCCATGCCAACGTCGGCGGGCAGTCCTTCGATCAGAGGTGCAGCCTGTGGTGCATCCCCGCGATGTCCGGCGCTCAGCAAGAACCGCACGGGACATCCCAAGCCGCGCACGGCCATATGGATTTTGGTGCTTAGGCCACCGCGGGAACGGCCAATGGCCGGATCTTCAGACCCCCTTTTTTAACATGCTGATGGGCGCGAATGATGGTCGAGTCGATGATCAAGTATTCGAAGTCCGGGTCATCGGACATCGCCTCGAAGATCCGCCACCAGACACCCTTCAGGCTCCAGCGTCTTCAGCTTCTTCTCAACACCAGGGTCGTGGCCAAGCTGCAACAGCCTCTTGGCACCATCAAGCGCGGTGCGGGCATCAGCTAGGGAAATCTCGGGATAAGTGCCAATGGAAAGCAGCTTTTCCTTGCCGCCGAACCGATACTTGACGCACCACTGTTTGCCGCCGGCAGGCTTCACGATCAGGTGCAGGCCGCCACTATCAGAAAGCTTGAAAGGCTTCTCTTGCGGCTTCGCCTTTTTGATCGCTGTATCTGTGAGCATGGCCGATACCCCCAAGTTATCGAACCGATACCCCCAATAGTACCCCCAAAAGCGGCGGATTGGCCGGGACAATCCGAGACAGTGCGGGAGTATTTTTCTCAGGAAGTCCCTGAGAAATCAACGAAATTGAAACCGAGAGGGGCTGCCTGGGACAGGTAGGTGGCGGAGAGGGTGTCCGCCTGTTATTCATTTTTATCTTTTTATCTCAATTAGATAGTATTTCTAGCGCGTCTATCCCATGAATGAGCCCATAATCAAGCGCCCTTATCATTGTCGCCCCAGTGACAGATCCACATCCATCGTCATCTGCTGTCTTGCTCTCCATTAAAGCAATGACATGGCGGTTCAAATTGCTAAGCTTTTTCTGACTATAGAGGGGGGCTCATGCCTGATCTCACAGTAATCGACGGTGACAAAGGCACAGAAAAGCAGCATGCCATCGTAGCCGCCGGCCTCTTTTATGAATTTTCCAGACAGATGCTCAGGCTGCTAGCCGGTGCCGACAACGTGGTTGAGACTGGCGATGCTATGGTGCGCTTCATCGATTATATCGACGAACATCAAGTGCGCTACTTGATGGCCATGGAGAGTGCGACATTTGAGGTCCGGAATCGCCTGGTCGAAAGGCTCGATAAAGCGGACGTCCACATTCACGATAGTGCGGTATTTGAAGCGGCCCTCAAGGTCGCAGCAGAGTGTCTCGCTGACGACACACTTTCCGGTGCTCGCCTCTCGGCGAGGAGGGATGATTTCCAGGGGCGCGTCGAATGGCAAATGCTGGACCGAGAGGAACGGTCTCGACAGCACGGCTGGAGCTACCTCACCAAGCTGGCAGAAAGATTAGGCAAATGGAAAGCGCCCAAGAAGAGGTAAAACGGTCGTCGCCGACTAGCTTCGAAGCCTAACGCCCGGACCACCAGGCGTCGTATCGCCGTCAGCCAGGAAAACCACGCCGGCTGCTTCCAGGGCGGCTTCCATCGCTCCTATGGTTCGATCCTTCAATTCCTCGCCCCGCTTGAATCTGGCGATCGTGTCGAGCGACACCTTCGCGGCGGCAGCGAGGTCGCGCGTTCCCCAGCCGAGCGCGGCAAGGGCCATTTCCAACTGGACTGGTAACATTTCTGATCACCGATACGATTTTTGTTGCGCCTCCCTGACGCAATGATATCGTATCATTGATCCGATACCGGATCAAACGACCGGCCTAAACGCTGCAACGTTTAGGCCGGTCTAACCCATCGAATCGGTCTAGGAGACAGATATGGATATGGCTGCGACGTTAGATATGTCGGGTAACCCCCCGACTCAATCGGAATTAGATGCTCATTCAGAAGCACCGCTCTCATCAGAGGCGATTGATGAAGTAATTTCTACGGGCGATGTCGAACGTGCCCGATTTGCGGAATACGTCAGGCGCGAATCGCTGATCCAACAGGGGTGTCCCGAATTTGATCGGCGGATCATCAAACACGGCCCACACGATGCCCGATATGACAGGCGCGTCTTCCGCCCACATCCCGCTCTATGGGTCGACCTCATGGACCGGCGTGGCCAGCGGCCGATACTACTCCTGATTGGCTGGGGTCGAACTATCAATAAGGGGCCGATCGACTGGCAAGAGCAGATCATGATCTTTGAGGACCGTCCCTATGATCACAAGCTCGATTGTGCCTTCTGGATGGTAAGGTGCGGAGAGTATGGAGATGAGATCTGCAATTATCTATTTTCGGTTGGTCGTATAGTACCGGGCGGGGCAGATCCGGCACTTAGGCCACCCCTAAAGTAGCGACACGTATGATACCTGCGCCGGTCCCGGCCGGCGCCCTTCACTGCATCGTCTGTGGCGGTTCGGGCAGAACCTTCTGCCAGCGCTCCCGATAGACTTCGCCCTGCAATCGTACGATTTCCATGAAGGCGGCCAGGAACTGTTCTTGTGCCAACAATGAAGCGGCTTCTAGCGCAGAGCGCGCATCAGCGGCGGCTGCTGGGTCAGCGGGTAGGGTGACGCTGTCGGTGAGGGGAGGGCGCCACAGCCGCAGATAAACCGGACGGAGCTGCTCGCACAAATAATCAATCATGTGCGCCGATAGCTGCATCTTCACGCTCGCGCGGAATGCTGTCTCCAACTGCGTCCAATCGCTCTCTGCCGACATCATGCTGGCCTCAGGCTGGGGTTGTCACGCATTGCCTTTTGGATGTCTCGCAGCAGGTCTGCGCCCGTCCGCTGTGAAGCGGCGCGAGACATGTCGCCATAAAACATCGGACTATGTAGATGGACATGCATTGGGCCGCCGGTGCTGTTGCCACCACCGGGGCCTCCCAGCGTCAGCGAGCCGCGCCGGATGGCATCTGACATCGTCGCCGGCACGATGATTTCACCCCGGTGCACCGTCGCCATCATGTCCTGCGGGACGTTTGGCGTGCCGACAGCGAAGCCACTGCCGAACGCCGTAATAGCTGAAAACGCTGCAGCAGCGGCAGCAGGCGCAATGATCCAACCGACGTAAGGGATACTCGATGCGGAAGAATAAGCGCCGGCCGCGCCGGTTGCAGCATCCGTGCTGATCTGGGTTGCTGCAGCTGCCTTATGGGCAGTTTGCCCGACAATGAGATCGATCAGATAGCTTTCCAGCCATTGCTCGCCGGCATTGATCAGCGTCGTCACCATGCTGACGGCAAAGTTGCCGATCGCCTGCTGCCAAGTCTGGGTGCCCTGGAGAATGCCGGACGTGATCTGGCTGAAGGCTGAGGTCACCGGCGAAATGATCGACTGCCAATGCTGTTTCGCAGCATTCACCTCCTGCAGGTCGATCTGGTTCATCTGGTTGGCATATTGCTTCTTCAGGACCAGAAGTTGGTTGTTCAGCCGCTGGAACTGCTTCGGATCGGTATCCGGCGACTGGGCAAGCAGCGCCAACTGCTGCTGCACGGCCTGCGCCTTGATCTGGTATTCCTGGGCGGCATAGGTGCGGAGACTGGCGATCTTCTGGGTTTCGGTCTGACGGCCGAGGGCAACATCGACCTCGTTCTGGCTCTTGATGTTTTGGAGATCAAGCAAGCGTAGCTGTTGCTGCGCGTCGATGCCCTCGATCTTCAGCTGCTGGACCTGCTGTTGGAACTGCCGCTCGGCATCGAGTTGCTTCCGCAGCGCATCCTGATATTCCCGCGACTGCTCACCGTATTGGCCTTTAACGAGCGCCGTCTCCTGCATCAGGATCGTGATGCGCTGCTGGCTGCCCTGCCGGGTCTGCGCCGCCTCGGCATCCAAGGTGGCGATCTTCTCCCTCAGCCGCTCCTGCTCCGCTTCGCGCTGCGCCGCGGTGACCTTGGCCTCGGCCTGCATGTATTGGGTCGAGGAGGCGCCATATTCAGCCCGCACCAAGGCCGATTGACGCTGGAGGATGTCGATCCGCTCTTGGCTGCCCTGACGAGTAGCCGCCAATTCCACATCCAGGGAGGAGATATGTTCCTGTGCGCTGGCGTGAGACAGCTGCTTCTGCTCATTGGCAACCTGTCGCTCGACCTCGATGCGCTGAGAGGCTGTCAGATGCTGAGTCTTCAGGACGTTCTGCCAGAACGAGATGTGCGCCTGCAGCTCTTCGGTCAGGGATTGAGTTGTCGCCGCATCCTGTTCCGCCAACTGGGCCTTCAACTGGGTGACCACATCGACGCCACCACTCTTGCCGGCACCGGCCTGCTGCTGGAGGGCCCGCAGTTTGGTTTCCGCCTGCTGCAGGGCGGTGGCGGCCTGCGCCTGCGCATCTTGCGTTGTCGCGCCGGCCTGCTGCTGCTTGATATTGGCAATATCCTGCTCGACTGCCTTGATTTCGCGGTCGACCTGCAGATATTTCTCGACGCTGGCCTGCCGTGCGGCCGCAACTGGATCCTCGGCGGCACCAGACTTGAAATCCGGCAGCTTCGGCGGCTCCAGCCCCGGGATGATGACGCCCTCAGTCATGCTCTGGACGTCGGTGTAGGACTTCAATTCCTTGAGATAATTTGTGTATTCGCCGAATCGCTTGTTCAGGGCATCGATGCCGATCGCCTGCGCGGCGTAGACGTCATTGGAGAGCTTCGCCTGTTCCAGCGCCGCCTTCTGCTCTTCGGTAAAGAGGTTGATGCCTTTGCCGAAATTGAGGATCCCGTCGGCGCCGCTGCTGAAGGCCTTGGCCAGCACCTCTGCCGCCTTGGCTGGCTCGGAACCCGACAGCTTGGCAAAGGTGCCGCTAAGCTCTCCCAGTGACCGCCTGGTGTCATCGGTCGCCTTCGGGATGCGAGCCATCGCAACCGCGATAGTGTCCGCAGCGCTCTGCCCGATGCCGGCCTGCTGCTCAAGATCGCTGATGAATGATCTCGTCGCATCGGCGCTGAAATGGCTGCCCTGACCGATCAGGATCATGGCGTTATGGACGCCATCCAGCGCCTCTTCCGCCGCATGGGCATGAAGGACGAGCTCGACGAAGCCGGCACCCAATGCCAGCACGGCCGCCGTCGCCGCCGCCAGGATGGGATTTGCCTGGGCGATCTCAGAGAACAACCGAGTGAAGGTGCCGGTCGCCTGCCGGACGCGGCCGGCGGCCAGCTCGTCCATCAGTGCGCGGGCGCCGTTGACCGCCTGGCTGGAACTGAGGCCGATATTGCCGATGGCGAGACCGGCTTCCCCCATCGCTTCGCGGACCTCGCGGGCCCGGGCTGATTGCGTGCCGAGGACGCCCTCGAAGAACTGGGCGCTGTCGGCGGCCGACTTCGAGGCGGCACCGATGCCGGTGGTGGGATTGATGATGGCTTGGAAGTCGACAGCGGCGGCTCTGGCGGTCGCGGAGGCGTTACCAAAGCCTGAGTTAAGAACCTGAGTGAGGGCCTGCGTGGGGGCGATGCCCTGCTGCATCAGAGCAACGAGTTGCTTCCCTTCCTCCTGGCTCAGTTTGACCGACTGCGTGAATGCATCGACATCTTGTGCCGCCGTCCGCATACCGGAGGTAAAGCCGGAAATTTCGGCTCCGAGCGTAACTTGGACGTCATTATCGGATCCAGACATCATTCTTTCCTTGCTTCGTCAGACATGCCCGGAACCGCGTAGCATGAAGCCCAGCGCTACGCAGTTCCGGTGAGGGCTTCTGTGGCCCTGTAAATTGCGGCCGCGCCAGACCTGGCCATAACTCCAGGTTGCTGCTCCGGCGCGGCCATCATCCCCTGGAGACGATGAGAGAGGGGATGAATTCCATCAACGTCGCCCGACGGACCGCTCGACCTGCCATTGCCGGTCATGGGCAACGAGTTCCTTGTTCGCCGGGTCCTCGTAGGCCTTGGCGAAGGCCTGAGCCTCGGTCAGTTTGGGGTCGGCCTTACGCAGTTCGGCACCCTTGGCCATTAACTTGTCGTACGAGGCGGATGTGGCGATCTGCGCCGGCGCCGTCTTCTCGACCGGAGCATCGTCGTCCGGCTTAGCAAGATGATACGCCCCATACAGCTCGCGGCCCTCGGCCATCTTATGGACGAAGCGCGCGAAAGCCTGCTCCGAGGTTTCGCTGCCTTCGCGGATTTCGGCCGCCCGCCGTTTCATCAGCGAATAGAACGCCGATTTCTTAAAGCCATCGGTCTGCTGCGTCTCGCCTTTGGCGATTCGCTTGGCAATGTTCACCAGAACATAGTCAGAGCCAGAGTACATGAAGGTCTCCATCAAATAGCCGATGCGTCACGCGCGCGACGGCGAGATTGAAAATCGATGATCATGCAGGGGATACGGCCGTTGCGGGCCATGTGCCGACGCAGCCGCTCACGACCAACCTGCATCAGTTCCCCGCGAAACTCCTGGCTATCGACGCAAGCGGCGCATATGGAAATCAGATCGTGCCACAAACCGTCCAGCCCATCGTCGGAGAGCATTGAATAGGCTCGATCGCTGATAAAACTAAGCATAGCGCCTCACGGATAAATCGCGCCGCGGGTCAATTTGACCAGCGACTGACCATTGGTCTGTAGCGGGGAAGGGCGGCCCTTCTTGCCGGCCAGCATCGCCGTCACCAATGCCCTCTTGTGGCTTGGATCTGCATCCATGATGGCCTGCTGTAGAAGCTCAATTAAGACCCGTGCGCTGCCGCCAGCACCCAGGTAAGTGGCGACCTGCGGTTGCAATGTCGCGATCGTGCCGTCGATCGCATAGGCCGCTGTTCCGAGTGGGTTTGCCATTCTATGTGTCCTTACGCTACATCATCGATTTCTTGTCGATCGCCCAGATGGGCCGATGCCCACCGATCCATGGAGGTGATCCAAGAGTCGGTGAGCGATGCGAAGGTGGTTCTCTCTGATGGCGACAAGCGCATCAGTTCGATTGGTGTTCCGAGCAACAATGTGAACATCGCCCGTTTGCCGTTCGACCGCATTAACGTCAGACTCGGGATGGGCGCTCTGAGCTTTCCGATGGCCAGGACTTCGGCCTCGAGTTCTTTGTATTTCTCGGCAATCAGCTTTGCGTGCTGATCAATCTCCGCACCAAGCTGCTGGAATCTACCCAGGCGACTTCGCACCTCTTCCGCCTTCTGCCGCATCTGCGACTTGAGTTCTGTTGATTTCGCCTCGGCAAGATCTATCTCGGCCCGCTTGATGGCTTCAGATATGCTGTCGATTTCCGAATTCGCAGTGGCAAACTCAATGTTTATCGCTGTCAGGCGCCTCCTGGCCTTTGCGTCACCGGTATGTGCCGCATAGCTGATATCGCGACGCTCCACGCCGATCGCGATCTGGCGGTCATTCTCCTGCCGATGCCGCGCCCGCAGCGCGTCCAAGGTGGCAGATGCTTGCTCGACAGCCGTCATTGCTATGGTCTCCTTTCAATCCATCGCGGCGTCTCGCCGCCTATCTCGGCAAAGCGCGCGCTGCCGTTCGAGAAAATCATTGGTACGACGATGGGAACTGCCTGTATGGCGGGCTCCGTCAGCCAGATGGCGCCGGCAGCCGCATTGGCGAAGTCATCATGATCGCCGGGCTGATGGTCGATCTTGCCGCCACGGATCACGAGCGTGAGAAGCTGCTCCTGCAGCTCCGGCACGTCGAGCAATTCAACCTCACCGGCATTCAACCGCGGCTCCAGGGCGTCATAGAGGTCACTCTTCGGTCGACCGCAGGTTTGGTAGGTGACGCCGAGGCTTTCGAAGTCGGAACGGAAGGTTTGGCCGGCATAGGCGTCGCCGGTGACGCGCCGGATGCCATATTCCGCCAGCGCTGCAACGAATTTCGTGACGGCGTTGCGCGGATTGAATGGTGGCCGGCCGGTCTGGCTAATCAACAGGTCCAGAACTGACCGCTTCAACGTGTCGTCATAGTGGGCGATGCCCAGGCAGGCGTCATCGCTGGAGCCTCCCGACATGTCGACAAAGGCCTTGTAGGGCGTCCCATCTTCCGGTGGCAACCGCTTGCGCCCCGTGACGATGGCCGCCATGACATGGTCTGCGGAGAAAGCTGCACCATCAGGCGCACCGGGCAGGTTGAGATGCAGGCGGCGATATTTATGGGTCGGCAGCCGGCGCTTCTGTTGCGCCAAGTAATCCGGTGCAAAGCTGGCCATGCTGGGATTCGCGCGCTCTTCCGGCGTAGCATTGGCGAACGATGCGTCGGTCGTGAAGTCGCCCGCGTACCAGGAGAAGAACATCCGCGGGTCGTCGCCGCGCTTGGCAATCTGCAAGTAGTCATAGAGTGGGATGCCAGGCGCGTGACGGATGCCGGCGTACGACGTGACCCAGATCATCGCATCCTGTCGCGTCGGGTCGGGCGCCAGAGCCTCGAACAAGTCATGATTGCGATAGCCGTGGATCTCGTCGTAGCCGCAGAAGAGAAACGTCTTTCCGTGGGCGCCAATGGCATCGCGGGCCGGCAGGATCTGCAGCACGCCCTTGCCGTCGCGCCGCTCGATCTCGCGGGTCTTAACCTCGACCTCGTCAGCCAGCACCGGATTGGCGGCAATCAGCTTCTTGGTCAGGTCGAGGTCGTCTGCCGCCTGGTCGAGGTCATTGGCCAGGATGAAGGCATCATTGCCCTGTGGCGACGGCCACGCCAGGAAGCGATAGAGCGCGGCCAGGATGAGGTCGCTGGTCTTGCTGTTCTTTTTCCCGCGGCCACATAGCGCGAAGTTGAATTGCGGCCGGCCAGCGTCATCGAAGCTGTACAGCGCCTCCATGAAGATGCGCCGACGATAGGGCTCGATCGTGTCGAGTATCGGACGGCGCCGGTCGATCCAGACCAGATGGCTGAAGAAGTCGAGCGGTGAGGGCGGCGCGCTGTGTGGGGTGTGTGTCATGCTGCAGCGCCGCCACTGCTGAGGAGCTCGCCGAGTGACTTCTTCGGTGCCGGCGTCGGCTCATAGCCCAGATCGCGCAAGTCGAGACGCAGCCGGTTTTCCATTGCCAGGCGATTGCGCATCGCGAACTCGCTTATCTCGCCGGCGTCCATTTGCGCGTCGATGCGGAACAGGTCCCATTCGTTCCGGCAGATGCGGTGCGCCAAAATCATCTGGGCATGCGAGAGGCGCCCACAATGGAGGGTGAGTTCTTCCATCCGAATTCGGAAGAAGCGCTGGCGCGTCGTCGCGTTGAACTTTCTCGGGCGATAGAAGCGGGTTTCGTTCGATGGTGTCGGCATAAGCATGAGCCAAAGAGCACGTCAGGAGATGAATTCACTCTGAGGCCGACCGATAAATCGCCGCAACTTATTTTTGTGGGATGAATTGTGGATTACGTGCGTAGGCGTGCGTAGGCGATTGATGCACCGCAATTATTGTCATGTGTAAGGCGGATGGGATATCCGCCAGACTGATCATAGCGGCATTCGGCTGCCAACAGGGCTGGTGACAGAACCACGTTTCATCGAGATTGCCGGAAATCTCGGGCAGTCTCCGTCATCTCTTCAGCAATCAGGAAAAGCTAACTTCGAACTCGCACTTTCACTGCCTTTACCACCCGGACATGCCGGACAAACCCGGACATTGTCCGGACACGTCCGGGGACGCC
This sequence comes from uncultured Rhodospirillaceae bacterium, assembly GCA_964406155.1. Classification (GTDB taxonomy): domain Bacteria; phylum Pseudomonadota; class Alphaproteobacteria; order Dongiales; family Dongiaceae; genus Dongia_B. Next base: position 5,610 of record CAYOQR010000006.1, on the reverse strand, counting down.
TAGCCCGGACAAGACCGGACATATATCTATAGATATGTCCGGATGTCCGGGTGTCCTGTCCGGCAGAGGTAGCAAGACTGAGGGGGTAAGTGGGAATGGCGCCGAATCTTAACGAAAACGTGGTCAATCGACTGGGACAGCTCGTTGAGCAGGGAAATAGAATCGCATTCGCAACTGAACCGGGCCAGTCCGCTGACGATGGGGAGATTGGCGCCATCGCTGGATGGGCAGGTGCAATCAAAAATCTGATCGAAATTATCGTGCCAGCGAATAATGCCTACAGAGAACTTATCGGGGAAATGCTGCACTGGCTGCGAAATTCCAACTACAGGGATGTCGACAGGGTTAGGCAAATTCTCTCGTTGATCGATCACCTGGCGGTCGACATTGATCTGGGCCTCGTGGCCAGAATTGAGGATAGAGTCTCGGCGCAGACGTTCGACGACTTCCTTGATCACGCTGACGAATATGTGATCCTCAATCGCCACAAGGAAGCGGGCGTAATCGCCGGCGTTGTTTTCGAGGATACCGTCAAGCGCATCGCAGTCAACGCCGGCGCTACCGAGACCAGCGGGAAGGTCGACCAGATCATCAGCTTTTTGGTCTCCAAGGGGCTGCTGACTAACATTGTGGCAAAGCGGGCCCGAGCAGCCGCAGCAGTTCGCTCGAGCAGCACTCATGCGGATTGGGATGCTTATACGTTGGAAGACGTAAAGGCGGCCATCACCATCACAAGAGAGCTGATTTCTGCTCACTTGGACAAGTGATCGTCAGTTTGCGCATATCCACACCAAATCATCCCAAATCTGGATTAGCTTTCTTGTCTGTAGCTGCTCAGCCGCACGGGTGAACGCCTTCTGACGCGTGCCAGGCTCCTTGTCGCTCAGTCTTGCGTACAGGTATTTGCGCCAGAGCTCGAGCGGGACGACGCGCGCTGTTTGGGGGATGTGATTCGAGGCCGGGGCACTATGACCATTTTCATCAACTGCTTGGCGAAGTGCTTCAAGTGCAAGAGTATTGCTGGGTGAGAGCCGCGTCTTTCGCGCTGTGGGCGCTGGCGCTTCATCACTCGCCACGACCACGCAGCTGGTGACGGGTTCGCCATCCTCATCGGTCCCGACCTCGACCACCTCAAGGCGACTGTTCTCATCGAAATCCTCGGGGCCATCCTTCATCCACTCGACCCTGGCGCCAACAATGCCGCGGTCGGCATCGCGTTTGATGGCGATTTGCGCATCGGCCGCGCCGGTCAGAGATGTGTGGCCACGAGGCCTGGTGCCATCGATGCCGCAATGGTGGACGATGGCGACGCAGCAGCCGAACGCCGCAGTCAGTGCGTCGGCGGCCTGCACATAGGCCGTCATGCTCTCGTCACTGCTCTCGCTGCCGCTGAAAGTCCGATTCAGCGTGTCGATAACGATGAGGGCTGGCGAGCGATCGCCAAGCTGGGCCTGGATATCGGCGATGAGGGTTCCACGGAAGGCAATCAGGTCGAGACGTTCTGGCAATACGAAGAACGCCGCGTTGCCGGCGTCCTCGGCCAGATATTGTCGTCGCCATGCCTCGACCCGAGCGCCGATGCCGCTGGTGCCTTCAGCACAGACATAGACGACCACACCCTGGCGCGTCCGCCGGCCGCAGTACGTCAAGCCGGCTGCGACGTGTAGGGCGGCATCTGTCGTCCAGAAACTCTTGCCTGACTTCGGCGGACCCCAGACGACGACCAGGCCCTGGGCTGGCAGCAGTCCCTTGATCAGGTACCGGCCCGAAGTCTGGACCGTGAGGTCGCCCATCGCGACCAGCTTGAACCGGACAGGCGGTGTCATGCCGCGCCTCGCATTGCCAGGAGGACGTCGTTGAAGTCCTTGCGGCCTTCCGGCGGCACCTGGATCCGGACAAAACGACCTTCCTGCTCCAGCCGCTCCGCGGCCGCTTCTGCGGCAGCGAGGCCAGGGCCGTCATTATCGGCGAGGATGACGACCTCGCGGATACCGGGCGGCAGGATGATGGACCGCAGGCCGGACGTCGACAGTGCGGCCCAGACGGGCAACCCAGTGACCTGCATTCCGGCCAGGCCGGTCTCGAGGCCTTCACATATAGCGACCATCGTATCGGCGCGCGCCAGGCGCACAGCACCGCCCGAGCAATGGCCAAGCATGAGACGCGGCTGGGACAACGGCGTCATCGTGGCCTTCAAGGTGAGATACGTCCGATGCAATCCGACGATGCGCCGGTCTGGTCCCTGGACCGCTGCGACCATTGCCGGCAGCTCGGCCCTTGTCGGGCCATGCTTCAGCGATGGGCTGAACCGCAGGGACGGTGGCACACCGCCAATCTGGGGTAGGGTGATGCGACGGGCCTGGGTCAGGTACTGCTCGACCAGGGTGCCGGCGGCCAGCCGGCCATGATGCCAGACGGCCTGCACCAGGGCCCGCGTCTTTTCATCCTCGCGGATACGCTGCTCGGCGTCGAAGCGCGGCGCGGAAACTGTTTCAGCTTGCAACAGTTTCTCATCAGTCAGCAGCCCGCGCCGTTTCAGCTCGGCCTTGACCGCGCGCCAGGCACAACCGGCGAAACAGCAGACGTCGATGCCATCGCTGTGATGCGAGTCGGAGATTTTCAGGGCAGGGGTCCGGCCATCATCATGCACGGGGCATTGCGCCATGCCGTATGAGCCGAGCCACCGGCCGCCGAGGGCGGCGACGATTTCGCGGGCCGTCATCGCGCCACCTCGAACATCTGGGAGGGGAACCGGTCGCCACCAGTCACGTACAGATGGGCCGGATCGATCGCGGCGTACCGCTCAAGGCGTCCGACTAGATCACCCGTCGGATCGCTCCGAAGCTCGACAAACAGCTCGTAAATGGCGCGTGGCCCGAGCCGGTGCAACTGCTCAGCCAGATACTGCAGTCGGAGATCGATACTGCGATGCGCGGCCGCCATCATTGCCGCCCTCCAAACGCGAGACCTGCAATCAGCAGAGCGCGACTACGGTCGATTTCGAAGCGACGACAGTTCCAGGCGACTTGAATTTGCGAGTCGTCGGGGATATCTTCAGCGCAGTGCTTGCTGAAGAAATCAGCCCGGCCACCGCCCGCCAGCGGTGCCGGGTTTTCTTTCGCCATGGCTCAGGCCGCCTTGTTGCTGCCAGTTTGGTTGGGCGCGCGATACGTGGCGGCGGGAAGGGACCGCATATAGGCAAGGCCGTGGTCGACATCGATCAGCGTTGACGCCCCGCGCTTGACCGCCCGCAAGTTGCCCTTCGCGAGCTCTTCATAGACTGCGCGGAGGGACATTCCGCTGATGGTGGCATAGACGCGAGGAGTGGCAAATGCTGGTCGGATAGTCGACTCAATCGGGTTCGCAGACTTCTTGCTCATTAAGCTCTCCTATGACCGGCGCGCGAGGTAACGCAACGCCATGCATAGAAATTTATGAGCCGGTAATCGGACGCGACATGTCTGACACGGTCGTGTCAGAGGTTATTTTTGGGCAGTCCTCGCCTTACCTACGCGGCGTGCCATCTGGGGCTCTAAGGTGAATGCCGCAACCCGACCGTCTCTGAGCCATCCTGGCTTGGCAATTGGAGGCTCCCAGGTGCGTGGACAAACCCAACAGGATTGGGCATTCAATGTCGGCTCGGCTTTGGCTCTGGGAGTTCCGTCTACTTTTGGCAATGTGAAGTTAGTGGCCCATTGCAAGAGGGCCATGGCCTCAGCCATGAAGATGTTTAGGTCGTCCGTTACTGAATAGGCTGCGCCGGCGGATTCGTAGATCCGCTGGCCGCGCAGTATCCAGGCCGCCCAGAAATGGCAGACACTCCCATGTGATTCTTTGATCCGGTACAGCTCGCGGTCGCTGATTGTTCGGCCGCCAGCACGGACGGCATCCTGGACAACCTTTATGGCCTGCGACCATGAAGCCAAGTGCGGTGCGTTCGATGCGATCGCCATGAGAGCTTTTAGCATGTCGCCCGCAAGCATTCCGTCGATCCAATGCCGATCCCATTCATCGCGTGCGCCATCCGAAAGCTTTGCCTCTCTGAGCTTGTCCAACAAGGTCAGCTCGTCCACTGGGGCGACGCCGCCGCTATCTCGGAGATCTGGGTAAACACGGAGCCATTCCTGCGCAGTCCAAGCTCGGCGCTTTTGGGCATCTTCCGGGAAAAGCATGACGGCGAAGAGGTCGCCCCATTCCTCGCCATCGCGCAGCTCTAACTCAAAGCCGGCGGCGTTCATGCGGCGGTTTCCCGCCTCAGGACCGTGACCGACGATTTGCCAGAGCAGAAGCTACCCCAGTCGTCCATGAGCCGCTGGCGCCGTGCCAGAAGGTCACCACGCTGGTACGCTGCCACCGTCTTGTCACCGACAACGTGGGCAAGGGCGGCCTCAGCGATATCGGATGAGCGTCCAGTCTCTGCAGCCCAGTCCCGGAAGGCGGAGCGGAAGCCATGAACAGTGATGTCATCGCGTTTCATGCGGCGCAGGAGTGCCAGCATCGCCATGTTGCTGAGGCCCGTCGCCTGCCGGCGCCCCGGGAATACATGCTGACCGCTATCAGCTTTGGTTTTCTCCATCTCGCGAAGCACCACCAAGGCCTCATCGGACAAGGGAACGCGATGCTCCCGCCCGGCCTTCATTCGCTCGGGCGGGACGATCCAGAGCGCTGCGTCCATGTCAATTTCGTTCCAGCAGGCGCCGATGACTTCATTGGTTCGGGCCGCCGTCAATATGGCGAAGCGCAGTGCAAATGCGGCGGTTCCGTCTTCCTTCACTAGGTCGGTCATAAAGGTTGCCATGGTCTGCCAGGGGAGGGCGGCATGGTGCTCGGTGCGGGCGACTTTCGAGCGCTCAGCCAGGATCTCCTTTAAGTGGCCGCGCCACCTGGCGGGGTTCTCGCCGGTCCGCCATTTGTGAACTGTCGCATAAGTCAGGATCGCTTCGATGCGGCCGCGGACACGAGAGGCGGTTTCCGGCTTGGTTGCCCAGATAGGACGTAAGACCTTCATGACGTGCTCGGTCTCAATGAGCCCGACTGCCAGATCCCCGATGTCGGGATAAACATAGGTTTCTAGGGTGCTGGACCACTGGTCGGCGTGCTTCTCATTCCGCCAGCCGGCGCGCTTATCCTTGATGTACTGCTCGGCGCACTTCTTAAACGTGATTGCCCGGGCGCGCTCCAGCTTTCGTGCCTCCCGCACAGTCTTCCGGGCGTCAATTGGGTCGATGCCATCCCGGCATTCCAGTCGATGCTTCCGGGCTAGCCCCCTAGCCTCAGCCAGGCCGGCCGTTTTCAAGGGACCGAGGCCCATTTCGCGGGCCTTCCCGTCAAGCATGTAGCGAAAGATCCAACTCTTGCCGCCGGTCGGCCCTATGTGCAGGTAAAGGCCGCCCCCGTCGCCATAGAGGCCCGGCTTCGTCGTCTTGTTAACTTTTGCTGGAGAGAGCTTGTCGACTTCGCGAGCCATGGCATTCCCCAATCTGTCCCACAAAACCAAGGGAGATATGGGTGCGCGCCTGTGCACGTTCAAGCATACGAAACGATGAGAAACGCTGATTTATCTGGGTTTTTGTGCGTTGCTGCGCATGCCTGTGCAGCGGTAAATGGCGG
>CAYOQR010000005.1:0-150501 GCA_964406155.1 uncultured Rhodospirillaceae bacterium | reverse complement strand
TCGAAAGACCGAGCAGGACGCATATCTCGTTCTACATGACCTCGAACGAGACGCCGCGGATCGCCTCGATCTCCGAGGCGGGGCCGATTTTGTAGCGTTTGCCGATATCCTGCAGCAGCAGTTTGGGCGCGGTCATCTTGCGCTCTCCTCGACATAGGGGAACATCCATCGGTGCAGCCAGCGGAACGCCATGTCGCAGAGCAGGCCGAGCACGCCGATGACGACGATCCCGGCCATGATCTCGTCGGTATGCAGGAAGCGGCGCGCCCGCATCATCATGGCACCGATGCCGTTGGTCGAGGCGACGATCTCGGCGATCACCAGATAGGTCCAACTCACCGCCATCATCTGCCGCATGGCGACGACGACATTGGGCAGGACCGCCGGCACGATCACCGTCCAGAGGATCTGCTTGCGGTTGCCGCCCAGGGTCATCGAGGTCTCGACGAATTCCTGGCGCACCTGCTTGGTGTAGTCCATGACCAGGGTGATCAGGAAGAACACGACGCCGATGAAAAGCAGCGCCAGCTTCGGCCCCTCGCCAGTGCCGAACCACATCAGCAGGATGGGAATGAAGGACGGCGCCGGCAGATAGCGCCAGGCCGCCATGAAGGGATTGAAGAAGGCCTCCAGCGCCCGGAAGGTTCCCATGGCGATGCCGAGGGGCACCGCGACGGTGCAGGCCAGCAGGAAACTGACGGCGATACGGATCATGCTGGCGGCGATATCCAGGGCGAAATCCGGTGTCGAGAGCAGGCGCGTCAGGGTCGAGAGCACCCTGAGGGGGCTCGGCATCAGCAATTCGGTGACGAGCCCGGTGGCCACAGCCAGTTCCCAGAACACGAAGAAGACGGCCCAGAGCGACAGGCCGAGGATGATCGTGCTGTGGCGGGAAATCGGCTTGCGGATTTCCAGCCAGCGCCGGGCGCGGGGTGAGGGGGGCGATTGGTATTGCATCTGGTCTCCGCCTCGAGAGAGGAGGCGGCCGGCATCTCGATCGTCGTGCCGGCCGCGATTACACATGATCGGGCTTGGACTATCCCCAATGACTTTCTATCCTTGGTGATCCGTCATCGACTGGCGAAAGCCGCTCTTGACGAGATCGCCCATCAGGCTGCAATCGACGGCCTTCCTGGGATCGATCGTGGTCTTCATCAGGCCGAGCTTGCGCCACCAGTCGTTGATCGAGGCCATGGCGTCATAGACCTGGCCGTTCTTCAGGCCGAGCGGGGCTTCGCCATCGAGGACGCCGCAAAGACGCGCGGCTTCGTCGAAATCCAGGATATAGACGCCGCCCTTCAGGGATTTGCCGGTCGTGCCGATGACGCTCTGCACATCCGGCAACGGCCATTTCAGGAAATCGGCGATGGTCTGGTTGATGCCGGGCGTGTCCTCGTTCCAGGCCTTGACGGCGAGCCAATGGGCCCGCAGCAGGTCCAGGGCGGCTTGCCGGCGCTCGGCGATGAAAGTCTTGTTCATGAACATGACATCCATGAAGATTCCGGTCTTCAGGATCGCCGGATCGGCCGTGGTGGCGACGCTGTGCGCCCCTGGCATGGCGCCGGTCAGTTTCGAGAGCCAGGGCTCGTAAAGATAGGAAGCGGCGAGATCGCCGGAGATCATCGGCCCCACCGCCTCGTCGGCATTGAGATTGACCCAGGTGACCTCATCCGGCTTGATGCCCTGGCCGTCGAGCCAGACCCCCATCAGCAATTCGCCGATGAAGGCCTGGGGTGCGGCCACCTTCCTGCCTTTCAAATCCTTCGGCTCGATCTTCGGCGCAAGGGCGATCTGATCGACGCCGTAAGACGGGCTGGTCGGGGTGACATTGACCTCGTTGGCGCCCTGTTCCGCCGCGATCGGCGCATAATCGTTGGTGCAATAGAGAATGTCGATCTGACCGGCGGCCAGGGCCGAATGGCCGCCGATGGGATCTTCGAAATTGGTCAGCTCGACATCGTAGCCGGTGAGGAGCTTCCTCTCCTTGGCGACCTCCTGCATCGTGTGAATCGGCCAGGAAACACAGAGGCCGACTTTTACCTTTTCATTCGCTTCGGCCTGGCCTGACGCGAACCCGGCCAGCATCAACCCGGTGGCCGCGCCGATGATGGTCGTCCTGTAGCTGGACGTCCTGTGGTTAGACATCCTGTGGTTAGACATGGAACTCCTCCCCGTTTACGTTTCTTCTTGTTGCCGCCGATCCGCTCGACATGCCGCCTCAATGCGCCGCCAGGGACTGGCGGAAACCGCTCTTGACGAGATCGCCCATCAGGCTGCAATCGGCCGCCTTCTTCGGATCGATGGTGGTCTTCATCAGGCCGAGCTTCTGCCACCAGTTGTTGATCAGCGCCATGGCGTCATAGATGGCGCCGTTCTTCAGGCCGAGCGGCGCATCGCCGTCGAGGACGCCGCAGACCCGGGCGGCTTCGTCGAAGTCGAAGACATAGACGCCGCCCTTCAACGCCTTGCCGTTGGTGCCGATGACGCCCTCTACGTCCGAGAGCGGCCATTTCAGGAAACTGGCGAAGATCTGGTTCACGCCGGCGGTGTCGTCGTGCCAGGCCTGGACCGCCAGGAAATGCGCCTTCAGCATGTCCAGGGCGGCCTTGCGGCGGTCGGCGATGAAGGTCTTGTTCATATAGAGGACGTCCATGAAGATGCCGGTCTTCAGGATTGCCGGATCTGAGGTATTGGCGACACTGTGGGCGCCGGGCAGGGCGGCGGTCAGCTTCGAGAGCCAGGGCTCGTAGAGATAGGCGGCGGCGAGATCGCCGGAGATCATCGGCCCGACGGCTTCGTCGGCGTTGAGATTGACCCAGGTGACGTCGTCGGTCTTGATGCCCTGGCTGTCCAGCCAGACGCCCATCAGCAACTGGCCGATATAGGCCTGGGGCGCGGCGATTTTCTTGCCCTTCAGATCCTTCGGCTCGATCTTCGGCGCGAGCGCGATCTGATCGACGCCGTAAGAGGGGCTGGTCAGCGTGACATTGACTTCGTTGGTATTCTGTTCGACGGCGATCGGCGAATAGTCGTTGGTGCAGTAGAAGACGTCGATCTGCCCCGCCGCCAGGGCCGAATGGCCGCCGACCGGGTCTTCGAAGATGGTCTGCTGGATATCGTAATCCGACGCCAGGTTCTTTTCCTTCACCACCTCGTAGAAGGAATAGCCGGGCCACGAGACGCAGATGCCGACCTTGACGGTCTCCTTGGCCAGGGCACTGCCGGCGCCGAGGCAGGAAAGACCGAGGCCGGATAGAAACGCGACGGCCGTCAGAGCGGCCTTACCCTTTGAAAGCATGACTTCCTCCCTGGTTTCTTGTTCAGTCGGCATGGGCCCCTTTGGTGCCCATGCGGTCGTCTGGTGCCCGGCCATTCCGGTGCCGGAGCATGATCTAGGGCATGATGCTGCCGCCATTCGGGCCGATGCCCTGGCCGGTGAAGTACCGGGCCTCGGGTCCGGCCAGGAAGGCGGCGAGCGCGCCGATCTCCTCGGCCGCGCCGAAGCGGGCGAGGGGAATCTGCAATTCCCTGGCGCGCCATTCCGGGCTCATATTCTCGGCATCCAGCATGGCGGTATCGATCGGGCCGGGGCAGATCGCATTGACCAGGATCGACGGCGCGAATTCCTTGGCCCAGCATCGGACGAGACCGAGCACGCCGTGTTTCGAGGCGACATAGGACGAATATTGTTCGCGTCCGTAATAGGACATGTCCGAAGCGATCAGGATGACACGGCCTGTCGCCCGGCCTGCGGCTTGGCCCGCTGCCTGGCTCCTCGTCTGGCGCTCGGTCATCAGGCGCAGGGCCTCGCGCCCGATCAGGAAGCTGCCCCGCAGATTGACGCCGATCACGCGGTCGAAGTCCGCGAGGCTGGTGTCGAGCAGCGGTTTCTCATGGATGATGCCGGCGCAATGGACCAGGATGTCGAGCTGTTCGACATGCCGTCCGGTCCGCTCGAAGAGATCGCGGACCGACCTCTCGTCGACGACATCGGTCTGAATGTCGAGAGCCTGCCGGCCGAACGCGCGGGCCGCCTCGACGGTTTGCGTGCTGGGATGCAGATCGGCGCAGACGAGGTCGGCGCCCTGTTTCGCCAGGGCCAGCGCGCAGGCGGCGCCGATGCCGCGATGGGCGCCGGTGACGAGGGCCGTCTTGTTGGCAAGGGGCAGGGCCGGGGCGTTCACGACATCACCTCGCCCCGGTCGATATTGAAGGTCTGGCCGGTGATGTTGCGGGCGGCGTCGGACGCGAGGAACAGATAAAGCTCGGCGATATCGCTCGGTTCCATCAGGCCGGGCAGGGATTGGCCCGCCATGATCTCGCCGAGGATGTCGTCCTCGGGTCGGCCGGTGCTCTCCGCCATGCGTTTCAGCGACAGCATCGAGGCATCTGTGCGGACCCAGCCCGGCGCCACGGCATTGACATTGATGCCGCGCGGCCCAAGCTCCATCGACAGCGTGCGCATGAAACCCATCACCGCATGCTTGCTGGCGACATAGGCCGAGAATTCCGGCGCGGCGGTGCGGCTCCAGATCGAGGCGGTAAAGATGATGCGGCCGCCTTGCGCGAGTTTCGGCAGGGCGTCGCGGGTGACGAAATAAGTCCCCATCACATTGATGTCGATGATGCGCCGGAAGGTTTCCTCGACCGTGGGGTCGGCGGCGGCAATCGGGGTGATGCGTTCCAGCCCGGCATTGTTGACCAGGACATCCAGGTTGTCGAAACTTGCGAGCGCCCGGCGGACTGCCGCCCGGTCGGTGATGTCGCATTGCAGGGCGCGGATCGGGCGGCCGGCGAGGCGCGAGAGGGCGCTGCCTGCCTCGGTCACGCCGGCATCGTCGGCGAGGATGGTGAGATCCGCGCCGGCCAGCGCGAAAGCCCGGGCGACGCCGAAGCCGATGCCGCGGCTGGCGCCGGTGACGAGGACGGATTTGCCGGTGAAGTCGAAAGCGGCTGTCATGGCGTCAGCCGCCGAACTCGGTGCGGATGGCCTTGGCGATATCGCCGCAGACCTGTTGCGCCATGACCTTGCCCTTGGCGGCGCTGGCGCCCTTGGCCGAGGTCAGGGCGCCGCTGGAGGGGACCCAGTCGCGATGCGGCGGGAACATGTCATAGGGCGGAAAATCGGCCGGTGCGTGATCGGGGATGAGGTCCAGGCGCACCATGTCCGGATAGTAATGCATCATCAGCGAGGTCTCGATGACGGCGGCATGTTCCAGGGCGATGCCGGGGAAGCCGTCGGGGAAGACCTGGGCAAAGGTCTCCTCGGTGCAGAAGTCCCAGTATTCCAGCCGCATCACCCGGAGGCCGGTGGCGCCGCATTCGCGCAAGGCGAGGTCGATGCCCTCGGTGACGATCCATTGATTTTCGTAATGCCCGACGATGGCGCAGATCTTGCGGATACCGTGGCGCACCAATTCGCGGATGACGTCATGGACCGTGGCGATCAGGGTCGTGGCATCGAGATTGAGCGTGCCGGGAAAGGACGGGCCGCCGCCCGATTTCGGCATCGACTTGTAGCCGAAGCTGAGGGTCGGCGCGACCACGCCGCCAACCTGTTCGGCGACATCCCGGGCGATGGCGGTGGGCAGCAGGGCATCGACCGCGAGCGGCAGATGGGGCCCATGCTGCTCGGTCGAGCCGCAAGGCAGGAAGACCACGGGATTGCGCTTCGCCTCGGCCGCGAATTCCGGCCAGGACATGCGCTCCATCATGACATTGGCGGGACGCATGGCGGGGTTCCGCTCGGTGCTCATCGGCCGCGCCTCCGTGACAGGGAATCCGCCATCAGGCAGAGGATTTCGAACATCAGGCTGGCGCCGACGAGCGCCGTATTGCCGCTGGGATCGAAGGGCGGCGAGACTTCCACCACATCGCCGCCGATCAGGTCGAGACCCTGCAGGCCGCGCAGCACCGTCTGCGCTTCCAGTGTCGTCATGCCGCCGATCTCCGGGGTGCCGGTGCCGGGGGTGAAGGCGGGATCGATGCCGTCGACATCGAAGCTGATATAGGTGGGACCGTCGCCGGCCACGTGGCGCGCCTCGGCGATCACAGCTTCGACGCCGATCTTCGCGAATTCCTCCATATAGATGACGCGCATGCCGCTCGCTTCGGCGAAGGCCATGTCATCGGCGCCATAGATCGATCCTCGGATGCCGATCTGCACCGTCCGCTTCGGGTCGAGCAGGCCTTCCTCGACGGCCCGGCGGAAGGGCGTTCCATGGGTATATTTGTTGTCGCCGAAATAGCGGTCGTTGGTGTCGGAATGGGCATCGAAATGAATCATGCCGACCGGCCGTTTCTTGGCGATGGCGCGGAAGATAGGCAGCGTCACCAGGTGATCGCCGCCGGCCGAGAGCGGCAGGGCGCCGGCCGCATGGATCTTCGCGTAGAAGCTCTCGATGCGCTTCAGCGCATCCATCAGGTCGATGGGATTGACCGGGGCATCGCCGAGATCGGCGACGCGGGCGAGCTCATAGGGCGCGATGCGGCTCACATGATGCACCTTGCGCATGAAGCTCGACATGTTTCGGATCTCGCGCGGTCCGTGGCGCGCACCGGCCCGGTTGGTGGTGCCGCCATCCCAAGGCACGCCGATCAGCGCGATATCGACGGCAGCAGGATCGGTGACATAAGGCAGCCGCATGAAGGTGGGAATGGCGCCGAAGCGCGGCACCAAGGCAGCATCGACCGGTTGCGGATTGCTGTTCTGCAAATTCATGCGAGATACCCCTGATAATTGTCGAAGCCATCTCGCGCCTTTTCTTGCTTCCGATAAATGCGAAATAATGGAACTATATTTTCATTTATCTGGAAGTATGAGAGTCATGATCGGCCGTCTCAGCGATATCGACCTGAAATTGCTCCACGTTTTTATCGCGGTGGTGGAAAGCGGTGGCTTCGGCCCAGCCCAGGCGGAGCTCAATCTCAGCCCCTCGCGCCTCAGCACCATGATCGCCGAATTGGAGGCGCGGCTGGAGATGCGGCTCTGCCAGCGCGGGCGGGTCGGTTTCCGCCTGACCGAACGCGGGCAGGAGGTCTATCAGGCCGCACTTCGCCTGGTCGCGGGGATGGAAGCCTTCCGCGCCGAGATCGGCGCCATGCGCGGCAAGCTCGTGGGCAATCTTTCGATCGGCCTTGTCGACAGCATCATCAGCAATCCGGCGGCGCGGATCGATGCCGCGGTCAGCGCCTTCTGCGCGCGGCAGCATGACGTGCATGTCACCCTGCATATCGACGCGCCGCAGGAGCTGGAACGCAAGGTGCAGGACGGCAGGCTGGATCTCGGCATCGGCGCCTTCCACCACGTCCTGCCATCGTTGAAATATCGCGCGCTGTTCCTCGAGGAGCAGACGCTCTATTGCAGCCGCCAGCATCCGCTTTTTGCACTTGATCAGGAAAAACTGACTACCGGGGAATTGCTGCGCTTCGACTATGGCGGGCGCGGCTACATGGAGGGGCGGCGGCCGTTGAAATTCACCGCCAAGGCCAGTTCCTATTCGATGGAGGGATTGGCGATGCTCATTCTCTCCGGTGCCTTCGTCGCCTATCTGCCGAGCCATTACGCGGAGCAATGGGTGGCGCGTGGCGAGATGCGGGCGCTGCTGCCGAAGCAGCTTTCCTATCAATCTCTCTTCGAGGTCGTCACGCGGCGCAGCGCCGCGCAACTGGCGCCGGTCCAGGCCTTCCTCGACGATCTCCATCTCGTCCACAGCAAAATATCGGCACGGAGCGGCCAGCGCGCGACGCAGGTTTAAGCCGCGGACAGCGTATCACTCAAACCGGTGAGCGCGCCTGACGGGATCAGCGCGAAACCGGCGGGACTATCGTGACAAGCGATGACATGGAAACAGCCGGATCGACAGGGTCTGCTGTAGTGGTCGGGCTGTGTCTGAAGAAGGCCGGACGGTTACTTATCGTATTTCAGCAGATTCCGAGAGTCGGGCTGCTCGGAAGGTGAAATGACTGCCATTTTCAGTTTCGATTATATCTCGTGAATCGGCAATTCATGACGATTATCGATGAAAAGCTTTCGTTGCCCACGGCAACCCGTTGGCGCGGACGCGGATATCTGCGGTTATTTACGCTTGTCGGCAGCCTTGTCGTCTGCGCGGGGATGAATCTGCTGGGCGCCGGGTTGTGGCGTCATCATGTCGTCCCCAACGGTCCCTTTCGCGCCGATGGCGGGCATGCCTGGACGATCAGGATCACATCGCCCATTCCCTTCTTCACGATCCAAGGCGATACGCGGGCCAATCCCCGGCAGTCCGATCTGACACTGTCCGATGGGGCCGGTCTTCTGGGACCGGCGCATGCCGCCGTCTCGGATATCCGGAAGCTGGGTGGGGGCCGGTATGCGCATTGGAAGAACCGGCTGATCTTCTCGACCCGTGACGGTGCGGATCCGAACCGGCAGCCGGTCGACCTCACCGCCATAGTGGCGATCAAGCCGCAAGGTTGGTTGCTGGTGGTCTCGAACATCCTGGGCTTCTGCGCGGTTTTATCGCTGGCGATACAAGGACGGCTCCTTGCGCGCGTGGAACAGATGCCGCTGATTGGTGTCGTGCCACAGCGTCTGCGCCTCCGCCACGAGCAGGTGCGGGATCGTCTGGCCGCCATCCCCGCCGATCGTTACCGGCGCTTCTCGTCACGGCTGAGTGCCGTGTCTGCGGTGGCTTTTCTGGTTATCGCCATCGGTGCGATCGCATCCCGCTATGATCTCATCAAGGTGACGGAGGATATCGATTTCAGCGTGACGCCACCCGGCATGGGGGCGGGTCATGACTATCTCGTGCCGCGCAATTCGCTTTATCTGCCTTTCATCGAGGTCGCCCCGATCGATAAGAAGCCGATGACCCTGCTGATCGGCGGGTCCGCCTATCCCTGCACGGCAGCGCCGGGTGAGGTCGGGGAACTGGGTGGCGGCCGGTGCAGCTACAGCAACGGCTATATCTATGTCTCGGCGCCGGATAACGGGTCCATCCTGCAGGATGGACGGCGTTATGCCGAGCGTTTCCCCATCCGAGTACATCCTTATGTGATCTACGCGGCCTTGGCTCTGGCCCTGTTCTTTGCTCTGGCATCGCGTTGCGCGACCTCGGCGGCGCGCTGGATCATGTTTCTGGGCGGCGGCGTGCTCGTCGTCGGCACGCTGCTGACATCCGCGAATGTCTTCGGCATCAATCGATCGCTCCGCAGCCCCGAGCTGGCGACGATGGATGGATTTGGTGTCGACGGCACGAGGCTCGGCTATGGGGAGGCGTTGCGCCAATTGCGGTGGCAGGCGGATGACACACCGAAAGCCTATGCGACGCGGGCGACGCTGGTGATCTCCGAGGCCGTTTCCGATGAGTATCTGGGAAAGAATTTCGACGATCTGCATGTCCATATTCCGATCTGGGAGAACTGGATTCTCCAACTGATGGGGCTGACCAATCCGGAATTGCGGGATTACACCTTCTGGAATCCGCGGAAAGCCCTGCAGCGCGGCGTCGGCCTCTGCAGCCATGTCTCGGCGATGCTGGTCACCTTCCTCCTGCAGCACGGCATGGATGCCCGCATCGTCGGTCTGACCGGGCATGTGGTCGTGACGGCGGAGGTGGCGCCCGGGCAATGGTATATCTTCGATCCCTATAGCGGCATCACCATCCCCCATGATCTGGCGACCCTGGAGCGTGATGGTGCGATGGTGCGCAGCTATTATCGCCCGGTCATTGAAGCTGCCGGTCTGGATCCCGCAAGCGGCGTCGGGAAGGGCTTGCTGGATCTTTATACCCATCTCTACACGACGGCGGGCGACAACAGGATCTTCGTCCAGAGCGATGCCGATCTCGACTCACCCTATGCCGAGCGCGAGCGTTGGAGCTATCGCCTGAAATGGCCGCTCCCGCTCGCGATGCTCGGCCTGGGCATGGGGGGGATTGGCGATCGGGTATCGCCGCGAGCGGCAGAGGATGTAGGCCATGATGTCTAATCGTTTAGGTTGACAATCAACGGATCGAGGCGAAAGATCGTTAGTGCAAGGACGACCTTGCGTGACAGTGCCTGTTGCTGGGACGACCCGGCTCTTGCTGGAGGCGTGTCATGCCGACCATTGATGATGCCCAGACGCTAGCGGCGATGGGCGCAATCGTTTTAGCCGCTTCTTTTGTCTTCAACCGGATCTCGCTGCTGCAAGCGGATAGCGGTGCCTATCTGTCGCTCCATTTCATCGGCGCCTTCCTCTTCTGCTGTGCATCCTGGCTGTTGGGGGCCATTCCCTTTATCGCGCTGACGGCGGTTTGGACCATGGCCATGGCCGTCGGGTTGATAAAAATTGCCCGTGGCACCGGTCCGGCTTTGCCGCCACCACGGCCTGGCGAAAGACGCTGTCCTGCCGGAACGGATCGTTTCTTCTCTTACGCCTGATCCCGCAGAGCCTCATCATGCCAGGCGGATCTCGCCAGCCTCTCCATTCGGAAACATTCCCAGCAATGCCCGCCCCGTCCGACAGGCTCTAAAACTGTCGGCCCTCTCAACGACGCGCGACAATCCCTATCTTCCACCGATAAACCCATCCGACCGGCCGCTTCTCATGCCTGAGATATCGGCGGCGCGGCGGAACAGGTCCGTGGAGCGCTAACGTCAAACCCACCAGAAGGTGACATAGCCGATGGCAATGGTGGCGACGCCGGCCAGCAGCGTGAGATAGGGGAGCATTCCGGCCTTGCGGACCATCTGCCGGTCGCCATCGACGCTCAGATCCTCCAACATGCGCGCGGGGAAGCGGCCGCCATCCTGGACATAGTGGCGATAGAGGAAGACCGGCACGATCAAGAAGATCGCCACCGCCGCCGTCTTCAAGGTGCCGCTGCCCCAGACATTCGCGCCCGCGCCCAGCAGGAAGGCATTGACGAAGGAGAGCAAGGTGCCGATGCCGAGCAGCCAGCTCGGCGCCCGCCACGGCCGGTGCACATGGGCATTGTCGATGCGGTGGATCCAGCCCGAATTCAGGTTCAGGAAATTGAACACCAGATAGCAGACATTGGAGACGGCCAGGATGAAGAGATAGTCCGACATCATCAGCAGGATCAGGTTGAAGGTGAGGTCCGTCCACATCGCCCGGGTCGGCGCACCGTGATGATTGACGTGATTGAGATAGCGCGGCAGCCAGCCATCGACCCCGCCCTGATAGAGTGTGCGCGACGACCCCGCCATGGCGGTGGTGATGGCGAGCATCAGCGCCAGCAGCATCATGACCGTCAGCAGGTTGAAGACGAAGGCGCCGCCGCCGACGATCTTCGCCATGGCCGCGGCGACACCGGTGCCGTCGACGATGCCGGGTTCCAGCACGCCGGCGAGGCCCAGCGCGCCCTGGAAGGTGAAGGGTACCAGGGTATAGGCGACGATGCAGAGCAGACCCACCGAGAAGATCGCCCGGTAGGTGTCGGTCGCCGGGTTGCGGAACTCGCTCGTGTAGCAGATCGCCGTCTCGCAGGTATAGGCTGACCAGGCAGCGATGAAGAGACCACCGAGGAAGAGCGTCCAGCCGTCCTTGTCCCAGGCCGCCTTCAGGGCATCGAGCCCGGGGGCGAAGGGCTGGAAGTTGGCGGCCGCCACTTGACCCGTCACCAGCGGCACCAGGCCGATCACCAGCAAGGGCACGATGACCGCGACGCCGATCACCGTCTGCACCCGGGCGGTGCCGAGCACACCGCGATGCTGGATCGCGAAGGAGACCAGCATGAGGACGAAGCCGATCAGGAAAGTGGTGTTGATGCGCAGCGCCAGGCCTTCCTTGAGGAAGCCGAGATCGACCAACTGGATCTCCCAGGAGCGCACCAGCGGCGTCAGGCTCGCCATCGCCTGGTCCGGGGTCAGGGTCTGGCCGGCCTGCTGGGCGGCGGCGATCACGGCCTGGACCTCATCGCTGCTCGGCAGGGGATAGAAGACATTGAGGATATAGCCGGCGGCGATGCCGCAGCCGATGGCCAAGACCGGCGTCCAGGCCAGCCAGTTGCACCAGACCGAGAGCGGCGCCAGCACCTTCACATAGCGTACCCAGGCCGCCGCGCCGTAGATCGAGGCGCCGCCGGACTTGTTGGGAAAGAGCCCGGCGATCTCGGCATAGGTGAAGGCCTGCAGGAAGCCGAAGATGACCGAGACCGCCCAGACCAGCCAGGAGGGCGAGCCCACCGTCGCCGCGATCCCGCCGATCGAGAACAGCACCAGAGCCGGCACACCGCTTGCGATCCAGAACGCACCTTTCCAGGTGATGTTACGATGCAACCCGGCATCCGGGTCGAGCCCGGCCAGCGCAGTGGTATCCGATGATGTCGTCATGATGATTCCCCCAGAATTTCTTATGATGTGATTGATGTGACGGCCGCCAATGTGTAGAGCGCGGCGTGATGCGGCCGCGACGCCTGAGCTATTTCGATTTTGGAAAACAACGCATTGGCTGCGCGGCATCTATCGGCGGCGCGCTGCCCGGTCACGTATTGGCCAGCAAGAGCAACGCTGCCTGCGATTTTCAAATCGGAGAGATGTGATCCGCGCCGCATGGTCATGACACCGGCTCTGTGTCGGGCCGTCCCGACGATTTTCGCTGCAGCGCGAGGTCGTCCTCGTATGGCGGAGTCTGTATCAGCAATCTGACAGAGCGACAAGCAGCTCTCGTACAGCAATCGGTGCGCGTTGCTTGTGATACGGATGGAGCCGTCGACCATGCTCTTTGCAAGCGTCCTGTGTTGCGTTGTCGCTGCGTCATGTGCTGCATCGCGCGTGGAGTCGATCATGTCTCCACGAATTTCGGCAGCCTTGTATCCGAGACCGGCATCGATGGTGATGCCCAGATTCGATAAACCAATCGATGACCATTCTCGTGCGATATGTCGGCCCGACATCACGGAAGGTGATACGACTTCATCGACGCATAAATCGTTTCAAATCGAGATATTCAGGGCATCAGGAATGATGTTGAAAAAATCCCGCCTGGCGTGTGTATACCAATTCCATACCTTATTCTCGAGATGTCGGTATCATGTTGGTTTAATTAATATAATTTACTTGATATCGATTGGAACATCATCTTAGGCTCGCCCCCTACGGATATCGAAAAAGCAATGTAAAGTCGTAAACGACAAAGAGGTATCCGCGTTTCCACGCCGGCGGTTTCTGGGGAGCGATCAGCGAAGCGCCGGAACGAATTTGTGTCGGGGAGGAATCGGATGTCGATCAGTGCATTGCGTGACCGTTTAAACCGCCGTCGCTTCTTGCAGGGGGCGGCTGGCTTTGCTCTTGCGAATGCGGCTGCGACCGGCACGACATGGCGCTCGGCACAGGCCGCTGCGAAAACGGTGAAGATCGGCTTCCTCGCGCCTTTGACCGGCGATGTGGCGGCCTGGGGATTGCCGGGTCTCTATGGTTGCCAGATCTGGGCCGAATGGGTGAATAAGGCCGGCGGCATCAAGATCGGCGGCGAGAGTTATCAGGTCGAGTTCGTGTCCTATGACGACGAGGCTGCGGCGGAGAAATCCAAGGCCGGCGCACAGAAGCTGATCGAAGATGATGGCGTGAAATTCATCATGATGCTGGGCGGCGATGACATGCCGCCGGTGGTCGATATTTCCAACCGTACCGGCATGCTGGTCTCGACGCTGCTGCCCTCGGATCTGTCGCCTCAGACGGTCAACCTGATCGCACCTTGCGAGGTGCATCCGATCTATAACGTGACCGGCGTGCAATGGCTGGCCGAGAACAAGCCCAATCTGAAGCGGGCGGTGATCTGCGCCCAGGACGATGCCCTGGGGCGCCCCTCGGTCGCCACCTATCTCGCGGCCTTCGAAGCGGCCGGCATCGAAATGGCGGCGGAGCCGTTGTTCTTCGAAATATCCACCACGGATTTCGCGCCGATCATGACCAAGCTGCTGTCGGCGAAACCGGACATCCTGTGCCTGGATACGGCCTATACGGATTACGTGCATCCGCTCTGCGAGCAGGCCTTCCTGCAGGGCTATAAGGGGCAGATCATTTCCTGCACCGCCGATTTCTACGACCGAATCCTGGCGAAGACCTCGAAGGAGTTCCTGGAAGGCATGATCTTCCAGTTTCCCGATTTCGACGATCCGAAGCTGGAATCGCCGGATATCAATTTCCCCAAGGCGAACGAGTTCTACGCCGAGTATCGCAAGCGCTGGCCGGATGAATGGGGGGCCGTCTCCTGGGAATATGCCTCGATCATGCAATTGTGGAAGGCCGCTGCCGAGAAAGCTGGCTCGGTCGAACCGCAGGACGTCTTGAAAGCCATGAAGGATGATGGCAAGGGCCCGCATGCCTTCGGTGAAGCGCGCTGGTGGGGCAAGGATCTCTTCGGGATCGACAATGCCCTGGTCGGCAACTGGCCGGTAGTCGTCATCGAGAACGGCAAGGCGGTGATCAAGGAATTCAAATCGATCCCCGCTTGGTGGGACAAGCATGCCGATCTCATGATCAAGCACTTCAAGGCCATGGGCGAGATGTACAACCAGCGCGGCTGACCGGCCGGGTTGTTGCTGCATGTCTTGGCGGTATCGGCGACGGGCATCGGCGGGATGCCTTGTCCGTCGCCGGGATGTCCCGTCACCTGTGATTTCGCCGCCCATGATCTCGCGGCCCATGATATCGGGAGCTTCCCCAAGTGTTTGAGCTCATTCTGCAAACCTGCATCAATGCCCTTTACGCGGCCAGCTATCTGTCGCTGATCGCCGTCGGGCTGGTGCTGATCTTCGGCGTCATGGGCGTGATCAATTTTGCCCATGGCGAGCTTTATATGCTGGGCGCCTATGCGCTCTATTTCTTCTACAGCCAGGAGCAGATGAATTTCTTCGCCGCGGCCGGGTTGGGGTTGGTCCTGCTGGCATTGCTCGGCGCGGCCATGGAATTTGCCTTGTTCCGTCCCTTGCGCGGTAATCCGCTGGGCGGATTGATCGCTTCCATCGGCCTGCTGCTTTGCCTGCAGGCGGCGGCGACCATGGGCTTCGGTGTGCGGTCGAAACCGGTCAATGCGCCGACGCAGCAAGTCCTGACGCTGATCGACGGGGTGACGCTGCCCGTGCCGCGCCTCTATGTCATCCTGGCGACGGTCCTACTGCTCTCGGCTTTGTGGCTGTTCCTGAAGAAGACACGTTTCGGTTGGGCCTTGCGGGCCTGCGCCCAGGACCCGGAGGCGGCGGCGTTGCAAGGCATCTCGCAGAACCAGACGGCGCGCCTGGCGATGATGATCGGTGCGGGCCTCGCCGGGATCGCCGGTGCGCTGACCGCGCCGCTGGTGCCGGTCAGCCCGCTGATGGGGCATAGCGTCATCGTCGCCGCCTTCGTCATCATCATCGTCGGCGGGATCGGCTCCCTGGGCGGCGCCGTGCTGGCGGCCGTGCTCTATGCTTTCGTCAATACCTTCGTCACCACCTTCTGGGACGGAGTGATCGCCGACATCGTCGGCTTGCTGCTGATGCTGCTGGTCTTGATCGTCAAGCCGACCGGCCTTTTCGGTGTGAGGGATCGGGCATGAGCCGCCGGGTACAGTTCTCCTTTGTCATTCTGGTGGCGATCCTGTTGGCCGTGCCGCAACTGGCGGCCACGGCGCAGCAGCGGGAATTGCTGGTCTTCCTGATCATCAACGCACTGATCGTCGCCAGCTACCGGCTGCTGACGCTGACCGGCGAATGGTCGCTGGGTCATATGGTGATGGTTGGCGTCGGTGCCTATGGCAGTGCTTTGTTGGCGAAACTTGCGGGTTTCCCCGTCCTCGTCGCCATGCCCTGCGGCGCGCTGATCGCGGCGGCGGTCGCCTATATCCTCAGCTACCCGCTGTTCCGCATGAAGGGCTTCTATTTCCTCATCGGCTCTTTCGCGGCGGGCGAGGTAATCCGGCTTTCCTGGCGCTGGATCGGCTTTCGCGATCTCTTCGGCGGGCCGAAAGGCATCAAATCGATTCCCTCCTTGGGCGAGGTCGATATCGGCAGCCTCCATCTGCAGTTCTGGGAGGCGACCACATATTATTACGTGGTCCTGGCGATCGTCGCGGTTTCCCTCTATCTCCTGTGGCGCGTCGAGCAATCGCGGATCGGGCTGACCTTTCACGCCCTGCATTGGCAGGACAAGCTGGCTGAATCGGTCGGTGTCGATGCCACGCGCTATCGCCGCCTGGCCTTGGTGATCGCCTCCTTCTTCGCCGGCCTCGCCGGGGCGATGATGGGGCATTACATCTCCTCGGTGAACGCCAACATGTTCGATGTCGGGCAGATGGTGGATGTCCTGGTCTGGATCATCGTCGGCGGGACCGCCACCTTCTATGGGCCGCTCCTCGGCCTCGTTTGCCTGACCGTGATCAACGAGCTGGTGCTGCGGCAATTGGGCGTCGATACGGCGCGGCCGCTGATCTACGGATTGCTCCTCATCCTCTCGATCCTTTTCATGCCGAACGGGCTGGAATCGCTGGTCGACAGGCTGAAGGTGCATTTCCCCGGCAAATCGTCGCGGCGGCAGGCCGCCGTCACGGAGTGAGCGCGATGACCATGCTTGAGACGACCAATCTGACGCGCCGTTTCGGGGGATTGATGGCGGTCAACGATCTCTCCTTCACGATCGAACCCGGCACGATCCATGGCCTGATCGGCCCGAACGGGGCGGGCAAGACCACCACCTTCAATGTGATCAGCGGTTTCTATGCGCCGAGCAGCGGCAAGGTGGTTTATCGGGGCCAGGATATCTCCGGCCTGAAGACGCATCAGATCGCCCGTCTGGGTCTGGTCAGGACATTCCAGGGCACGACCCTCTGCCAACCCCTGTCGATCGAGCAGAATGTTCTGGTCGGCTGCCATCTGCATGCCGAATTGAGCCCGCTCGCCGCCTTCCTGGGGCTCGACCGACATCGGCAGAATGAGGCGCGGGACAAGGTCGCGGGCATCCTCGATTTCTTCGGCCTGACGGCTCGGCGCGATGAACTGGCGAAGAATCTGCCGCATGGCCTGCAACGGGTCCTGGGCATGGCGGTTGCCATCGCGGCCGATCCGAAGCTGCTGCTGCTGGACGAGCCTTTCACGGGGATGAACCCGGAGGAAACGCTGCATATGATGGATCTGATGCGCCGCCTGCAGCAGAACGGCATCACCATGCTGCTGGTCGAACATGACATGCAGGCCGTGATGGGGTTGTGCGACCGCATCACGGTGATGAATTTC
This sequence comes from uncultured Rhodospirillaceae bacterium, assembly GCA_964406155.1. Lineage (GTDB taxonomy): Bacteria > Pseudomonadota > Alphaproteobacteria > Dongiales > Dongiaceae > Dongia_B. The sequence goes on along the minus strand of CAYOQR010000005.1, from coordinate 133,303 downwards.
GGCAAGCTTCTGACCGAGGGAACGCCGGACGAGGTGCGGACGAATCCGGAAGTCATCCGCGCTTATCTAGGATCGATGGATGATGTGCCGGTGCGGCGCAAGGGGGCCGGTCATGTTGCTTGAAACCAAGGACATGATTGTCCATTACGGCAAGGTCCAGGCGCTGAAGGGCATCTCCCTCAACGTTCCGCCGGATGGCATCGTGACCGTGATTGGCGCCAACGGTGCCGGCAAGACGACGACTTTGCGCGCCATTTCCGGTCTGGCCAAGCTGAGCAGCGGCGAGATCCGCTTCAACGGCGATCGCATCGACCGCCTGCCGCCTTGGCGTATCATCCGCACGGGTGTCGCCCAAGTGCCGGAAGGCCGGCGCTGCTTTCCGGAGCTGACAGTTTACGAGAACCTGATGACCGGGGCCTATCTGCGCCGGGACAAGCCGGGCATCGCCAGCGATCTCGAAAAGATCTATCACCATTTCCCCCGCCTGAAGGAGCGCCAGGGGCAATATGCGAAGACATTGTCGGGCGGCGAGCAGCAGATGCTGGCGATCGGCCGTGCCTTGATGTCGCGGCCGAAGCTCCTGCTGCTCGATGAACCCAGCATGGGCCTCTCGCCGGTGATGGTGCAGGAAATCGCCCGCATCATCATCAATATCCGCGATCAGGGCGTGCCGGTGGTTCTGGTCGAACAGAACGCCGAACTGGCCCTGCGCCTGGCGGATTACGCCTATGTGCTGGAAACCGGCAGCAATGCCCTCGAGGGTGATGCGGAGATCTTGCATGAAAGCGACCATGTGCGCCGTGCCTATCTCGGCGGCTGAGATGGCGACGGTGTCGCCGGAACTCGCACCGGATCTTGTGGAGATTGCCGAAGCGCACTTGCTGCAACAAGCGGGATGGGTGCCCGAGGAACTTTACTGGGAAGAGCTGTCGGCCGAGGGATTGCGGCTGGCGACGACGGTGGAGGCGCATGCCTATTGGCGCGAAGCGGCAGCCGTCGCGGCGGAAATTTTTTCAACTATCGATCCAAGGCGCGCCGCCAGCGAAGCCAACTTGTCGATCGCTATCCTCCGAGATGGCCAGCGGGACGAAGCCATCCGTCTGCTGGAAACGGCGCGAAAGAGATGGGCGGGGATCGGGCCCTGGCTTGATGGCTTGAAGCCCCGGCGTGTCGCCCGCTCGTCGCTCTTTCATCTCCGCCTCGAACGGAAACATCCCGGCGGCTATGCGCATTGGGAGCGGGCGCGCTATGCGGCACTTGGCAAGGAGGGGGAGGCGCTGCTGGCAGCGGTGCCCGGTGAGGATGCGATATCCCAAGTCCGGGTGAATTCCGCTGCCCGCTGGCAGGAGGATCGGCCAAGCGGGTTCAGCGATTACCGCCGGCTTTTGGGTGCCGTCCGCCTGATCGCATTGTAATCAAGCTCAAGCCTCACGGGCGCTCGGTTTAATTTGGGTCTCGGTATATGGAGGTGCTTGATATATCGGGTATCGGAAGCTTTTGGAGGCGAGAGGGAATTCAACTGCAAACATCCCGTCGGATGTTGCGACCCCTCACCCCGACCCTCACCCCGCAAGCGAGGCGAGGGAGAATCCGTCGTCTCTCCTGCGTAATTATTGAATACTATAGGTGCTTAAACTCCCTCTACCCGCTTGCGGGGAGAAGATCGGCGTGAGGGGTGTTGGCGACTGCGGTGATGCAAAGCATAAGCAGTCGAAGCGGCTTTCGGGTGATCAGCGGGAAGCTACAGATCCAACGTCCAGCCGATACCGACGCATCCAGTCGGCGCTGATCTCATCCGACAGTTTCGCGACGCCGGGCCGGACAGTGTCGGGATCGGGTGCCGGAACACCCAAGGCATCGCAGATGAGCGTCAATGCGGCTGCGGGATTGGCCGAAAGGTGTTCATAGCCGATGCGCAGCGGCTCGATACCCTGCCGGTCGAACCACGATATCCAGGCGGCATCGTATTGTTCCAGCTTCGCGACCTTGCGCGCGATCCGATCGAAGTCATATTTCGGATCCTTCGGTGGGGCGAGCCGTTCAAGCTCCGTTCCATCGGGGGCGATATGCCAAAGGCCGGTCTGCTCCGCCTTGACCATTGAAACGGCCTGCGCCAGCTTATCCTCGCGTGCGAGGTGAATGTAGAGAATGTTGCCGAAGGCTGCTTCCAGACGCGCTTTGTCCGAGGGAAGGCGCGGGAAGACGGGGTCGATCAAGGCGGACAGATCTTCCAGGTTTTCTCGCATGAGACGGAGGCCGAAAATCCCGGTGCCGCTTTTTCCTGTGTTGATGACAGCCTTGAGATATGCCGCGCCATAATCGGCATCGCTCATATTGCCCCGATTTGGCAGCCCCCATTGCTCCGCCCATTGGGGATCGACGTCACGCATGAAGAATGAATCCGGGTTTCCAGCGACCTTCGTGGCTGCCAGCAAATCGCAAAGCAGAGTGCTGCCGGTTCTCGGCGTGCCGCAGATGATGTAGCCGTCGCGAATCGGATAAATCTCCCCCTAGAGAGCGATTCAGCTCACAGGTGAAATCGCTCGAACGCTTCCGCCTGTGAGCATCCGGCCCTAACCTGAGGCATCACCTCGGACCTTCCCGAGGCGGCCAGCAGATAAACCATTTCGGGTCAACGATATCGCTTGCCGCCAAATAGGGGATAGCCGTGCCATCTATCAGCTCTTCATCTCAAAGAGCTTGGTTTGTTTGGCACGCACATGGACCGTGAGAACCAGGTTGTCGCCGGAGGCAACCAGGGACTTTTCGGCGGTACGCGGAAGCGGGACGCCCACCATTCGGCAATAGATGATCATCGCGGCGCCGATGGTTTCAGCGGGAATGACGGCTCTTTCCACCAGTCCGGTTAAGTCATTCAGAATAACCAACGTGACGGAAATATCCGGTGTCGTGGCAACTTCACATCCCTGGATAAGGCCGGACGGCAATGCTTGCTTCGAGGCCGACAAATAGGATTTGAGCGCATAAATCAGCGCCTCTTTGCTAAAGTTAATGTGCCGAACCTCACTGAGTTCCGGCAGATTCACATTGCCTGCTTGCATGGCTGATTTCATTCTTTGGGTCATGCGTCGATTGTATCAGATGTCGTTACGCCAGATTGGCTCCACGGGAGGAGTGAAAGCGATTGGAATAATGTCGAATGTATCAGTGCCCCGTGGCGGATCAACTGAAAACTTGTTGGAGACCGCCACAAGTTCTTTCTCAAGCCTCGCCTTTTCCGAGCAGAGCTTTGCGATATTCTTCCTCCAGCCTCTTTCGATTGTGCTGGCCAAGGTGTGGTTCTAACACCAACTCTTCGATCGTAACGTTGTCGTTTCTACCTAGAGCGCGATGCCTTCAAATTGAAGCATGTTTGCTTCAATTTGAAAGTTGAGTCGCCCTCTCATTTATTAAAGAGAGCCGGATGCTCACAAGTGAGATCGACCCAATGATTCCACTTGTGAGCATCCGGCTCTAGCACATTTAGCGGTTTGTAACCGGTTGCCCGGCACCAACCTGTCCGACGTACAGTGGGCCAAATGCGGCAATCCATGCGGCAGCGTTGTTGGCAATCAGCATGCGCTTGGTGAATGTCCGGGTTGATCGAAATTTGCGGCGCGTGTTGCTCATGGTGTTATCCCGCCGCCGCGTCGGACGAACGCGTTCTTGAGTTTCGCACCGTACAGAGCAACGGCGTCATCTCCGCCGCTGACGATGGATTGGCGACGCGGGAGCCGGATGCCGTCAGGTGGAATTGCCTGTGCGATTTCACCTGAAAGCTGAAATGCGCTTTAGATCAACGGCCGCAGCAGGAGATAGCCGGCAAAACCGCCGATCACGGCGGCACTCAGACGCGGCACATAGGAGGCCCGGCCGCGCGACAGCAGACCGTTGCGGATGGCGATGCCGGTACCGATCCAGGCGCCGCCGACACTGGCGACCATGAGGCAGAAGGCACCCATATAGATCGGCGCATGTGGATCGTGGATCGGCACGATGCCGAGGCCGAAGAGCAGGGCCTTGGGGTTGAACAGGGTGGTGAAGAAGACGTGCCGGGGCTCGATCAGGCGGCTTCCGCCGATCTCGCCGGCACCGCGCCGCCATAGCCGGATGGCGATGGTGATGAGATAGCAGGCGGCGAGCACGCGCAGCCCGATGCCGAAAGCGGCGACATTGGCGGCGATCGGGCCGATGATGAAGCCGATGGTCAGAACGGCGATCACATAGCCGATGACTTCCGCCGGAATGAGACGCCAGGGACGCGACCCCGCAGTGGCGCCCGATGTCAGCAGCAGCGTATTGGTGGGGCCGGGCGTTGCGAGCAACGCGAGAACCGCGCCAACGAACAGGATGGGATCGGTCATGGCTGGCTTCGGACTGCCGTGATCATTGTCGAGTGCTCGACCGATAGCATACTTGCCGGCGCAGGTCAGATGAAATTCGGCGCACCGGTAAGCGACGGTATCTTCGGGATTTCAATCTAACATCTTGAAAATCTTATCCGTTGTGCTGAGGGACGGCGATTCCTGAAAACGCCCCCTGCAAAATGCCTCTGCAAAACGCCCCGGTGGCGCTCAGCCGCGATTGATCCGGGCGAGGGTGATCTCCGACAGGACGGGGATTTCGCCCCGCTGCGCACAGTCGGCGAGATAGGCCTGCAGCGCGGTGGTCATCTGGCAGGCTTCGGGATTCGTCTGCCATTGCGCCCAGAGATGGCCGTTGACCCGGAACAGGCCGCATTCCGCGCAATGCTGCTGCAGGCCGCCATCGGGCAGGAAGACGGTTTCTTCGGCGGCATCCCCGCAGAGCAGGCAGTCCGGGATGGCGGGGCTCGGATGATCCCGCTCGATTTCCTCGATGGCGGCGATCAGGTGAGTCCAGAAGGTCTCTCCGTCGCTGCTCATGTCATCCGGGAATATCCGGCGGAAATAGTCCCGCTGCGCCTTCACATGAGCCAGGGCCCGGTCGCCGCGCCGGCTGATTTCATGCCGGGCGAAATCGTAGAATTCCGGGTCGATCGGCATCTCAATCCCCCTCCGCGTCCCGGCCACAGGTCCGCGGCGCATTATAGCAGATCGGGTGCTGTCCGGTTATTTACGGCGGCGGCTGATTGTGGGGCTTATCAGATCAGAGAAGAAACCGGGAAAAAGGGGGCTGGGGATGCTTAACCCTCCCGTTAACTGGAGACGCTGTTATCGGCAACTGCTGGCGGGAGGGCCCGACTAAAATGCTGGGCAATGAGTGGCTTTGGCGCAAGGAGGCGATGAAGCGATTGCTGATGCAACCCATCGCGCGCCGATCAGAAACAACCTGTCGGCCTTCGGGTTGAGGCGAATTCGCTCCAACCCGAAGGCGATGCGCTTCAGGCTTCGACGATCGGGTCGAAGCCGCCATGGACCCAGCGCCGCCCGTCGAAGGGCATCTTGATTGCCTCGGGATGCATGCGCGGATCGGCCATGACCTTCGGCCAGCCGGCATTGCGGGCCTCCTTCGATGGCCATTCGACCCAGCCATAGACGACCGTTTCGTCAGGGGTCGCCTTCACTGCGCCTTTGTAATCGGTGATCTTGCCATCTGGCACATCGTCACCCCAGGTATCCGCCACGCGGATGGCGCCATGTTCCTTGAGGATCGTTGCAGCCTTCGTCGCGAAGTCGCGAAAGGCGGCCAGATTGGCGGTCGGCACCGCCAGCAGGGAGCCATCGACATAGCCCATTTTGCCGCCGGTCTTTTCCTCGGCGATCAGGCGGAAGCCGCCATAGATCATGCGCTTGCCGTCGAAGGGCATGTTGGTGCCCATCTCTCGCATGCGTGGATCGGTCATGATCTTTCCATTCGCGGCGTCACGTATCTCGCGGCTTGGATATTCGATCCAGGAGAAGACCACGACTTCGCCCGGCTCGGCCTTCACCGCGCCCTTGAAATCCGTGACCTTGCCGTCGGGAACCTCGTCGCCCCAGGCCTCGACGACCCGCGTCGCGCCGAATTCCTTGAACAGGATCGCGGCTTCGGCGGCATGCTGGCGATAGATCTCCTTGTTGGCGGCGGGAACGGCGGCGACGAATCCTTCGATATAAGCCATGATGATTCACCTGCTGGGCTTGGGTCGGCATCGGACCGGATGTGGGGGGAGGCTTGACAAATGAGTTGATATCAACATAATTGGATCATGTCAAATACCAAGACCGATTCCGCCAAAACCGTCCCGTTCGAAACCACTCTCCATGTACGCGACCATTGTTTGTGCCTGGCGGCACAAAGGGCGGCGCGGGCGCTGGCCCGCCGCTTCGACGAGGCGCTACGGCCGGTCGGCCTGACCAACGGCCAGTTCTCGTTGCTGATGTCGCTCAACCGCCCTGAACCACCCACGATCAGTTCGGTGGCGACGCTGCTGGCGATGGATCGCACAACGCTCACCGCCAATCTGAAGCCGCTTGATCGACGCGGCCTGGTGAAGTCGTCAGTGGATCCGGCCGACCGGCGCGGGCGGCTGCTGTCGCTGACAACCGCCGGCCGTGCCGTCCTGGCCTCGGCGCTGCCGATCTGGCAGCGTACGCATGCAGAGGTTGACCGGCTGTTGACGGGGATCGATGGCGAGGCGCTGCGTGCCGGTCTGTCGCTGCTCGCCTGAACCGATCCCCGTCTGGAGAGGCTCCCTCAGAACTTCCAGGTGAGCTTGGCGTCGACGCCATGGGCATGGCTGTCGGCGCTGACCTGGCCGTCATAGCCGAGATCCAGCAGCAGGCTCTTGCCGAAGGCGAGGCCGATGCCGGCTTCGGCGGTCAAGGCATCGCGGGCGATCGGCAGGCCTTGAGCCTGGAAGCTGGTCGAGCCGCCGAAGCGCATGGTGGTGCTGGGGGTGAGATCGCCGAAGGCATGCTGCCAGCCGAGACCGCCGCGGATCGTCACGGTGAGGTTCTCGAGCCGCGCGACATCGCCGGAGGCGCGCAATCCCAAGGTGGTATAGGGTGTGTCGTCGGTGCTGCTCTTGGCCTGCAGCGCTGCGGCGCCGCCGGTCTCGCGGAAGCCGTCGGCGGCGACATGCGCATAGCCGAAGCCGGCATAGGGCTCCAGCGCCACCGGGCCGAGCTGCGCCTGATAGGCAGCCTCGGCGAAGGCCTGCAGCGTCTGCGCATGATAATTGGCATCGAGCTTCTCGGCGAAGCCGGGGAAGACGACGTCACGGCTGCTCTCGATCCAGTTCCAGCTATAGCCGAAGCCGGCGCGCAAGGCGACGGGTCCGACCTTGCCGCCGCCATAGGCGCCGATATGGAAACTGTCGATGCCGCTGTCGGTATTCGCCTGATCGATCCAGGAATGGCTGTAGCCGGCGAGCAGGCCGAGGCGCCAATCATGGCCGAAAGCGCCGTCGCCGAGACGATGGTCGCCACCCACTAGCACGCCGGCGGTCGAGCGGTTGACGGCAGCGGCATTGCCGTCGCTATCCTGATGGCCCCAGCCGCCGAAGCTGCGCATCCAGAGCGAGATGCCGTGATCGATCGAGCTGTTCGTTGCGTCGGGCTGCGTCGCCTGGAGATCAGCGCCGAAACTGGTGGTGTCCGCCTGGCTGCCGCCATCCATCTGATAGAGCCGACCGAGGGCGATGTTCTGCAGGAACTGGGTGTTGCCGATCAGCGTGTTCTGCGCGCTGACATGGGTGTCGCCGGAGATTTGGCTGAGGGCACCTGGCACGTCGCTTGTGCCGAGCTGGACCAGCGCGTCGTACAACGCATTGCCGGAGCCGAGATGCTCGGCGCTGTTGCCCGCACCCTGCTGGTTGCTGCCTTGGCCGAGATCGCCGAAGGCGGTGTCATTGCGGCTCATGGTCAGGGTGACGGTATGGGCGTTCTGGCTCACGCTCGGCGTCAGGAAGGCGAGATTGCTGGTGGCGCCGCCGAAGCCGCTGCCGGTGATGCCGCCGGTGGCACTCAGGATGGTGTAGCTGGTATTGGCGGCATAGCGTCCGCTGCCGGCCAGCACCTGCACCGTGCCGCCGTTGATCGCCGCCGTCCCACCGATGCTGAGCTGGTCGCTGTGCCCGGCCGCATCCACCACGACGCGATAGGTGGAGCCGCTGGCGAAGCTCGCATTCTGGCTGACGCTCAGGGTGTGGAAGCCGGCACTGCCGGCCGCGCCAGGCGCGATCGTGCCGCCGCTCTGGACATTGAAGCCGTTGATCGTGCCGCTGCCGCCCAATTCGCCGCCGCTCGCCACGGTGACGCCGGAGGAGGCGAGGGAGCCGTCGACCGCGAGCCGCCCGCCAGTCACCGTCGTCGCGCCGGTATAGCCGTTGGTGCCACTGAGCGTCAGCGTGCCGGTCCCGTTCTTGACGAGCCCGCCGCCGCCGGCGATCGCACCGCTATAGGTCGTCGACGCATTGTTCGCGCCGGCGGTCAGCGTCGCCGAGCCCAATGTGACATCGCCGGCGCCGGAGAGCCCACCGATCGCGTTGTTGGCATTGTTGAGATCGAGGGTTGTGCCGCTTGCGACGTCATAGGTGCTGCGGGCCGAGAGCACATTGGCGCCACCCGCCTGCAGCGTCCCACCGGTGATCAGGGTGGTGCCGCTATAGGTGTTGCTGCCGGTCAGGGTGAGGGTGCCGCTGCCGGCCTTGGTCAGGCTGCCGCCCGGCCCGTCATTGTCGTAGATCAGGCCGCCATAGACGACGTTGTTGGCCTGGGTGTCGATCGTGCCGCCGGTTTGGTTGATGCCGATCGCGTAATTCGAGAGCGAGAGTGCCCCGCCATATTGCAGCGTGCCGCCATCGAGCGTGATCTGGCCGCGGCCCAGCGCACCGCCGTTTGCCACCTGCAAGGTGCCCTGGCTGATGATGGCGCCGAGATTGAGCGAATTGCTGCCGGTGACGATCAGCGTGCCGCCGCCCACCTTGAAGAAGCCCCAGGGATCGTCCGGGCTGTCGATCAGGCCGCTATAGGTCACGGTCGCGCCGGCATCGACATTGATGTGCAGGTTGGTTTCCAGCATCAGCCAGTCCGACACATTGACGCCGTTCTGCAGGTTCAGTGTGCCGCCATAACCGACCATGCCACCGGCACTGGGGTTGGCCGGGCTGAGAGTCAGGGTTTGCCCGTCCAGTATCGCGGTATAGGCGAGCGCCGGCCCCGCAAAGCCTGCGGTGAGACCCGTGGCGAGCCCGGCGGCCAACAGGCCTGTCAATGCCGTACCGGCCAGCGCCGTACCGGCCGCGAGACGCCGCCGGATACCATGTTGCGCGATGTTGGTGATGAAAGCCGCATTGATGCTGGCGCCGCCGACCATGGCCGCGCCGCGACGCACGGCCTTGCGCCGCACGATCCCCGTCGTCATGTTGATGTCCCCCAAAGACAATTACGCGTGTTCCGCACGGCCCTCGCAAGCCATGCCCCGGCGTTGTCTTATCGCGGCGGATTCACCGCGTCAAAGATGATCGGCATGGATGATCGGCGTGCTGTGCCGGATGATGCGATGATGTCACTTCGGCGCAACACAGGGCATATGTCTCTAAATTTATTTTGTCGGCGACGTCGATAGGATTGTTGGCACATCAACGAGCGGATAAACGACAGCGCGTCCGCCTGCCCGGCCCGACTTTTATCTCCAGAACAACCAGCCGACGGCGATACCGGCCCCCCAACAGGGCAGGGCAACCAGGGCGAGATGCGCGAGGGCGCTATGCAATCTGCCGACCGGCACCACCTCGGCGGTCGGCCGCAAGGCCGCGGCGAGGATGCGCTGAACCCAGATATTGGATTCGTCCGGCGCGGTGCCACCATGCTCGAGGACGCAATCCTGCAGGACCTGCTCGGCTTGCGCATAGTCGATGGCGAGCGAACGCTCGGCGGTAACGGCGGCGGTCATCGCGGTTCGTCCCCCTGCCGGATCGGCCCTTCGCCGGGCCCGTTCGCGCGGCATGTCTGAGTGGCTTCCAGAGCACCACTGATGAAGGTAATTCTAGGACCGGCCCTTGAGCCTCGACAATAAGTGGGGAGTCCCAGCAGACCGCTTTGACGATAGGCGCAGGCTCCCAAGGGGCGCACCCATGGGTGTGCGTCACGCTGTCATCAGCAGTATCTTGTAGTTTTAAGTACTGTTGCCGGTGCGCGCCCGAGGTAAAATTCCGGTTGAATTTCCCCCTTCATGAAACCGAGCGTCAAGAAATCGTCATGCGGGTCGGCGGAACTCATGGCGCTGGACGGGTGTTTTCTTTTGACAAGTCGGTGCGACGACATCGGCGCGACGGAGATATGTCCGCCGCGGCTTGGCGTGTGCCCCTATTCATGTAGGAGCTGCAGGCCGGGCTGCGGAACAGCAGCGGCCGAAGGATTGGGGCGAAACAACGAGAGGTGCGGTGCCTGCCGCCGGGCAGGTGCGGTCGGCAGGAAGGACGTGATCGTCATGGGCAGGGAGACGAAATCAGGAGGCCGGAAGAGGCCCACGGGGCCCGGTACGGTATCCGGCTCGGTATCGGTGGGCGAAGAACTGGCAAGATTCGATGTGACCCGGCAGTCGGTGGCGGAGATCGCCGCCGAGATGGCGCGGCAGAGCCGCCTGAGCCGTACATCTGAGGAGCCGGAAGAGGGGCCGCCTGAGGAGATACCGGACGAGCGCGAGCCTGATCACGGCCAGGTCGATGACATCGAGGCGGTCGAGGCGAAGCCTGCCGCGACCGTGCCCCCGAGACATGCCCGCGCGGCATCTCCGGAAACGCCGGCGAAGACAATTGCTGAGCCCGCGCTGAAATCGGCGGCGCCGGAAACGGGCGCGCCGATACCAGCGATATCCACAACGCCAACACGCGGAACGGCGGCATCTGAACCGCCGGTATCTGGATCAATGACGCCCGCGACGGTCAATCCTGCCGCAGAGGCGGATCCGGCAAGCGACGAGATTTCCGCCGCGCCGAAGGTCGAGACACCGGCGGCCAGCGACACACATAGTGATCCGTCGCAAGCTGATCCGTCACAGGCCGATCCGGCGCAAGCGCGCCGACCGTCGAGCCAACCTGATACGCCCGACATGCCCATTCCGCCGGAGCCGCCGATATCGCGCGAGAGATTGCGCAGCGGCTCTGCCGCGCCGTCACGCGCTTCATCCACCCATTCCGAAGCCTCATCTTCCACCACGTCTTCTTCCCGGGCAGCGGCAGCCAAGCTGGAGCCGCCGCTCAACCAGGCCTTCATCGATGCCTTGCGGGCCCGATATGCCGTCGATCCGGCGGAGCGGGAGGCCCTGCAGTCGGAAATCGGGCGATCAGACATCGGGCGATCAGGCATCGGGCAATCGGGCAGTGGACAACCGGAAGCCGGGTCGCCGCATCCCGGCCCACTAAAACCCGGCTTGTCGAAAGCCAGTCCGTCGAAAGCTGCACAGCCGAAAAGCCGGCAACCAAAAGCCGGAAACCCAAAAGCTGGTTCGGCGGAAACCGGACAGGCGACCGCACGACCGGCGCCGCAACCGGGGCCGGAGAGAACCCAGCCAGGCGAGACCGCATCCAATTGGGTCAGCCCCACTTGGCCCGATCTCACGCGGCCGACGCCGCCGATCCAGCGGGACAGGCAGGCCTGGAACCAGCCGGGCCGGACTGATCAAACCTGGACTCAACAGGGGTGGGACCAACGGGCGGAAGATCGGCCATCGCCCGACTGGGAGCCGCACGGACCCGATACCCGATATCCGGCCAACTGGAGTCAGCCGCCGCGCGATCAGGCACGCGACGCCCGGTGGTCGGCGCCGATGCAACCCGACCCCCAGCGCGGGCAGGACGAGGATCCCTATCGCGGTTTTGACCTGCGCGCCTCGCCCGAGGATCGTTTCGCGGCGGAGGATTATGCGGAAGGTCACACGCGGGGCCACGCCGCGGCCCCGCATCCCCGGAACCCGCAGGCACCTCGCACGAACCCATCCCGTGACCCGTCCATGCGTGATCGCTCCACTCATGATCAGCCGGGGCCGTCTCGTCCCGCGTCATCCCGTCCTGCGTCATCCCGGCCGGCATCATCGCCGGCGATTGATCCCGCGCCCCGCCGCGCGCAGGGAAGAGAAGGGGCGGGAAGAGAAGCGGCGGGGAGAGAGGGATTCGAGAGAGAGAGGGAACTGACGGCCGTCGACCGGCCGCTGCCAGTGGCTGCCCGGTCGCGCTGGGAACTGGGGGCGAGCCTGATGCTCATCCTCCTCGCCCTCGTCATCGGCCCGGGGATCTATTTCTATCCCTGGCTCAGCACGCATCTCGGCGGCGTCCTGCCCGGCGCGGAAACCAAACCGGGTCTTGAATCGAAAACGACGCCGGGGTCGACGGACGCGGCCAACGCTCCAACCGGTACGACTGCGGCCGGCACAACGGCAACTGGCACCGCACCGGCCGGAACGACCCCGGCTCAGAATCCGGATTCAACGACCTCCGCTGCAAAGAATGCCGCACCGGCACAAACGTCGACACAGGCCCCGGCATCCGCTGCCGCACCGGCCACCACCGAAACGCAATCCGCGCCGGATCAGCTTGCGGCCGATGACGCCGCTTCCCTGCGCCTGCCGCTGCTGGTGCGGCACCGGGCGCGCCTGCATCTCCTGCCGCAGGAACTGGCGGCGGAAGCAGAGCCGCCTGGAGCACCCGGCGTCTCGTCCATGATCGCGGCCCTGCCGCCACCGGCGGAGGCACCGGCCAACGCACCGTCGTCATCTGCGGCCCCCCCGAAACCATCCGCCGAGACACTATCGGCCGAGACAGGGGCGGCACAGACCGGCACGCGCAGGACCGCGCAGAAACCGGTGCAGGCGATCAAGCCTTCCGCGGCCTGGCTCCATGCCGTGCCCTATGACGAGAGCAATTCGTCGAATGCGATGAATGCCTGGCTGAAGGTCCAACCCTATACCGGCAATGACGGCAACACGCCCGCGCCTACGGCGCCGCAGGGCAGCACGGTCGAAGCGGAACCCCGCCGCACCCCGTCGGACGCCATCCCGCCCGACGCCCCCTTCGGCTATGCCGACCCAACCCAAAAAGCCAAACCCTTCGACCCCAACGACGTCCCCGCCGACGCCAGGTAGCGTATCGGACTCCCTTGCTCCCTCGATCAGCTCTCTCTTCTCGATCAACCCCCTCTCCCCCTTGCCGACGAATGTCGGCTTACGCCGACGGGCCGGAGAGGGTAGGGGTGAGGGGGCACGCAGCCTGAGCGCTAACCTATTTCGCACTTACCCGACGCAAGGCCAGCGACATCACCTCAACGCTCTCCGGCCCGTCGGCGTAAGCCGACATATGTCGGCAGAGGGCACGCAGTTAGAGACTTTGCGCGATACCTGCATCTACGGATTTGTCACCCCCGGGCTTGACCCGGGGGTCCATGCCAGCATCAAGCACGACCTTCGCCATGGATTGCCGGGGCAATCCTCGGGTCAAGCCCGAAGACAGGCCCGGCAATGACAAACGAGAGAGTCAGCGCTGTGCGAAGCCAGAGGAATACTCTCTCCCTACCGCAAAAACTCCCTCGCCCCGCTTGCGGGGAGAGGGTAGGGGTGAGGGGGCCACAGCCTGAGCGCCAACCTATTTCGCACTCACCCCACAATCCGCGCCCCGCGCTCCTCCAGCAGCGCCCGCAACACCGAGCGATGGCAGCGCGCCTCCTCCGTGCAGTAGCAGCCAACGGAGAAATCCGTCTGATGCGACAGCGCCGCCAGCAGGTCGAGCAGCCGCGCCGCATCGCCCTCTTTCATCTCCGTGCGGAAGTGCCGCACGAAGCCGGCCCAGGCCTTCGCATCTCCGCTGTCCTGTGCCGCCAGCGCCTGCGTCACCAGATCCGCGGTGGGCGAGAGCTGCGGCATCCAGACATCGTAGTAATCGCGGCTGGCGAACTCGCTCTTCGGCACGCCGCGCGGCGGCCGCCGCACCGTGCCGATTCGCAGGCCCTCGTTCTTCGCACGCGGTGTTCCCAGTTGGACGATCCGTAAGGCCATGTCGCCTTTCCTCCGCCTGCTGATCGACACTCGGATGAGTGTGGAAATCCGGATGATCTCCATCGACTCGACACTGCCCGTTTCCACCCCGGAGTCAAGCGCGACACTTTGAAGACAATGAGGCCGCATCGCTTGACGCATCGATCGTTCTGCGATGGAATAAAAACCGTAGTCTTTCGTGCAGAAATGAACCGATTCGCCAGCAGTGGAGTCGTGAAGCGATTTCACCGCAAGGGAGAGTCATCTGCACTCAGCAAAAGCGTGCCCATCGATCAACAGGCAAGAGGTGGGGGATATCATGAAGTCTAGCTTGGCCATGGCGTTATTGCCGGCGGAAACATGCGACGAACCGCTGCTCTTCGATATCAACGCGATCAAACCTGATCTGACGGCGACGAAACCGGATAGGGTCCTGTCCGGCGATCCCACCAAGAACTGGGCCGATATCTATATCGACTCAACGGAGCAATTCTGGGTCGGCGTCTGGCACTCGGATGTCGGCAAATGGGAAAAGGAATTTCCCGAAGACGAAGTCATCATCATGAAATCAGGCCGCATCATCCTGACCGGCGAAGACGGCGTCCCGCACAGCTACGGCCCCGGCGACATCATCCTCGCCCGCAAGGGATGGCGGGGAACCTGGGAGACGGTCGAACCCGTCGAAAAGGTTTATGTCGCCTTCGAGGATCGTAAGTCGGTCGGGTGAACAGCGTCTGTTGCGCAGGCTCTTATGGTCGTGTGTGTAACGCTGGGGAATGGAGCTACGTTTCATTGTCATAAATAGCGGCCGATGGAGTAATCTGTCTGACGCGACAGTGCTGCCATCGCCTACACAATGAGGTCCGCACTGGGCGAGAGTATCAGTATCTGGGCATTGGAATAGTCACGGCCAGTAGACTTGCTCTTCTGCATCTCGCATGAAGTCGCCTGTTGGGTTGATCTACAAGCCGGTATTTCCTCCACCTGGGGAAAATTTGGAAATTCTCTAAGGTTTCGAATCTGATAGTTCCTGTTGCTGGGCCGAGTCAGTGGAACAAGTGCAGTCAACAATCCTTATGACGTGCAGCGCACAGGCCTGAGTCCATACTTTGTGATCTCGAAGCTTTATTTTTTCTTCAACCGAAGCATGTATTTCCTTGCCACCTCGCCGTGAGAGTGCTTACAGCTCATGCATCTCTCAGAGCTCGAAGGGAGCTAGCAGATCCTATAATCATTATTTTACTTCAGCAGAAAGTTGCAGCCAACAAGTGTCTCCGATACGGTAATTTAGGGTGGAAATGTTTATGCCGTGTGGGGGGGATATGTCATCGACAGGCGTCGCAACCATGATCGCAGACCTGCGGATGCGGCTGCTCGATCTTCGAAATAGCAACAGATTGCTGTCATTTAAGCACTCTGAACGTGCAAAAACACATGTGCGTATTGTCGACGAACTGCCCGATCAGTTGGTTGAGCGATTAATGACCGGCAAGCCAATGTATTTAACGGCCTTGCCCGAGCCGGAAAACGAACTGCCTGATGAAAAGTCGGATGAATTTCTTCTTAAGTTGGAAGAAGAACGCTTATTAGATCGTGACTGGCTCAAGCTGCTCGAAGAAGAAGAAGATGTAACTTCCGTTCGAACACTCAAAATCGACAGAGAAATACGTGATAGAGTGCGTATGAAGCTGCACCTGCCGCCAGCAAAAGGCGGCAAGTTGCTCTCACTCGCTGATTGGGCTCAGATGAATGGCATTGAGCCCAGCTTTGAATTGCCAATCCAATCAGATGACGGCATTGAAGAAAAACATATCGACGACGAAATCCAGACTCTACTTTTGCCTGATGGGCTGCAGGCGAAGATGGCTGGCATCTTGGATCATACAAGGACTGCTCTCCAGGAGACCGGCGTCAACATTCTACATCTGGCTGTTGGCTTTCTGGAATGGCTAGAGGCGCCAACATCAGAGAAATCAATGATCGCGCCGTTGCTACTCTATCCGGTGGAGCTAAAGCGGAGGGCCCTCAGGGAGAAGGGAGCTTATCGCTATTCGGTGACGGGTAGTGAGCAAGAGCCAACTATTAATATTACTCTCAGGGAACGTCTCAATCGTGACTTTGGGATTATTGTTCCGGAATGGACCGAAGGCGATACACCGGAACTGTACATGGCACAAATGGCAGCAGCAATTGCAGGGCGGCCCGGTTGGAGAATCCGGAGATTTGCAACGCTAGGATTGTTTAGCTTTAGCCGCCTCGTGATGTACAACGATCTCGCACCTGAAAGATGGGGCGAGAACAAACCCCTTCCGCAGCGGGGAGTTTTATCAGAGCTCTTTAGTACAAAAGATGCTGGCGATTTTGCTCCTGATAATCACAATATTGATATGCCAGAAATTGAAGCAGAGGTTCCGCTGCTTATCAGGGATGCGGACTCATCTCAGCATGCTGCGCTAATTGATGTAATGCGAGGCAAGAATATTGTTATCAAGGGACCTCCGGGAACTGGCAAATCACAAACCATTGCTAACATCATTGCCGCTTCTCTAGCCAAAGGAAAGCGCGTTCTTTTTGTTGCTGAAAAAGCTGCTGCACTTGATGTTGTGAAGAAGCGTCTCGATGAAGCAGAACTGGGCGATTTTTGTTTAGAACTTCATTCAGCTAAGGCTCGTAAAACAGACGTGCTCGCGAGTCTGGAGCGCCGTTTTAAGCTGAAAGCATTGTCGCAGCCATCTGCTATTGAAGAGGTTGTAAAGGAAGCGCAATCACTCCGGCAGAGACTCTCGCATCATGCAGAGATCATGACCCGACCATTCGGTGCGCTAGAAATTCGGACCAATCTGGGGCATTGGCGTCACGCAACTGTTCATGATTTATTATGGGCTGAGCAGCGTATCAGATCAATTGTGCCTTCAGTGCGGGCTCTTGACGGCATTTTTTTTACTGACTGCGCTGAAACAAATAGATTCGATGTTGAGCGTCGCTCAGAGCGTCTCAGTTCAATAGAGAGACTGTTCTCCGACTTTATAAGTGCCTTCGGTGGGCCAGAAAACCATCCTTGGAATTTTATAACGAAGAGCGATGTATCGATACTGGCTGTCGACGGGATCATCGAAGCGACGCTCCGGGCTACGGAAGAGCTATCGGAACTCAAAATCTGGCTTGAAGGCGGCAGTATTAGCCCACTATTGCCGACTGAATTGCCTGATAGTCTCTACGCTCTCAGCGCAGCAGCAGCTAGCATGGCCGAACTACCGACGATCGATCTGTCGATAATAGATGAGCTCCTTCGTGCGAGCGTGCGATCCGCAACAGGTATACAGACACTCGAGGACATTACATCTCTTCTGGAAGAGCGTCGCCACTTATCCAAGTGGATATCGCAACAAGGAGTGGAAGGCGGGGGCCTTTTCGATCAAATTGCGGTTCAAGGATTAGTAGAATCTGCGCGGCGAGCCGAAGTCAGCGCATTCTCAGGTTTAGTTATTGAAGTTCGAGCGAAGGCTATTCGGTCCGATGTTGCTAACATTCGAAAGGTAGCTGAGTTTTCGATCGAATTAATTAGTAGTTTTGGTTTCGATGGGCTTCAGGCCACCACGAAAATGCTGCGTACTCTTTTGAGCGCTATACGGCTTGTTCATGGTGTTGACCGAAATGCAATACTGAATCGAATACCTTCCGTTCTCGACGAAGCCGTGCGGCCAGTATTGGAGCGCGCAAGTGTACGGCTAAGCCAGCTGCTGGATATCGAGCAATCGATACGGGAGCGTTTCTCCTTGGATCATTCTCTGTCAGGTCAGGAAGTGCGCCGCCATTCGGCGAATCTTAGATCAGTGAGTCTATTTAGCAGATTCAGTGGGGACGCCAAGAGCGCTCGCCAGTTTTTTAAGTCCATATCCAAAGCTGGCGAAAAAGTCTCAGATCAACAAATGGCAGATCTCCTTGCGGAGGTGGCAGACTGTTTAGATGCTCGGCAGTCATTCGAGGCGGACTCGGTATTTCGCGCGATCGTCATGCATCGATATGCAGGCCTGGATACGGATATAGGTGGATTGCTTGCAGCCAATCAGTATGCGTCTAAAGTCAGAAGTACATTTCCCGGTGTTGGCGAAATTGAGCGCACATTGCGACGTCTTCTTCTGGAAGCCGATGTGGAAACCATTGATGGCCTTGCTGCCTATTATGCGGATCAGCGCTTTAACGTGCTTTCGCAATTGTTGGGTGCTGAAGGTCTGGCGGATGACAGGCTGTTATTCGATAACGTCGATCGAAAGATAGCTGAAGCAGAAGCACTAGAACAGATAGCGGCAGTACTTAAGGAGTTGGGGTTGCCTCCGAAAGCAAGTGCTGATCTTGCGATGGAGATAACGACTGCGCAAAAGCGCATGTCAGAGATCGAGCAGAAAGTAGATTCCTACATAAGTACATTGTCGCTCAATGAAAGATGGCAGGAGCTGGACGCAAATGTCGAGAACGTTAAGAGCACGGTCGACATAGGCAAGCTGTTAAAGAAGCATGACATTCCCTCGTTTCTGCTAGATAGAATCGTTGCTTCGGAAGCAGGCATCCAAGAAGCCGTAGCTTCCGTTCAGTCACTTGGGAAGAACTTGCTGCGTCTCGTTGGCAACGTAGACAAGACATTGAAGCACGTCTTTGACCAGGTCGCAATCGATCCTAGCGAATCTTTGTCGCGCTATAGAGCAATGAGTTTTCACGTTGTCGGTGGAATTTTATCGTATGCGGCAAGCGCCCAAGAGGAATTGCCGCAGTGGATTTCATGGTTACGGCAGAATGCCGATGCAAGAAGTGATGGCCTTGCTTCGATACTAGACGCTTATATCGACGCATCTGTGCCTTTTGAGGGGTTGGTAGCCGCTTACGATCGGGTCCTTTGGAGGTCGTTGGCTCGAAGCGTCGTAGAGGCATATCCATACCTAGGTGAATTTCAAGGACGATCTCTGTCTGACATCCGGCAGCGCTTCAGAGAGCTCGACGTTCGAATTATGGAGATGCGTCGGCAGAAACTGTGTGCGGACTTGGCGGGAAAACGGATTCCCGCAGGCAGGCAATCTGTGCGTAAGGGTGAATGCACAGATGCTAGTCTCATTGAGAATGAGATTGCAAAGCGAAAGAGACATATCCCGATTCGGGACCTCCTGCAGCGCGCTGCTAATGCAATTACGGTTATGAAGCCATGCGTGATGATGTCACCAGCTTCTGTGGCTCTATATCTTATGCCGGTTTCGGACTTTGATCTGGTGGTTATTGACGAAGCATCTCAAATGCGCCCCGAGGAAGCGATTGGGACGCTCGCTAGGGCAAAGCAAGCTGTTATCGTTGGAGATCCTCAGCAGTTGCCCCCTACCTCATTCTTCGAGCGGCAAGACGGTGACTCCGTTCAGGGGGAAGACGAAGAAGTAGAGAAAGTTGTTGCGGAATCCATTCTGGATTTTGCTCGAGGCACCTTCCGACCTGAGCGGGAATTGCTATGGCATTATCGTTCGCGACATGGCTCGTTGATTGCTTTTTCAAATAAGCATTTTTACGATAGCCGTCTGATCGTCTTCCCTTCGCCCCAAGAGGGCCATCCAAAGTATGGTGTCAATTTGGTACCGCTGGAGGGACGTTATCGCGCCAGCGTCAACGTCCCCGAGGCACAGGCTGTCGCCAATGCAGCAGTCGATTTCATGTCAAAGAACCCCGATAAGAGTCTTGGCATTGTAGCGTTGAATCAACCTCATCGTGATCTCATTCTTCAAGAAATGGATCGACTTTTCATTCGTGATCCCATGGCCGAGCGCTATCGGAATCACTGGGATGGAACACTCGAACCATTTTTCGTTAAGAATCTCGAGAATGTGCAGGGTGACGAACGGGACGTTATTTTTATTTCGACAGTTTATGGCCCAGATGAAAATGGTGTGCAACACCAACGATTTGGCCCAATAAACGGGGCGGCGGGCGATAGACGGTTGAACGTACTTTTTTCTCGCGCAAAGCATGGTGTGTTTGTCTTTTCGTCGCTTGCACCAGACAAAATCCGCGTCGATGAGAAGACACCTCGAGGCACACGGCTGCTGAAGTCATATTTGGAGTTTGCCGCAACAGGGAGGCTAGACGCTGGCCATACTTTATATCGGGATTGTGAAAGCGATTTTGAGCAGTTTGTTAAAGAGCGATTAGAGGCGCATGGATACGAAGTCGTTGCTCAAGTGGGTGTCGCAGGATTTCGTATCGATCTTGGCGTAAGGCACCCTGACTGGCCATATGGGTTTCTGGTCGGTATCGAGTGTGATGGAGCTCCTTATCATTCCAGTTTATCGGCGCGAGATCGTGATCGCCTGCGTCAGCAGATACTCGAGGGGCTTGGTTGGACAATATATCGGATTTGGTCAACGGACTGGTTCGGAGATCAGAGACGAGAGATGAACAGACTTCTCTCTTTTTTGAAGCAAGAGCTGGCTAATGCTAAAACGAGGCTGGATGCGTCACCTAGTGCCTTCACAGAGGCATCAAGTGATGGCTCGGCTGGAGAGGTCTTAAAGGTCGCTGAGCCAGACTGGGACTATAGCTTTGATAGGGGCAAGATAAGCGATGCAGAGCTTGCGGCGAAAGGGGACCGCGCGAGTCAAAGTGAAGAAGAGATATCTGCAAAATCGGACTCTGGCGAGCCAAAGAAAGTGAACATCGTTTACCAAGATGGCTCATCGGCGTTGGCTACCTTGATCGGGTATGAGGGCAATGGGAGGCCGATACTCATGTTGGAGTCAGGGGTCACTATTCGGCCTAAACCTGAGATGGTGACGATTAATGTGGTTGGCAATGATGCGGCTGAGGTCATAAGTGAAGTCGAGTTTAAAAGTGAGTCCATGCAGATCCAAATAACGCGAGAGGAGGCCCGCACGCGTCTTATTCAGTATAGAGAAAAAGTTATTCTCGCAAAGTTTCCAGAGAGCGATCGTACTAAGGGGGTGCTGAGAGATAGAATGCTGAGGGCCATCATCGAATACCTTCCAACAAGTATTGAGGAGTTTCACGAAAGAGTGCCACTTGATTTGAGGCAACAGACGGACCCTCGGCAGATGGAATTCATTGGGTTCATATTTGAGATTATTGCAAACGTTGTGGATTAGCAGTGTTCGTCCACGAGAGTGATCGGACATCTATGGTTGCGGATTACCCATAACTACTTCTTGCCTTGGCCCAACCGAACCCACCCGCGTGGCTCTATCCCGCCAGCCGCCTTCCTTAAATAATTTCACACAGAAAAAGTCGGAATCTTGTATATACAAGTGAGGTGATCCCGCCGACCGCAGGCCGATCCGAGTCGGCTATCGGGGTAGGGAGCACCACCTAAAAGGCCAGGGCTCGACCGGCCCGCCCGCTTCCCGGGCGCCGGCAACGGAGCCCGGAACAGGGTTGGCCAGAGTACAGGCCCAGGGTACAGGATTGGGAGAGGTGATGGACCGCTACGCCGTGCCGCCGCCGCGACCGGGCGAGGAGGTGATCGACACCTCGCCGACGGTCCATGACAAGGTCGCCTGCACCACCTGCTACATGTGCGCCTGCCGCTGCGGCATCAAAGTCCATCTTCAAGATGGGCGGATCCGCTATATCGAGGGCAATCGCGATCATCCGGTGAACAAGGGCGTGCTCTGCGCCAAGGGCTCCGCTGGCATCATGACGCAGAACTCGCCGGCGAAATTGCGCAAGCCGCTGCTGCGCGTTGGCGAACGCGGGGCAGGGGAGTTCAAGGAGATCGAATGGGAGGAGGCCCTGTCCCTCGCCACCCAGTGGCTGGGCCATATCCGCGCCACCGACCCCAAGCGCCTCGCCTTCTTCACCGGCCGCGACCAGAGCCAGGCTTTGACCGGCTGGTGGGCGGCGCAATTCGGCACCCCCAATTACGCCGCCCATGGCGGCTTCTGTTCGGTCAACATGGCGGCGGGCGGGCTCTATTCCATCGGCGGCTCTTTCTGGGAATTCGGCGAGCCCGACTGGCACCGCACTCGCTATTTCATGATGTTCGGCGTCGCCGAGGATCACGACAGCAACCCCATCAAGATTGGCCTAGGGACTTTGAAGGGGCGTACGGGAGATGACCGCGCGAAATTCGTCTCGGTCAATCCGGTGCGCACCGGCTATTCCGCCATCGCCGATGAATGGATCGGCCTCACCCCCGGCACCGACGGCCTCTTCGTCCTCTCGCTGGTGCATGAGTTGCTGAAGGCCGACAAGATCGATCTCGATTTCCTGGTGCGCTACACCAATGCGCCCTGGCTGGTGATCGATGCGCCGGGCACGCCCGAACACGGCCTCTTCGCCCGCGATGCCGAAGGCGCACCGCTCTGTTGCGACCACATGGTGGGCCATGCCGCCAGCGCCCTGCTGCCCGGCGTGCAGCCGCGCCTGATCGGGCGAGTCATCGTGCCAGAGGATTGCTTCGGCGCGGGCATGCGAGCCCGGCCGGTCTTTGATCTCCTGGTGGAGACCTATCTCGATCCCGCTTACGCGCCGGAAAACGTGGCGGCGCGGATCGGCATTTCGCCGGAGACCATCCGGCGCATCGCTGCCGAGCTGGCCGAGGCCGCCTTCGAGCAGCAGATCGAGCTGCCCATCGAATGGACCGACTGGGCCGGGCGCCTGCATGACAAGGTGATCGGCCGTCCCGTCTCCATGCATGCCATGCGCGGCATCTCCGCCCATGCCAACGGCTTCCAGACCTGCCGCGCCATCCATCTGCTGCAGATGCTGCTGGGCTCCATCGATTGCCCCGGCGGCTTCCGCTACAAGCCGCCATTCCCCCGGCCCGTGCCGCCGCCGGTCAAGCCCACCTGGCGCTCGGCCGCCGATCAGCCTCTGCCCGGCCCGCCGCTCGGCTTTCCCCAGGGACCGGCGGATCTGCTGGTGGATGCGGCGGGCAGGGCGCTCCGCATCGATAAGGCCTATTCCTGGGAGGCGCCGCTCGCCGCCCACGGCCTCATGCATATGGTCATCCACAATGCCTGGGCGGGCGACCCGTATCCCATCGACACGCTTTTCCTCTATATGGCGAACATGGCCTGGAACTCGGCCATGAACACCTCCGGCACCATGCGGATGCTGACCGACAAGGACCCGGCGACCGGCGCCTATCGCATCCCCCATCTCATCTATGCCGATGCCTTCTATTCCGAGATGGTGGCCTATGCCGATCTCGTTTTGCCCGACACCACCTATCTCGAGCGCCACGATTGCATCTCGCTGCTCGACCGGCCGATCTGCGATGCCGAGGGCATGGCGGATTCGATCCGCCAGCCGGTCATGCAGCTCACCGGCGACAATGCCCGCGACGTGCGGCCTTTCCAGGACGTGTTGCTCGATCTCGGCGCGCGGCTGAAGCTGCCGGGCCTGGTCAAGGAGGACGGCTCGCCGCTTTATCCCGGCGGGCTCAAGGACTACATGGTCAACCACCAGCGCAAGCCGGGTGTCGGCATGCTGGCCGGCTGGCGCGGCGCCGATGGCAGCAAGCAGGGCAAAGGCGAGCCCAATCCCGACCAGCTCCAGCGCTATATCGAGAACGGCTGCTTCTGGCGTGCCGAGATCCCGGAAAGTGCGCGCTATCTGCGCCATGCCAATCACGACTATTTCGAATGGGCGATGGAGATGGGGCTGATGGACCGGCCCGAGCAGATCATCCTCCAGCTCTACAGCGAGCCGCTGCAGCGCTTCCGCCTCGCCGCCGAGGGCCATGGCGAGCGCCAGCCGCCCGAGGCCGAGCGCGCCCGCCTGCTGGCTTATTTCGATCCGCTGCCAATCTGGTACGCGCCCTTTGGTCATGAAAATCAGGGTGGGCAGAACGTGGCGGCGGAGGGCTATCCGCTCCATGCCATCACCCAGCGCCCCATGCACATGTACCATTCCTGGGGTTCGCAGAATGCCTGGCTGCGGCAGATCCAGGGCGACAACAAGCTCTATATCCATCACGTCACAGCCGCCGGTCTGGGCCTCGCCGATGGCGACTGGGTCTGGATCGAGAGCGAGCATGGCCGGGTCAAGGCGCCGATCCAGCTCATGTCCGGCGTGAACCCTTCGACCGTCTGGACCTGGAATGCTATCGGCAAGCGGGCGGGGGCCTGGAACCTCGCGCCCGACGCGCCCGAGGCGACGCGGGGCTTCCTGTTGAACCATGTCATCTCCGAGCTGCTGCCGCCGCGTCCCGACGGCTACCGTTACGCCAATGCCGATCCCGTCACCGGCCAGGCCGCCTGGTACGATCTCAAGGTGCGGCTGGTGAAATGCGCCCCCGCCGAAGCCGGCGCGACCGAGCCGGCTTTCGCGCCTTTGCATCCGCCGCTGCCGCCGGCGCCTCAAGATATTCGCTATGGTGGCTGGTTCCGCCGCAAGCGGCAGGAGGCCTAGATGACCTCATTGCCCGACAATCCGGCGCCGCGCCGCCTCGGCCTCGTCATCGATCTCGATATCTGCGTCGGCTGCCATGCCTGCGCCGTCAACTGCAAGGAATGGAATACCGGCGGCCACATGGCGCCGCTGACCGATCTCCTGGCCTATGGCGACAAGCCGAGCGGCGTCTGGTTCAACCGCATCCATACCTTCGAGGTCGAGCCTGAAAGTCCTGGCGGCTGCGGCCGGACGGTGCATTTCCCGAAATCCTGCCTGCATTGCGAGACGCCGGATTGCGTCACCGTCTGCCCGACCGGCGCCTCCTACAAGCGCGCCGAGGACGGCATCGTGCTGGTCAACGAGGACAAATGCATCGGCTGCAAGCTCTGTTCCTGGGCCTGTCCCTATGGTGCGCGTGAGTTTGATGAAGATGTCGGGGTGATGAAGAAATGCACCCTCTGCATCGACCGGATCTATAACGACAACCTGCCCGAGACCGAGCGGGTGCCGGCCTGCGTCTCCACCTGTCCCACCTCGGCCCGGCATTTCGGCGACCTCGCCGATCCTGCTTCCGAGGTTTCCCGGCTGGTCGCCGAGCGGGGCGGCTACGATCTGATGCCCGAACTCGGCTACCGCCCCACCAACAAATATCTCCCCCCGCGCCCCCGCCAGGCCGCGATCGCTTCGCCTGCGTTACCCCCGATAAAAACCGACCCGGAAAAACTCCACCCCTTCCTCCGCTGGGTCGACAATCTCCTCTCCCGCTAAGGCCGCCGCATGAATCCCGCCTATTCCGTGATCTTCTTCACCACCGCATCAGGCGGCGGCTACGGCCTGTTGTTCTGGCTCGGCCTGCTCAGCGTCGGCGGTTATCTGCCGGCGGATCGCTGGTTCGCTCTCGCTGCTTTCGCTCTCGCTTTGCTGATGATCACCGCCGGCCTGCTCGCCTCCACCTTCCATCTCGGCCATCCCGAACGCGCCTGGCGCGCTTTCTCGCAATGGCGCAGCTCTTGGCTCTCCCGCGAAGGCGTGATGTCGCTGGTGACCTACATTCCTGCTGCGATCATGGCGATCGCCTGGGTTTTCGTGCAGCGCATCCTCCCTTGGGCGGGAATATTGTTGGCGGTCAGTGCCGTGCTGACAATTTTCTGCACGGCGATGATCTATGCCTCGCTGAAAACCATCCCGCGCTGGCGTCATCCGCTGACGCCTGTCGGTTACCTCGCGATCGGCCTCGCTACCGGCGCCTTGTGGCTGGCGGGGCTCTGCCGCCTCTTCGACGGTGCGGTGGGAACGGGATGGATCGCCGTTGCCGGGCTGCTGATTGGCGCGGTGATGAAGGCGGTCTATTGGCATCGGATCGATCGCGCGTTGGCGGTCTCGACGGTGGGGACGGCAACCGGGCTGGGCGAGCTCGGCAAGGTGCGGCTCTTTGCGACGCCGCATACGTCGGAAAATTATCTGCAGCAGGAGATGGGCTTTCAGATCGCCCGCAAACATGCGGTGAAATTGCGGCGCCTGGCACTCTTCCTGGGCTTCCTGCTGCCGGCTCTCCTCATCGTCCTGGCAATGCTGTTGCCAGCCGTGCCGGCCATCCTCTTCATCCTCGTCGCCGTCCTCAGCAACGGGATCGGGGTTCTCGCGGAACGCTGGCTGTTCTTCGCCGAGGCCCGCCATACGGTGATGCTCTATTACGGCGCGACGGTTGCCTGAATGAAAGGGTGGAATGAAAAGAGGCAGCACTGGTGGGTGCTGCCTCTTTGTCCGTGCCGGCGCTAAGCGCCGCTGAAAGATGCGATCAGATCGCTTCCTTCAGCTCCTTCGCTGCGCGGAAGGCGATTTTCTTGCTCGCCTTGATCTTGATCGCCTCGCCGGTCGCCGGATTACGGCCCATGCGGGCGGCGCGCTTGCGGACCTGCAGGATGCCGAGGCCGGCGATGCGGATACGGGTGCCCTTCTTCAGGTTCTTCACCACGAGGCCGACCAGATCCGTGAGGATCGCGTCCGACTGCTTCTTCGGGATCTCGTGCGAGGCGGCCAGTTCCGCCGCCAATTGCTTCAGGGTAACGGTCGCCGGCGTGGCTTTCTTCTCGCCCTTCGCGGCGGCCTTCGGAGCAGCTTTGCTCGATGCTTTAAGTGCCATGTACTCGTGTCTCCTCTTTAAAGATTCGTAAACGAAAGAATCGCGCCGCGACCGCAAAGACAAGACCCGGGCTTAATCCTCGGCGATCCGATCGGGTGAACCATTCTTCCCCTGTCAGCAACGCCTTATCGGGGCGTTCAGCGACTCACTCATAACGCGGATAGTATCTCGTAACTTGGCAACGCTTCCAAGACCGGCCATGCCGGAAAACGCTTATTTGACGGCGTTTTCGGCCGATTCTCGCAGTTTTCCCCAGGTAATTTCGCTGTTGCCCCCGGTTTTGCCTTACAAAGTCAGGCCGGCGAGGTCGATTTCCGGCGTGCGGCCGGAGACGACGTCGGCCAAGACTCGGCCGGATCCGGCGGCCATGGTCCAGCCCAAGGTGCCGTGGCCCGTGTTCAGATAGAGGTTGGCGTATCGAGTCGCACCGATGATCGGCGCGCCATGGGGCGTCATCGGTCGCAGGCCGGTCCAGAAGCTGGCGCCCGGCACATCGCCGCCACCGGGGAAGAGATCGCGCAGGACATGTTCCAAGGCCGCGCGGCGCGGCTGCCGCAGCTTCAAGTTATAGCCTGTAAGTTCGGCCGTGCCGCCGACCCGGATGCGGTCGCCGAGCCTGGTGACGGCGACTTTGTGGGTTTCGTCCATGATGGTGGAAACCGGCGCTTTCGTTTCGTCCAGGATGCGCGCCGTCAGGGAATAGCCTTTGACCGGATAGACCGGCAGGCGGATGCCGAGGGGCCGCAGCAGCAAGGGTGAATAACTGCCAAGGGCGAGGACATAGGCATCCGCCGTCAGCAGGTTCTGGTCGGTGCGGATGCCGGTCACCGTTCGGCTATCCGTCGTGACCGCATCGATGCGTGTGCCGTAGCGGAAGCGGACACCGGCCTGCGTCGCGAGTGCAGCCAAGGCTTGCGTGAATTTGAAGCAATCACCGGTCTCATCGCCCGGCAGGCGCAGCCCGCCGACGAATTTATCGCCGACCTGGGCCAAGCCGGGTTCGCGGGCGATGCAGCCGGCGCGGTCCAGCACTTCATAGGGAACACGGTAGCGTTCCAGGATGGCGATATCGGAGGCGGTGGCGTCCAGTTGCTGCTGATTACGGAAGAGCTGCAGGGTGCCCAGGGAGCGTTCGTCGTAGCTGATGCCGGCATCCTGCCGGAGCTGGCGCAGGCAGTCGCGGCTATATTCCGCGATCCCCACCATATGGCTCTTGTTGCGGTCGTAGCGCGCCGTCGTGCAATTGCGCAGCATGGCGATACCCCAGCGCCAGAAGGCCGGATCCATCTGCGGCCAGATCACCAGCGGGCGGTGGCGCATGAACAGCCACTTGATGGCTTTCAGCGGCAGGCCCGGCCCCGCCCAGGGGGCCGAATAACCGGGCGAAACCTGGCCGGCATTGGCGAAACTGGTTTCGAGGCCGGCCCCCTGCTGCCGATCGATCACCGTCACTTCATGCCCGGCCTTGGCCAGGTAATAGGCGCTGGATGTTCCGATGACACCGCCGCCAAGAACCAGCACGCGCATAGCAATCACTTTTGTTGGTTAACGTTTCTCCGGCCGCTTTGGGTACGGGCGGCCCAGGTCAAATCGTATTTGCCTATATCGCGAAGCCCTTGACCCGTCCAGGGACTTTAAAACAGGCATCAAAAAGGCGGTTGCGGATCGCCCGCAACCGCCTTTCGGCTGAACCGACTGAGCCGGCTCTTACTTTGGAATGTTCACCACCGTGCCCTTCAGCGCCACCCCGGCGACGAAGGAACCGGCATGGCATTCATAGAGGCTGTCGCTGGCGAAAACGTTCTTCTTGTAATAGCTGACGATATTGATGACGGCATTGCCGCCTTCGGCAAGCGCGCGCTCGCGCAGTTCCTTCAAGGCAGAGATCATCGCCCAGCGGCAGGCTTCCTCATCGGGGCGGCCGAAGGAATTGGTCTTGCGGTTGGTGACATATTCGCCGAGATCCTTGCCGGGCTTCGGCGGTTGCTGTTGCGCGAAATAGAAGGCCACATCATTCGGCACGTTCTCGGCATAGCGCGAATCTTTCTTCGCGTCATCGATCTTCAACTCATACCGCGTGTCGCGCGCCGCGGCCGGATGGCTGCCAAGGATCGCGGTGGCCAGCAGCAGAGCTGCGCCGGCAAGTATTTTCGATGTCATCAGATTTCCTTCTTGTGGGCTGCGCAGGTGAATAAGTGCGGGGCGGAACAATGCATCATGCACAAGATATTGGCTGCGACATACATCACATCACGGTGATTTGTCCGTGCATGCCCATCGTCTCGTGCATGAACTTGGCGCAATAGAGATCGTAATTGCCGGCCTTGTTGGCGATGAAATAGAGATCGACCTGGTCGCCGGGCGCCAGCTCGATGTTCTCGACCAGATCGGCCGTGCTCACATTGGCACCGTTCTTTGTCATCTTCTGCATGGCGATCGCCTTGAAGAAGGTATCGGAGCTGAAGGTATGGGTATGGTCTGACTTGTTGATGAGGTGCAGTTGATAGGGCTGGTCGTGCTGGAAGGAGAGGTTGCTCGGCGCGAAGGAATAATTGGCGAGATCGACTTCCACCACCTGCGCCTTCGACCAGTCGGCCGCGTTGACGATGGCGGCCTGATCCGCCGTCGATTGGGTACCGGCTTTGTCCGAGGCACAGCCGGTAGCGGCCAAGGCGATGGCGATCAATCCGAAGGTGGCAGCTTTCTTACCCATGATCGTTCCTCCTGCTGGAATGTGACGAAACCGATTATGCCCGTTTGAAAATCAGCGATGTGTTGAGGCCGCCGAAAGCGAAATTGTTCGACATGAAATACTCGATATCAAGCGAGCGCGGTGCACCCATCAGATAATCCAGTTCGGCGCAGCGTGGATCGACATTTTCGAGATTGGCGGTCGGGAAGAACTGTCCGTCACGCATCATTTCAATGCCGAGCCAGGCTTCCATCGTGCCGCAGGCTCCGAGCGAATGGCCGAAATAGGATTTCAGGGAATGGATCGGCATTCTCGAGCCGAAAACCGCGTGGGTCGCCTGGGTCTCGGCGATGTCACCCCATTCCGTCGCCGTGCCATGGCCATTGACATAGCCGATGGCGGTGGCGGGCAGGTTCGCATCCTCCAGCGCCTGGTTCAGCGCAATCGCCATGGTTTCGGCCTGCGGCTGGGTGGCGTGATTGCCGTCGGCGTTGCTGCCGAAACCGATCAGTTCGGCATGGATCCGGGCACCTCGGGCGAGGGCTCGTTCGCGCTCCTCGAGAACGAAAGTAACGGCGCCTTCGCCGATCACCAAGCCATCCCGGTCGCGATCATAGGGCCGGGGCGAGGCTTCGGGCTGGTCGTTACGGGTGCTGGTCGCGAAGAGCGTATCGAAGACGGCGGATTGGGTGACGTCGAGTTCGTCGGCACCGCCGGCGATCATGATATCGGCCTTGCCCCAGCGGATCGCTTCGGCCGCATAGCCGAGCGCATGGCTGCCGGAGGTGCAGGCGCTGGAGGTCGGAATGACACGTCCCGTCACGCCGAAGAAGAGGCCGATATTGACGGCCGCCGTATGACTCATCATCTGGATGTAGCTGGTCGCGTTCAGCGTCTTCGAACGCCCGTGATTCATCAGCTCGGCAAAGGAAATGACCGGGGCGGGACTGCCGAAGGACGAGCCATAGGCGACACCGGTCCGGCCGCCGGTGATGACCGGATCGTCCCGCAGACCGGCATCGGTGAGTGCCCGGTTCGTCGCATAGACCGACATGCGGGCAACCGGTCCCATCGTGCGGGTCTTCTTGCGCGAATAGGTCTCATCCAGGGCAAAGCCGAGGATCGGTGCGGCAAGCCGGGTATTGATGCCGTCATAGCGTTCCCAGTCGGCCATATAGCGGATCGCCGTCTCGCCCCGCGCCATCCGGGCGCGGATGGTCTCCCAACTGTCTCCCAGGGCGGTAATGCCGCCGATACCAGTAACGACGACACGGCGCATCAGAACATTCCACCATTCACGGAAAAAACCTGCCGGGTCACATAGCCTGCCTCGTCGGAGCAGAGGAAGGCGACCATGGCGGCGACTTCTTCCGGTTTGCCGTAGCGGCGCATCGGAATCATTTTCATGACCTCCTCCACCGGCAGGTCCGACGTCATCTGAGTTTCGATAACGCCAGGCGCAACGCAATTCACGGTGATGTGACGTTTGGCAAGCTCGATCGCCAAAGCCTTGGTCGCGCCGATGATGCCGGCTTTGGCGGCGCTGTAATTGACCTGGCCGCGATTGCCGGCCAGGCCGGCGATGGAGGACAGGGTGACGATACGGCCACCCTGGCGGGCCGAGACCATCGGCATGACGACTGGTTTCAAGACGTTATAGAAACCGTCGAGATTGGTGCCGAGCACATTGTCCCAATCCGCATCTTCCAGGGCCGGGAAGGCGCCGTCGCGGGCGATGCCGGCATTGAGAACAACGCCCCAATAGGCGCCATGTTCCGCCATGTCGGTTTCCAGGGCCTGCCGGCAGGCGGCACGATCGGCCAGATCGAAGCTCAGCAGGCGTGCCGTGCCGCCGGCCTGGCGGATCTCTTCGGTGACCGTTGCCGCACCATCGCGGTCGCGGCCGTAATGCGCGGCGACCGTGAAGCCATCTTGCGCCAGGCGCCGGGCGATGGCGCTGCCGATACCCTTGCTGGTACCTGTGACTAAAATCGTCTTGTTCATAAGCCCGAATCAATCCCCTGGCTGGCCAGCATGGCAGCCATGTCCGCCGGTTGGTAGACCGTGAGCTGCGCCGTTGCGACATCCTGGTCCCGCTGCGTGACAGCGCAATCGAAGACCGCCATTTCATCTTCCTGGAAGGTGAGGACTGCCGTGACGGACAGAACGGTGGCGGGCGGGAACCAGGTTATCTTGCTGGCGAAGTTCCTGGTGCCGAGCAGAAAACCGACCCGTACCGGCGCCCCTGAATCCAGGGCTGCGGCGCCGACATAGGCACCGCAGGACTGTGCCATATACTCCAGAGCGACATGGGCGGCAACGCCGCAGTCGGGGGTAAAGAAAGGGATGCCGGGCCGGATATCGACCTCGGTGACGACCCGGTCCGCCGCACGCCGCACGACCCGGTCGATCAGGATCATCGGCCGGGCATGCGGCAAGAGGAGCTCGATCGGATAAAGTTTGAGGTCCATGTCGCTCTACCTCAACCGGAGATGCCGCGCCCGAGGGCCAGGGTCACGTTGCTGCCGCCGAAGGCAAAGGAATTGCTGAGCATGGGCATGCCGCCTGCCGAAACCGCACGCATGCCGGATTCCGCCAAGGTCAGAGGCGGGATGGCGGCATCCACTGCGCCGTCCCAGAGATGCGGCGGCAGCAGGCCGGCATTGTAATCCGGATGCAATGTAAGCCACAGGAAGGCAGCCTCGCAGGCGCTGGCGGCACCCAGGGTATGGCCGGTCATCGATTTGGTGGAGCTGCAGGGAACGGTGGCGCCCAGTAGGGCATGCACGGCTTTGCCTTCCATGACATCATTGAGCGGCGTGGCGGTGCCGTGCAGATTGACATAAGCGATGTCGGCCGGCTGCAACCCGGCATCGACCAAGGCAAGGCGCATTGCCTCATAGGCGCCACGGCCTTCAGGGTCGGGGGCGCTGACATGATGCGCGTCGGAGCTTTCGCCGATCCCCAGCAACTGCACCGGCGCCGCATCCCGGGTCAGCAGGAAGGCGGCCGCTGCCTCGCCGATATTGATGCCGTCGCGGTTGGCGCTGAAGGGATTGCAGAGGCCGGCGGAGATTGCTTCCAGCGATCCGAAGCCGTTGACCGTCATCCGGCAGAGGGTATCGGCGCCCCCCACCAGCGCGGCATCGCAGAGGCCGGCCCGGATCAATCGTCGCGCCGAGGCGAAGGCCTTGCCGCTGGAGGAACAGGCCGTGGTCACCGTATAGGCCGGCCCGGTCAGGCCGAGATAGCGGGCAGTGAATTCAGCAAGACCACCGACCTCTTGCAAACGGTAATCGAAGCCCTGGGGCCATTGGCCAGTCTGCCGAACGGTGGCATAGGCGCTCTCACCCTCGGCGATGCCACCAGTGCTGGAGCCGAGAATGACGGCGATCCGGTCGCGGCCGAAGCGCGCGACCGCGTCGTCGATCTCGTCCTGGATCTGCGCCAGGGCCGCCATCATCGCGCGATTGTTGCGGCAGTCGTAAAGGGCCAGTTCGGCAGGAACCGCCGGCAGGTCGCCGGTGATCGCCCCGACATGGACGGTTTTGTCCAGCGCCAGATCGCTTCGCGGGACAAGGCTGTCGCGCGTACCGGCGGCCAGGGCCGTGGCCACGGTCTTCTTGTCCCGGCCGATGGGACAGACGATCCCCAGCGCCGTGATGCCCAGCGTGCCGGTATTGGGCAGGCGGGAGGTCATTGGCTGACCTGCAAGGTTTCGACCTGGATATCGTATTTCCAGGCCGCGTTGCGGTAGCGCAACCCGCCGGACCAAGGATTGGCGGTACCGCTGGCATAATCTGCGTGCAGTACTTCCTGGCCGTCGGCGGCGGTGACGTCCCGGCTTTTATCCGTGACGGCAAGCCTGGCGCCGGCATCGGCCAGAGATCGCCGAACAGCCTCTTCCGGCCAGTACAGTACGACGATATCGGCCAGCATCGAACCGGGTCGCACTTCCTTCGGCAGGAAGGGCGAGGCATCGACCGTGATGCCGCTCTCCCGCCAGGTGACGGTCATGACCCGCTGGCCCATCGGATCGAGCCCGACCAGCAGGACGCGTTCAGGCGTGATGCTGAGATGGGCCTCGAAGGTGAAGTCGCGGCCGTCATGGCGGGCAGTGATCATCTGGACGGCTTCAATGCTTTTGCCCATATCCGCCGGGCGCGGCAGGGTGAGGCGCAGATTAGGGGCAAGGACGGCTGATGTCTCCTGTTGCCCGGCGGAACTGGCGCAGCCCCCCAGCAATAGCAAGATAATCAGCCAATTCTTCAATGATTTCATCATGCCCCTGTCTTTAGTCCTGGCCTTGGCAAGCCACCGGCCTCCCATGTTTGGCAGAACATTGCGGTTACGTCTTGCCTTTTCTGCCTCAGAGATTTCCCTTGGGATTTCCACCGGGATTTCCCTTGAGGTTTCTGGCCCCGCGATGGGCCTTGCCGGCGATCGGTGCCAGGACGAAGGCAAAGAGAATACCGACCAGCATGGTCAGGCCGAAGGCATGGACGGCTGCCACCTGGCTGAAAGCAAGGACGCCGAAGGACAGCAGGGTCGAAAGGGCCGATAGCCAGACGCCCAGCATGGTCACGGCGCGCCGGCTGCGACCGCTTTCGGCGCAGAACACCGCGTAATCCACGCCGATCGACTGGACCAGGATCAGGGCCATGGCATGGAAGAAGTTGAAGCCTTCGCCGGTCAGGCCGATGAAAGCCAGGGCCAGACTGATCGCGGCGACCGAGGGGGCCTTGACCAGGATGGCGCCCAGCCAGCCATAGCGCCAGATCAGGACCGGCATCATCAGCAGGATGGCGAAGACGATCAGCCACATGGCGCGGTGGCGGTACTTGGACAGCAAGGTCGTGTAATCGCCGGCCGGATCGACCAGGCGGACACCATCGAGCCCGGCGACCGCGCTACGCAGGGCGTCGGGATTCTGCAGGCCGTCCAGCGTCACGACATGAATGCCGGGTTTCAGGACGAGATGGCGCAGGAAGGGTACCGCCTGCGCCGCCATGGCCTGGCCGAGCGTCAGGACATCGTCGGATGCCGCTTGCGGACGTGCCGGCATGGGCAGGCCGAGTTGCTGCATCTGAGCGGCGAGATAGGGCTTGTCCAATGCATCCTCGACCAGCCGGCGATTCTCGCGCTGCCGGGCGGCGGAGGGGATATAGGCGGCAGGCGACTGATAAGCCGCCAGGGCGCCTTGCCCCTGCAACTGCAGCAACAGGGGATCGAGTTTTTCCTCGATCTGCAGCGCCGCTTCGTCATCCGGCGTGTGGATCAGCAGGAACTGCGTCATGCCGGTGCTGCCGATCAGGCGCTGGATGTCGTTCTGCTGGGCGATCAGCTCGGCCGAGAGCGATTGCAGATGGCGGACATCGTCATCGGCTTTGATGCGGATCAGACCGAAGACGGTGACGAGGCAAAGCGCGGCAATCAGGATCGGGCGGACGAGGCGTAGCCTGGGCGTTTCCCAGAACGACCAGAGGGCACCCGCCGCCCGCAGCATGGCGGCGCCATGATGCGCCGGCGGATTGCGGTCGATCAGGGGAAACCAGAGCGCGACGGTGACGAAGGAGCCGCACAGGCCGATCACCGAGAAGATCGCGATCTGCCGCAAACCCGGAAACGGTGCCAGGATCAAGATGGCATAGCCGATCAGGGTGGTGACGAAGCCGAGGCTGATACCGGCCCAAACGCTGCGCAGCCGCTGTTCCGGCGTTCGGCAATCGGGATCGAACAGGGTGCTGTAATAATACATGCCGTAATCGACGGCGATGCCGATCAGGCTGACGCCGAAGAGAAGCACGGCGACATGTAGCTGTTCGAACAGCATAAGGCTGACCGAGAGCGCCACACCGGCGCCGATGGCGATGACCAGAAGGTTCTGCCAAAGCGGCGCCAGGCGGCGGAAGGTCAGGAGCAGCAGCAGGACGGAGCCGATGATGGAGATGAGGCCGAGGGTCGAGGTCTCGGCCATCGCGACTTTCGATCCGTCGGCGGCGAAGAAGACGGCGCCCAGTCGTTTGACCTGAAGATCCGGTGCGGCCTGCTTCAACTTGGAAAGAGCGCCATCCAGCTTGCCGATGAATTTGTCTTGGACATCGAAAGCGAAGGGCTCGCCGGTCAACTGGCCGGTAACGAGAACCCAAGTGATATCGCCGTCCTGTACCGTCAGCAGGCCGTCATCGAGGGTCAGGCGCGAGAGCGGGATCGGCAACTGGGTGAGGAAGGATTGCAGCAGCAGGAAGGGGTCTTGGGCGATTAGCCGGGCATCGGTCATGCCGACGAAGCCGTAGATCTGCGACAGCGCCGCGGTGGCGATATCGGCGCCCTTGCCTTGTTCCAACAAGGTCCGGTCGCGAGGCGAGAGTAGACCTTGGCGATAGGGGAAATAGAGGCTGCCCAGTTGTTTCAGCCGGTCGCTGCTGAAGGCGCCTGCATCGGTGCTGATCAGGCCGGCCTTTGTCAGGCTGTCGGTCAGTTCAGTGGCCGCCTGGCGGGCGACGGCACGGTCGCGATCGCCGATCAACAGCAGGACACGCCGCGAGAATGTCTCCGTGACGGCGTCGTTCGCCTGTTCCAGCAGCGGCGTCTCCGCCTCGCGCGGCAGCAGAGCCAGGATATCGGTGCTGAAGCGCAGGCCGGTATGAACGCTCCAGGCGAGATAGGCGCCAAGGGCCAGGAGGACAGCCAGCCAGATGGCGGCAAAAAAACGTCTCATGGGCGGCTGGCGCTATCGAGCAGCTTGGTGTCGGCATCCGAGAGAGGCTCGGTGCCGATCGTCTGGTCATGGAAATGCAGATTGTCGTGGTCGCCGTTCGGTTTGCGGATATCGACCTGATCGACGAAACGCCCACCCTGGATATCGATTTCCCTGATCGGCAATGTGCCCGAATTGCCCGATGATAAAGGCGTCAGCTTGACCTGCCAGTCCTGCTCTGAGCCGGATGACGCGACGGCGAATTGCTGTTTCAGCCGATCCATATTGCCGCCCATGGTGCCGCTCATCATGTCGTAGAGCTGCGCCATGAAGGGGATGCGTGCGGCGGAGAGGCGCAGGGTCTCGTTGCCGCGTGTCTCCTGGACCAGACCGGCCGGCGTGATGACGGTGGTGGTGGGAAAGGGCGTCTCGACGCGCCAGATCAGGCCGCGCCCTGCGGCCACGATGAAGCTGCCTTCGCTCTTCAGCGGTGCCTGGAAGCCTTCCAGGGAGCGTTCCTGCACGAAGCGGCCACGCAGGATCTCGCCAGCGGCGAGGGGCCTTGCGATCTTGAGGTCGTCGGCCCGGGCGTCATCGGTCTGCAGGGAGGCGATGACGGGGAGCATGAGAAGGGCAAGAACGGCAATCAGCTTCTTCACGGCACTTTCCTCACGATAACCGTTCAATCTTCTCGATCAGGGCCGGGGGCGATTCCAGGCAGAGCTCGCCGCTGGCTGCGGTCACCGCGACCTGCACGGTATGCGCCTTGGTGAGGACCTCGCCCGTGATCTTGTCGCGGCAGCGATAGCTGATCTTCAGCCGGTTCTCATATTCCAGCAGCGTTGCCTCGACCCGGATCACCTGGGCATAGCGTACCGGCCGGACATATTTGATCTGCATGTCGACGACCGGCCAGAGATAGCCGGACTTGTCCATCTCAGGATAGTTGTAGCCGATCTTGTCGAGCAGGGCGCAGCGGGCCTGTTCGAGGAATTTGGCATAGTTGCCGTGCCAGACCACCTGCATGGGGTCGAGGTCGTAGAACTGGGCGGTGATTTCCACTTCGGCAGATATCATTTCGGACGTCGCCTCATTTCGCTTGCGTCCCGTTGCGGGGCCCAAAAATCAAAGAAATTGAACCATTGGAACGGGTCACGCAATGCCTGTTCCTCGAGCCGCGCGGCGAAAGACCGGGCATGAGCCTGAAGCCGTGTACGGCGTTCCGGCCGGGGCAGGTCGATCCGGTCGGCGAATTTCTCGAAATCCAGACGATGCTGCCCGTTCTCGCGCTGACAGAAGAGGAGATAGACCGGGCATTCCAGCAACGAGGCCAGAAGATAAGGACCAATGGAGAAGGGCGCCGTTTCGCCGAGGAAGTCGGCCTCGGCGACAAAGCTTTGATTGGTGACCGGCGTACGGTCGCCCGCGATAACGACCCATTTCCCCTGTTCCACCTGATCCTTCAGATGGATGGCGGTTTCGGGTCCCAATTCCGTCACCTGAAACATGCTGATCGCGGCGGCCGGCCGAATCTCGCGCAGCACCTTGTTGTAGTTCTCGGCATGACGCGTATGCACCAGGACGATCAGACGCTCGCGCGTCTTGTCGTCCAGCAAGGCACGGGAGAGATCGATATTGCCGTGATGGCAGATGATGACGAGAGCTCCGCTGGGATCGGCGACGGCCGCCTTGAGGTCATCGCTCTTCTGGATCCGCACGGCATCGGCCGGTAATTCGCCCGCCCAGCCGGCGAAGTTGTCGAGGATGCGCATCGCGAAGGCGAAGAAGTGGCGATAGCCGTCGATGAAACCCGGTTCACGTTGCCGTCCCTGCGCGCGGAAGGCGTGCCGCAGAAAATCTCGCGAGGCCCGCCGCTGCTCGCGGCTGGCCAGATAGAAATAGAGCACGATCGGCGTCAGCACGGCCTGGCAGCCGCGCCGACCGAGAAGACGATAGCTTGCCAGGCAGAAGCGCAGCCCCCAACAGGTTCCTCGTTCCGCCAGCCAGGACCAATGACGCTGATCGAGCCGTCGCGGCCGATTGGCGAGGATATGCGGCAAATGCGTGAGCATGGTCAGCACAAGCCGTGTATGCATCAGGCTGATGCGCAGATTGTCGCGCAGGACATCGAAGTTCGAGGTATTGCCCGGCGGATAGGTGACGGCGACCGGCACGTCGCTGACCGGTGTGCCCCGCCAGAACAGGCGCACCATGATTTCGGTATCGAAATCCATGCGGCGCCCGATCTGTGCGCCATCCACCAGCAGAGCGGCCACGGCCGCCAGTGGATAGACCCGGAAGCCGCACATGCTGTCGCGGATGCGGAGGGAGAGGGTTTCGATCCAGACCCAGACATGGGTGATCCAGCGGCCGATCGCGCGGCCGGTCGGGATCGAGGCGTCATATTGCGGCACCCCCGTCACCAGCGCGTCCGGAAACCGTTCCGCCCGGGCCAGGAGCGCCGGCAGAGCGGCAAGATCGTGCTGGCCATCGGCATCGACCTGGACCGCGTGGCTGTAGCCGGCCGCCAGGGCCATCTGCATGCCCTGCAGCACGGCGGCGCCTTTACCCTGGTTGACCTCGAAGCGGTAGAAGCCGCCGCCGGGATCGCTGTCGCGAAACCTTGCCAGGATACTGCGCGCCGGCTCGTCGCTGCCGTCATCGATGACGAAGACCGGCAGACCGGCGGCCCGGAGGGCGTCGACGACCCGGTCAATGACCTGCCAATGATTGCGGCTGGGAATGATGGCGCAAGGCCGGAAAGGCGGCGTCACGGGATCCCCAAGGCGAAGCTGCCGGAGGCCAGAACCTGGTCCTGCTGCTGATAGGTAAAGGACATGCGGCGGCGTTCGGCGTGATGGCTGAGCACCAAGGTGATATGGCTGCCGGGTGACATCAGGCGGCGGAATTTCACCTGGAACGACATGGCCACGCCATTACCCAGATGAAGATGGCGGGCAGCGTATTTCGCCGCCCAGTCGATCTGCGCCACGCCGGGGACGATCGGCAGTTTGGGGAAATGGCCATCGAGATGGCTGAGCGTCGGCGGAATGAAGAGATCAAGCTCAATGCCGTCCGCCGTCTTCCGCTGGTCGTGCAATTCCGGTTCGTCGGGACGATCGGATGCCGTCATCTTCTCCTCCTGCGCATCGAACAGAGACAACAGATCGGAAACCCGCCGCTTCCCCAGACCGCCGGAGGGCAGCTCGGACACGAACCGCCATTGCTTGGGAAGGACGACCGATTCGAACCGCGACGCCAGTTGGCGCCGCAGCTTTTGACCGAAACGGAAAGATCCGGCGATGGCGAGTTCCGCTTGGCCTTGTGCGGTCGGCACGACGACAGCACCAAGACGGGGACGTTCACCGGCCAACAGAATGACCGCGGCGGCGGCGACCTGGGGAAGCCGCTGAAGCTCGCTTTCGAGCTCCGGCAGGCTGGCCCGCTTGCCTTCGATTTTCACGATGCTGTCGGACCGGCCCAGGGCGCGGAAGGTACCGTCTTCGGCGAGGGCGATCAGATCGGCGCTGTCATGCCGGCCATCGCCGGCGACGAAGGGCGAAAGGACCGACATCCGCCCATCGGCGAGTTGCTCGACCCGGACACTCGGCAGCGGCGTCCAGGCCGGATCGGCCGAGCCCCAATCACGCCAGGCAATGGCGCCGGTTTCGGTGCTGCCGAAGATTTCCGTCGGCGCCGTACCGAGAATCCCGATGGTTTCCTGAACCGCGCCGGCGGGCAGGGGCGAGCCTGCCGACAGAATGATCGCGGGATGCTCGCCCGTCGGCTGAACACGAAAACCGGCAAGCCGGGTCAAATGGGCCGGGCTGGTCACCAGCATCGAGTGGCCGATCTTCAGGGCCAGCAACGTTTCCCAGATTTGATGGGTTTCGCCATGAAAGGGGCGGCCGCTGAAAAGCGGCCAGATCAGACCGAAGGTGAGGCCATAGAGATGCTGATGCGACACCGTGGCATGGATGCGGCTATCGGGGGTGAGACGCGGCCCGAACAATTGCTCGACGGCTCTGGCCTCGTTCTCCAGAAGGCGCAGGCTCTTGGTGATGCGCTTAGGCTGGCCGGTCGAACCGGAGGTGAAAAGATCGAGCGAGCAGGCATCCGGATGCAGGGCCGGCAGAGATAAGGTGCCGGGCATCTCGTCGGCCGTTTCCAGCGTGAGGGCACGGCCGGTATCGTCCTGTGGGACATCGGCGATGATGAAATCCCATTGATCGTCGATCAGCGCCAGGGAATCAGGCTTCAGGTTCTGCGGCATGACCGCGCTGGCGCCGGCATGGAACAGACCGAGGAGGCCCACGGCGGCCCAATAGGTATCCGTACAGGCGAGCAGTCCACGACGGCAGCCTGCTTCACGGATTCTGGTCGCATTCGCCGCGACGTCGCGCTGGAAACGGGCAAGCGTAATTGGGCCTGTCTTGTTGATAGCGACTATCTGATCGGCAGCGCGGCCCTCGGTGAAGAGTCCGGCGATGGAACGGCGCGTCATGTCTGGGACCGATATCCGATGACCAGATAGCGGAAGCAGAGTTCGCCGGCGAAGAGGGCGCCCATGGCGAGATAAGAGAGCAGACCGGTCCAGAGTGTCCAGGCGGCGAGGCTGCCCCAGATCGCCAGCCCGGCGGAGATGGCGGCATTCGCCGTGAGCCAAGCGGCCCAGATCAGCGTCACGTTCCGGCAATAGACCTGGACATGGGGCGGAATGGTCTTGCGCGTCATGCGGGCGAAACGCTCGATCAGGCTGGGCGGTTGATGCAGCGACCAGGCAAAGACACTGGCCGCCGCGAGGCTCATGAGAGCCGGATAGGCGCGTTCGGCAAAATCGACATCGAGCAGCGTCGAGGCGAGCAGAATGATGCCGGCGATGATCAGCGGGCCGCGCCAGAACCGCGCCAACTCCGAGCGGCCGGTGATCAGGCGCAGGCCGAGCAGGAAGAGTGCCGCGGCGACGAAAGCGCGCGAAGAGATCATGTCGCGGGCGAAATAGACCACGAAAGGATAGGCTGCGCCGAGCAGCGCCAGCGCAACGGTGCAGATCGATGCCGCCTTACTCTGCGAGGATGGCTTCGACACGATCGAGGACATCGCTCACACTGCGCACCGTCTTGAATTCCTCCGCCTTGAACTTCCGTTCGGTGAAGGCCTGCAGCCGGACGATCAGATCGACGGCGTCGATGCTGTCGAGGTCGAGATCTTCGTACAGGCGGGCGTCCAAGGTGATCTTCTCCGGCGGAACCTCGAACATCTCGATCAGATAGCCGCGCAAGGTCTGGTAAATTTCGTCACGCGATAACATCGGCCTTATTCCTTGCGCAGGGTCTGGATGAATTTCGCCAGGCTGCGGATCGTTGCGAAATGCGCCTTGACCTCATCGGTAATGGTTTCGATCTTCGTGCCATAGGTTTTACGAATGGCGACGCCAAGTTCAAGGGCGTCGATCGAATCCAGGCCGAGGCCGTCATTGAACAGCGGCTCCTCACTGTCGATATCGGCCGGCTGAATCCCCTCGAGCTTGAGGGTCTTGACGATCAGTTCCTTGAGGTCGCGTTCCAGGTCATCCAGTTGCAAGTTGTTCACCGTAATAGCTCTCGATTTGGCGGACCAGCACCCTGGCCGCGATTGATCTGCTCTGCTCCTGCAGCAGGTGTTTGGCATCCAGGCTGTCGCCCACGGTTATTCTGAACTGCGACCGGCGCGGCGGAATGCGCCACCAGGGATCACCCTTCGGCAGCATCAGCGGCGTGCAGGTGATGGTCACCAGTTGAATGCGCGCCTCGGCCAGCAAGGCGATATTGGCGAAGCCGCGATGGAAGTGCATCGCTTCGCCCGGACGTGTCCGGGTGCCTTCCGGAAAGATGATGAGATTGTCGCCACCATCGATGGAAGTCTTGCAGGCATCGAGCAGCGCTTCCGGTTCCAGGTTGTTGGCGATATAGCCCGCGAGCCGCACCATGCCACCCAGATAGCGGTGGTTCCAGAGCTCGTGTTTCACGATGCATTGGGCCCGCGGGATGAA
Organism: uncultured Rhodospirillaceae bacterium; assembly: GCA_964406155.1. Classification (GTDB taxonomy): domain Bacteria; phylum Pseudomonadota; class Alphaproteobacteria; order Dongiales; family Dongiaceae; genus Dongia_B. The sequence goes on along the minus strand of CAYOQR010000005.1, from coordinate 91,425 downwards.
GGCCATCAGGAAGACGACGTCCAGCAGGGTCGGGTGATTGGCGATTACCAGATGGCCGCCGCTGTTCTTGAAGCGCTCGGCGCCGGCGACGTCGAGCCGCAGGATGCCGAGCCCCTGCAGCAGCAGAGCGAAGCCCCTGAAGAGATGCTGGATCAGCCATTGCGCGTTGCGCCGGCCGGTCGATCCATTGATCCGTAGCCGGACGACGATCGGCAGAACAGTGAGGGCGACCAGCGCCCCCCCGCCGAAGAACAGGGCGAAGGCGAAGCCGGTGGCGACCAGGCGCCAGGCATAATTGATCCGGTTAAGCAGCACGGTGCCACCGCCAGGTGAGGCGCTCGCCGACCGAGAAGCCGGTGTCGCGATCGGACAGGAAGAAGCCGAGAAAATCCTGCGCCAATCCGTCACTGGAAGCGTGATGCGGAACCTGCCCGCTGCTCGGTGCGACAGAGAAGCGGACGGTGTTGCCAGTCTCGCCGCCAGTCGCGTTGCCGGTGCCGAGCTTGAGCACCAGGATCATCGGCAGAGGCGGACCGTCGACCGGTTCGAACCGATTGTACTCGCCAGGCAGGGGATCGTCATAGCAGACGAGGACGACCGGCTGGTCCGGTTGCTCGGTAAGGCTGATGACCGCTTCCAGCAAGCCAATGCCGAAGACATCGGTGCCGGAGGAAACGGTAATGTGTCCGGCCTTGTTGCCGGTATGGATCGAGAGCAAGCCCGCCAGGGCGTTATGGACCGACATGCTGAAATCGGCAGGCGAAGGCTGCTGTTGGTCGGCGAGATCGGCGAGGATGCGCAGGGTTCGGCTGAACTCGCCGTGGCGCGAGGCGAAGACATAGCGGCCGTCGCGCAGATCGCCGCAGGCCAGAGCGGCGCCGACGACTTTCTGGCTGAAACTGTCGATGCGCCGGCGCAGCATCATGGGCAAGGCGACCAGCCCGTCATTCGCTGCCGGCTCTGTCGGCTGAGCGTCTCCAGCCGGTTGCCGGCGGGCCCAGTCGCGCCACGCCGAGCGGGTTTCCCGTGCCGGAGTCCAGGCAAACCAGTCCGTGATCGAGAGGGGAAAGTCGCTCAGCATGAGGTCACACAACGCCCCTCAGCCGGTCGGCTACCGTGCTCGGCATCTGTCCGGTGGGATAAAGAACTGCAACAGGCGGTCGGGCGGCCTGATCATACAAAGTGACGTTAACCATTGCTCCATACCCGGCACAGGGTCATCCGGATGCCGGATGTCATGGCCGCCATATTCCCCCAAAGCGTTTCCCCGACCTTCTAACCTATTTTCATTATAATACGCCCTGAGGATTTTATGGAAGTTTCGCGGAATCAGCCTAGCAAATTGAATTGAATGATCTTTTTGTCACTTATCCGCGAGGAGAGCGAGGCGGCCTCAGGGCTTCTGGCGCGGCATGCGGCAGCGCTCCCACCGTTTCCCGGGATCAGGCGGCGCAGCGCCGTTGCCCGGGCGTTGCTTTTCGATCTTTTGCCGGCTGTTCCGGCCTGCCGGGACCGGTCCTGGCGGTTGGGAGAGGAACCGGGAGGGCGCCCTGTCCTGCTGCCTGGGACGGCTGGGGACAGCCCGTATGGAGGGGACAGCCCGGACGAAACTGTGCCGCCCGTCACAATCTCGTTCAGCCATTCGGGCGGCTGGGTCGGCTGCGCCGTCGCCTCGGGCGGACGAATCGGGCTCGATCTGGAAGCGGCCCGGCCCAGCCGATCCTGGCTGGAGATCGCCGAGACCGCCTTCGGGCCGGCGGAGATCCGGCGCGTCGCCCGTGACGGGGAGAACGGCTTCTATCGCATCTGGGCCCTGCGGGAAGCGGTGGCCAAGGCGGAGGGCGCCGGCCTTGCTGTGGTGACGGATCGTCGGGACCGCGTGGATCAGGGGCCCGATAGCGGCCGGTGGACAAGTCGCCAAGAAGGGGCGTTGTGGCACTTCGCGCATTGGCGGGTCGGCGATTTGTTTCATCTCGCCATGGCGTTCAAATGTGACAGCCAAGGTCCGCAGAGCCGGGAGGTTGAACTTAAATGGTGGCATTTGCCGTCCGAGTTGCGGAATATACTGGCGGGTGAATCATGAGCGCGCGCGATAGGCGGCGCGGGAACGAGGGTGATTGAATGCAGCGAACCGAGTATCTGCGTAATGACGAACTGGTCGCGAGCATGTATGTGCCCGAGACCCGCTTCGGCATCTGGTTCCTGCGGACGGAAACCTGGGCGAAGCATGTTCTCGAACGGGCGTTGAACGATCTCGAGCCGCTGATCGTCGAGCGCCGGTCATCCTATCCCGTCATCGTCGATGTCGGCTGCGGCCGGGGCCGGTCCTTCAAGCTGCTGGCGGAACGTTTCCGGCCGGAACGCATGATCGGGATCGATGTCGATGCCGATATGCTCGAGGTCGCGGCCGGCGAAGTCGCCAAGGACAATCTCAAGGTCGATTTCCGGCAGACGACGAGTTCGCGCCTGATGCTGCCGGACCAGTCGGTCGATATGGTCTTCTGCCACCAGACCTTCCACCATCTGATGGATCAGGAGGAAGCGCTGGCGGAATTCCATCGCGTCCTGAAGCCCGGCGGCCTGCTGCTCTTCGCCGAATCGACCAGGAAATACATTCACTCCTGGATCATCCGCCTGCTGTTCCGCCATCCGATGGATGTGCAGCGCACCGCGCCGGAATATCTGCAAATGGTCCGTGCGGCGGGTTTCGAGGTCGGCGGCGGGTCGGTCTCCTATCCGTATCTGTGGTGGAGCCGGAGTGATCTCGGTGTCATGGAGCGCTGGTTCGGCATCAGGCCGCCGGCTTCCCGCGAGGAAACCCTGATCAATCTCGTCGGTATTCGCCGCTAGAGCCGGATGCTCACAAATGGAATCGCTGGGGCGCTTCCATTTGTGAGCTGAATCGCGCTCTAAGATACGCGGCCACGGATCAGGTCGGCGGCCTTCTCGGCGATCATCACCACGGCGGCATTGATATTGCCGGTGACGAGATCCGGCATGACCGAAGCATCGACCACGCGCAATCCCTCGGTGCCGCGGACCCGCAGCGTCGGATCGACGACCGCCATGTCATCCGTCTCGATGCCCATTTTGCAGGTGCCGAGGGGATGGTGCACGGTGATCGAGGTGTTGCGGATATGGGCGTCGATGGCCTCATTCGAGGTCTTGTCGAGGCCGGGCGCGATTTCCCGGGCGATGTACGGCTGCATGCTACGCTGTGACGCCACCTCGCGGGCCATGATGACGCCGGCACGCATGGTGCGCCAGTCGGCCTCGGTCGAGAGAAAGTTCTGGTGGATGCGCGGGGCCGCGGCCGGATCGGCCGAATTGAGCGCGATATGGCCCCGGCTCTCGGGATGCAGCATGACGATGCGGCAGGCGAAGCCGTCGGTGAAAGGCTGCTTGAAGGGCGTGAAATAGGGCCAGGCGCCGAGCGGCGCCGCCGTCAGCAGGAACTGGATATCCGGCAAGGCGAGATCGCTCCGGCTTTTCAGGAAAGCCGTGATGCCGCCCGGTACATCGGCGGCGAAGCCCTTGCCGAAGAAATAGGCCTTGCCCAGTTCCCGCGCGATCCGGTCGTAGCGCATCATGCGATGGAACGGGCCGGGTTCCGTGCGATGATACATCAGGATGACGGAGACATGATCCTGCAGGTTCCGGCCGACACCAGGCAGGGGGACATTGACCGGGATGCTGTGCTGCTTCAACGCCGCCGGATCGCCGATGCCGGAGAGCATCAGCAGTTGCGGTGAGTTGATGACGCCGCCGGCCAGAATGATCTCGCGTTCGGCCCGCACGGTCAGCGTCTCGCCGTTGCGGCGGTATTCCACGCCCACGGCCCTGTTGCCTTCGAAGAGGATGCAGGTGACCAGGGCTTCGACCTCGATGTGCAGATTGGACCGCTTCAGGGCCGGCCGCAGATAGCCGGTGGCGGCACTGCAGCGCCGGCCGTTGCGGATCGTCATCTGCAGGCGGCCGAAACCTTCCTGCTGTGCCCCGTTATAATCCTCAGTCCAGCCATGGCCGGCGGCCATGCCGGCTTCGGCGAAGGCGTCGATCAGGGGATCCTGGTACTTGCAGGTCTGGGTGCCGAGCGGCCCGTCGCCGCCACGATAGGTGTTGGCCCCGCCTTCCCAGCTCTCCTGCTTGCGGAAATAGGGCAGGGCATCTTCATAGGACCACCCGGTGAGACCGCTCGCGGCCCAGCGATCGTAATCGCCCCGATTGCCGCGCACATAGGCCATGGCATTGGTGGAGGAGGAACCGCCGACCACTTTGCCCCGGGCGCATTCCACACGCCGGCCGCCGACATTGTCCTCGGGCTCGCAGAAGTACATCCAGTCGTGCAGGCGCTTCTGCAGGATCTTGCCCCAGCCGAGGGGGATGTGAATCCAGGGGTCGCGGTCCCAGCCGCCGGCCTCGAGAATCAGGACCCGCGCATCGCTCTCTTCCGACAGCCGGCTGGCGAGCGTACAGCCCGCCGAACCGGCGCCGATGATGATATAGTCGTAAGCCTTGGTCACCGGCATTGTCTGCTTCCCCAACGTGACGGCCTCGGCTCGTGACCCGAGGCCGTCCTCTTCCCCATGTTATTTCAGGAACGCACGATTATTTCAGGAACGCATCGGTATAGACGCTCTCCACCGGTACCAGTTGTTTCAAGGCGCCCTGCTGCTGCAGGACCGAGAGGGTCTTGCTCCATTCATCCTTGGTCATGGCGCCAAGGGTACTCTTGCCGTCCGCCGTGGTGAAGGTGGAGGCGATATCGGCTTCCAACTGTTTCACCAGCACCTCTTCCTTGCCGGCATATTCCGGATTGTATTTGACGACGATGGCGGCGGCTTCCTTCGGGTCCTTCGCGACATCCTGGAAGGCCTTGAGATAGGCAGCGACGAAGCGTTTGACGAGATCCGGCTTCTGCTTGACCATCTCGTCCGACGTGAAGACGCCGGAGCCATAGATATCATAGCCGAATTTCGATCCCAGCATGATGCTGAGCGAGCCGGGGCCACCGGCCTTAGCTTCCAGTTCCGGTACTTCCGCGTCGATATAGCCGGGCACCGCATCGACCCGGCCGAGCAGCAGGTAATTCTCATAGGGCGGCGAGACGGAGCTCTCCTTCACATCGGCTTCGCTCAAGCCATTCGCCGCCAGCAGAGCCTTGAAGAAGATATAGGTGGAACCGGCAGGGTGAATGCCGATATTCAAGCCCTTGAGATCGGCCGGGGCCGTGAGCTGCTTATGCTTGGCGAGGGAGATCATGGCGAGCGGGCTGCGCTGATTGACGCCGACGATCGCGACGACAGGCAAGCCCTGCGACCGGGTCACCGCCAGGGTCGGCAGATCGCCGAAGCCGAAATCCGCATTGCCGTTGGCGACCAGGCGCAGGGCGTCGGGCGTGCCGGTTCCCTTGCGGATCTCTGTCACGTCGATGCCGTTCGCCTTGAAATAGCCCTTGTCCTTCGCCACGAAGAACATGGCGTGATTGCCGCGCACGACCCAATCCAGTTGAACCTTGACGGCGTCGTCGGCTGTGGCGGGCTTGATGCCGAGAGAGGATAGTCCAACAACCGTCGCCAGCATCAGGCCGGCCGAGATGTTCTTGAGAAACATGTAAACGCCTCCTCTTGTGGAATGCAGTTTATTCAGATGCGGTTGAGGGCATCGAATTTCGGTGCCCAGGGGATCAGGACGCCCTCGAGGAATTCGATGACGTAGTAGAAGGCGACGCCCATCAGCGAGACGACGACGAGGGCAGCGAAGACCATAGGCGTGTCGAGCTGGGTCGAGGCGAACTGGATCGCATAGCCGAGACCGGCGGAGGCACCGGCGAATTCGCCGACGATAGCACCGATGACGCTGAAGGTGATCGCGACTTTCATTCCGGCCAGCAGATGCGGCAGGGCATGGGGTACACGGACGCGGAACAGGATATCGGTTTCCTTTGCGCCCACGGATCGCATCAGAGAAACGAAGGATTGCTCGACCGATTGCAACCCGACCAGCATGTCGAGCGTGATCGGAAAGAAGGCGATGACCATGATCAGCAGAACTTTCGGTGCCAGGTCATAGCCGAACCAGAGAATGAAGATCGGCGCCAGGGCGACTTTCGGCACGGTCTGAAAGAGAACGATCATGGGATACAAGGCGCGGCCAAAGAGACGAAAGCGCACGATCAGCAAGGCGAGGGCGATGCCGACGACGACCGACAGGGCAAAGCCGACAGCGACTTCCTTGGCGGTGACGACAGCGGCGGCGGCCAGGGTTCCGGCATTTTTCTGCAGGGCAATGATGATGTCGCTCGGCGCCGGCAGCACAAAGAGCGAAACGTGAAAGAGCCGGATGATGCCTTCCCAGATCACGAGGACCAGGAGAAACAACAGGACGCTTGGCAAGGCCCGCCAGAAAGCGGAGCCGGGGAGGTGATTTGACGGCGCACGCGGCGTCATGGGCAATCTCCGAGGTAGGCCATCTCCAGAATGGACAGTCTTCGGCTTTGAGCCGATGGCTGGCGGTCGGTGTCGTTACGATTTCCTGTGGCGTTCGTGATGTTCGAGAAGACGACCGCGCAGGATGATCTCGGTTTCGCGGAACTGCGGATCGGCGAAGCTGTGATTGTTGCGCGGTTGCGGCAGCGGCACGTCGATGCTGTGGACGATGCGCGCCGGCCGCGATCCCATGACATGGACCGTATGGGAAAGAAGCACCGCCTCGTCGATCGAATGTGTCACCAGGACGATGGTTTTTTGTGTCCGCTCCCAGATATCGAGCAGCAGATAGCTCATCTCTTCCCGGGTGATCGCGTCCAGGGCGCCGAAGGGTTCGTCCATCAGCAGGATCTGCGGGTCCAGGGTGAGGGCACGGGCGATGGCGACGCGCTGTCGCATGCCGCCGGACAACTGCGACGGCAGCTTGTCGACGGCATGTTCCAGACCGACCAGTTGCAGATTGGTACGGGCTCGCTCGCGCGCTGCCGATTTTGAGATCGTGGAATCGGAGACGGTGAGCAGGAAAGCCGCGTTATCCAGGGCGGTCTTCCAAGGCAGCAGATTGGCCTCCTGGAACACCAGGCCTACGAGGCGCCGCCGTGCCGCTTCCTGCGGTGTCTGCCCAGCGATCCGGATCGAGCCCCGGGAGGGTGTGACCAAGCCGGCGATTGCTTTCAACAGCGTGCTTTTGCCGCAACCGGATGTCCCGATCAGCGAGACGATCTGCCCCGGCGCGATGTGGAGATCGACGTCCTGGAGAACGGCAGGCGTGCTGCCGTAGCCCGGATAGGCGATCGTCAGACCCTCGGCGGCAATGAGCGCGGCCTGGGTCATGGATGCTGTCTCAGGGCGCAACTGGACGATCTGCAAATACCCGCCTCCCTCGGTCGATGGCCGGTTCCGGCGATCCGGAGACGGCATGGCGATCCGGGCGTCGCTCACGGGATAGGGAGGGCAGCCGCCGATAACAGGCGGAAACCCGGCCGCCTGACGGCGGCAGGAGATGCAATCCCTGACCTGAATCTTCCCGAGGTGGCTTTTTGTGAGACCGACGCGGCAATGCCTGCCGATCTCTATCCTTCTATTGGTTCGGGAAACTCAGTCTGTGAAACCATACCCAGAACTCAATCGTTACCAATTACTAACACGCGAACCATGGGGCCTGCAAGACGCTGCGTAATTGGTTTGTCTTTTGTTCGATTGGTTCACTTCGACGTGAAGGTTTTACGGTGTCCGACTGTCTTCCGCGGTCATTTCCCCGGCATCCCGGAAGCGCCGATTCTCGATTCCAAAACCGGAAGGACGCAGGCGGATCGGGTGTTAAAGGCGAGGGGGCAGGCCCTTACTGTTCTGTGCCCCGGTCTGGGAAGGCGTGCTGATAGATATGCCGCTGCACATCGTTGAGGTGCCGGGTCATGGCATCCTGCGCCCGGTCGCCCTGGCGCGCGGCGAGTGCTTCGCAGATTTCCCGATGGAAATCCGCATGTATCGCCTGGCGCTTGTAGCAATGGGCATTCTCTCCCAGCCGGCGCCAGCCGGCATCGCGCTGGCTGGCATGGAGCGTGTCGAAAATCGCCAGGAACAAGGCATTGCGGGCGGCCTCGGCGACGGTCCGGTGGAAGCGCATATCGGCCAATTCATAATCCGCCGAATTGGTCGCAGACTTGGTTTCGTCGACCAGGGCCTGCAGGCGCTTGATATCCGCCTGGGAGGCGCGGAAGGCGGCCAGCCGCGCCATGACGGGCTCAATTGCCAAGCGAACTTCGATCACTTCCAAGGGATTGGTGTGGTCGAGGATATGCTCCAGCGCCAGATTGGGCAGAACGCCCACCGGCATGGCCATATGCAGCGCGCCGAATGGTGCGGGCGATACGTGGCTGTCGGCGGCCAGGACTGTACCGACCGAGCGGCCGGTCTGATGATGCCTGCTGACCGGCTGTTGCACGAAGGTACCGCGTCCTTGATGACGCTGGATGCAGCCCTCCTGCTCCAGAACGTCGAGAGCCCGGCGCAGGGAGCGGCGGCCGACACCGAGATCCGTCGCCAGGATCCGTTCCGGCGGCATCCGGCCTTCGGCATCGGCGCCGCCATCGGCGATCAGCTGGCGCAACTTGTTCAAGGTTTGATCGGTTCGCTCCATCATGCGGATTCCCTGATCGCTCTGCCCGAAGCTATGTCCGGTGAGCCATGCCCACTGGAACGATGTTCACTGGGACGATGCCCATTGGTTCAAGGCGCCGCATAACCCGGAATATCCCGGGATGCAAGCCCTCGGCGGACCAGATATGCGTCGCCGATCAGCAATCGCCCTAACGTCGAAACCTCGGGCATTGAAACCATTCGTGCGTTGGCACGATACCATAAAGCCGGAATATGAACAATGTTCCGCACCAATTTTCCCTAAATATACGAATCGGGACGATGCCGGTTGACGTTGTGTCGGAGAAATGGTTACGATCCGTGCGATCACGCGACTGGGGCGTGAACCAATATGCGCAAATGGTTCGGAACAAGCCGAAGCCGACAGAGATCGGGCAAGGCGGATGAGAAGGTGCGCGATGCAACATGCTGGCAAACAGCCCGACGGGCACAATTTGCAGACGGCCATGGATCAGCTCCATGCCGATGTCCATAACCGCCATATGGCGCCGTTCTGGGTGATCGACCGGTCGAACCCGCATGATCACGACAACCAGGTCCGCGACAAGAAGAAGGCGGTGCCGTTCCTCTGGAATTACAAGACCGATATCGAGCCGCTGCTTTACCGCTCGGCTGAGCTGATCAGCACGGAATCCTCGGAACGCCGGTCGCTGATCCTGGTCAATCCCGGCCTGGCGCCGAAACGGGCGACCGTTTCGACAATGTATACGGCCTACCGGTTGAACGATCCCAACGAGATCATGCCGCCGCATCGGCATTCGCCGAATGCGATCCGCCTCGGCCTGACCGGCAGCATGAACTTTACCGGCGTCGAGGGCGAGAACATCACCTTCGGTCCGGGTGATCTGGTGCTGACGCCGCATGATACCTGGCACAATCACGGCAATCAGGGAGGCGATCCGGCGATCAATCTCAGCGTTCTCGATCTGCCACTGACCGAGACGTTGAATGCCACCTATTTCGAGCATGATTATACCGAGGAGGATCAGGGGCAGAAGATTCGCCGCGTGGTGCAATCCGAACGCTTCCCGTCCGACTATTCGCAGCGTGTCTATGGCCATGGCGGGTTGATGCCTCGCTTCGTCTCGCATCATCGCGGCACCGGGGCGGCGTCGCCCATGTATGTCTATCGCTGGGACATGATGCGCGAATTGCTGGAGAAGTTCCGCGATTGGGACGGCGATCCCCATGAAGCGCTGATGATCGAATATGTCGATCCGACCACCGGCTCGCCGGTCTATAAGACCATCACTTTCTTCATGCAGATGCTGCGACCCGGCGAGAAGACCTTGCCGTTGAAGCAGAATGCCAGCCTGCTCTGCGCACCGATCGAGGGCCGGGGCTACAGTATCGTTGGCGACAAACGGCTTGACTGGGCGCCTTTCGATACCTTCGCCGTGCCTGGCGGTGAATGGTGCCAGCATGTGAATGACACGACAGAGCCCGCCATTCTCTTCGTGGCCAGCGACGAGCCGACTTTGAAGGCGCTGGCGCTCTATCAGAAGCACGGCAAGAAGCCCGGTGGTGAGATCGTCCGTCTGGCCTGAGACCAAATGAACTTGAGCTCGGCTGACTCCGGGTCGGGCACTGCTTTCATATCATTCCAATCCGGCAGGGATCATGGCTAAAAGTCTGAATACCAAACGTCTTGCTCACATCGACTGCCCCGGCGGCGGGCAGGTCTGGGTCGACGGCACCACGCTCTATATCGGCCATATGCGCCAGCCGACCGGAACCACCATTGTCGATGTGGCTGATCCCGCCAATCCCCGGATACTGCATCGGGTCGAGATGCCGGTCGGGTGGCATTCGCATAAGGTGCGTGTCGCCAATGACATCATGATCGTCAATCATGAAAAGCAAGGACCGGATGGGGCGGCGGAATTCGGCGGTGGGCTCGGCATCTATGATGTCTCGAAGCCGGCCGAGCCGAAGCTGATCACCAAATGGCGAACCCATGGCAAGGGCGTGCATCGGTACGATTTCGACGGTCGCTACGCCTATATCTCGCCGACGGCCGAGGGTTATGTCGGCAATATCGTCATGATTCTCGATCTCAAGGATCCGGCGAAACCGGAAGAGGTCGGCCGCTGGTGGATTCCAGGACAATGGAAGGCCGGCGGCGAGGAATATCCCTGGGAGAATTGGACGCCGCCGCGTTGCCATCACCCGATCCGGGCCGGCAACCGGCTCTATGTCAGCTATTGGCATCACGGTTTCTTCATTCTCGATATCGAGGATATGTCCAAGCCGAAACTGATCTCGGCCACCAATACCTCGCCGGCCTTTCCACATCCGACCCATACCTGTCTGCCGATGCCCTGGCCGTTGAAGGGGCGCAAGGTCATGGTGGTCGCCGACGAGGATGTGGCGAAGCTCTGGCCGGCGGCACCGGCCTTCACCTGGATCTACGACATCACCAATGAGCATTGTCCGATTCCGATCTCGACCTTCCAGGTCGACGGTGTCGATCCGGACGGGGCGCCGCAACCGCCGATGATGGGTTGTCATCAGCCTTCCGAGCGCTTCACCAGCACGGTCATTCCTTTCGCTTGGTTCGCCAAGGGGCTGCGGTTGATCGATATCGCCGATCCGTTCAATCCGAAGGAAGTCGGTTTCTACGAAGCAGACGCGCCGCAAGGTTTCGATCTCGCCTCGTCCAATGACGTGACCATCGACAGCCGGGGCATCCTTTACCTGATCGACCGGCAGCGCGGGGTCGATATCATCGAATCGACGGTTCTGTGACGGGCGCATGCCAGGAAAACGGGAAGAAAACAGATGAGCAAGATCAAGCCGATCGGCACCAAGAATCCCAACCTGCCGTTCCATCCAGCGGTGCGGGCCGGAGATTTCATCTTCGTCTCCGGGCAGGTCGCGAAGGATGAAAAAGGCAATATGTGCGCCGGCACGATCGAGGAACAGACACGCTGGACCGTCGAAGCTCTGCGCCGCATTCTCGCGCTGGAAGGGGCGGACCTCTCCGATATCTGCAAGGTGACGGTCTATCTTGAGGATGCGCGGGATTTCGGTCGCTACAACAGAGTCTTCGCGGAATATTTCCCCGAAGGAAACATCTCGCGCACCACGGTCGAGGCGCGGGCTGTGATCGATACCAAGATTGAAATGGATGCGGTCGCCTACAAGCCATTGTCCTGATCGCGGGATGACGGTGGTACTTGACGGCGATGGATATCCGATAACGGCAGGGAGGCGAGGATCATGTTGAGAGTTCTTGGTCGCGGCACGTCAGGCAATGTGCAGAAGGTCGTTTGGTTGCTGGAGGAACTGGGTGTCGGCTATCAGCGGGAGGATTACGGCCGGCAGTTCGGCAATACCCAGGAAGCTGCCTATCTGAAGCTTAACCCCAACGGCAAGGTGCCGACGCTGGTCGATGGCGAGACGGTCATCTGGGAATCGAATACGATCCTGCGCTATCTCTGCAACAAGAGCGGCAATCACACCTTCTATCCGGCCGATCCGGGGCGCCGGAGCCATGTCGAGCGCTGGATGGACTGGCAGCTTGCCTCACTCAACAATCCCTATCTGGCGATCTTCAAGGAAGCGAAGAAGCCGGCGGCGGAGCGCGCGGCGAGTTGGGCGACGGATGCCAAGGAACTCGTGACCCAACTGGAGATCCTGGAGACCAGGCTCGGTGGCAACACCTGGCTGGCGGGAGAAGCGATTTCGCTGGCGGAGTTCTGCCTGGGTCCGATTGTCCATCGCTGCCTGGAGTTTCCCGTCGATCTTCCGGCCCTCTCGGGGGTGCGGGCCTGGCGTGACCGGGTCGTGGCGCGGCCGGCCTTCCGTAAGGCGACCGGTTCATGACCCAACCCGCCGCTGCGAGGGCCACGGCGACCAAAGCCGCGATCATCGGTCTCGGTACCATGGGGCCGGGCATCGCTGCGACATTGGCCCGCTCGGGCATGACGGTCACGGCTTATGATGCCAGCCCCGAGCAGCGGGCCAAGGCGCCGGCCGCGATCGAGACGGCCCAAGGCGTGCTGGCGAAACTGGTGGTGCCGGATAGAGGGAACGGCACCGGTGTCCGGATCGCGGAAAGCCTTGGCGATTGCGTGGCGGACGCCGATTTCGTCCTGGAGACGGTACCGGAAAAGCTCGATCTCAAGATCCAGATCTTTCGTGAGATCGAAGCCCTGGTCGGTTCGGATTGCATTCTCGCCTCCGATACCTCGGGCCTTCCCATCACCAGGATCCAGGAAGGGGTTGTGGCGCCGGGGCGGCTGATCGGCATGCACTGGTCCAATCCACCGCATATCATTCCGATGATCGAGGTGGTTCCAGGGGCCAAGACGGCGCCGCAGGTTGTCGACTGGATGATGGCGACGATCAAGGCGGCAGGCCTGTTGCCGGTGCTGGTCAAGAAGGATGTGCCGGGCTTCGTCGAGAATCGTGTTCTCTATGCTCTCCTGCGCGAATGTGTGGATCTCGTCGACCAGGGTGTGATCGATGTCGAAGGACTGGATACCTGCGTGTCCTGGGGCATCGGTTACAAGCTCTCCGTCGTCGGCCCGATGGCTCTCCTGGATATGGCGGGGTTGGATATCTATCAGGCGGTGGGCAGCTATCTTAATCGCGAATTGTGCAGCCGGCCCGATGTCAGCGACTATATTGCCAAGCAGACAGCATCTGGCCGGCTCGGCATGAAAACCGGGGGTGGCCTGTTCGACTATACGCCGGAAAAGGTTGGCACGCTGCAGGCGGAGCGTGCCCGCAAGCTGGTGGCGGTGCGGAAGATTCTGCAGAGTTGATGATCACATCGACGGCGGCAAGTCAGGGTGCCGCTGTCGATACCAGAGCGCGATGGTTTCAGGCTGAAGCCTGTGTGTTTCAACCTGGATCGCCCTCTGATTTATTGAATAGAGGCGGCTTCGGCTTTCGGATGGAATCGCATCAGCATTTCCATCTGAAAGCATCCGGCTCTAAGCGTCGGCGATCTAGGGGCCAATATGGTCGTCCGACCGCATTACGAAGGAAGGTGACAGTCTAGAGCTGTAGGCCATATATAATAATCTATCTCGGGAGGACAACATCATGCGACAGATTATTGGAAGACGAGTTGCGTCACGGCGGGTGTTCCTGGGGCACAGCCTGCAGGCCGTGCTGGCCGCCATCCTGGTCACCGGTACGGTTGGCCTTGGCGGTTTGACGCTGCCGCAGTCAGCCTCCGCGGCCGATGTGAAGAAGATCGCGATTTTGACGCCGGAAGATCCGACCGATTACGGCTGGAACCAGCAAGGCTTCGACGCGGCCAAAGCGGTGGCGGCAAAATATGGACTGGAATTCATGCCGGCGACGGGCCTCGGCTATGGCGATGTACGGCCGACCCTGCGTGAATTGGCTGGCGACGGCGCCAGCCTGATGATCGCCCATGCCAGCGGCTACAACACGGCGGCACCCGAGATCGGCGCGGAGACGAAGGTACCGGTGGCGATCGTCGATCGGCCGGATTCGGATAAACCTGGCGCCATCGCCGATTACACGCTGAGCGGTCACCAGGGCGCCTATCTAGCGGGGCGTCTCGCCGCCAAGATGACGAAGACAGGCGCCGTCGGCATCGTCGTATCCGGCGAGCCGCCCTCCTGGAATTCGCAATCGGCGGCCTTTGCCGAAGGCGTCAAAGCCGAGAGCGGCAAAGTGAAGATCATCTATGCGGTGATCGGGCCGGCGGCCTATTCCGACGCGGCCGGTGGCCGCCGCGTGACCGAAACGGTGATCGGCGCCGGTGCCGATATCATCTTCGGCCAGGGCGACGGCGCCAGTTTCGGCATGCTGCAGGCGGTCGAGACCACCAAGACCGTGAAGGGCGGCAAGGCCTGGTTCATCGATGTGATCGGTGACAAGACGCCGATCGACAAGGGCAATCTGCTTTCTTCCGTGGTCTGGAATCTGGTGCCGGTCTACAGCGCCATGGTCGAGGATCTGAAGGCCGACAAGTTCGGCACGCATAAATACGAGATCAGCCTGAAGGACAATTCCGTCCAATTGCTGCATACCAAGCACATTCCTGACAAGGATTGGAAGGAAATCAGCGATCTCCGCCAGCAGATCATCGACGGCAAGATCAAGGTCGAGCCGATCTTCGATGCCCAGAAGGTGCGGGCGTTGATGACCTCGGTGGACGCGAAGTAAGCCAGGCCGGAGATCGACCGGCAGTATCGGACAAGGACCGCCATGCGGGTGTTCGCATGGCGGTCCGGTTAAGTGGGCAGCCTCGATGAATGAGACGCAAGCGCCTCTCCGGGTGGAGAAAACCCCGGCGATTGCCGTCAACGGCATTACCAAGAAATTTCCAGGCGTTGTCGCCAATGACAACGTCTCTCTGACATTCTTTTCCGGCGAGATTCACGTGCTGCTCGGTGAAAACGGCGCCGGAAAATCCACGCTCATCGGCATGCTGGCGGGCATGCAGCAGCCGGATGTCGGTGAGATCACGGTACGAGGGCGGCCGGTCCGGCTCACCTCGCCGCGCGTCAGTCTCGATCTTGGCATCGGCACGGTGTTTCAGCATGTGCTGCTGGTGCCGAGCCTGACTGTCATCGAAAACCTGATGCTCGGCGGTCCCTGGTGGCAGCGCCTCAACCGGGCGCCGGCCCTGGCCCGGTTCAAGGAGCTCTCGGGTATCCTCGGCGTCGAGATCGATCCGGATGCCCAGGTCGGGCGCCTGTCGCTCGGGCAGCAGCAGCAGGTCGAGATCATGCGCGCCCTCTGGCGCGGCGAAGGTGTTCTCATTCTCGACGAGCCCACGTCTATGCTGACGCCCCAGGGCGTGCGGGATCTCGGCGTGGTCTTGAAGCGGCTGCGCACTCAAGGTGTCGCCATCATCCTGATCACTCACAAGCTGCAGGAGGCCTATGAGTTCGGCGACCGCATCTCGGTCCTGCGGCTCGGTCGTGTCGTGGGGCAGATCGATCCGGAACGGCGGATGGCGATGAGCCTGTCCGAGGTGACGGATGAGGTCATCCATCTGATGTTCGGCCAGACCGAGGCCGCGAACCGGGATGCCGATATCCTGGTGGGGCGTGGACCCAAGCGGCGCCACCGGCAAGGCGATCTGATGGAGAAAGCGCCGCGCCTCGTCCTGCGCAATGTCTCGACCACGGCGGAACGCGGCGAGACACCCATCGCCGATATCTCTTTTGATCTGCAACCGGGTGAAATTCTCGGCATTGCCGGCATCGATGGCAACGGACAGAAGCATCTCGCCGAAGTGATCGCAGGTCAACGCACAGTCGGCGCCGGAACCATCGCGCTGAACGATCGCGACATTACGGCGACCGATGTCGGCGCGCGCCGGCATCTCGGCCTACGCTATATCACCGACGAACGGTTGGGGGAGGGAACGGTCGGCAGCTTCTCGGTCGCCACCAATCTCGTCATGAAGGAGATCGGCACGCCGCCGCTCTGGCGCAACGGCATCACCCTCTGGGACGGTATTCACCGCTTCGCCAATGATCAGATCCGGCGGCACGATATCCGCACGCCGTCGGAACGCACACCGATCGCCAAGCTCTCCGGCGGCAATATCCAGAAGGCGTTGCTGGCCCGCGAGCTGACCGAAAGCGCCAGTGTCGTCATCTTCAATAAGCCGACCTATGGGCTCGATCTCCACAATATCCGGCTCGCGCGGGAGCGCATTCTGGAAGGTGCCGGCAAGGGATTGGCCACCATCGTGATTTCAACCGAGTTGGATGAATTGCTGGAACTCAGCGACCGGATCGGTGTGCTCTATCAGGGTCGCCTCGCCGGCATTCTCGAAAATGGACCGGATGTTGAGCGGCATATCGGCCTCCTCATGACGGGTGCGGGGCAGGGATGAGCTCGATCGTGGAAACCGAGGTGAAATCCGCCTTGCCGGGGCGTCCGGGCGGCCAGGCCGTGCAGGTTCTGCTGGCGGCGGTACTGCGCATTCTGTTGCCGGTGCTGCTGGCGCTGATCGTCGGCGGCGTCATCCTCATCATCCTCGGCAAGGACCCGCTGGCCTATTACGGCTATGTCATCGAGCGGGGATTGTTCAACTGGGTCGGCTTCCAGGCGACCTTGACGCGGATGGTGCCGCTGCTGCTGATGGCGGCCGGACTCATCGTCGCGTTCCGTGCGGGGATCTGGAATCTGGGTGGGGATGGCCAGTTCATGCTGGCGGCCGTCATTACCGCCGCCCTGGCGCCGGCCCTGATCCAAATCATGCCGCGATCGCTGATGATTGTGGCCTGCATCCTGGCATCCATGGGTGTTGCCGCCATCTGGTCGCTGATCCCGGCTTTGCTCAAGGCCCGTTACGGCGTCAACGAGATCATCACCTCGCTGATGATGAGCTTTCTCGGCATCAGTTTCGCCAATGTCCTGGTCAAGCTCGCTTTCCGCGACCCGACGACGACCGTGCCGCAGACGCCGGACCTGCCGGTCGAGGACCGGCTGCCACGGCTCTTCGACACCACTGTCCATAGCGGCATCCTGATCGCGCTGGTCGTCATCGTCGCCGTGCATTTCATGATGACCCGCACCGCCTTCGGCCTGAAACTGCAGATCGTCGGCGCCAACCCGAAGGCGGCGGTTCATGCCGGTTTGAATGTGGCGGCGCTGACCTTCGCCACCTTCGCCCTGAGCGCCGGGTTGATCGGCATGGCGGGGGCGGTCGAGATCCTGGGCGTCTGGGGCACGGTGCGGGCGGATTGGAATCCGGCTTACGGCCTTGTCGTCGTGCCGCTGGTCTTCCTTGCCCGCTTCCACGGCATCGGCGTCATCGGCTTTACCTTGTTCTTCGCCGTGCTGATGATCGGTGGAGAAAGCGCTTCGCGCCGTATCGGCGTGCCACAGCATTATGTGCTGGTCCTGTTCGCGCTGCTGCTGCTGTTCCTGGCTTTGGTGGAATATCTCGATCAGCGCCGGCGGCGCCAGGTGAAGGGCTAGGCCATGGATGCGTTGCTGACTCAGCCTTTCCTGACCTCGCTTCTGTTCGGCGCCGTGACCGCCGGCATTCCGCTGCTGCTGGCCGGGCTCGGCGAGCAGATTTCGGAAAAGGCCGGCATCCTCAATATCGGCATCGAGGGGATGATGCTGTTCGGGGCCTATTGCGGCTTCGTCGCGGCCTATTATTCCGGATCGTTCTCGCTCGGCTTTCTGGCTGGCGGGCTCGGCGGCATGGCGGTGGCGGCCATTGTCGTGCTGCTCTGTATCCGTCTCGGCCTCAATCAGATCGTGATCGGCATCGCCTTGACGATCGGCTTCGAAGGCCTGACCGCCCTGCTGCATTATTTCGCCTTCAGCCGGACCTATCCGCGCCTGTCGCCGGCTCCCGTCTGGACGATACCGGGTCTCAGCGACATCCCGGTATTGGGGACCGCGCTCTTCAGCCACAATCCGCTGGTCTATCTGGCGGTCATCCTGACCTTCGCTTTGACCTGGCTTTTCCGTCACAGCTATCTCGGGCTGAACCTCGAGGCGGCGGGGAACAAGCCGGCCGCCCTGGATGCCGCCGGCGTCAGCGTGATCGCGACCCGCTCGGCGGCGGTGCTGGCGACCGGCTTCCTGGCGGGGCTCGGTGGCGCCTATATGGCCAATGTGGGGGCGGGGCTCTTCATTCCCTTCATGACCAACGGCGCCGGCTTCATCGGCATCGTGCTGGCGATGCTGGCGCGGGGCAAGCCCGTCTGGGTGCTGTTGGGGGCGATGCTGTTCGGCATCAGCCTTGCCATGACCACGGCCCTGCAGGTTGGCGGCATCAATATCCCGACCGATGTCGTGCAGATGCTGCCGTTCGGCATGGTGATGATCGTGCTCGTCATCTTCGCCCGGCACAGCGTCCTGCCGCCGGCTTTGGGCCTGCCTTATGTGCGGGGTGATCGATAGTTTGACGGATAGTCCGGCGGGATCTGGGGAGAGGCCGTCGGACTTGGAAACAAGGCTGTGGAAGACTCAAGGGAACGCAGCCTCTAGATGGGAGGTGAGACCATGTCGGATACAAAAGTCTATCTGCTGGATGGCGGCACATTGGTCATCGACGGATTCCATGCATTCTGGAATCGCGGTCCCGGCGGCGAATTCCGCTTTCCCTGTTACGCGGTGCTGATCGAGCATAAGGACGGCCGCTATCTCTTCGATACCGGCTATGATTACGATCATGTGCAGCGGGTCCTGCCCTTCGAGAAGCCGTTGCAGCAGAAGGAACAGACCATTCCCGGCCAGTTGGCGGCCTTGGGGTTGAAGACCGATGACATCAACTACGTCATCAACTCGCATTATCATTTCGATCACTGCGGCGGGAACAAGCATCTGACCAAGGCCTGCACGATCTGTCATACCAAGGAACTGGAAGCCTGCGGCTGCCCGCAGCCCTTCGAGCATCTCGGTTATTCGGATCTGACCTTCGCGCCGGAGATCGCCCGCAAGCAGGGCAAGGAACTGCCGCCCGATCCGGTCCTCGATATCTATACGCCGACCTTCCAGACGCTCAGCGGCGATCAGGAGATTGCCAAGGGGCTCTGGCTGTTCGAGACGCCGGGCCATACCGCCGGCCATTACAGCCTGATGGTCGAGTTGAAGAACCGGCGGCCGATGCTGTTCACGGCGGATGCCTGCTACAGCAAGAAGAATATGGATATGATGTGCATCTCCAGCTTCCATCTGGACCCGGTGGCCAGCGTCAAGTCGATGCACCGACTGAAGGAGCTGGCGGCGAAATACGATGCTGAGCTGTTCTATTCCCACGACCCCGAGAGCTATGTGGGGTATCAGACCGGCGCGCGCTACTATTCTTGAGACAGGTTGAATGAAAAAAGAGTCCGCCGGGTTTCGGCGGACTCTTTTATTTTGGCATTACCCTGTTTCGTCGTTACCAGCGGATCATGCCGGCATCGACAGCGAGAGCCTGGCCGGTGATCCAATGGGCTTCTTCCGAGGCGAGGAAGGCGACGGCCGGTACGATATCCTGGGGCTTGCCATGGCCCTTGATCGCCTGCAGCATCTCGACGAAATCGAACGCATCCTTATGCGGCGTCTTCTGCACGGTTTCGGTATCGGTAAGGCCCGGGCAGATGGAGTTGACGGTGATCTTATAGGCGCCGAGCTCCGTCGCCAGGGCCCGACCGAAGGTCAGCACGCCACCTTTCGAGGCGACGTAATGCGCCATGTTCGGTGTTCCGGCGAAGATCGAATTGGAACTGATATTGACGATACGGCCGTAATTGCGCGGCCGCATCAGGTCCGAGGATGCCCGGCACATCAGATAGAGGCCGTCGAGATTGACCCGCATAACGCGGCGCCACTCCTCGAAGGTCAGCTGATCCCAGGGTACGAAGGGGACGATCCCCGCCGCGTTCACCAGGATGTCGAGCTTGCCGGCGGTTTTCGCCACCTGGGCATGGAGCTGCTTGACCGAGTCCGGATCGCCGATATCGCAGGCGACCGCGACGGATTTGCCGCCGATTGCCTTGGCCACCGATGCCGCGCCGTCCCCATTCACATCGGCGACGAACACGGTCGCTCCTTCCTGGCCCAGCCGTTCCGCGATGGCCCGGCCGATCCCCTGGGCCGAGCCGGTGACGATGGCGACGCGGCCGTCAAATCTGTGCATGTCTTATCCCTCCCACTCTGTTGTCGTTTATCGGTATTGATTGCCTCATTGCGCTGATGTCAGCGCTTCGCCCCGTCGATCACCGCCATGGCGGCTTCGATGCCGACCGGGAGATTGACGTTCCAGCCGAGCTGCCGCAGCGTGCTGCCCAAGGCGGTGACGGCGATGACGGCGTAAAGCGGTTCGGCGACCGGCCCCATATGGCCGATGCGCAGCAGCTTGCCGAGCGTTTCACCGCGTCCGGCGGAGAAGGCGACGCCATAGAGGTTCTTGGCAGCCGCCAGGATCTCGCTGTCGCTCAGGCCCTCGGGGATCGCCACCGCCGTGGTGGTGGGCGAAGCGATGCTTTCCGTCTTGGCCCAGAGCGAGAGGCCCATGGCCTGGATGCCGGCCCGGCAGGCCTGTGCCGTCAGGGCATGGCGCTGCCAGACGGCTTCAGCACCTTCATCGAGATACTGGTCGAGGACGGCATCCAGTCCGTTGATCTCGGCGACCGAGGGGGTGAAGGGGAAGGGTTTGTCTCGGCGCCAGGCCTCTTTCCAGTCGAGATAGCTGAGGACCGAGGCGCGGGGTGCCTTGGGATTGGCTTCCATATGCCGCCAGGCACGGTCGCTGACGGCGACGATGGTGACGCCTGGCGCGCCGCCCAGGCACTTGCCGGGGCCGGTGATGAAGATATCGGCATCGCAATCGCCCGGATGGATATCCATGCCGCCGAAGGAGGAAACCGCATCGACCAGCAGCAGGGCGTTGTGGCGGCGCACGATCCGGCCGATTTCCCGGGCCGGATTGATGGTACCTGACGGCGTATCGTGATGGACGAGGGAAACGATCCGGATATCCGGCCGCTTGCGGAAGGCCTCCTCCACTTGGCTGGGATCGATCGCCTCGTTATAGGGGACCTCGATTTCCAGGAGTTCCTTGTTGTATCTGGCCGCCCAGTAGCCGAAGCCCTTGCCATAGACGCCAGAGGCGAGGTTGAGCACGACATCCCCGGGACCAATCAATGAGGCGGCGGCGGCCTCGATCGCAGCGGCTGGTTCGTATTGCAGGATCAGCGCCGGCTCCTTGACCCGGAGGGCGTCGGCGGCCTTGCGGGCGACCGATTCGTAGAAGGCCTGGAAATAGGCATCGTAATCATACTGGATCGGCCGCGACAGGGCCCGCAGGACACGGGGATAGGCCGCAACAGGGCCGGCGGACAGGGTAAAAACAGGTTCTCTTTCCATGCGCGAACTCATCTTTGATTGCCTCCCCTCGATTTGGTTCACGGCATGATAGACTCCGGTGGCAAAAAGTGAAATCAATATGCACCTGTCATCCGTATTGGTTCTGGAGGCGGCGTGACATTTGGGGAAAATTGGTTCGACTTTATCGTTATTGGTTCCGGCACGGCCGGCTCCGTCTTGGCGGGGCGCCTCACCGAGGATCTGGCCTGCCGTGTGGCGTTGGTTGAAGCCGGCGGGGCGGCGACCGACCCGGATGTCGCCGATCCGGCGCGCTGGCCCTATCTGCAGGGCAGTGCGGTGGATTGGAATTACCGGACCGTGGCGCAGCGCCATACCGCCGGCCGCATCCATGCCTGGCCGCGCGGCCGGGTCATCGGTGGCTCGTCGGCGATCAATGCCATGGCCCATGTGCGCGGTCATCCGGCGGATTTCGATGCCTGGGCCGCGAGCGGCTGCACCGGCTGGGGCTATCGCGATTTGCTGCCTTATTTCATCCGCTCGGAGACCTCGTCTTTCGGTCCGTCGCCGCTGCATGGCGATGCGGGTCCGGTTCATCTCGTCCAGCCGGCGGTGCCGAATCCGGTGACACTCGGTTACATGGCGGCCGGTGCCGAGCTCGGTCATGCGCCGATCCCCGAGCATAATGGCGGCGAGATGGCCGGCCCGACCCTGAACATGCTGACCATTCGGGACGGGCGCCGGCAGACGGCGGCGGATGCCTATCTAAGTCCCGTCATCGGCCGGCCCAATCTGTCGCTCCTGCCGGCTACCACCGTCCGGACGCTGGTTTTCGACGGCCGGGGCTGCACCGGTGTCGTGGTCGATGACGGGCGCACGATCCGGCCGCTCACCGCGACGCGTGGCGTTATCCTCGCCGCCGGGACGATTGGCTCCTGCCGCCTGCTGCTGCAAGCGGGGATCGGCCCGGCGTCGGAACTCGAGCGGATCGCTGTGCCGGTCCGCCACGATCTGACGGGCGTCGGCCGCAACCTGCATGACCATCTCCTCTCCGGCGGCAATGTCTATCGCGCCCGTCGGCCTGTGCCGCCCTCCCGCTACCAGCATTCCGAATCGCTGATGTATCTGCAGCGGGATGAGGGAAAAGGGAGCAAGAAAAGCAGCGCACCGGAGCTGGTCCTCGCCTGTGTCACGCTGCCGGTGGTGACCGAATGTTTCGAGGCGCCACCGGCCGGCGCGGCCTATACCATCATGTTCGGCTTTACCCACCCGCAAAGCCGGGGCACGATCCGGCTGGCTTCGGCCGATCCCTCGGCCGCGCCGCTGATCGATCCCAACTATCTGGCCGAGGAAGCCGATCGGGACGCCTATCTCGCGGCGCTGGAGATGGCGCGCGCGGTCGGGCATGCCAAGGCCCTGTCCGACTGGCGTGCGGCCGAATTTCTGCCGGAACCGGCCTGCCGGAGCGTCACCGACCGCATGGCCTTTCTGCAGCGGGCCGCTTATACCCATCATCATCCGGTCGGTACCTGCCGCATGGGCACGGATGACGAGGCGGTCGTCGGGCCAGATCTTCGGCTGCGAGGCATGGAGGGGCTCTATGTCGTGGACGCGTCGGTCCTGCCGTCGATCACCACCGGGCCGATCAATGCGGCGGTGATCGCCATTGCGGAACGGGCCAGCGACTTGCTGCGTGGTCTGGCACCACTGCCGCCGGCGCGCCCGGCGGCGGGAACGGAAGAGGGAGCGTAACGGGTGAAGAAGATGGCGAGAGATGGTGGTGCGGGGATGTGGAAGCGCTTGCCGTGGCGATTCCTGGCAGTGGGGGCATTCGTGCTGGGAAGCTTCAGTGCCGCTCTGGCATCCGCGCAAGCCGCCGAGGATCAGCAGGTCGAATTATCCATCGAAAATAGCAGCCAGGCGACGATGAAATGCGTCGTCCTGTTCGGCCATTGGGTGACGCAGGACCTGCCGCTCATTGCACCCGGTAAGGAGGTGCCGGTTAAATTGACCCGTGCGACCAAGGACGGGGCGCTTTACATCCCCCGTTTTGACGGACGGAAGATGATGGTGGAGCGGATCGCCTGCGGCCGGGCCGAGACCTGGTGGGACACGATCGGCGATGTCCCGTTGCTGCCGCTGCGGGAAAAGGCCATGGAACGGGTCAAAAGCGCCTGCCATCTGGAGCAGAGGGCCGTCTGTTCGGCTCCCGCAGTGTTACAGAAAGATCAAAGCTGAGTTGTCGGATTGGAGAGGACGGCGCGGATGCGTGTGAAGGCCTGGCTCGACCGTTTCAGAATCGACCCCTATATCCTGGCGCTCGTGGGGATGGTGGCGCTTGCCTCCGTGCTGCCGTGTCGCGGTGTCTATGCCCATATCATGGGCGAGGTCACCAATTTTGCCATCGGGCTTCTGTTCTTTCTCTACGGCACGCGCCTGTCCAGCGAGGCCGTCCTGCAGGGTATTTCCCATTGGCGGCTCCAGACCACGGTCCTTGCCAGTACCTATGTGCTGTTCCCGGTGCTCGGCATCGTCATCGGCTGGCTGGCGACGCCGTTTCTCGGCGCCGATCTTGCTTTCGGCCTGACCTTTCTCTGCCTCCTCCCCTCGACGGTGCAGTCCTCCATCGCTTTTACCTCGATCGCGCGGGGCAATGTCGCGGCGGCCCTCTGCGCCGCCTCGATCTCGAATATTCTCGGCATCATCATCACGCCGGTCCTGGTCGGCCTGGTTTTGACATCGCGTACCGGCAGCATCTCGCTGGACTCGATCAAGGACATCACCTTGCAGCTCCTGGTGCCCTTCGCCCTGGGCCAGGCGCTCAGGCCCTGGCTCAAGGGCTGGATCCTGAAACACAAGAAGCTGCTGAGCTTTGTCGATCGCGGATCGATCCTGCTGGTGGTCTATACGGCTTTCAGCGAAGGCGTGGTGAACGGTATCTGGAGCAAGCTCTCGGCCGGCAACCTCGCGCTGCTGCTGGTGGTCAATCTGGTGCTGCTGGCAATGGTGCTCTGCCTGACCACCTGGGGCAGCCGGCGCCTCGGCTTTTCGACGGAAGATGAAATCACCATCGTCTTCTGCGGCTCGAAAAAGAGCCTGGCCAGCGGCATTCCCATCGCCAATGTGCTGTTTCCCGCCAGCACGGTCGGCCTGGTCGTGTTGCCGCTGATGCTCTTTCACCAGATCCAACTGATGGCTTGCGCCGTCATCGCCAAGCGCTACGCTCGGCGCGCGGAAAAACCCGATCAAACCGGGCCGGGGAAACAGGCGTCGCGGCAAACGACCTGAGGGAGTGCGGAGAGGGGGCCTGGGTTATCCGCAGGTGATGGAGGTGATGACATTGGCCTTGTCGGTTTTGACGTCGGCCCGTTCCGGTATGTACTCCATGGTCGCGACCGAATCAGGCGTCAGGACCCGGACCCGGTGCGAGGGGACGGAGTTCTCGATCACCTGAAGAAGCTGCACGTCGAGCGTGTTGCCGATTCGGTCTTGCAGATCCTTGACGCCGCAGGTGTCTTCCGCCGTCGTTCCCGCATCCGGTGATGTCTTTTGGGTCGAACCACCCGAGCAGGCGGCAGTCGCCAGGGCGAGGGTGGCCAGGGCAGCGAAAGAGAGGGAACGGGCAGGCATGGGTCTCCTTTCAGATCGGTCTATTTCGCATTGCGAAAATTACCATGTCAGTATTCTGACGAACAAGTCATATGGATTGGTACGATCTTCCTGGGCTCATCCTTCGTTCGAAGCGGCTTCCGCCCGCGCCCGGCCGGATAAGGACGTACCCGCGAGTGGCGCATTGGGGTCGAATGGCGCGGATTTCGGTTTCGCAGCGACGGTCTTGAAGCGCAGGGCCGGCTGTTCGATGAGATAATAGGACAAACAGGCCAGGACCAGTGTGCCAAGGCTGTGTTCGATGCCGCCTACGATTCCCGTGAGCAGGGGAATATGGAAAGCCTTCAGAAAATATTCCGTTCCGCCATGCCAGATATAAAGTGAATAACTGAGGCGGCCGATCCAGACGAAGAAGGGGAAGTTCATGATCCGCTGCAGCAGGGCCATGCGCTCGCCGAAGACGGTGGCGCAGACGAGGGTGAGGCAGCCGGCACTACGCAGGGTATAGCGCAAGGTATCCTTGAAGACAGGGTCGCGGATGACATAGCTGATCAGGAGCAATGCCATCCCGAGGGTGAAGACCCAGCGCGAACTGAGGGTCGATATGATCCGCTCGCGATTGCGAAATTCGCACAGGACGGCGATCAGAACACCCCAGGCGATTGAATCGAAGCGTGTCTCGGAATGCATATAGATGTAATTCGTTCCGAGCATCTCGGGCCATACGTGGACATAGATGCAGCGCAGGATCAACGGCAGCACGATCATGGCGCCGGCGAACCAAGCCATTTTCCGGATATCGCCCCGGACCAGGAGCAGGAAGATCGGCATCACGAAATAGAAGTGCTCTTCGACCGACAGTGACCAGAGAACACCGATCGGCAACTGCGTCGGCACGAAATGAAGCTCTCGCGCCGACATGAGGTAATTGGTGAAATAGGCGAAGACCGATCCCACCTCGATCAACGGGGTCGGTTGGCTTGTGAGGGCGGCAACCGTGCAGGCGATCACCATATAAACGACGAGGACCGGATAGAGGCGCAGGAAACGCCGGAAATAGAACCGGCCGGCGCTTACCGTTCCGTCGGCCTTCAGTTCCGCAAGGAGCAGCCGGGTGATGAGAAAGCCGCTGATGACGAAGAAGATATAAACACCGAGAGCGGAGAGGCCAAGACCCGCCGTGCCCGCCAGGAAGAAATGGCCCAGCATGACGATGCCAATACTCAAGGCCCGCAGCCCGTCCAGGCCGGGGATGCGTCCCCGCTGCGCCGGTATCTGCGCCGTGCTCAGATGCAGGTGTTCCATCTTGCCCCCAATTCGCGTCCCAGACTCCGTCACCGTGACATGACGGTTTGGCAGTATCCTATGTTTTTATTTTATCACATTTGTCACGACCCGACTTTACCACGATCCGACGCTCACTGCATACGGTGGCCAAATGGTTAATTCGGTATGATGCCGCCGCATCTGCTATCCTGAGGCGTATAAGTGGCGGCGTGGAGTGGAGCGATGTCATCGGATCAGCCTCTATTGGGCCGGCGGATGGTGATCACCGGTGCGGGGCGTGGCCTGGGACGGCATTGGCAGTTACTGCAGCGGATGCAGGTGCCGATCTCGTGCTCCTCGGCAGGGATCGGGCAGCGTTGCTTGACGTCGCGGCGGCGATCAAGGCGCGGACGGCGCGGGTGGCTCTGGTCGTGCCTTGCGATCTTGCCCGGCCGGATAGCGTCGTGGCGGCCTGCGATGCCGTGCTCTCCGCTTATCCGGCCATCGATATCCTCGTCAATAACGGCGCCCCCTGGCTGCCCGGCAATCTCACGGATCTCGCCGACGCCGAAATCGCCACGACGATTGCGGCGGCCGTCACCGGCACGATCCTCGTCGCCAAGGGATTGCTGCCGGGGCTGCGCCGGTCGGCCGCCGCCGATATCGTGAGCATCGTCTCGACGGCTGGATGGCTAGGCTGGGACACCGGGGGCGCCTCGGCAGCCTTTCATGCGGCGAAGCACGGCCAGTCCGGTTTCAGCGACCGCCTGCGCCATGAGGTGAAAGGGGAGGGCATCCGGGTGGCGGCGCTCTATCCTCCCGACTTTGACGACTCGGATCCCTTAAGCTCCGATTGGCACGCGGTCAGGGATCCGGCCAAGGGCGAGAACCTCACCAATCGGGAGGTCGTTTCGACCGTTCTCTTCGTTCTGACGGCGCCAAGAACCTGCACATTCCCGGTGGTGATCCTCGATAACATGCGGGAGTAATGCGGCCGGCTCTAGCCTCGCTGGGATGAATTGGCTTTGCCGCGGGCGATGAGATTGAGGAAGTTCAGGACGACATTGGCGGCCAGGAGCGCGGTCGTGCCGCTCGGATCATGCGGCGGACTGACCGTGTTAACGCTGACGCCGACGATGTTCAGTCCCTCGCATTGTTCCAGGATGGCGAGTCCTTCACGGGCGGAGACACCACCTGGCGTCGGTGTGCAGACCCCCGGAGCGCAGCTCGGATCGAAGAAATCCATATCCCAGCAGAGATAGACCGGCCGCCCCCGGGTTTCCCGGCGGACGCGGTCGAAGACGTTCTCGACGCCGGTTGCAAACAGGTCGCGTTGCGGGATGACGGTGTAACCGAGATCGCGGGCGATCTTGAAGATGCCGGGCGCCGAGGCATTGCCGCGCATGCCGATCTGAAAAGAGGCGCCTGGATCGACGAGCTTTTCCTCGACGGCATGAATGAATGGGTTGCCGTTGGTGTACTCGTCGGCCGGATAGGCATCGGTATGGGAGTCGATATGGACCGTGACCAGATCCTTGTGGGCCGTATGCAGGCCGCGCATTTCTGGCAAGGCGATAGCGCCGTCGCCGCCGAGCGAGACCGGGATCGCGCCCGCGCCGGCGATGGAGGCAATGGCTGCCTTGATGGCGGCGAAGCTTATATCGGTCTTACCCGGCTGAACCGCGACATTGCCGGCATCGACAACGTTCAGCACTTTGAAGCAATCGATATCGGACCATTCGTCACCATATTCCAGCGCCAGTGATTCCTGACGGATCGCCGTCGGTCCCGTCCGGGAACCAATACGGGCGGGATGCGCGCCACAATCGAAGGGCAATCCGACGATGACCGCTCGGGAGTCTCGAAAGTCCGAGGCGGCGGGAATGTTCATGAAAGTCGATGTCGGTTGAAAGAAGGTCGTGGTCACGATGCACTCCGAATCTGCCAGGAATGGGCCGGGCGGGCGGGCTGGGGGAATCTCATCATTTTCTCAGTCAATTCCCCCATCATCTCCCAAAGAGCCATTGTGCCTATTCCCGATCCGGTATCAAGCTCGCCCTCGGCATGCCTGGATGCGGCACGGACCATCGCCCCGCCTCTCATCGCCCGGCCTCTCATTCCCCGGCTTCTCATCACCTGGCCTCCCATTGCCCGCCCCCTGCCAGGGTTGGAGCCCGTTTCTGAGCTTCTGATGAAACTAAGAAGCTTCACCC
Organism: uncultured Rhodospirillaceae bacterium; assembly: GCA_964406155.1. Lineage (GTDB taxonomy): Bacteria > Pseudomonadota > Alphaproteobacteria > Dongiales > Dongiaceae > Dongia_B. The sequence continues at coordinate 62,909 of CAYOQR010000005.1, read as the reverse complement.
AGGCGTCACCCAACCCAGGCGCCGCCCAGCTCGCGGATGAGCTTCCGCCCCGGCCGATAGCGCTTTATGATGCCTTCTTGTCTCGATGCAACCGCGATTAACCTGTTTTGGCCCAGGAGGCCGTGAATGTTCCTCAGTGTGTTTGAAATCTTCAAGATCGGCATTGGTCCGTCATCGTCCCATACGATGGGGCCGATGACGGCGGGAGCCCGCTTCCTCGATCTGCTGAAGCGCCATGTTGCGACGGGAGCAGATGGTGTGCCGGCGAAGATCAGAGTCACGCTGCGTGGCTCACTCGCGTTCACTGGCAAAGGCCATGCAACCGACCGGGCGGTTTCCTTTGGCTTGCTTGGTTTTCTGCCGGCAACGATCGATGCGACGGCTGCGGAACTCCAGCTTGCTGAACTCAGTGGTGGTAGGGGATTGCATCATCCTGGACTGCCGGCACTTTCCTTTAATCCAGTCGACGACATTGTCTTCGACTTCGGGCCACCGTTACCGCTTCATGCCAATGGCATGATTTTCGAGGCGCTCGACAAGGCAGGTACGAGTATCCTGTCCGAGACCTACTACTCGATCGGCGGTGGCTTCATCGCGACCGAAGAGGAGATGCGGCGCAACGAGCAGTCTCGGAGAAATGCGGCGGAAGCAGGTAGCTCCACCACTTTGCCGGCGGCAACACAGGTAATATATCCGTATCCTTTCGCCTCTGCGGAAGCCATGTTGGAGATGGCGGCCGCAAGCGGTCTCAGTATTGCCGAGATGAAGCGCGCCAATGAGCTCTCGACGTTGACCGCTGCCGAGCTTGAAGCCGGTCTGGATCGGATCTGGACGACGATGAACGATTGCATTAATCGAGGCCTGTCACGCCAGGGCGAGTTGCCCGGAGGATTGCGGGTTCTCCGTCGCGCTCATGCCATCCAACAGCAATTGATGAATGAAAAGGGGCGGAATATCGCTCAGCCGCATGTTTCTTCCGACTGGCTGAACGTCTATGCGATGGCTGTCAATGAAGAGAATGCGGCCGGTGGCAAGGTGGTGACGGCACCGACCAACGGTGCTGCCGGTGTGGTGCCGGCGGTGATCCGCTACTATCTTGACCACTGCATCGGCTCGCAGGCATCGCGCCTGCCGGAATTCCTGCTGACGGCCGCCGCGATCGGCGGGCTCATCAAGCACAACGCCTCGATCTCCGGTGCGGAAGCTGGCTGCCAGGGCGAAGTCGGGTCGGCGTCATCGATGGCGGCGGCAGGGCTATGCGCCGTGCTGGGCGGAACGCCGGCGCAAGTGGAGAACGCTGCCGAAATCGCGCTCGAGCATCATCTCGGCATGACCTGTGATCCCGTTGGCGGGTTGGTGCAGGTGCCCTGCATTGAGCGCAATGGCATTGGCGCAATCAAGGCTGTGGCCGCTGCATCTCTCGCATTGCGTGGAAATGGATCGCATTTCATGCCGCTCGACAATTGTATCGAGGCGATGCGTCAGACCGGTGAGGAAATGCACCAGAAGTTCAAGGAAACGAGCCTCGGCGGCCTCGCCGTGAACCTGCCGGAATGTTGATTCGAGTGCTGAGGGGCGTCAGGGCGCTGATCATCATCGCCTGGGGCTTTGACCGAAGATAACGAAGATAACGAAGCCTCAGGCGGGGCCCGTTGTAATCGGACGGGCCCCGACGTTGTTCAGATCTCTATCGACGATGATTTGTGGCAACGTGACGACCACACCTTAAAAAAGAGATGCCAGGGCTCGCTCGGTAAATCTCTGTCGCCAAGCTGCCCTGGCATCTGATTGACGATGGTGATCAGACCAAGGGGAGCTATCTGATCAAATCGCCAAGAGAGCCAATCCAATGACGCTGGCGATGCCGCCGGCAACTCGCACCACGCCGGATCCCGCCCGCTCTCCGATCCGGCCGATGAGGAAGCCCATGCTCAAGCCCAGTCCATGGAGAAGGGCTGTCGCCAGCATGAATCCGACGCCATAGAACATGCCGCCGGCATTCATTGGCATTTCCGTCCCATGGGCGTGTCCGTGAAAAATGGCGAACAGACCGACCAGGCCCATCGCAATTGCGGTCGGTGTGCGAATTTTGCAGGCGACGATGCCACCGAGCACGACAATGGAGAGGGCGATCCCGGCTTCGACAAACGGCACATGAATGCCCGCCACACCAAGGGCACCGCCAAGGGCCATCAGCGAGACGAAAGAAGCGGGGACAAGCCAGATCGCACGTCCGCCGAGCTGCCAGGCGAATAACCCGACCATCGTCATCGCCAGGATATGGTCGATGCCCATGAATGGATGAAGGAAGCCGGCGGCAAAGCCGCTGGTCGTCCCGAGGCCTGCATGGATACCGGTATGCGCCAAGGCCAATCCAGGAAGCAGGACAATCGCTGCCGCGAAAGCGGCTACATTAAGAGTGCGCATGATTCCATTCCTTATGTTGGATGTTCATAGCGAGCGTGAAAGCAGGGGGCTGCGGCCGAAAATCGATCCAATCGGCCTATCGTATAGACAAGCAAAGACAATGCCTGGGCGTCATCCTACCCGGATAGGTAGGTGTACAAAGCAGGGCGAGCGCACATAATTTTCTCGAATAAACCAGAACAACAACAGCCTGCCCGACAGCGGCGCTGATCGCTTGAAAATGCGTCGTTGGCTGCGACAGGTGGCCAAAAGGGGTGATCAAGCATGCATCTGACGATCCGTGAAGAAGAGAGAATTCAGATCTGGGCTGCTGCCGAAATGGCCAGGCGGCGGCTGGAAAGAGGCATCCGGTTGAATTACCCGGAGAGCGTGGCGCTGATCTCGGATGAAATCCTGGAGCGAGCACGCGAAGGCAGCATCCCGATGCTGACGGATATGATGGAGTATGGCGCGACGATCCTTAAGCGGGAGCATGTCATGGATGGTGTCGCCGATATGCTTGGCATCTTACAGGTCGAGGCGCTTTTCCCTGATGGAACCAAGCTCGTCACCGTCATGAGTCCGATTCGGGATTGAGACTGTGTGATCGATGGCGGGGTCATCTGGTCCCTTGGACTCTCTTTCCATCATCCTGTTCTGGAGCTGAATCATGTCTGTCAAATGGACGCGCCCACCACTGCCCAAGTCCGTCATTGCCGCGGAAGCATTTCCCGTGGGCGAGCCTGAAAAATGCGGGTTGATTGAATTCGCTCCCGGTGAAATCGAGATCAATGAAGGCCGGCGCAGCATTGAGATCGTCATGGTGAATACGGGTGATCGGCCAATTCAGATTGGCGCGCATTATCATATCGCCGAATGCAACCGGGCGATGGCTTTCGACCGCGCAGCGGCCTTCGGCATGCGGCTGGATATCCCCAGCGGCACGGCCGTTCGCTTCGAACCGGGTCAAAGCCGCAAGGTCAAACTGACGACCTATACGGGCCGCCAGGTTGCTTATGGCATGAACAACATGACGAATGGAACGGTCCGTTCAGAGATCATCAAGCAACAGACGATCCAACGGCTGCGGGCGAATGGCTACTGCTTCGAAGGCGAACGATATGCCGTCAATACGCGGCCTGATACCCGGTATGACGGAAAAGACAAAGCATCGAGATAAACGGCAAGCCTGAATAAGACGGAGATGTACCGATGAGCATGAAGCTGTCGCGGCCCGAATACGCCGTTCAGTACGGTCCAACCACTGGTGACAAAATTCATCTTGCCGATACCGGGCTTGTAGCGGAAATCGAGCATGACTACACCACCTACGGTGATGAGCTTGTCTTTGGCGGCGGTAAAACCATCCGCGATGGCATGGGGCAAGCCTCCAAATGGAAAGCGCGCGATGGTGCCCTCGATCTGGTCGTGACAAACGCCGTGATCATCGATCCCATTCTCGGCGTCATTAAAGCGGATATCGGCATTAAGGACGGATTTATCGTCGGGATCGGCAAGGCCGGAAATCCGGATACGATGAATGTTACGCCCGGCCTCATCGTCTCACCCAATACGGATATCCTGTCCGTTGAGGGAATGATTGTCACGCCAGGCCTCATCGATATCCATCCTCACTTCGATTCAGTCCAGCAGCTCTATGAGTATCAGGGGGCGGGCTTTACGACAGTCATCGGTGGTGGTTCAGGACCAAAGACGGTCGGCATTGAATGCCCGGGTGTCTTCAATCTCCACCGCATGCTGGAAGCGATGGCGGAGATTCCTCTGAATTTCGGCAATTTCGGCAAAGGAAATGCCGCGACAAAAGGGGCACTGGAGGAGCAGGTCATTCTCGGCGGCGCCACCGGTCTGAAAATCCATGAAGACTGGTCTTCGTCGCCCGCTGCGATCGAAACCTGCATGGATCTCGCGGATGAACTCGACTTCCAGGTTCAGGTTCATGCCGATACATTGAACGAGACCGGCTATTACGAAGACACATTGGCGGCGATCAATGGTCGCGTCATGCATATATATCATGCAGAAGGCGCCGGTGGGGGAAACGCCCCTGATATCATGCGCTGCGTGATGGAACCGAACTGCCTGCCAAGCTCGACCAATCCGACCAATCCATTCTCGATCAATACCTATGACGAAGAGATCGACATGCTGATCACATGTCACAATCTCAATAAGAAAGTGCCAACGGATATGGCCTTCATCCAAGGCCGGGCCAGAGCGGAGACGATGCGGGCAGAAGACGTGCTGCATGACATCGGCGCCATCAGCATGATTGGCTCGGATAGCCAAGGCGTCGGGCGAGCGGCGGAGAGCGCGCAACGCTCCTTCCAACTTGCGGCTGTCAACAAGGTTCGCTTCGGTCGCCTGTCGGAGGATGGACAGGGTAACGACAATTTCCGGATCCGGCGCTATCTGGCAAAGGTAACGATCAACCCGGCCATCACCTTCGGCGTGGATTCTTACGTCGGATCGATCACGCCAGGCAAGCTTGCCGACCTGGTCTTCTGGCGTCCGAAATTCTTTATTGCCAAGCCCGAAGTCACGGTCAAAGGCGGCTTCATTTCCCATGCGGTGATGGGTGATCCGGCCGGCTCCCTGATGACCTGCCAGCCGTTGAAGTATCGACCCCAGTATGGATCACTGGGTGCCAATCCGGCGCGTACGAGCTACTCCTTCGTAACGCAGGCGGCGATCGATGCGAACCTTGCCGGGCGACTTCGCAGCCATCAGACATTGATGCCGGTCAAGCGGACACGAACATTGTCGAAGCGCGACATGGTCCATAACAATGCCATGCCGAATATCGAGATCGACCCGGAAACCTACAACGTATACATCGACGGGGAACGCATCACGGTTAAGCCGGCGAAAACGCTTCCGCTCACACAACTGTTCTACTTCAGGTGATGCCATGGCCGTCATTAGCTCTGTTCTGGGCAAGGTCGGGGATTTCGATCAGATTACCGAGATAGATCACCTCGAATTGACCTCGGAGGAACGTGCGCGGGCCCATTTTGCCGCACAGACCGTATCTGGAAAGCATCTTCGGGTGTCGTTGCCGCGCGGCGTCGAGTTGCAGGATGGAGATGTCCTGAGTCTCGACGGAGGTTCGGCGGTCGTCGTTAAAGCAAAAGACGAAGACCTGATGCTGATTCGGCCTGGAAGTGAGGCAATCCTGTGGTGGGCTGCGTGTTACCAGCTCGGCAATCTGCATCGTCCGGCTCGCTTCCGTGAAGACGGCATATTGACGACGAATGATCCAATGGCAGCGCAGATGTTGCGGGGGCTGGGGGTCTCTGTCGAGCTCATCTGTGGGCCGTTTACAGGCAGACGCTTCGGTGCCGCCGGTGCGCATCATGCTCATGATCACATTGACACTGAAGTCGATCAAAGCTCCCATGATCATCAAAGCGGTCATGGCCAAACACATAGCCACCACCACTAGGTCGGAGATGGGGCAGGCCTTGCTGAACAATGGTAGCGACCGACTGCTGACATTACTGCAGATAGCAAATGCGTCCTTTCCCACCGGCGCCTTTACTCATTCCTATGGCTTCGAGGTATGGGTCAGCGATGGCGCGGTCGAGACGGCCAAGGAGGTAGAAAGACGCTGTCGGGACTGGATGAGGTTCAACCTCACGACTTGCGATGCAGTCGCTGTCGCTCTCAGTTTTCGCGTAACGCTCTATGGCGATATGGCGGAGCTCTGCGACATAGATCGTTGTCTCAACGCGCTGAAGCTGACAAAGGAGCTGCGCCAAGCCTCGACAATGACGGGAACCGCCTTGATCACGGCAGGCGTCGGCATCTTCGGCCTACCTAAGATCAAGGAACTCGGGAAAATGCAAAGCACCGAGAGTTGTGCAGGCCATCACGCCGTCGCCTATGGGGTTTTGGCGGCAGATCTCGGTCTCACCGAGCATGAGGCGGTCGTGAGTTTCCTCTGGTCCGGGTTCTCCAATCTGATCGCGGTACTGCAAAGGCAGGTGCCGCTCGCACAGGCGGATGCTCAGCGTATCATAGCTGACGCAGGGCCCTTCATCGAATCCTGTGCGGAAATTGCAAGAGTGCGGACAAAGGATTCGATGTCCTCTTCTTACGCTGCTCTCGATATGGCGTCCATGCAGCACGAGAGACTGGACAGCAGGTTATGTATTTCCTGAAGAATGTCTCAAGTTTGAGGTGTCAAAATGCGTAAGCCAGTTCGTCTTGGGATTGCCGGCCCCGTCGGATCCGGAAAAACGACGCTGCTGATACAGCTTTGCCGAGCTATGGGCGAACGCTACTCGGTCGCGGCGATCACCAACGATATTTTCACGCAGGAGGATGCGGATATTGTCACGCGTAGCGGAGCGATCGATCCTGCTCGGGTGATCGGGGTAGAAACCGGTGGCTGCCCGCACACCGCCATTCGCGAGGATGTCTCAATGAACCTCGTTGCCGTCTCGGAAATGGGGCGGCGCTTTCCGGACCTCGATATCATCTTCATCGAAAGCGGTGGAGACAATCTTGCGGCCACATTCAGCCCGGAACTGGCCGATAGCCACATCTATGTCATTGATGTCGGTGAGGGCGAGAAGATTCCCCGTAAGGGGGGGCCGGGGATTACCAGGTCACCCTTGTTGTTGATCAATAAGATCGATATCGCGAAATATGTCGATGCCGATCTCGACGTGATGGACATGGATGCCAAACGTATGCGGGGAACAAAGCCCTATATTTTTACGAACATGAAAACGGGCGCCGGCCTGGAAGCCGTCATAGCTTGGATAGAGCACAGCGTGATTATGTCCAATGCAGCGTGATGCGAGATGGCCATGCAAGTAACCTTGCCGAAATCGGATTGGATCATTGGAAAACACGCGCTGCTGAATGTGCATGCGGTTCATCGGAATGGCAGGACGGAGATTGATCCGAAGAGTTGGCGCATTCCGTATCAGTGGCAGGGATGCCACTATCAGGACAATGATGATCAGCCGTTCCTGCTCTTGATTAACAGCGGGGGAGGATTTGTCGAAGGCGACGCTTCCGATCTCCATGCCAAACTTGAGCCGAATACGCGAGCGCTGATAACGACGACCTCGGCAAGCAAATTCTATAAGTGTCTCAACAATTCCGTTTCCCGCGAAACAGCCGATTTTTCCGTCGGTGAAGGGGCATTGCTCGAATATCTGCCGGACGAGGCGATTCCTTTCGCCAAGGCTCGTGTGGAGCGGCAGATGCGGTTCGATCTCGCTTCAACGGCGCGCCTGTTCGCGACAGATATGATTGCCGCCGGGCGAATTCATTATGGTGATGGAGAAGCGTTCTCCTTTTCGTCCCTCCGATCCGATTTCTTGATTTCGGTCGATGGACGGGAGGTGCTGGTAGATCGAGTGATTGCGCAGGATGCCGAGGAAGTCGAGGCGCTGGCGCGTCTTTGGGGCGGTGCAATGCATCTGGCGACAGTCGTCTGCTATGCGCCAGATCTTCCGGGGCATATCGAGGATGAGGTCAACGATTCTTTGACGAAGCTAAGTGTCGGAACAAGCGGTGTTACCCGCCTCGGCGACATGATCGTCTGCCGCATACTGAGCGACGAAGCTTGGCGCTGCCACGAAGCTGTCTACGCTGTTTGGGCAGTTTTGCGTCCTTCTCTTGCCGGGAAAGCGGCCCGGCCAATCCGGAAATGCTGAAAACTGCTTGGGTAATGCACAATCAGTCACTCTCGTGTCATCGGATGGTATGCCGCTCCGTCAGTTGGCGGCAATAATACCTACGCCGCTTTTCGAGCCCATTTCATGGTGGCGATTGTGTCGCTCTGTCGCTGCGGGCCTTCTTCAAAAAACCACTTCCAGTTGACTCGTTCTCTTACTCCGGCGGAGTGAAAGAGCATCTGCCCTTCCAAGTCGCTTCGAGTGCATTCCGATGCCGATTGCGGTTCAGTCTGCTCTGCTTCGTGGGGCGATACTGACGCTCGTCGCAACGCTGGACGTGGAATCTTCTCTTCGATAAGTATTCTCCTTGAATCGCGGAAAGCCCGCTGCTACCGTTTTTCGCTGAGCTCTAAATATTATTGAAACGCATCGCCAGCAAATTGCCGACATCGATTTAAGGGAACATAACGGTCCTTTGTTTGTGTCGATGTCAGGCGACCTGATAAAGAGATGCGGGGCTCGGCTTAGATAGCGCAAAATTCGTGTCGGTTACGACATCGTCGTAGTCCAAAGGGTGTTCGTGCGTCAGGGGAGCGCTGCATCCATGTATGAACGCTATAGTGCTCATCTGTCTGAGACGCTCGGTAAACGCATTAATGACACGGCCAATTTCTCGCAGGCCTTGGATGTCTTAATGGAATTTACCGGCGAACTCGGCTTTACCCAGGTGCTGTATGCTTACCTGCCGGTGCCGGCTCGGTTACCGACGGGAGAGTGGCTGCCGCTGAAGCTCAATGTGCGAAATTTCCCAAATCATTGGGAGGAGGGCTGGAAGCGGTTCATGACGGTCGATCCGTACTATCGAGCATGTTTCGACGGGACGCTTCCCGTCGACTGGACGGACGTGCAGGCGAGTGATCAGCTTGAGCCGAACCAGCGAATGGCTTGCACATATCTTGGCGATTTCGGCCTTTCGCGTGGCGTCACCGTGCCGGTGCATCTTCCTTTTGGCCGCTTCGCCGTCATGAGCGCCATTGTCGATCGATCCTGCATCAACTGGTCAGAGATGCGCGACGATGTCCGTGAACCTCTCTTTCGCCTGATGCATGTTTTCACGAAAGCCATTTTTGATCTGCACTATGAGGGGCAGATCGAAATCGTTCGTTGCACGAAATTAACCCCTCGTGAGGTGGAGTGTTTGCGATGGGTTTCCGCCGGCAAAACTTCCAGCGAGATTTCGATTATCATCGGGCGCTCGGAGGAGACAGTACGGCTTCATGTGAAGAATGCCATCACGAAGCTCGATACGACGACACGCTCGCAAGCCGTCGCGAAAGCGGTTCATCTAGGCTTACTTTGATGGAGTAGGTTGTCGCTGTCTTGAAGGAGCTTCGAGAGCAGACGCAAGTACCCCGCTCTCACTGAGAGCGGGGGGATTTGATTATGTCAGATGGCCAGATAACGCTGCGCTACTTCCGGATCCGATAGTTCCTGGGGGAATATCTGGGCTACGATCTTTCCTTTATCCATGACCAGGCAATAGTCGGCTGTGGCTTGAATCAAGCTGAGATTCTGCTCAACAAGGATGACGCTTAGCCCCTCTTCATCCCTGAGACGACGGATAATTCGGCCAATTTCCTGGACGACATTCGGCTGAATCCCTTCCGATGGCTCGTCGAGCAAGATGATCTCGGGATTGCCGACGAGAATGCGGCCAATTGCGAGTTGCTGTTGCTCGCCGCCACTCATGGATCCTGCAAGCTGCGCCTGCCGCTTCTCGAGAATCGGGAAGAAGGAGAAGGCCCGGTCGACATTAGGCTTTGAAGCGTTTCCGACCGTCATGCCAAGCGCAAGATTGCTGCCGACCGTCATCCGCGTGAAGATGCCGCGCCCTTGTGGAACGTAGCCGATCCCGAGCCGTGCTCTGTGCGTTGCATCCAATCGGGTAATATCCGTTCCTCGGAATTTCATCGAGCCAGACATGCTGGGCAGCGAGCCAATGATCGTTTTGATCAAGGTCGTCTTGCCGACACCATTGCGGCCGATGACGGCAATGATCTCCGAAGATGTCACATCGAAGGAGATATCGTTGACAATGCGAACCTTGCCATAACCGGAATTGATGGAAGAGAGGCTGAGCTGCACGATTCCCGCTCCTTATAGTGTGCCGAGATAGATGCGTCGGACATCCTCGTTAGATGCCATTTCCTCAAATGTTCCCTGAGCGAATAGACGGCCATAGTGGAGAACGCTGGTGCGCGCGTTCAGATCTCGAATAAATGCCATGTCGTGTTCGATAACGATGATCGTTACCCCTTGCGCGTTCAGCTCGCGAATGATCTCCGCGGTTTTGCTGGTTTCCTCGACCGACATGCCCGCGGTGGGTTCGTCGAGCAGCAGGACCTCCGGATTGGAGGTTATCGACATGGCGATGGAGAGCCATTGTTGCTGGCCATGAGATAGTTCTCGGACGATCCGCTGTTCGGCTCCAGAGAGCCGGATGCGCGACAGGAGCTCCGCGACGCGCAGCGGAATGTCATAGACACGACAATGTCGGCGCAGAGGAATAAAAAGATTCTGGTAAACGGTCAAATCCCCAAATACCCGGATATTCTGGAATTTGACGGAAAGGCCCCGTCTTGCCCGCTTGAAGGCCGGCATTCGTGTGATGTTGTGGCCCTTATAAAATATCTCTCCGTCGGTCGGCTGTTCCGTCCCCATGAGTGTCTTGAAAAAGGTACTTTTGCCGGCGCCATTTGGGCCGAGAATGCAATGAATCTCACCTTCTTTGATGGATAGGGAAAGGCCGTTCAAAGCATGAACGCCGCCATATACCTTGTGCACGTCCCGCACGTCGAGGATGGAAGAAGCGGTCATCGCCGGACCTCCGCTTTCACGGCACCGGGAAAATCGCGATGACGTTTGTGATGACATAGCTTGCCGAGCTGCTGCCCGATCATGAGGAAGACACCGTCCGGGGCGGCGAGCATCGCACCAATCAAGATGAAGCCGAGAATTAGCAGCGAGATGTCGCCCCATGCGGTAAGTTGGAGTGCCAGCCAGTTGAGGAAAACAGCGCTGACAACAACGGCAGTCAGGTCTTTTCGGCCGCCGACAGCCACCCAGATCACGACGAGAATATTGGCGGCGACACTAAAACTGTCGGGATGGATATAGGTTCCCCAGGCCGTGTAAAGCGTTCCGGCCAGGCCGGCAATGGCCGCGGAGAGGCAGAAGACGAGGAGCTGTACGACGCGAACGTCATAGCCGAATGTCTCGGCCCGTTCCGGATCTTCACGGATAGCAAGCAGGACGTAGCCGAAGCTCGAATTCACGATCCAGCGCAGGGCAAGGTAGACGGTGATGCCGATGCCGAGTACCAGCCAATAGAATTCCCGGCCGCGGCCATCAAACTCGATGGTCCATTGGCCAAAGCCGAAGATCAAATTCGGCAAGTTCGGGTCGGAGGGAGAGGCTGGGCTCAGGCCATTCATGCCGCCCAGATATGCCGCGCCGATGGTATAAATGGGGTCCGCGGTCTGCCGCATGAAAAGGCCAAGTAGAAGCGATGTGACCAGCATGAGGATAGCGACGTAGACCCCCTTCAGGCGGCTGAAGAACATGAGGGCACCGATGACGGCGGCAGCCAGGGCCGGTACAACAATTCCAGCGAGGAAGGCGATATGCGTGTTCCCCTGGGAATCGACCAGGTTCATCGCGACGATGCCGTAAGCATAGCCGCCGATACAGTAGAAAGCGGACTGCCCTAAGCTCAGGATACCGCAATAACCCCATATCAGGCAGAGGCTCAACGCCAGGATCGCGGAGATAATGAGATTGCTGGCATTGATGATCTGATAGCGGGATACAAAGAAGGGCAGGAGAATCAGCATTAGAACGACAGCGAACCACGCTATCCAAAAGTATGTGCTGTTCCCGAGCGTTTGCTGACCGTTAAATGAACCAAGGAGACGTTTGGAAAAACCGGCATTGGATGGCATTGCTTACCTCTGCATCTTGCGCGTGCGGCGACGCTCGATGAAGTCGGAAATACCGGACGGCATAACGAGCAGCGCCAGGAAGGCTGCTGCCATGACCGAGACATAGCCGACATATTCGTTGAAAACATTGGCGGTGACCGTCTGAATGCCGGCAAGGTAAAGTGCGGCATAAGCGAGGCCAAGAATGGCGTTGGCGCCACCACCTATAACGACGGTGATGAAGGCCATTGGTGTATAATTTTGCCCGAAGAACGGAGAGATTGTCGCCGTCATTGCGAACATTGCGCCGGCAATACCGCCAAGCGCGGAGCCTAGTCCGAAAGTCAGCGTATAGACGCGGCGGGTATTGATGCCGATCGCATCGGCCATCGTTGCATTTTCCATCGTGGCCTGGGCCTGAGCCCCGAGCCTGGTCCAGCGGAATATAGCCCAGACCGAGGCAATGAGAGCGATGGACGTGAGGAACATGACAACGCGGTAGATACCGAAGGAAACGGGACCGACGGTGAAGCTGCCGAACGGCGTCGGCATGTTCATGATTGATGGACCCATTAAAAGAAGCGTTCCCTGGCTGAGAATCAAGCTCAACCCCCAGGTAACGACCAGAGATGAAAGCAACTGATTGTAGAAGTGGCGAATGACGAGTCTTTCCAGAACGGCACCGACAAATCCGGCACCGAGACCAGCGAGAAGAACCGCAAGCGGGGTCGGTACTCCCAGGTGATATGAAGATACGGCGATATAGGCGCCGATCATCATGAGTTCACCATGCGCCATATTGATGACGCCCATCATGCCGTAGATCAGAATCAATCCGACCGCCGACAGTGCGAGAAATCCGAAATTGTCGAAATACTGATAGATGTAGCTCGCGACCTGCCCAAGAAGTTCCATCGCTAACCTCGATACGGTGCTTTCTAGCGAAAGCGACTATGCGCCTGGGGTGCGGTGATATTCGGTCGCCGCACCCCAGCTCATTTCAGTTTGTGGAGAAGAACTGCCGCCATTTTGGATTGTCGATCGGCAGGAACTGGCGGCCAGGTGCCTTCTTGGCAAGGTTGACACCGATATCCTTTAGGAAGGTCGGTTCGGTCATGCCGAGGTCGGTGACCAGATCGAGGTGGTGCTGTTCGTCAACTCTGAAGAGATACGTATGCATGGCTGCGTGATGCTGCGTGCCACGCAGGACCCAAGGGCCGCCAGGGGCATCGGGAATGGAAATATCCTGATTGAGGGCGGCGAGCACGGCTTCGGTCTCGGTCGTGCCAGCTTTTTGCCAGGCGGCGGCCATTGCCTTGACGGCGACATAACCGAAAGCCGCGTGCTCGTTGACGTAGACAGTTTGCGGAAACATCGCCCGAATCTTCGCCGCAAAATTCTTGCTCGCTTCCCCGGGGACATCTTCGATGTAAGCGGGTGGCACATAGAGATTGGCGAGCGATGGCGGGGCAAAGCGCTTATGCTCATAGCCATCTGAAATAGTCACGTTGGACCATACAGGAGTCTTGAGGCCGGCAGCCTGTGCCTGCGGATAGAATTGAACCTGCTCGGCGCCGACAAGGCAATGCACCTGGAAATCGGGATTGATACGCTTGATCTTGTCGATCGTCGGTTGCCACTGGGAGACACCGAAGGGGAAGTACTCCTCCATCTCGATTTTCCCGCCATAGAGTCCGGCGGCGACATGCACCCATTGTCCGATTGCCCGGCAGAAATTGTAATCGGCGCCAATGAATGTGATCCGAGGGCCCATTTTCTGAATCATGTATTTCAGGGCGGGAAGGACCTGTTGTTCAGGGGTAGGACCGGAAAAGAATGAGTACTTGTCGGCGATCCCGCCTTCCCCTTGGTTGTTGTGCCAGTATATGACTTTGTCGCGGACAACTTCTTTCCGTGCCGCCTCGCGTTCAGCGCCGGTATAGCCGGCCATCACCACATCTGCCTTGTCGTCGAAGATGCAGCGTTGGGCCAATTCCTGATACCGTTTTACATCTGACTGCCCATCATAGGTGATGAGCTTGATCAACTCCTTCTTACCGTCGACCTGGATACCGCCGGCATCGTTAATTTCCTTCACGGCGAGCTGGTATCCATAGGTCTTCGGCGTCGACATGATTGAAAAATCGCCCGATAGATCGTCAACGGTGCAAAGGACGATCTGGTCCTTGGCGAAGGCGGATGTGCTTGCGATGCTGCTGGAAAAACCTAGCGCTAGGGCCAGGGCGGCGATGATCTTGGCGAGACGCAGATGTGGAATTCTCATTGTTCCTCCCCTTCGTTATGGGCCTCTAGAAGCCGAATACGGGGAAGCCGGATACGGGTGGCCCTTTGCTAAAAATCGTAAGGATTCTTGTTGGGAGGCCATATTCCCCGAATGGGGAGGTAGTGATTGCGGGGCTCCGCGATCACTGCCCGTTCAAGTCGTGATGTGAAATATTTCTTATGTTTGGCTGGCCGGGTGAGCGGGGACGGCGTGTCGCCAGAACTGATTAGCATCGTGGCGAGTAACGAAATCGTTGCCACTATCGATTGCGGGGCACGGTAGCCAACTGGAAGTTAACAGCCGCCTTTATTGTCGTTAGGGCTGCGGCTTCTGACCGATCGTCGTCATGCAGGCCGGGCCGGTCTGGATCAGTTCCCAGCCGTAAACCGGATCGTATCCGGGAGTGCCGAGGTCCAGCGCGGTACTGCGCAGACGCTGTATGTCCTGATGGGCCAGGGCCAGCGTGGCGGTGACGAAGGGGGCGGCAAAAGAGGTGCCGGTGTAATAATCGCCAGCGGCGGTACCTTGGCTGCCCTTTTGCCCATCCGGTATCCAGATGTCCACGCCGGGGGCCGCAAATGAGACGAAGTCGCCCTGATTAGCTTGCTCCAGCAGATGATCATGGTCATCGACGGCGGTGACGCCGATGACGCCCGGATAGGCGGCGGGATATCGTTTGACATTCACCAGATGATCGTTGCCCACCGCCGCAACAATTTCCATGCCATGGCTGACGGCTTGGCCGACAGCGCGCTCCATGAGATCGTTTGGCGGCCCTGCCAGGGAGACGTTGACGATTGTCGCGCCTTGCTGTTCCAGCCAGTCCAAAGCCTGTACGAAGCCGATCGCCGTAGCGACCGGTGTGCCTGCCGCGTCCTGCCGAAAGATGTTTGCGGCGTAGAGCGGCATGCCGGGCAAAAGGCTGACCTGGCTCTGGTCCACTAGAAGGGTTGCTATGGCCGTGCCGTGGTGGGTATCGGCCAGAGGGGACGATAGCTGCGAGGAGAAGTCCTGCGCGTGGATCTCCGTCTGATGCAGCGTGCTGTCTTTCATGTCAATCGGGGCATCGATCATGCCGATCTTGCCGGTCGGCGCGCAATTCGCTTGAGGGCTCGGCCATTGAATTGCACGCTTCGGGAAGTCGGGAGAGGCGATGGAAAAACTTCCTTGCGCTCCGTAGACATGGTTTGCATCGATCGCCGTATCGGGGAATCAGGCCCGTAGGGCAGAGATGCCGCTCGATACATTCGCCGTGGGAGATTGCAGTCGCGCGACCGCGAAGCCCAAGCTTCGCCAGTTAATGGGTTTCCACAACGGAGAAACCCAACTTTTGCGCGGCGCTCAGAAAATCCGGAGATGTGTTGGACGCGACGATCTCACCTGACAAGGCGCGATCGCTCGGAATCGAGCGGCTGGTTTCACTGGGCGCAACCGACTTTGCCGAAGCGATTGAGGATACCGACCGCGCGCTGGGTGCTGAACTGGTGCTGGTACCGGATGGGCCAGGCGCCGCTGGACCATTCGCTTGAGCGCCGTTGCTTGTTGCATTGCCGGGAGCGGCACCACTAGTTCCGTTGCCGTTGCCGTTGCCGTTGCCGTTGCCGTTGCCGTTGCCGTTGCCGTTCCCATTCCCCTTGCCTTTTCCGCCGCCATTTCCGTTTCCAGCGCCGTTTCCTGTCCCGCCGCCATGTCCTTCCTTCGCCATTGCGGGCGAAGATTTGATGAGGTCGACCAGCGGCAGGATGCCAAGCGCGAGAGCCAATGCCAGCAGAGCAATCCCTCTGCCGATGCTGCGGCTGCGGTGCAGAAAGCGTGGAGTGAAGATCGGGTTGCCATGCGGCAACATGGCCTTATTTGTTCGCGGTTATTGTCATGACTTGCCATCCGTCGGTGGGACTTTGGCAGGCGATACCATTGATCTGCCCTGCAACTGTATCGCGGGGCGTGAACAGGAATTCGACACAGGGAATGTTCTGCCCCAACTGAAATCCGCGATCGACCGATAGCTTGCCATGCAGGTTGGCAGATGCATCATCGACATCGATCCGGCGGTCGGCGCCATAATCGGCGCTGAGGAGCGGCAGAAGCAACCGGGCCAGGGCATGTTGCTGCAGATCTTCGCTGTCTGGCGAAGCGTCGGTACCAGCCAGACGCAAGCCCGAATCCTGATTGGCATTCTCCAGTACCGTAAACGCACTTGCCGCCGCCGCCACACCGAGGGCGAAGCTGATGAAGATGGCGGCAGCCTGCCGATATCCGGCGAAGAACGGGGACCTGCGGTTTGGCGCCTTTGCTTGAAATATGCCGTGTGGGCGTGCGGCTGCATCTCGTCACCGGCATGACCAATCTGACCGGGAAGAGCACAGGTCAATTTAGTTTCGCCCACCATTATGCGGCAAACGAAATGGCTTTTGCGATTACCAAGGTTCAGGCTAGCGGCACGTCGGGTATCCAGGTTCATGTGAGCAACCCGGTTAATGACGGCTTCACGGGGACGGGGTCAAATTCCGCGCTGTTCCTGAACGAGACGAATGTCCTGGTTTCATCGATCATGATCCTGGACAGCACGGGTCACGATGTGACAAGTGCACGCAGCGTGTCCTTTGATGCTGCCCATGAGGTGGCAACCATCACCGGACTGAGTGTGGGCGATCAGGTATTCGTCACCGGCGCGAGTTCGTTCGAACGGCTGGAGGTCGACTACAGCAGTGGAAATCCGTTCGATATCGGAAATGCGCAAGTCGTCTCGACCGTAACGGGGTCGGATGTCGCGCTGCATGTCAATACGACCCTGACCGATCACGACGGTGACGCCAAGACCTCGTCCTCCGGCCTGGATGTGACATTGTACTCGCCCGATCACAACATCATTGACCATCACACGATGACGACCAGCGATGCCATTACCGGTACCGCAAAGAACGACGTCATCATCGTCGGAACCGGCGCGACCACGATCGATCTTGGCTCCACGACGAGCGGAGGTCATGACACGGTCGTGGTTTCGAACAAGCTCGATGGTCATGACGTGGTCTCGAACTTCGTCGATCACACGGCGGCCAATGCCAGCACACAGGCGGATCATATCGATATTCACGCCTTGCTCGACAAACTCGGCGGTGATGATGCCCATCGTGTCGTCAACAACGGTACCAATAACGGCGCGATTAATCTGGCCCAGAGCGGAACGGACGTGGTCATGACCGTTGCCGGTGCCCCGAGCTTCCAATTGACCATCCACAACGAGACGGTCAGCCATCTGAGCGTCGGTGCGGATAACACCCACGACATCATCACCGGGCACCTGCAATAAGCTAAGGCTGTGATTGACGAACTCGAAGGCGCCTCACGGGGCGCCTTCTTTTTTATGGCTGCGAGGTCTATCGTCGAATTATGTCGAGGAGGCTTTAGCGGCAGGTATTAGGTCGATCCGGCGGACGATCGATTGAGCGGCCTGACCTGATGGTTCTGCGGTTACCGGCTATGACGAAGGTCGACGAGAGGCCTTGGGCTGGACGCTCACAAGTGCCATCGTCCCGCCGATTCCATTTGCGGGTATTTGGCTCGATTTATTTATGGAATGAATGCCGACCGGCTGCCGCAGCCACTCTTGTGTCAGGAATGAACCGAGACACGCGGCGACGCGAGGGAGAGCGGACTATCCACGCCGATCACGCTGCGGATCGCCTTCAACTGATAGGGCGATAACGTGGTATCGCTCGTTTCAGAATGCGCGCCTATCGTATCTCCCGCCAGCATGGTGGAAGACTGACGGTCGCCATTGACTGCCGGCGAGCGTTTCTGCGATCGAGCTGGAAGAGGCTGGATCTTACCCTGGGCGACAAATCCGTTATCCGGCAGAGACGTCGTTTCAAAGCCGAGGCAAACCGATAGCTGCGTCATGACGTCGGAAGGATGAAGGACAAGGATGGCTTCGGCGTGAAGACGTGCACCGTAATTCTCCGCAAACCGGATGCCGACGAGCGATGTCAGCCACTTCGCCCGGGCATGCAGGGAAAGATCTGCTGTCAGATCCGAGATGATCACGTGCTTCAGATCCGTCGACAGAGCGCCAAAGATCTCCCCACATATTTGATGGCGATAGGTCACCATCAGATGGAAGTCCGAGCCGGGCAGGTATAGGGAATCGATGTTTCGTGGGCCGAGATGGAGAGACGTCGCCTGAGCCGACATGCCGAGGGCCTTAGGCAGTTCGGCCTTGAGGCGCGTGGGCATCGCTTCAAGAGCCTTACGCTGGCAGGCGAGATACTTGCTTCTTTTTGCGTCAGCTTGACGGACGAGCATCTCAAGGACCTCGACCGTAATCGTTTATGAATCAAAAACGATTGGGAAGAAGGGCTGTTCCGGCGGTTGCTGCGGCTTTGTTTCGATCGTAATCGATCTATTAAGACAGGTTTCTGATCTGCCGGATGGACACGCCGGCGCTTAAAGCGGTCCTGATGGAACAGATCGAGCTGGGACAGCTGCTGAAGGAGGGTTGCAACAGCCTTCGGCAGTCCGGTGTCTGGGGCGCCTGTAATGCTCTGAACGTGGGATAGGTCGAATTTCGGCAAATCTCAGGAGGTTAGCGTTGTCCACCCGCCTGCATTTGTAAAACTTATTCAGGATCGCGAGAAATTATATTTTCCCTATGCAGTCCCTTCATCTAACCTGAGAAACAGAAATGCCGCATTACCGGACAATGTCTCCATTGGGGAAAAAGGGGCGCAGTTATGTCAGTTGAGGTAGTCGATACGCTGGTCGTCGGTGGCGGTCAGGCCGGGTTGGCCATGAGTGAGCATCTGACCAAGTGCGGCGTTCCCCATCTCGTTCTGGAGCGCCATCGCATCGCCGAACGCTGGCGCTCGGAGAGGTGGGACTCTTTGGTCGCCAATGGCCCTGCCTGGCATGATCGGTTTCCCGGGATGGAAATCGCCGGCGTTGACCCGGATGGATTTGCGCCCAAGGAGACAATGGCAGACTATTTCGCTGCCTATGCCGAAATGATTGCAGCCCCCATCCGCTGCGGCGTTGATGTGAAGTCGCTCGAACGGATTGACGGCAGACCAGGATTCCGGGTCGAAACCTCGCAAGGCGTGATCGAAGCCAATAGCGTCGTCGCTGCGACCGGGCCGTTTCAACGGCCGATCATTCCCAATATCATTCCGAAAGAAGCCGGCATCCTGCAGATGCACTCCAGCACCTACCACAATCCCCAGCAATTGCCGGAAGGCGCTGTGATGGTGATCGGTGCGGGTTCGTCCGGCGTCCAGATCGCCGACGAACTCCTGCGCGCGGGGCGCCGGGTCTATCTCTCGGTCGGTGCCCATGATCGGCCGCCGCGCGCCTATCGGGGGCGCGATTTCTGCTGGTGGCTGGGTGTCCTCGGCAAGTGGGATATGGAGACGCCGGGGCCCGGGACGGAACATGTCACCATCGCTGTCAGCGGCGCGCGGGGAGGCGAGACCATCGACTTCCGCCGCCTTGCCAACCAGGGCATGATGCTCGTTGGCCTGACCAAATCCTATGAAAACGGCAGACTCAGCTTCGCCGCCGATCTTGCGGCCAATATTGCCCGTGGCGACGCCAACTACATGTCTCTGCTGGACGAAGCCGACGCCTATGTTGCCCGCAATGGCCTTGATCTTCCTGCAGATCCTGAAGCCCGAAAGCTCGAGCCGGATCCGGCATGCGTGCTCGATCCAATCCTGTCGCTGAATCTCGCGGAGGCTGGCGTCAAGTCTGTCATCTGGGCGACCGGATATAGTGCCGATTATAGCTGGATGAAAGTGGATGCCTTCGATGAGAAGGGCCGGCCAAGGCATCATCGGGGTGTCTCCGTTGAACCCGGAATCTATTTCCTTGGGCTGCCATGGCAGTCCCGGCGAGGTTCGAGTTTCATATGGGGCGTCTGGCATGACGCAAAGCATCTTGCGGACCGCATCTCGACCCAACGCAAATATCTGTCCTATCATGCCGCAGCGACGAGCAAGACGCAGAAACCTTAGTCAACGTCAGCGGTTCGTCATACATTCAGGCAAAGGCACATACCCAATGTAGATGCATTATTCTCGAAGGAGAGATGCACATCCTTGATGTGTGGTGATGAGACGCGATGGGCGCGACCTGCATTGCACTCGCCTCAGCGCGATAATAGGGAGAGATGAGATGCGCGACGCGCGCTACGATATTTTGTTTGAGCCGATGAAGATCGGGCCTGTAACCGCGAAAAATCGGTTTTATCAGGTCCCGCACTGCAATGGCGGCGGCTATCGCGATCCGTCGGCTGCGGCTGAGATGCGCCGGATCAAGTCCGAAGGCGGTTGGGGCGTCATCTTCACCGAACAGACGGAGATGCATCACACCTCCGAAATCACGCCGTTTATCGAACTGCGCTTGTGGGACGATGCGGATATTCCGGCATTGGCGAAGATGGCCGATGCGATGCATGAATATGGGGCACTAGCCGGTATTCAGCTCGCCTATTCCGGAATCAATGGCCCAAACCTCTATACGAAGGAGGTTCCAAGAGGACCTTCGGCTTTGCCGATCCGGACATTCACCAACGATCCGGTGCAGGCGCGGGCCATGGACAAGCAAGACATCCGCGATTTGCGCCGTTGGCACCGCAACGCTTATAAGCGCGCCAAGCAGGCAGGCTTTGATCTCGTCTGCCTGTATGGCGCACACGGATTTGGCATCATTCAGCATTTTCTCTCGACCGCGACCAACCAGCGGTCAGATGAATATGGCGGTTCCCTCGAGAATCGCTCCCGCCTCATGCGCGAGCTCATCGAGGAGGGGCGGGATGCGATTGGCGATACCTGCGGGCTGACGCTTCGTCTGTCCTTGGACGAAATGATCGGCGAACTGGGCTTTTCGAACGCGGAAGTCCGGGAAATGATTGAGATGCATGCCGATCTGCCGGATCTCTGGGACCTGGCGCATGGCGCTTGGGAAGATTGTTCCGGACCATCGCGCTTCAAGGAAGAGGCAGCCCAAGAATCCCTCGTTTCCGGCATCAAGAAACTCACGTCGAAGCCGGTCGTGGGTGTCGGGCGCTTTACTTCACCTGATGCCATGGTGCGGATGATCAAGTCGGGGACCCTCGATTTCATCGGATGTGCGCGCCCGTCCATCGCGGATCCGTTCCTGCCGAAGAAGATCGAGGAGGGGCGCCCCGAGGATATTCGCGAGTGCATCGGCTGCAATATCTGCATCACCGGCGACATGACCATGTCCATTTCGCGGTGCACGCAAAACCCCGCGTTTATGGAAGAGTGGCGGAAGGGCTGGCATCCGGAGCGTATGCAACCGAAGGGCGCCAGTGAAAGCGTCCTGGTCGTCGGCGCCGGTCCGGCCGGATTGGAAGCCGCTCGTGCACTTGGATTGCGGGGCTATAAGGTGGCGCTTGCCGAAGCCGGCAGCGAGCTTGGCGGTCGGGTCGCCCGGGAATGCAAGCTTCCAGGCCTCTCCGCCTGGGGACGCGTCCGCGATTACCGGCAATATCAGCTCAGCCAAATGCCGAATGTCGAGGTCTATCTTGAGAGCCGCCTGTCGGCCGATGATGTCTTGTCATTTGGATTTCAGAATGTGGCCCTGGCAACAGGCTCGACTTGGCGCCGTGATGGCGTCGCCCGCGCGCATGTTGTCGCGATGCCGATCGACCCGGCGATGCCGATCTACACGCCAGACGATCTGATGGCGGGTAGGATTCCAACGGGAAAGGTCATCCTATTTGATGATGACCACTACTACATGGGCGGTGTCCTGGCGGAACTGATGGCCCGTCAAGGAGCCAAGGTAACGCTGGTCACGCCCGCGGCATTTGTCTCGGATTGGACCCGCAATACCCTCGAACAAGGAGCCATTCATCGCCGGCTCGCCGAATGTGGCGTGGAAATCGTCCTCAATCGCACGATCAAGCGTATCGGCACCGGTGGTGTTACGACCGCGTGCAGCTACACGGGTGCGGAGCGCGACTTGGAAGCCGACGCCGTCGTCCTGGTGACGTCTCGCTTGCAAGACGATGCCATCTGGACAGATCTAAAGGCGCGTCAGCAGGAATGGTCCGATAGCGGCATTAAGACGATCAAGGTCTTCGGTGACGCCGAAGCTCCAGGTCCGATCGCCTGGGCGACATATGCGGGACATCGGTTCGCACGCGAATTGGATGAACCGGATATTGGAGATGCACTGCCATTCCGCCGTGAAGTCGCGGCACTTGCGCAGGACTAGTAACGCAGCGTCATCGCTTCATACCAATCAAAATAACCCCCGGTTTCGCGACCGGGGGTTATTGATTTGTCGTTCCTTAGAGTAGCTGGCTGAGGTCCTTTTTCTTCGCGAAGGCCACGAACCTCAAATCAAGCCGCTATTTCGAACCTAGTCATCAAGTCGACGAGGACACATCCATCTGGGACTGGAGATAATTCTGGATGCCGATTTTCTCGATGAGTTCGAGATTGGTTTCCAGCCAGTCGACATGTTCCTCTTCGGATTCGAGAATGTCTTCCAGCAATTCGCGCGAGATGTAGTCCTGCACCTGTTCGCAATAGGCGATGCCGCTCTTCAGGTCGGGCATCGCCGCCATTTCGAGCTTGAGATCGCAGGCAAGAGCCTCCTTGACGTCCTCGCCGATCAGCAATTTGCCGAGATCCTGCAGATTGGGCATGCCTTCCAGGAAGAGGATGCGCTCGATCAGCTTGTCGGCATGCTTCATCTCATCAATGGATTCTTCGTATTCGTGCTTGGCCAGTTTCCCCAAGCCCCAGTTCTTGAACATGCGGGAATGCAGGAAATACTGATTGATCGCCGTCAGTTCGTTTTTCAGGGCCTTGTTGAGGATCGCGATGACTTTCTTGTCGCCCTTCATGGCTGGCACTCCGCTGTCGTAATTTCGCGCATCGGGGATGACCCCCAGGGATAGACGGGGGAGCCTACCGCAAATTGAGAAAAAGATAAAACAAAAGGCTCGGCAGACGAGCATTTTGCTGCCGAGCGCGAAGGAGCGAGTTGCACTGCGTGGTCGCGCAGGATGGCTTTACGATAATGCGAATGAGTTGCAATGTCTAGAGGACTCGGCTAATCATCGCCTCAGCGAGGGGCCGATTGCGACCGCCGGGGGCACCAAATGCGCTGCCCGGGAAATTCACATACAGTCTTCGGAGAGGGGAAATGAGGTTGAAGAACAGTTTGATGGGCCTGGCGGCCCTGTTGCTGGCCGGCAGCGCCATGGTCGCGCCGGCACAGGCGGCGACGCCTCAACCCAAGGCGATCCTGACGCATTACGCCGACATCGCCTATGCGGCTTATGACGATAGCGTGACGACGGCGCAGCATCTGAACAAGGTGATCGCGGCTTTCCTCGCCGATCCCAATGACAAGACACTGGCGGCTGCGCGCGATGCCTGGAAGGCTGCGCGGGTCCCCTATATGCAGACCGAGGCCTTTCGCTTCGGCAATCCGGAAGTGGACGAGCTGGAGGGCACCGTCAATTCCTGGCCGCTGGATGAAGGCCTGATCGACTACGTGGCCGAGAGCTATGGTGAGAGCTCGGATTCCAATCCGTTCTACCGGCTGAACATCATCGCCAACAAGCAGGTGCAGATCGGCAAGGACAAGATCGATGCAAGTGTCATCGACAAGAAGCTGATCCAATCCCTGCAGCAGGCCGGCGGCGTCGAGACCAATGTCGCCATCGGCTATCACGCCATCGAATTCCTGCTGTGGGGGCAGGATCTGAACGGCACCGGCCCCGGTGCCGGCAATCGCCCCGCCACGGATTACGATCAGAAGAACTGCACCAACGGTAATTGTGACCGGCGCGCTGCCTATCTGACGGTAGCGACCGAATTGCTGATCGACGATCTGACGGCGATGCGCGATCTCTGGACCAAGGATGGTGCATCGCGCAAGCGCCTGATGGCCGGCAAGGAGAAGGACGGCCTCGCCGTCATGCTGACCGGCCTCGGCAGCCTGTCCTATGGCGAATTGGGTGGCGAGCGTACCAAGCTCGGCCTCATGCTGCACGATCCCGAAGAGGAGCAGGACTGCTTCAGCGACAATACCCATAACTCGCATTATTACGATCAGGTGGGCATGGTGAATGTCTATATCGGGACCTATAAGCGGGTCGATGGCAGCGAGATGAAGGGGCCGAGCCTGCATGATTATGTCAAGGCGAGGGCACCGAAGGCCGATGCGAAGCTGACCGCCGATATGAAGGCGACCACCGAGGCCATGACGGTTCTGAAGCAGACCGCCGATAGCGGCAAATGGGCCTATGACCAGATGATCGGCGCGGACAATCCCGAGGGCAACAAGATCGTCCAGCATGTGGTCGACACATTGGTGACGCAGACCCACGGAATCGAGGGCGTCGTCGCGGCCCTGGGCCTGACCATCAAGGTCGAGGGTTCGGACAGCCTGGACAATCCCGCGGCCGTCAAGACCGAGTAAACCGTCTGCGCTGGCAGGTTTCTCCGGTTGGTCGCCGGCGGATTGCCAGATGGACTTATCGGGGCCGGGTAGGGGCACGCATGTTGCTCCAGCCCGGCCCCTCGACTGTTCTGAGAGAGCAAGCAAGCGGATTATGGCAAAGTCTCCGAGCCATCAGGAAATGTACAAGGCGAGATTGAAACGGCGCGATCTGCTCTCGGGCCTTGCCGGTCTCGCTGTCGCCGGTCTGGCGGCACCCTTCATCCTGCGGAGCGATTTCGCCGGATCGGCCGAGGCTGGAAATGCCTTCGTCTATCCGACCGCACCTCAGCCGCCGGCTGGCGCTGATGTGCTGGATGTAAGCCTGACGGCGAAGTTCCGCTCGCAGCAATTTCTTCCGCCACCGGCTGGGCCGAGCGAGATCGGCGGCTATCGCGACATGCCCGGTATCCAGGTCATCCGCATGCAGCACGGCCAGTGGCTGCGGGCGAAGCTGGTGAATAACCTCACCGAACATACCTCGATCCATTGGCACGGCATCCGGCTGCCCAATGCGATGGATGGCGTGCCCTATATGACCCAGGCACCGGTACAGCCCGGCGAGGACTTCACCTATGCCTTCCAGCCGCCGGATACCGGCACGTTCTTTTTCCACCCCCATTGCAACACCGTCGAGCAATATGGCCGCGGCCTGGTCGGCGCCCTGATCATCGACGGCGACGAGACCCGGCCGAGCGACGCCGATCTGGTCTGTGCCTATCGCGACTGGCGCCTGAAGCCGGATGGCAGTTTCGATGCGATGATGACGGATAAGGGTGCCGCGACCGCCGGCACTTTCGGCAAGGTCGCCACCATGAATGGCCACCTCCTGCCGATGCGGCAGGAGGTGCCGGCCAATGGCGATATCCGTCTGCGCATTCTCAATCTCGATCTGACCCGGATCATCGAGATCGGTGTCGAAGGCGCCGAGGCCTGGGTGATCGCCACCGACGGCAATCCACTGGATCCGGTGAAGCTGGATAGCTGGAAGATGGGGCCGGCGATGCGGCTGGACCTGCTTCTGCGCATGCCGAAAGATGGCGGACAGAAGGTGCAGGTGTTCAATTATTTCGCGGCCCAACCGGTCCTGCTGATGGAGTTGACGGCCAATAATACGCAATTGGACAGGCCGGCCTTTACTCCGGCCATTTTGCGGCCAGCACAGATCCCGGTGCCGAAAATCGACGGAGCCGAGCAATTGCCGCTGCGCCTCAGTGCGGCCTCGGCGCAATCGGCCAAGGCGCCCGATCTCAAACTGCCCGACGGCGAGGCCATCCGGCTGGCGGATGCGCTCTGCCTGACAACCAATACCTTCTGGGCGCTGAACGGCCAGGCTTGGCCGGGCCGCGACCATAAGGTGCTGCCATCGCCTTTGTTCAAGTTGGTTAAGGGGCGCAGCTATGTCATCGAAATCAACAACACGACGCCTCGGATCCATCCCATCCACCTGCATGGCCACACCTTCCAGGTGCTGAGCTCGAGCGCCAACAAGGTCGTTCCGCATCTCTCCGATACCACGCTGGTCTTTCCCAATGAACGGCTCAAGGTTGCCTTCGTCGCCGATAATCCGGGCGATTGGATGATCCATTGCCACATCATCGAGCATCAGGAGACCGGCATGATGGGCTATTTCCGGGTCGCTTGAGATGAGGCGGCTGCGCATCAACTCGAGCGGTTTGATTACCGGCCTTTTAGTGGCCGGCAGCATCCTCGTGCCGACGATCCCAAGCACGGCCGAGGATGCGGCACAGCGCCAGCCGCAATCTCTGATGCGCCGGGTGGTACAGCCGGATCCGCACATGCCGGCGTCACAGCGGATGGACTTCGAGCTGGGTGCCGGTCTTTTCAAACGCAATTGGGTGGCGGCACCGTCCTCGACCCAGGCGGTCGATGGTTTGGGACCGCTCTACAATGCGCGCTCCTGCAATGCCTGCCATCCCGGCGGACAGCGGCCGAATATGCTGGTGGATAAGCGCGGCACGGTTATTGCCGGACTGACGGTGCATCTGGGGCAGGCCGCCGCGCCGGGAGAGGTGGCTAAGTCCGATCCGGTCTATGGCGAGCAGATCCAGACTCAGGCATTGCCGGGGCAGAAGCCGGAGGCGCGTGTCGATATTACCATGATCGACGGGCCGCTCGTTGCCTTGGCGGGCGGCGAAAACGTTCAACTGAAACGGCCACAGCCGGCTCTCTCCAATCTCGGCTATGGTCCGCTCGCCGCCGAAGCCAAGGCTGGCCTGCGTTTGGCGCCAGCCATTCACGGGCTCGGCCTGTTGGATCGCATTCCAGCGTCGGAAATTCTGGCTCAGGCGCAGGTGGTGAAACCGGATGGTATTGCTGGCCGGCCCAACTGGGTTGTCGATGTGCGCAGCGGCAAACGGGAGATCGGCCGCTTCGGCTGGAAAGCGGTACAGCCCAGCCTTGCGCAGCAGAATGCCCATGCCTTCAGCATCGATATCGGCATGTCGACCACGCTCTTTCCGGCACCAGGCGGAGATTGCACAGCGGCGCAGATGGCCTGTCTCGCGGCACCGAATGGCAATTCGCCGCAATATGACAATGTCGAGATCGCCGAGGCCCTGCGTCATCTGGTCGATGTCTTTGTTGCCAATGCCATGCTGCCGTCGGCTAACAACGTGACGACTAACAACATGCCTGCCGTGAAGCGTCAAGCGGGGGAGCAGCTCTTCGCCGCCGCCGGCTGCACGGGCTGCCATCGCCCGGGCTATGATCTCCCGGCGGCAGGCACTGCGCCGGCTCGGCACATTTCGCCCTACAGCGATCTGTTGTTGCACGATATGGGCCCGGATCTCGCCGACGGCGTGCCGGAAGGTGAGGCCGGCGGCAGTGAATGGCGCACGGCGCCACTCTGGGGGCTGGGCCACACGGTTGCCGGCGATGGCCCCGCGACACTGCTCCATGACGGCCGGGCCGGCACCATATTGGAGGCCATTCTGTGGCATGGCGGCGAGGCACGGGCCGCGCGGCAGCGCGTGGTTGCCATGACTCCTACGGAACGATCCGATTTGATCGCCTTCCTGCGATCTTTGTAAAAACTCAGACCAATCTTGCCGATGAGGATAAGGATATGAAACTGACACGGCGCCAGTCCCTCTTGAGTCTGATCACGACGACGATGTGGCAACTGTTGCCACGGTCGGCGCGCGCGGCCGATAAGAACTATGTGGCCTTCAATGCCGCTTTCGCCAAGGATATCGCCTTGCCGGCACTGAGCACCTTTAAGACGGCGGCAGATGCCTTGACGATGGCGGCAAAGGCCTTCCAGGCGAAACCAGATCAGGCCGGTTTCGAGGCGGTGCGGACCGCCTTCGGCACTGTTTCCGATGCCTGGATGGCGGTGCAGTTGTTGCGCTACGGCCCCTTGTCGCAGGCGCAGCGTCTCGAGCGCATCGCCTATTGGCCGGAACGGCGCAGCATCATCGACAAGCAACTGGCTGCCTTCGTCGCGGCCGGCGACAAGAGCAAGCTGGAACCCGCTTCCTTCGGCAATGCCAGTGTTGCCGTACAGGGCCTGGCCGCTTTGGAGCGCTTGCTCTATGACGGCACCGATCCGCTTGCCAGGTTCACCGAGACGTCACCTGCTGCTGCCTATCGGGCTGCGCTGGTTGCGGCCATCGCGGAGAATCTGCAGCATATCGCGACGGAGGCGCAGGACGCCTGGGGCGCACTGGCGCCAAAACTGGCGAAGGGCGATCAAGGCGGCTTCGGCAATACGCCGAACGAAGCGACCGGGCAGATCTATGCCGGCCTGATGACCATGACGCAGGTCGTCGGCGACCAGAAGATCGGCTTGCCGCTGGGCAAGGGACCTGATCTTGCGAAGCCCAAGCAAGCGGAGCAATGGCGCTCGGGTCGTTCCCTGCGCGATATCGGGCTCAATCTCAAGGCGCTGCAGCAGGCTTTGGCCAGCGATGCGGCCGGATCGTTCGCCGTCTTCCTCACGGGTTCCGGTGGAACGGAGATCAAGGCGCGGTTGGGGCGGGCTTTTGATGCCTGCGATCAGGCGTTGCAAGCGATCAAGCAGCCGCTGGATCAGGCCGTTACCGATGACACGGGTGGACGACGTCAGGTGGAGCAGTTTCTCGTCAGCGTCAATCAGCTCCGCGATATCCTGACCCAGGAAATGCCGAAGGCGATCGGCATCACGCTCGGCTTCAACGATCTCGACGGTGACGGCTCGTAAGCCGGCACGGAAGAGGAGCAGGAGATGGAACGGCGGCATTTCCTATCACGTGGCCTACAAGGTCTGCTGGCTGGTACCGGCAGCTTGTTCGGCCGTATGCGCGACGGTCAGGCGGCCGGAATGCCGGCAGCTTTCCTGAGCGCCTCGGGTATGGGCGAGATCGGCGGCCGGCCCGCTTTCGCGGCAACAGCCATCACCTCGGCCGGCAAGGTGGCGATGACAGCATCGCTGCCCATGCGGGCGCATGAGATCGTCAAGCATCCCAGCCGGCCATGGTGCCTGGCGGTGGGACGCCAGCCCGGCCGGCTGAGCAGCCTGATCGATTTGGAGAGCGGCCGGACGGTGTATGACCTGCGGATCGCCGAGGATCACGATTTCAACGGCCATGCGGCCATGCCGGGCGACGGAGTACAGATCATCACTGCTGAGCAGGAGATCGGAACCGCCATCGGTCGCCTCGGTTTCTATGACACGGAGACGGGGGCTTGGCTGACATCCTGGCCGAGCCATGGCCTGGAACCGCATGAACTGATCATCGATGCGGCCCGGCAGCGTCTGATCGTCGCCAATGGCAGCATCATCGACCGCAATGCGGTGGGCGAGGTGGATTCAAGCCTGGTGATCTTCGATCTCCGGGACGGTGCCGTCATCGCCCATGCCACCTTGCGGGAGGACCTGCTGTCGCTCTCCATGCGGCATCTCGCGCTGACGGCAGCGGGCGATGTCGTTTTCGGCATGCAGGACCAGGACCCGCAGAGCGATCTGCGGCCTCTGGTCGGCTTGCTCGATCCCGCCGGCCGGATCCGCTTTCTCGATATTCCGCGCGAAATTCTCATGACCCTGCGCGGCTATATCGGCAGCGTGGCGGTGGACAGCAGCCGCCAGGTGGCGTGCGCGACTTCGCCGAAGGGCAATCTCGCAATGTTCTGGGACCTGCGGCGGGAAAGCTGGCTGGGCCAGGTTGCCGTGCCGGATGGCTGTGGCGTCTGTGCTTCGGGCGTGGCAGGAGGTTTCATCCTCACCGGCGGCAAGGGCGACATCCTCGCCGTGGAGACCTGCCGGGCCGATGGTACCGTAGGTGCGCCGGCTGCGCGGACGCTGCTGCGGGATGCAAGCTGGCAGTGGGACAATCACCTGACCCTGATCGCTGCCTGATCCGGCGAAGGTTCAGGCCGCCCGGCTCAGGTCGCCCGGCTCAGGCCGCCCGGCTCAGGTCGCCCGGCTCAGGCAGTCCGGCTCTGGCGCTGCAGCCGGACACAGGTGGCGATCAGGGTGATCAGGATGACCAGGCTGCCGACGGCGGCAACGGTCGGGTCGATATTGTCTCGGATGCCGTTCCAGATCGCCTTGGGCAGCGTCATGATGCGTTGGCTGCTGATGAAGAGCGTCACCACGATCTCGTCCCAGGAGGCGAGGAAGGCGAGCACCGCGCCGGAGAGGATGCCGGGCCGGATCACCGGCACGATGATCAGCCACATCGCCTGCCAGGCATTGGCGCCGAGATTGCGGGCCGCCTGTTCCAGCTTCGGGTCGAAATTGCTGAGCGATGTCGTCACCGTGATGATGACATAGGGAACGGCCAGCACCGTATGGGCGATGACGACGCCGCCATAGGAATCCAGCAGGCCGAATTTGACCCAGGCTTTGTAGAAGGCCAGCGCCGAAATGATCGGCGGGACGATCAGCGGCATCAGCATCAGGTTGCGCAGGGCATCGCTGAAACGGCTGGCGATGCGCCAGAGACCGATCGCGCCCAGGGTGCCGGTGACGACCGCCAAAGCGGCGGCGAGCGCGGCGATCAGCAGGCTCTGCCCGATGGCGCCGAGCCAGAGCGGATTGGTGAAGAGATTCTCATAGTGCCGCAGCGACAGGCCCTCATCGGGCAGCGACAGGTAGTGATGCGTGGTGAAGGAGACCGGAATGATCACGAAGCTGGGCAGCAACAGGAACAGGGCGCCCGTCCAGCCCAGCAGCTTGGCGATCAGCAGCGACTGACTGCGGCCGAAATCGATCATCTCAGCCGCCTCCCAGCATCTTGCGCATGTCCATGCTGCGCGACAGCGTGCCGATCAGCAGCAGGACGACGGCGAGCAGCACCGTGGCGATCGCTGCCGCCAGGCCCCAGCGCAAGGTCTGCTGCATCTGCACGGTGATATATTCGGCGAGCATCACGGTCTTGCCGCCACCCAGAATAATGGGCGTGACGAAGAAGCCCAGGGTCATGATGAAGACCAGGATCAGGGCGGCGAAGATGCCGGGCTTGGTGAGAGGCAGGAACACCTTCAGGAAACTCTGGGTCGGCCCGGCGCCGAGGCCGCGCGAGGCGGTGATCAGGCTGGGATTGATGCCATCCATGCTGGCCAGCAGTGGCAGCACGGCATAGGGCACCATGTAATGGGTCATGCCGACGAGCACGCCGAATTCGTTATTGGTCATGGGCAAGGGCGAATCGATCAAGCCGAAGCTCATGAGGAAACTGTTGATGACGCCCTCGGAGCGCAGCAGCGTCACCCAGGCGAAGGCACGTACCAGCACCGACATCCAGAACGGCACGAGGATGGCGAACATCAGGATGCTGCGGGTGCGCGGCGGGGCGATGGCGACGGTGAAGGCAATCAGATAGCCGATCATCACCGAGAGCAGGGTGGTGAGGGTGCAGATCCGCAGGGTCGTCAGCACGACCTTGCGGATCGCCCGGCTTTGAAACAAAGCGAGATAATTATCCGCGCCGAGGCCGGGATCGCTCACGCTGATCCAGAAGACCTGCAGCAGCGGCAGCAGGAAGAAAACGAGAAGGCCCAGCAGAACCGGCAGGATGAACAGCCAATAGACCTGTTCCTGCCGGTTGCCGATGGTGAACATCTTGCGGCGGGTGCCGCTGGCGGCAATGTCGGTAGCCACAACCGAACCTTCTCTTGATCGCGCGGTGTTGCTTAGGAGGCGAAGAAGTCGAGATACTGGTTGAGCACGTTCCCGTAATTCTTGCCGTACCACTGAACGTCAAGCGGAATCTCAATCTTCCAGTTGGCTTCATTGCCCGGATCGATCTTGGCGAGATCGGCCGATGCCATCGCCGAAGCAGCAGGATTGGCTGGGCCGTTCGACATGGTCTTCAGCAGATCGAGCTGGCGTTCCGGCTGCTGAGTGAAGGCGATGAACTGCATCGTCTCCTTGAGATTCTTGGCACCCTTCGGCACGACCCAGGAGGAGGGGCTGGCGACGCCCTGGTTGAAGTGCCATTTGACTTCGCCCTTGGTGTCGCGTTCCAGCAGATTGGCACGGGTGTTCCAGATCGAACCCATGGTCACTTCGCCTTCGCGCAGGAAGCGCTGGCTGTCGGCACCGGAATCCCACAGGATGATATGATCCTTGATCTGTTCCAGCTTCTTGAGGGCGCGGTCGACATCGATCGGATAGAGCTTGTCGGCCGGCACGCCGTCGGCGATCAGCGCCGCTTCCAGGGCGCCGGACATGTACTTCCAGAAGGTGCGCTTGCCGGGGAACTTCTCCAGATCCCAGAAATCGGCCCAGCTCTGCGGCGCCTGCTTCAGCTTCTTGGCATTATAGGCGATGACATAGGTGTAGATGTAGCTGGCGCAGCCGTATTTCAGGGCTTGGCCGGGCCGCACCTTCTTCGGGTCGACGATGGAATAGTCGATTTCCTCCAGCAGGCCGGCGCCGCCGAGATTTTCCGAGGTGAAGCTGTCGGCGTCGCAGATATTCCAGGTGACATTGCCGGATTCGACCATGGCCTTGATCTTGCCGTCGGTCGGGCCGGTGCCGTCGATCGTGACCTTGATGCCGGTCGCTTTCTCGAAGGGTTCGGCGAAGGCCTGGGTGAAATTCGGGATCGCATCGCCGCCCCAATTGGCGACCACCAGTTCGGTGGCGGCGCTGGCGCGGCCGCTGCGCAGGATGAATGGGGCCGCCGCCGCGGCGCCGGTCAGCATCAGTGCCTTGCGTCGCGTGATCAATCCGCGTGTCGGCATTTTAATCGTCTCACTCATGAAGTCCTCCCTTTGATCGCATTCTGTCGTTGTCGTTGGTGGTTAGACCGGCCGGATCCAGGCCGGATCTAATTCTTCTGCTTCACTCCTCCGTCACGGTGACGCCGTCCTGCGGCTGCCAGGCGAGCCAGGCTTCCT
This sequence comes from uncultured Rhodospirillaceae bacterium, assembly GCA_964406155.1. GTDB lineage: Bacteria > Pseudomonadota > Alphaproteobacteria > Dongiales > Dongiaceae > Dongia_B. The sequence continues at coordinate 29,757 of CAYOQR010000005.1, read as the reverse complement.
TGCCCTGCTGCAGAAAGCCCTGGCCCTCCGCCGCCGCGATTTCGGCGCGCAGGCTGCCGATGCCCTCGACCGCCACCTCGAAGCTGAGATGGCCGCCGAGATAGCGCCAAGCGACGATGCGACCCGGCAGGCAGTTGCGCTGATCCGCCGACGGGGCAGCGAGGAGCGAAAGCTTTTCCGGCCGCAGGGCGACGGTGATATCGCTGCCGATCGCCGGATGCCGGGTTCCGTTCTGGCGAATCTCGCCGGCTGGGGTGTCGATGCGCGCGATCCCGCTATCGATTGACCGGACGGTCCCGTTGATGAAGTCGCTTTCACCGAGGAAGGCCGCCACGAAGCGGGAGCTCGGCTGGTCATAGAGCTCGGCCGGTGTGCCGATCTGGGCGATACGGCCCTGACGGAAGATGGCGATGCGGTCCGACATCGACAGCGCCTCTTCCTGATCGTGGGTGACGTAGATGAAGGTAGTGCCGAGTTCCTGGTGCAGCTTCTTGATTTCCATTTGCACATCGACCCGCAATTTGCGGTCGAGAGCGCCCAGGGGTTCGTCAAGCAGCAGCAGACTGGGGTTGAAGCCCATGGCGCGGGCGAGGGCGACGCGCTGCTGCTGGCCGCCGGAGAGCTGGCGCGGCAGGCGGTCGGCGAGATGTCCCAATTGCACGCGGTCGAGCGCTATCTTCACCGCCGCCTCGATCTCGGCTTTGGGGCGTTTCCGGATCTTCAGCGGAAAGGCGACGTTCTCGCGGACGGTGAGATGCGGGAACAGGGCGTAGCCTTGGAACACCATGCCGAAATTGCGTTGTTCCGGCACCACCTGGGTGATGTCGCGCTCGCCGAGCAGAATCCGTCCACCATCCGGCGAGACGAACCCGGCGATCATCATCAGCAAGGTGGTCTTGCCGGAACCGGAGGGACCCAGCAGCGTCAGGAACTCGCCGGGCCGGATACGCAGCGAAACATCGTCAACCGCACGGAAATTTCCGTATTGCTTGACGATGTTCTCGATTTTCAAATCGTCGCTCGCGCCATGCGTGACTTGATCACGCATCGGCACGCGCAGTCATGGGCCCAGTTCCCATGGTCGTCCCCTGTTCTATCGGCGATCGACGCCGCTTTTATCGGCTCAAGATATCCTGGCCCGCTGGCGTCGATCGTCTTCGTTAAGCCGTCCCGTTGAACGCAGATGTTATCGCTTTAAACCGGATCGCGCCGCAAGGCCTGAGCCATGCAATGAACGCCGCCGCCGCCCATGGTGAACATCGTCACGTCCGGATCGTAGACGGTGAAGCCGAGGGCGCGCAGCCGGGCATTCAGATCCTTGCTCTGAGCGGTCGAGAGGATCTTGCTGTCGCCCAGCGCCATGACATTGCAGCCGAGAGCCATCGTATCCTTGTAGTTCACCGGCACGATTTCGATCTTCTTCGACTTCAGCCAGTCGATGATCCAGTCGTCGGTGGTTTCCTCGCAGACCGCCGCCAGCTTGTGGCCCAGCATGCAGACCATCAGGTCGATATGCACGTAATGTTCGGCGATGGGGGCGAGGCGCACTTCCCAGCCTTCCTTCTCCAGCCAGCTGCGGATCTGCTGGGCGGCCGGCTCCTGGGTGCGTTCGCCGCAATAGCCGATCAGGACGCAGCCCGGTTCGATCACGTCGAAGTCGCCGCCTTCCATGGCCGAGGCCGTGACCCAGTTCCAGACGGGGATGCCGGTCTGCTGATAGAACTTCACCACCGGCGCGTATTCGCCACGCCGCCACCATTGATGCATCTGGGTGACGACGGCGCCCCAGGGGGTCATGAAGCTCGAATCCCGGGCGAAGACCTGATAGGGCAGATTCTCGTCGGTCGGCAGGTAATGCACCTTGACCCCGGCATCTTCGTAAGCCTGCACCATCTCGCGGTGTTGCTTCATCGCCAATTGCCGGTCGAATTTGGCGCCGCTCGCCAGGGTCGCCTTGGAAATCGAGCTGGTCGGCAGCCAGCGGAAGTTTTCCGGCACGCAGAGCAAGACGTCATGCAGCTTGCCGTATTCCGAATTGACACCCCATTTGGTCGTGACTGCGCTATCGGCGCCCATGCTGTCCTCCCGAACTCGCTTGCGTTATTTCCTGGGGAATATGCTATGTGGCTAGAAAAATTACTCAAACTGGATAAATTCTCTTCATTATCGTTTAGTTATTCTCACCTGCTAGCGAAAGAGGTATCTGGAGATGGCGAAACGGCGCATTCCGCCCCTGAACGCCCTGCGCGCCTTCGAGGCTGCCGCCCGCAATCTCAATTTCGGCAAAGCGGCGGGTGAGCTGAATGTCACCCGGGGGGCGATCAGCCATCAGGTTCGCGCCCTGGAGGAGTGGATCGGCGTCGAACTGCTGCACCGCAACCAGAACCGGGTGGTCCTGACCGATGCCGGCCGGCATCTGATGCCAGCCCTGGAGCAGGCCTTCGATGTCATCGCCGAGACGGTCGCGGATATCCACCATCCGGATCTCAAGGGCCGCCTCGCCATCCATGCGCCGCCGACCTTCACCTCGCGCTGGCTGCTGCCGCGCCTTGCCGACTTCATCGCGGCCTATCCGCAGATCGATCTGTCGCTGCACTTCCTGCCGCCCTTTCCCAAATCGCTGCCCAGCGATTACGACATCACCATCGAATATGGCGGCGGGCGCTGGGACAATCGCTGGGTGCATCGCCTGATGCCGGTCGATCTTTTTCCGCTCTGCAGTCCGAAACTGATGAACTCGTCACAATGGGCTTTGCGGACGCCGAGTGATCTCAGGCATTTCACGCTGATCCATGAAGATGACGGCGCCACCTGGTCGCAATGGCTCTCCGCCGCCGGAGCGCGGCAGGTCGATGCCAGCAAGGGGCTGCATGTCAGTTCCGCCAATCATGCCTTGGAGGCGGCGTTGCTTGGTCTCGGCGTGGCCCTGGGCGATCAGATCATCATGAGCCAGGACCTGGAAGACGGCCGCATGGTTCGGCCCTTCTCTTATACCTATCCCAGCCCGGCGCAATATTACGTCGTCTGCGAGCGCGACCGGTTGCATATGCCGATCCTGCGCACCTTCGTGAAATGGCTGTTCGATGCCGTCGACACCCCGATCGAGCTCTGACATTCGGTGCTCCAATTTATTGAGTGGAGGCGGATTCAGCGCACAAGTGAAATCGCCCCGGCGATTCCGCTTGTGCGCATCCGGCTCCAGAACTGTAACCGACATGCCAACAATGCCGGCTTGACAGGCTGCTTGGGGGCGCCCTTAACTATTGTGTATCAGAAGGCCGGGGCAACCGGCACGGATACCGGCGGGGCAGTGATCCCGTCGGTCACACGAGAGGGAGGATCGTATGCCGACCGTTCAAATGACGGTTAACGGGCGTGCCGTTTCCGGCGAAGTCGAAGCCCGTACACTTCTGGTTCATTTCCTGCGCAATCATCTCAGTCTGACCGGTACCCATGTCGGCTGCGATACCAGCCAATGCGGCGCCTGCGTCGTGCATGTCGATGGCGTCTCGGTGAAGTCCTGCACCTTGCTGGCCGTCCAGGCCCAGGGTACCGCCGTCACTACCATCGAAGGCCTGGCGACGGGCGACGAATTGCATCCGATGCAGGCCGCTTTCCGCGAACATCACGGATTGCAATGCGGCTATTGCACGCCGGGCATGGTGATGAGCGCCATCGATCTGGTGAAGAACAATCCGGATCCCAGCGAGGCGCAAATCCGCGACGGCCTCGAAGGCAATATCTGCCGCTGCACCGGCTACCACAACATCGTGAAGGCCGTGAAGGCCGGCGCCCAGGCGATGAAGGGATGAGGCAATGTCGACACAAACTGGCATTGGCGCAGCCGTCAAGCGCCGTGAGGATTTCCGTTTCCTGACCGGTCGCGGTACTTATACCGACGATATCAACCGGCCACACCAGACCTATGGCTATATCCTGCGCTCGCCCCATGCGGCGGCGGATATCGTCAAGATCGACACCACGGCGGCAAAAGCGGTGCCGGGTGTCATCGCCGTCCTGACCGGCGCCGATTACGACAAGGGCGGTGTGCCCTGCGGCTGGCAGATCCACAGCAAGGACGGCAGCCCGATGATCGAGCCGCCGCATCTGCCGCTCTGCAAGGACAAGGTGCGTCATGTCGGCGATCAGGTCGCCCTCGTCGTGGCGGAAACCTATGTCCTGGCAAAGGATGCCGCCGAACTGATCGAGGTCACCTATCAGGAAACGCCGGCGATCATTTCGACGGCGAAGGCCGATGCCGCCGGTGCCCCGCAGGTCTGGGCCGAAGCCAGGAACAACGTCTGTTTCGACTGGCATATCGGTGACAAGGCGGCGGTCGATGCCGCCTTCGCCAAGGCGCATCACGTGACGAAACTCGATCTCGTCAACCAGCGCCTGATCCCGAATGCGATGGAGCCGCGTGCCGCGATCGGCGAGTTCGATCGCGGCACCGGCGATTACACGCTCTATACCACCAGCCAGAATCCGCATGTGATCCGCCTGTTGATGGGCGCCTTCGTGCTGCAGATCCCCGAGCATAAATTGCGTGTGGTGGCGCCGGATGTCGGTGGCGGCTTCGGTTCCAAGATCTTCCATTATGCGGAAGAAGCGCTGGTCACCTGGGCGGCGGGCAAGATCGGCCGGCCGATCAAATGGACGGCGGAACGCGGCGAGGCTTTCATCAGTGATGCGCAAGGCCGCGATCATGTCAGCCATGCCGAACTGGCGATGGATAAGGACGGCAAGTTCCTGGCGCTTCGGGTGAACACGATCGCCAATATGGGTGCCTATCTCTCGACCTTCGCGCCCTGTGTGCCGACTTATCTCCATGCCACGTTGCTGGCGGGTGTCTATACGACACCGGCGATCTATGCCGAGGTGAAGGCGGTCTTCACCCATACCGTGCCCGTCGATGCCTATCGTGGCGCCGGTCGGCCGGAGGCGACTTATCTTCTCGAGCGTCTGGTCGAGAAGGCCGCCCGCGAGATGAAGATGGGTCAGGTGGATATCCGACGGAAAAACTTCATCCCGTCCGATGCCTTCCCTTATCAGACGCCGGTCGCGCTGCAATATGACAGCGGCGATTATCAGGCGACCCTCGATATGGCCTTGAAGATGTCGAAATGGAGCGAGTTCGAGGCACGCCGGGCCGAGGCCGCGAAGCATGGCAAGCTGCGGGGCATTGGTATTTCGACTTATCTGGAGGCTTGCGGCATCGCTCCCTCCGCCGTGGTCGGTTCGCTCGGCGCCCGTGCCGGTCTTTACGAGACCGGGCAGATCCGCGTCCATCCGACCGGCTCGGTGACGGTCTTCACCGGCAGCCACAGCCACGGCCAGGGGCATGAGACGACCTTCGCCCAGTTGGTCTCCGACGGTCTCGGCATTCCCATCGAGAATGTCGAGGTGGTGCACGGCGATACCAGCAAGATTCCCTTCGGCATGGGAACCTATGGATCGCGCTCGCTGGCCGTTGGTGGCTCGGCGCTGGTCAAGGCGATGGATAAGATCATCGCCAAGGCGACCAAGATCGCGGCCCACCTGATGGAGGCCGCGGCGGCGGATGTCGAGTTCAAGAACGGCAATTTCACCGTCAAGGGCACGGATAAGAGCGTGCCCTTCGGGCAGGTGGCATTGACCGCCTATGTGCCGCACAACTACCCGATCACGGAACTGGAACCGGGTCTCGACGAGACCGCGTTCTACGATCCGCTGAACTTCACCAATCCCGGCGGCACGCATATCTGCGAGGTGGAGATAGATCCGGAAACCGGTGTCACCAAGGTGATAAATTTCACCGCTGTGGACGATGTCGGACGGGTGATCAATCCGATGATCGTCGAAGGCCAGGTACATGGCGGTCTCGCCCAGGGCATCGGTCAGGCTTTGCTGGAACGCTGCGTCTATGACGAGGATAGCGGCCAGCTCCTGACCGGCTCCTATATGGATTACACCATGCCCCGGGCCGATGACCTGCCGAGCTTCCAGGTCGCGACCCATGGCACCTTGTGCACCCACAATCCGATCGGTGCCAAAGGCGTCGGCGAGGTCGGGGCGATCGGCTCACCGCCCGCCGTCATCAATGCGGTGATCGATGCGCTGTCGCCGCTTGGTGTCACCGATATCTCGATGCCGGCGACGCCGCTCAAGGTGTGGCAGGCGATTCAAGCGGCGCCGAAGAAACTGGCGGCCGAGTGAGGGGAGGGAAAGATGCATAACTTCAACTACCACCGCCCCACCACGGTTGCCGATGCGGCCAAGGCCCTGGGCAGTGCCGGCGACGGCAAGATCATCGCTGGCGGTATGACCCTGGTGCCGACCTTGAAGCAGCGCCTCGCGGCGCCCTCCGACCTGATCGATCTCGGCGCCATTGCCGATCTCAAAGGCATCAAGGCGGAAGGCGACAGCATCACCATCGGTGCCATGACGCGGCATGTCGATGTCGCCACGTCATCCGTGGTGAAAACGGCGATCCCGGCTCTGGCGCATCTTGCCGAACTGATCGGCGACCGTCAGGTGCGCAATCGCGGCACGATCGGCGGCTCACTCGCCAATAACGATCCGGCGGCGGATTATCCGGCGGCGGTTTTGGCGCTGGGTGCGACGGTCCGGACCAATAAACGGGAGATTGCCGCCGATGATTTCTTCCGGGGCCTGTTCGAAACGGCTTTGGAGGAAGGCGAGATCATCACCGCCGTGCAGTTTCCCAAACCGGAAAAGGCGGCCTATGAGAAATTTGCCCAGCCGGCCTCGCGCTTCGCTCTGATCGGTGTCTTCGTCGCCAAGACCAAGGGAGGTGTCCGGGTGGCCGTGACCGGCGGCGGCAATGGGGTGTTCCGCGCGGCGGATATCGAGGCGGCCCTGTCGGCCAATTTCACCCCGCAGGCGGCCAAGGCGGTGAAGCTCAATGCCGGCGATTTCAACGGCGACCTGCATGGGACGCCGGAATATCGGGCGGCGCTGGTTCCGACCTTGGCGGCGCGGGCGGTGCAAGCCGCCTGACGATCATCCCGACAAGCATGCAGAACGGCGGCAGGGATTCTGCCGCCGTTTTTGCTGTTCGGGTTATTCCTTGGGATCGAAATTCAGCGCCGCGCCGTTGATGCAATAGCGCAGGCCGGTCGGCTTCGGGCCGTCGTCGAAGACATGGCCGAGATGGCCGCCGCAATTGTCGCAATGTACTTCGGTCCGCATCATGAAATGGCTGCGATCGGTCGTGATGCCGACGGCCTCCTGGCTGGCCGGGGCCCAGAAGCTCGGCCAGCCGCTGCCGCTGTCATATTTCGTCTCGGATTGAAACAGCACCTTGCCGCAGCCGGCGCAGGTATAGGTGCCGCTGCGATACTCCTTATTGAGGCTGCTGGAGCCCGGTCGCTCCGTACCATGCTGGCGCAGGACGTAATCCTGTTCCGGTGTCAGCGGATTGACCGACCCGCAGCTTGCTTTCTCCGACATCCTGTCCTCCGTCCGGCAGCTTTCATCTCATATGCCGTCAATATGAGGAGGCCTCGCGGCCGGCGCAAGGTGACCCGACTAAAGGGTGTTGCCGCCCATGGATGGGCTTTACAGGTTGTTGAGGATCGAACTGGCCCGGTCCACCTGGCCCTGGCAATCCAGTTCGCGGCCGGCCCGGTCGTATTCCCGGGCCAGGGAAAGGGCATCCGCGGCGTTCGAAGCCGGCGAGTTGGCCGGGGCCGATGGCGTATTGGCGGCGTCAGTATAGGTCGGGATCCCGGCCTGCGAGCCGGGGGCGGGAATCAACTGCGGATTGGTGCCGCCCGTTGGCGACTGTCCCGTATTGCCCGTATTGACTTGGGTGGTGCCAGCCGTCTCGGGAGGTATCGGCCCGATCCGGTTCTCGATGCCGACCGAATTAACGATCCGGTTCTCGTCGCCCACCGAATTGGAGATGAGCCCGGTGGGCGCGCCGACCCGACCGGCGCCCATGTTGTTGTAGGCCAGCGTCTTCTGCAGATGATCGATCTCCATCGAACAGGGGCCGGCGGTGGCCGGGCCGACCGGCAACACAAGGCCAGTGAGAGCAAGGCCGGTGAGGACGAGGAGGGGAGCCGGCGCGAGTTTCATGGGATGTCTCCAAACGGGCGATGGATAACCGGACTGACGGATGGCGGCAGGGGATGGCGCAGTAGCTCAACACCGCAGCGGGCAAGAAGTTCAATTGGATTGGATCGGGCCATGGGTGATCCGTGGTCCAGGACCGAAATCCTGTTTCACGAAAGTTCCCGTTTACTCTTTCCGGGGGGTAAGCTAAAAACCCCCGAAAGCTGAGGTTTTTCAAGCATCGGGGCGTAGCTCAGTCCGGTAGAGTGCCTGCTTTGGGAGCAGGATGTCGCTGGTTCGAATCCAGTCGCCCCGACCACTTGCGCGGCCGATGATGTCCGGTCGCCGGTATTGACGGAACGGAGAGAGTGGAATGCAGGTGCGCATCTATCAGCCGGCGAAGACAGCCATGCAGTCGGGTCGAGCCCTGACGCATCAATGGGTGCTGGAATTTCCGCCGTCCGCGCCGCGCTTCGCCGATCCCCTCATGGGCTGGACCGGGACGACCGACACCCAGCGCCAGGTGCGGCTGAAATTCGAGACCAAGGAAGAGGCGATCGCCTATGCCGAGAAGCATGGCCTTGCCTATCTGGTCGAGGAACCGACGCGGCGCGTCGTGCAGCCGAAGGCCTATGCCGATAATTTCAAGTTCGACCGCGTGGGCCGCTGGACGCATTGATCCTCGGCACGGCCGGTCTGTCCTGTTGCGCCGGCCCCGTAGCTCAGTTGGATAGAGCACCTGCCTTCTAAGCAGGATGTCACAGGTTCGAATCCTGTCGGGGTCGCCACATCAAGGTGGCCAAGGACTGCTCACCTAAGCAGTCATAATTAGTCGTTATGATGGTTATCGAATTGCGGCATTGCTGGGGCATGCGCCTCCGCGATGCTGAAGCTGTTGCCGCGGCGCAGCGTGGAATGTCGTATTGACTAACGGCGTAAAACGAGTACTAGGCAAAGCGGGGAGGCTGCTAGGGCAGGCCGAAGGGTAAGGACCCGGCGCCACATGTTTCCATGGGCGGGTACAGCGGAATAGCAGCTCCTGAAAATAACCTGCGCAACATCGATGCGCATCGAACGAGGAGCGACCCATGAAGAAATCTACCTCAGATCATTTGACGGCGCGGTCGGCGCGGGCCTTTTCGCGCCGCCTGCTGCTGAAGGGCGCGGCCGTTTCCGGCCTTGGCCTGGTCAGCGCGCCCTGGATTGTCCGTGACGCCTTTTCGTCTTCGGGCGAGCTCAATTTCATGGGCTGGGCCGGCTACGATTTCAAACCGGCTTTCGCGGCCTTCAAGAATAAGACCGGCATCACCGTGAATTTCAACGAGCAGCCGGATCAGGATGCCATGGTCGCCCAGGCCAAGGCAGGCGGTGCGTCCGGCGCCTTCGATATTTCCGAGCCGACCACCGACCGCGTCACCAATTGGGTGGAGCGCGATTTCCTGCAGCCCTGGAACGAAGCCAAGATCAATGTCGATGGCATCGATCCCGGCATCATGAACGGCTCGGCGATGAAGCAGGTGCATATCGGCGGCAAGCTTTATTCCTCGCCCAGCGTCTGGGGCAGCGAATCGCTGACCTTCAACACCGACGAAGTGAAGCTCTCCTATCCGGAAGCGAGCCTCGGCGATCTGTGGAAAGAGGAATATGCCGGCAAGCTCACGGTGCGCCCGCATTCCGGCCTGGTCGCCATCGGCCGCTGGTTGGAAGCCGAGGGCAAGCTGCCCAAGCCCTATCTCGATTCCTACAAGGACGAGGCGGTGATGACGGCGAATTACGAAGTCATCATCAAGAAGGCGTTGGAGCTGAAGGGCAATGTCGGCCAGTGGTGGAAGGATGAGAATTCCGCCCAGGGTGCGTTCCGCACCAATGGCTGCGTCATCGGCAATTGCTGGGACAGCTCGGCGCAGATCCTGCAAAAGGAAGGTCTGCCGATCGCCTATCTCTCACCCAAGGAAGGCGCTTCCGGCTGGTTGCAGAATTTCGTGCTCTTCAAGGGCGCGAAGAATGTCGAACAGGCGGAAGCCTGGGCCGCCTGGGTGAACACGGTCGAAGGCTCGCTGCTTTGGTCCGCCGCGATCGGCGCCAGCCCCTCCGCCAAGGGTGCTGCCGACGAGGCGCCGGAATCGCTGAAGAAGTTCCTGAAGGCCGCCTTCCCGGGCGATGCCCTCAGCCGCATGTGGTGGCAGCCGACCCAGCCGAGCTGGTTCGTCTCCAAGCGCAACGAATATGCGGACCGCTTCCAGGCCGGCTGAGGCGCGGACCTGATCGGCATGGCCCGCCGGGTAATTTCCTGGCGGGCCGGCTGCCCGAGACGGGAGCTCTTCGGTTGGTTGTTCTTAACGATATTGTTTTTGCCGTTTGTGTCGCCGCTGCGCTTTTATATGTCGGATAGATCGACGGTGATGTGATGTCGTCACGTTAGAAACGGGCGCCCGGCGGCTAGCCCCGGCTATCGTGTAGGGGGCCTCAGGCACCTTTTGTTGCTGTATTCACTGGGAGGCGGATTTATCCGCGGTGGGATGAGCCAGGATATTGAACTCGATCACGTGACGATGCGGTTCGGCAATTTTGTCGCGGTCAAGGATGTGTCGCTGACCATCAAGGCCGGGGAGTTCTTCAGCTTCCTCGGTCCTTCCGGCTGCGGCAAGACGACGATCCTGCGCATGATCAGCGGCTTCAACGATCCGACCGAAGGGGTGATCCGGATCGGCGGCCAGGATATGCGCGGCATCGGCCCGAACAAGCGGCCGACCGCCCTGATCTTCCAGAACCTGGCGCTGTTTCCGCTGATGACGGTCTGGGAGAACATCGCCTTCGGTCTCGAGGTGCGGGGTATCGCGCGCAACAAGCGGCGCCAACGGGCAGAAGAATTGTTGGAGTTGATCGCCCTGCCGGGCACCGCCGACAAGCGGGTCAGCGAGCTCTCCGGCGGGCAGCGCCAGCGTGTTGCCATTGCCCGTGCGCTGGCGGTGGAGCCCAAGGTGATGCTGCTGGACGAGCCGCTCTCGGCGCTCGATCTAAAGCTGCGCCAGCATATGCGGGCCGAATTGCGGGCGATCCAGCGTCGCACCGGCGTCACCTTCATCTATATCACCCATGACCAGGGCGAGGCCCTGACGATGTCCGACCGGGTCGCGGTGATGTCCCAGGGCGTCATTCAGCAGGTGGCGAATTCCTCGGAGATCTATAACGACCCGGCAACACCCTTTGTCGCCACCTTCGTCGGCGAGAACAACGTGTTCCGCGGCAAGGTCACGGCGGTGAATGGCGAAGTGGCGGAGATCGAGACCGGGATCGGTCGCCTGCGGGGCCGCAACCGCAGCGGCTTGCGGGCCGGTGATGCGGCGCTGCTCTTTGCCCGACCGGAGCGGATTTCCCTGGCGGCGGATCAGGCGGCGAACCGCTTCGATCTGCGGCTCAGCCATATCGACTTCGAGGGCAGCTTCGCCAATCTGTTCCTCCATGGCGACGACGCTGCGCAGGCGGTCGGGCAGAACGGTGCGGCGACATCCGGGCGCGAGCGCGCGGTGATCGTGCAGGTAGCGAATGACGGCGGCATGCCGCATCTGCGGCCTGGCGACAAGGTGCCGCTGGGCTTCGCGGCCGAGGATGCGGTCATTCTGCCGGATGGCTCCCTGGCCGCCGGTTGACGGCAACAGGCTGAAGCTGGCGGTTTAAAGTGACCGAGTAACCCGGAAGGTTGGGTGGGGGAACAAGATGCAAGATCTGGTGAAACGCTACGGCAAGATACTGACCGGCTACATGATCGTCGCCAGCCTGATCTGGATCGTGCTGCTGGTCATTCTACCCTATTTCACGATGGTGGATTATTCCTTCCGCCCCAATCTGCTGCCGGCGGATGTCGGCGGGCCGAACGATCATTATACGGTCAGCAACTACGTCACACTGTTCCAGAACAGCGTGCATTTTCACGTCTTCCTGGACACCATCTGGGGCGGGGCGCTGGTCACCTTCATTTGCCTCTGCGTCTGCTATCCGGTGGCTTTTCACCTCGCCAAGATCGCCACGCCTCAGCGTGCCGCCTTTCTGCTGCTGCTGCTTGTCATTCCCTTCTGGATCAACGAGATCCTGCGCACCTTTTCGTGGTTCATCATCCTCGCCTATCAGGGACCGTTGAACGCGGTGCTGAAATTCTTCCATGTCATCGACAAGCCGATCCGCTACCTCACCGGCAATGGCGGCGTGATGGTGGGCATGGTCTATGCGTTCATCCTGTTCATGGTCTTCCCGATCTATAACGCCATGGAGAGCCTGGATAAGAATCAGATCGAGGCGGCGCGCGATCTGGGGGCGCCGACCTGGCGCATTCATTGGCGCGTGGTGATCCCTCATGCTAAGCCCGGTATCGCCGTCGGCTGCATCATGACCTTCATGCTGGCGGTCAGCTCTTATGCCGTGCCGATGATCCTGGGCTCGACCAATTCCCGCTGGTTCACCGAGATCATCTATCAGTGGTTCTTTGAGGGGCAGAATTGGCCGCAAGGCTCGGCCTATGCCTTCATCCTGCTGTTGCTCTGCATCGTCTTCATCCTGGTGATGATGCGGATCTTCAAGGTCGGCCTGACCGACATCGCGAAATAAGCGGTAGGGAGAGGGCTGAGCATGCGCACGCGTTCCGGTAGCGAGATCCTGACGACGGTCTATCTCTGGATCTTCCTGGCTTATATGTTCCTGCCGCTGGTCATCATGGCGGCGGCAACCTTCAACAGCAGCCGCTTTCCCACGATCACGCCCTGGCTCGGCACCACGACCAAGTGGTTCGGCGAGCTCTACCAGGACGCACAGATGTGGGATGGACTGATCAACTCCCTCTGGGTCGGCATCGTCGTGGTGCTGATCGCGGTACCGATCGGTATCGGCGCAGCCATGCTGCTGACGGGGCTCCAGGGCAAGGTCCGCACGTTCGTCTACGCCGTCATGGTCTCGCCGTTGTTGACGCCGGGCATCATCATCGGCATCTCGACCCTGATCTTTTGGAACCGCCTGGGGGTGGGGGCGGGCCTGCATCTCTCGATCCTCGGTCAATGCAGTTTCATCATCGCCTATGTGATGCTGATGGTGCTGGCCCGGCTACAGCGTTTCGACATCAATCTGGAAGAGGCGGCGCTCGATCTCGGTGCCAGCCATGCCCAGGTCTTCCGCCGCATTCTGCTGCCCTATCTCCGGCCGTCGATCGTCGCCTCGGCGGTGCTCGCCTTCTTCCAGTCTTTCGAGAATTACAACACCACGCTCTTTACCCGTGGCCTCGACATGACCCTGACGGTCTATATCGCCTCCAAGGTCCGTACCGGCTTGACCCCGGCGGTCAATGCCCTGGCCCTGATCCTGATCGCCATCACCGTCCTCGGCGCTGTCGTCTATGAGATCCTGCGCCGGCGCGAGGCTGCCCGTGAAGCAGCGGCCCAGCGTCGGGCAGCGGAAATGGAAATCCAGGAAGCCGGCGTCGTCTGATCCGCCGATATCTGGATGGCTGGCAACCCGGGGCGTCGCTGGCCGCCTGGGTGCCAAGCCATGTCGCGTCAAGTTGACCAGAGCATCCATGCAGGCCGTATGATTCGGCGTGCGGGCAGGCCGGTTCGGTTCGCCCGCATCGCTGTGTACAGCCAACCATGGAGCCCCGGGCCAGATGGAACCTGATTTCCACCGCATCAAGCGCTTGCCACCTTATGTCTTCGCCGAGGTCAATAAGCTGAAGGCGGCCGCGCGAGCTAGCGGGCAGGACATCATTGATTTCGGCATGGGCAATCCCGACCAGCCGCCACCGGCCCATGTGACGGCGAAGCTGGTGGAGACGCTGAACGATCCCCATGTGCATCGCTATTCCAATTCCCGGGGCATTCCCGGCCTGCGCAAGGCGATCGCCAATTATTATGCGCGGCGCTTCAATGTCTCGATCGATCCGGAGAAGGAGGCGATCGTCACCCTGGGCTCGAAAGAGGGGCTCGCCAATCTCGCCCAGGCGATCAGCAGCCCCGGCGATGTCATCCTGGCACCCAATCCCAGCTACCCCATTCATGCCTTCGGCTTCATCATCGCCGGAGCCGCCATCCGCTCGATCCCTTTCCTGCCGGGTGAGGACTTCCTGCGGGCGATGGACCGGGCGGTGCGCTATTCCGTGCCGAAGCCGCGCGCCGTCATCGTCAATTACCCCAGCAATCCGACGGCCGAGGTGGCGACACTGGATTTCTATCGTGAGGTGGTCGATTTCTGCCGCCGGCACGAAATCTACATCATCTCCGACGTCGCCTATTCCGAGGTCTATTTCGATGGCGTTCCGCCGCCCTCGGTGCTGGAAGTGCCGGGCGCCAAGGAGATCGCCGTCGAATTCAGTTCCCTCAGCAAGACCTATTCCATGCCTGGCTGGCGGGTCGGGTTTTGCGTTGGCAACGAGCAGCTCGTCACCGCTCTCGCGCGGGTGAAATCCTATCTCGATTACGGCGCCTTCACGCCGATCCAGGTGGCGGCGACGGCGGCGCTCAACGGGCCGCAGGATTGCGTCGACGAGATGCGGGCCCGTTACAAGGCACGCCGCGACGTGCTGATCGGCGGGCTGCAGGCCTGCGGCTGGCAGGTCGAGGCGCCGAAAGCCTCGATGTTCGCCTGGGCGCCGGTGCCACCACAATTTGCCGATCTCGATTCTCTTGGCTTCGCGAAGCTGCTGATCGAGAAGGCCAAGGTTGCCGTCGCGCCCGGCGTCGGCTTCGGCGAGCATGGCGAGGGCCATGTCCGTTTCGCTCTGGTGGAAAACGAGCACCGCACGCGGCAGGCTCTGCGCAACATCAAGGCGCTCTTCCGGTGATTTCCGGCAGTTCCCTCCCGGCGCGACATTCCGCGCCGGGAGGGGATTCCTACTTGACGGCCGAACGTCTAATACACTTCTATACGCGTGAATATCTCATACAACACAGTTTTTGTGTTTAAATTGCCTGTTTTTCACGCGGAGTTCCCTGTCATGAAACGCCTTGTTCTCGGCCTCGTCAGCGCGGCCGGCATTTTCGCCGGGTCGGTGGCGCCGGCTCTCGCCGATACCTCGCTGCTCAATGCCTCCTTCGACGTGGCGCGCGAGCTGTTCGCCGAGATCAATCCGGCCTTCCAGACCTATTGGAAGGGCAAGACGGGCGAGACGGTCACGGTCGAGCAATCCCATGCAGGGACCTCCAAGCAGGCGCGCTCGATCCTGGAGGGCATGCAGGCCGACGTGGTGACCTTCAACCAGGCGACCGATATCGACACGCTGGTCCAGGGCGGCGTGGTGCAGGCCGGCTGGGAGAAGAAATTCCCCAATGAGGCCTCGCCCTATTATTCCTTCCCGGCCTTCCTGGTGCGGGCCGGCAATCCGAAGCATATCAAGGATTGGAGCGATCTCATCCGTCCCGACGTGCAGGTGATCTTCCCCAATCCGAAGACCTCGGGGAATGCCCGCTATACCTATCTCGCGGCCTATGCCGATGCGCTGCAGAAGAATGGTGGCGATCAGGCCAAGGCGCAGGATTTCGTGAAGCAGCTCTTCGCCCATGTGCCGGTCTTCGATACCGGCGGCCGGGGTGCGACGACCACCTTCGTCGATCGCGAGACGGGCGATGTCCTCATCACCTTCGAGGCCGAGACGCGCGGCATCCAGAAGCAATATGGCGCCGACAAATACGATGTCATTGTGCCGCCGGCGAGCCTGCAGGCCGATTTCCCCATCGCCGTGGTCGACAAAGTGGTCGATGCCAAGGGCACGCGCAAGGCGGCGGAAGGCTATCTCGGCTTCCTCTATCAGCCGGAAGGGCTCGACATTCTTGCCAAGCATTTCTATCGCGTGCATGACGAGGCGGTGGAGAAGAAATACGCCGACCAGTTTCCGGCGGTGAAGCTGCTGACCGTCGATGCGGTCTTCGGCGGTTGGGCCAAGGTGAACAAGGAGCATTTTGCCAAGGGCGGTATCCTCGATACGGTCTTCGTCAATCAGTGACGACCTGACATCGCCCTCAAATGGCTCCCACGGCACAAGCTGAGGTTTCCATCGGCAGGATCGCGCGGCGGCGACATCGCCGCGTGCTGCCGGGCTTCACCCTGACGCTCGGCTGCACGCTGCTGTATCTGGCGGTGATCGTGCTGCTGCCGCTGGCGGCCCTTGGGCTGAAGGCGGCCAGCATGCCTTTTGCGGATTTCCTCGGCGCCATCGCCTCGCCGCGTGCACTGGCGACTTACCGCTTGACCATCGGCACGGCTTTCCTGGCGACGATCTTCAACGGCCTCTTCGGCCTGCTTCTCGCCTGGGTTCTGGTACGCTACGACTTTCCAGGCCGGCGCCTGCTCGATGCCGTGGTCGATCTGCCCTTCGCCTTGCCGACCGCCGTTGCCGGTATCGCCCTGACAGCGCTCTTCGCCAAAAATGGCTGGTTCGGTGCGCCGCTCGCCCAGCTCGGCATCACGGTTGCCTATACGCCGCTCGGCATCGTTGTCGCCATGGCCTTCACCAGCCTGCCTTTCGTCGTGCGGACGGTTCAGCCGGTGCTCGAGGATCTCGACGAAGAGGTCGAGGAGGCGGCCCATTCGCTGGGCGCCAGTGACCTTGCAATCCTGCGCCGGGTCATCCTGCCGGCGATCTTCCCGGCCTTTCTCGCCGGCTGCAGCCTGGCCTTCGCCCGCAGCCTGGGTGAATTCGGCGCCGTCATCTTCATTGCCGGCAACCGGCCGATGCAGACCGAGATCACCGCGCTGCTGACTGTGATCCGGCTCGAGGAATATGATTATCCCAGCGCGGCGGCGCTTTCCGTCGCCATCCTGGCAGCGGCCTTCGTGCTGCTGCTGATCACCAATATCGTGCAAGCGAGGACCCTGCGTTATGCCGACGCCCGCCGCTAGTCTGGATGCGCCCGTTGCGACCCCGTCGCCGCGCCATCTGGTGCGGGTCGGCGAGGGGAAATGGGTTCGCCGTGTGCTGATCGGCATCGCCGTCGTTCTCTCGGCCGTCGTGTTGCTGGCGCCCATCGCCGTCATCCTGTTGCAGGCTTTCTCCGCCGGCCTCTCGGCCTATGCCGGGAAGATCGTGGCACCGGAGACGCTGCATGCCATCGGCCTGACGATACTGACCGCGCTCATCGTCGTGCCGATCAATGCCGTCTTCGGCATCATGGCGGCCTGGGCGATCACCAAGTTCCGTTTTTCCGGCCGCAAATTGCTGACCACGCTGATCGAGATTCCCTTCTCGATCTCGCCGGTGGTGGCCGGCGTCTGCTATCTCTTCCTCTATGGCGCGCGCGGCCTGCTCGGCCCCTGGCTGGAAGCGCATGATATCCGGCTGATGTTCTCGGTGCCGGCGATCTTCCTCGTCAGCCTGTTCGTGACCTCACCCTTCGTGGCCCGCGAACTCATTCCCCTGATGCAGACCCAGGGCAGCGATGAAGAGGAAGCGGCGACGACCCTGGGGGCGGACGGTCTCAAGACCTTCCTGCATGTCACCCTGCCGAATATCAAATGGGCGCTGCTCTACGGCATCATCCTCTGCAATGCCCGGGTGATGGGGGAGTTCGGTGCGGTTTCCGTGGTCTCCGGCAATATCCGGGGCCAGACAAATACTCTGCCGCTGCAGATCGAGCTGCTTTACAACGATTACGACGCAGTCGGCGCCTTCGCCGCCGCCTCGACCCTGACCTGCCTGGCGCTCGTGACGCTGTGCATCAAGACCGTGATCGAGCGGCGGGTCGGCAAGCGCAGTCTCGGTCATTAAATCAACACAGAAAATCAACCCGAGATATCGCGTTAACTCCGTCCTTGCCTTGCCGCCCGGGAGGTTGCAGAGTCGCTGCCGGGCAATCGCACCGCATTCATCGCTAGACTTCATGCCAAGACCGAGATGCCTGGAGATCGGCCGCCGCATCCACCATGGATGCACGAAGCTTGAATCCGGGCGATGGGAGCAAACGGGAGACGGATATGGCCAGCAAATTCCTCGATATCGCAGCCCATGACGGCGGTAAGTTCCGCGGCTATCTTGCGCTGCCGCGTGGCGGCAAGGGGCCGGGGATCGTGCTCTGCCAGGAGATATTCGGCATCAACGCCTATGTGCGGGAAGTGGCTGATTATTACGCCGAGGAAGGCTATGTCGTGCTGGCGCCCGATCTCTTCTGGCGCATGGAGAAGGATGTCGATCTTGGCTATACGCCGGAAGATTGGCAGAAGGCCTTCGGCTTCTACCAGAATTTCGATGTCGATCTTGGGATGAAGGACATCGCCAGCGCCGTCAAGGCGCTGCGCGGCATGCCGGATGTCGTGGGCAAAGTCGGCGCCATCGGCTTCTGTCTCGGCGGCAAGCTGGCTTATCTCGCGGCGGCGCGGGCTGGTGTCGATTGTGCCGTCGGCTATTACGGGGTGGGCATCGAGGCATCGTTGAACGAGAAGATTGCCGTGCCGCTGGTGCTGCATATCGCCGGCGAGGACAAATTCGTGCCCCGCGAGGCACAGGAACAGATCAAGGCGCATTTCAAGTCCCAACCGGGCGTCGAGATTTATACGTATCCCGGCATGGACCATGCCTTCGCCCGCACCGGCGGCGAGCATTACGACAAGCCCGCGGCGATGATGGCGCATTCGCGTTCCATCGCCCTGTTCCGCAAGGTGATGGGGCCGCATTACGATCTCTCGGCGCTGTGGGACAAGCATTGCGAATATGAATTCGGCACGCGGGATGTCGATGCGACCATGGGCACCATGGTGGCGGAACCCTATGTCAATCATGTCCCGACCATGACCGGCGGTGTCGGCTACCAGCATCTGAAGCGCTTTTACAAACACCATTTCGTCAACAGCAATCCCAAGGACACCAAGCTCATCCCCATCTCCCGCACAATCGGCGCGGACCGCGTGGTGGATGAGATGCTGTTCTGCTTCACCCATGACAGCGAGATCGACTGGATGCTGCCGGGCGTGACGCCGACGGGGAAATATGTCGAGATCCCCCTGGTGGCGATCATCTCCTTCCGGGGCGACAAGCTCTATAACGAGCATATCTATTGGGACCAGGCCTCGGTTCTGGTGCAGGTCGGCCTGCTCGACCCCAAGCACCTGCCGGTTGCCGGGATCGAAACGGCGAAGAAGTTGATCGACGAAAAGCTGCCGTCCAACACGCTGATGAAGCGCTGGGCTGAGAGTGAAGGCAAGAACTGACCGGCCCGCCGGGTCAATCGTTCCATAAAATAGATGGTTCCGCGAAGGGGCGGCAGATGAGCAACAATCCGATACGACAGAAACTGGCGGCTGGTGAGACGGTCGGCTGCCATTGGACGGCGCTGGGCTCGCCCTCGGTGGCCGAGATCATGGTGCAGAGCCGGCCGGACGGCCTGGTTTTCGATCTGCAGCACGGCTTGTGGTCGCGGCAGGATCTGGAACATGGCATCGGTCTGGTGCGCGGCCTGACCGTGCCGCTCTGCCGGGTGGCGGAGAATTCGCCTTACGCCATCGGTTCCGCGCTGGATGCCGGTGCCATGGGCGTGATCGTGCCCTTCGTGGAAACCCCGGACGAGGCGGAGGCGGCGGTGCAGGCGGCGAAATATCCGCCGCGCGGCCAGCGTTCCTTCGGGAATATCCGCCCGATCTTCGATTTGCCGGGCTATGTGCAGAATGCCAATGCCGATACCTTCGTCGCGGTGATGATCGAGACGGCGAAGGGGGGGGAGAATGCGGTCGAGATCGCGGCGACGCCCGGCGTCGACATGATCTTCATCGGCCCCTTCGATCTCTCCCTGTCGCTCGGCACCTTCCCCGAATTCGGGCCGAAGCATCAGGAGGCAATTCAGAAGGTGCGCGAGGCCGCACTTGCCGCCGGCAAGACAGCGGGCATCTTCACGCCCCATGGAGCGATGGCGGCAGACCGGCGCGCGCAGGGTTTCCAGATGGTCATCCTCGCCAATGACCAGGACCTGCTGCAGGGGCCGTCCAAGGCGCAGATCAACCGCTTCGCCGGCAGTGCCGGGCGCGATCCGGTGGCAGGCAGCGTTGCCCTGGTCACCGGCGCCAATCGCGGTATCGGCCGGGCCATCGTCCAGGCCCTGTTGGCCGGCGGAGCCGGCAAGGTCTATTGCGCCGCCCGTCGCCTCGATACCCTGCAACCGGTGCTCGCGGGGGCCCCGGACCGGCTGGTTCCCCTGCAGCTCGATATCACCGATGCCACGGCGATCGCGGCGGCGGCACGGAGCTGCCCGGATGTGACGCTGCTCGTCAACAATGCCGGCATCAATCACAACACGCCGCTTTTCGCCATCGCCGATACCGTCAATGCGCGGCAGGAGATGGCGGTGAATTATTTCGGCACCCTGGATATGTGCCGCGCCTTCATTCCCGTCCTGAAGGCCAATGGCGGCGGCACTATCGTCAACATGGTGTCGATCCTGGCCCATGCCAATCTGCCGCTGATGGGATCGCTCAGTGCCTCGAAGGCCGCCTTGCTCAGCCTGACCCAGGCTCTGCGGGCCGAATTGAAGGCACAGGGTACCCATGTCATGGCGGTGCTGCCGGGTGCGGTGGAGACCGACATGACGGCCGGCTTCGATATTCCGAAAGCCTCGCCTGCCTATGTGGCTGCTTCCGTGGCGCAGGGCCTGAAGCTTCGCCTGGAGGAGGTGTATCCGGGCGACATGGCCAGCAGCATCGCCTATGGCATGGTCAACGATCCGAAGCAGGCCGAATGGAACTTGGCCGGATATTTGCCGCCCACGGCACCATAAGCCACGACGGCGACAGAGAACCTAGGCTTTATCGAGGATTGCCGGCAGCGATGTCAGGTCTTCCAGGATGGTGGCGGTCCGGTCGAGCTGATATTCGATCGGCTGGCCGGTTCGGTTGATCCAGAAGACCCGCAGGCCGAACTGGGCGGCACCCGCTGCGTCCCAGGCATTGGAGGAGACGAAGGCGCAGCGGCCTGGATCGGTGAGACCCATGCGCTCCAGGCCGAGGCGGTAGATGCGGTGATCCGGCTTGTAGATGCGGAGCTCACCGGCGGAAATGGCGGGGCCCAGCAGCTCCGTCAGCTTGGCATGGATCATCAGGTCGGCCAGCAGGTCTGGATCGCCGTTCGACAGCAAGGCGGCGGGCCGGCCGGCTTTGCGTAACTGCCGCAGCAGGGGCGGCACATCCGGGTAAATGGCGAGCCGCCGATAGGCCGCCAGCAGGACGTCGCGCTGCGACCGGTCCTGATCGAGCCCATAGGTGGCGAGGGCGACATCCAGCGCCTCGGCCGTCAGCTCCTCGAAGGGGCGGTAAAGGCCACGCAGGCTGAGTGTCCAGGTATATTCGAGCTGCTTCTGCCGCCACAGCCGCGAGATGTCATGGGCGATGGGGCCGAGGCGCGAGGCCATAGCCGCCGCCGGCGCATGGATGTCAAAAAGGGTGCCATAGGCGTCGAAGAGAACGGCATCGATCGTCGGCATGGCGCGGCCGCTTTCCCGGAGGTCAGGTGAAAGCGTTGAAGGTGATGATGGTCTGGGTGTCCTTGACGTGTGGCAGGGTCTGGATCTGGCTGGTGACGAAACGGCCGACATCCATGTCGGTCGGCAGGTTGCATTTCACCAGCAGGTCGTATTGTCCGGAAATGGAATAGACCTCGCCGACCTGCTCGATTGTATCCAGCGCATTGGCCGCCACGTCATAGGCGGTGCCGGGCGCGCATTTGACCATGATGAAGATCGGCCGCATGGCGTCTGACATCCTTTACTGTTGTTGCATGCCGCCATGTTGCCCTGCCGAAGCCGTAAATGCCAGCGTGAGATGACCGCGCTATCGGGTTACTGCCACAGGAAGACATACCCGATGATGGCGCCGAGCACGATGATGGCCGCAACCCAGAGCCAGATCGAGACCATGGCGATGCCACTGATCGCCGGCTTGGCCGATGTTTTCTTCCCCGTTCGCCCGGCGACGATGTCCAGGGCCTTCTGCTCGTATTCGCGTCGACTCATCTCGAACCTCTCTTCATGCGGGTCCTGGAGCGCCGGGACACTCGATGCCGTCCCGGGTCGGTCCGGGGCGCCGCCCCCCTCTCCTTACTGCGCCGCGATTCGTTAAAGAGGTGATAATTTGCCTGGAGATGGGCTGATTTGGCCGGTTTGCACCTATCCGTGCCTGATCCTGCTGCTGAGCCCGGTCCTGCTGCTGAAATCCTATCGCAGCGGTTTAGGATCGGCGGCAGCAGATTTCACCAGGGCGACCACCGGATCGCCGACCGAGAGGCCGAGATCCCGCCGTGACCGGTGCGTGACGCGGGCCCAGATCGGCGCGCCGATATCAACCTGGATATCGGCGAAGGGACCGTCGCCATCGACGATCTGGCGGATTGTGCCGGGAAATTGGTTGAGGATGCTGATCCCCTCGACCGGGTGGCGGGCCAAGGCCACGTCGCGTGCCAGGATGCGCAGATGCAGGCGCTCGCCGAGGGCATGGGGCAGCCGGCCGACCCTGATCTCGCCTTCTCCGGAACTGCTGGTAAAGCCGAGAATGCTCAGGCCGGTCCCGTCATCCTGCTGCTTCATGGTGACGCTGATGACAGCGCCCGGTTCCGGCGTATCGGTCAGGCTCGGCAGATCGAGCCGGCCGAGGACGGTGTCGACATCGCCGAATGCCGTCAGCTTGCCATCGGTGATCAGGGCGACCTGGTCGGCCAGGCGCAGGATCTCGTCAGGGTCATGGCTGACATAGACGATCGGAATCGAGAGTTCCGCATGCAGCCTTTCGATGAAGGGCAGGATTTCCGATTTCCGCCTCACATCCACGGCGGCCAACGGCTCGTCCATCAGCAATAGGCGCGGATTGGCAAGCAGGGCGCGACCGATGGCGACACGCTGCTTCTCGCCACCGCTGAGGGCGCTGATCCGGCGGTTGAGCAGACCGTCGATCCCCAGCAGATCGACGATCCTGCCAAGATCCAGATCATCCTCTTGGCTGCCATAGCGCCGCTGCGTCAGGCGCCGGCCATAGAGCAGGTTGCCGAGCACGCCGAGATGGGGGAACAGGCGCGGCTCCTGGAAGACATAGCCGAGCCGCCGCTGTTCGGGAGGAATGTCGATGCCGCGACTGCGGTCGAAGAGCACGCGGTCATCCACCCGGATCAATCCGTCATCCGGCCGGTTGAGGCCGGCCAGCCAGTTGAGGATCGAGGTCTTGCCGGCCCCCGAGGGTCCGAACAGGGCCAGGATGCCCCTGGTTTCCACCCGCAGATCAATCTGCAGCTCGACGGTTCCCAGGCGTTGCGACGCGGCGATCTCGATCATCAGGCTCCCCTGCGGCGATTGGCCAGCCAGACATCGATGCGGTCGGCCAGGATCAGGGCGGCAAAGGCGATCACGATGGAGATCACGGTCAGGCGCATCGCGCCGCTTTCGCCGTCTGGCATCTGGATCAGCGTCTGGATCGCCAGCGGCAGGGTCTGGGTTTCGCCCGGAATATTGGAGACGAAAGTGATGGTGGCGCCGAATTCGCTCAGCGAACGCGCGAATCCCAGGATGGTGCCGGCGATGATGCCCGGCATGCTGAGCGGCAGGGTGACGCTGAAGAAGACCCAGGCGCGCGAGGCGCCGAGGCAACGCGCTGCCGCTTCCAGGCGATGATCGGCATTCTCGAAGGAAACACGGATCGCCCGGATGAAGAGCGGCAGCGCCATCACGGCGGAGGCGAGGGCCGCTCCTTTCCAGGTAAAGATCACGGTGATGCCGAGATAATGCTGCAGCCAGGCGCCGAGCGGGCCCTGGGTTCCGAAGGCCAGCAGCAGGCCATAGCCGACCACGACCGGCGGCAGGACCAGGGGCAGATGGACGATACAGTCGAGCAGCATCTTGCCGGGAAACTGCTTGCGGGCCAGTACCCAGGCAAGGCCGATCGCCACCGGCAGGGTGAAGAGGGTGCTCCAGAAGGCGACTTTCAGGCTGAGCAGCGTCGCCGTCAGTTCGACGTCACCCAGTTCCATCAGTCGGCGCCCCAATCAGTTGCCGCCATAGAGTGTCTTCGGGTCGATCTGCACCTCGGCGATCACTTCCGGCTTGCCGTTGCGCAAGGCGGTGTAGAAACAGCTCCGCCGGCCGGTATGGCAGGCGACGCCCAATTGGTCGACCAGCAGCAGCAGGCAATCCTGATCGCAATCGATGCGAAATTCGATCAGCCGCTGAACCTGGCCGGAGCTGTCGCCCTTGCGCCAGAGCGACTTGCGCGAGCGCGACCAGTAGCAGACGCGGCCGCTCGTGAGGGTTTCGCGGATGCTGTCCCGGTTCATCCAGGCCATCATCAGCACCTCACCGGTATCGTGCTGCTGGGCGATCGCCGGGATCAGCCCGTCCTCGGTCAAGCGCAGGCCGGCGAGGGCTTGCTCGATGTCAGGGGGGAGGGCGGTCGGCGCTAGGGGCGCCGATGGCACCATGTTCTCAGTCATGACTCAATTTCCACGCAATCTGGCGAAGCCAGCCTCGATATCGGCGATCAGGTCGTCCGGATCTTCCAGCCCGGCATGGAGGCGCAGGGTGGGGCCGCCGGGCGACCAGGCCTTGACACTGCGCGCGTGATTGAGATGCGATGGGATCATCAGGCTTTCATAGCCGCCCCAGCTAAAGCCCATGCCGAAGAGCTCCATGCCATCCAGCATCGCAGTGACGCGCTCCGTGGCTGCCGGTTTCAGCACCATGCCGAAGAGGCCGCTGGCGCCGGTGAAATCGCGTTTCCACAAAGCATGGCCTGGATGATCCGGCATCGCCGGATGCAGCACGCGTTCCACCTCCGGACGGGTCTGCAGCCACTTGGCGAGGGTCAGGGCCGTCTGCTGATGCTGGCTGAGGCGCGCCGACAGCGTACGCAGGCCGCGCAGGGCCAGATAGCAATCGTCGGGCGAGGCGGCGAAACCCATGCCATGCACATGGCTCTTCACCTGCTGATAATGCGTATCCTTCATCGTGATGATACCCATCATCACATCGGAATGGCCGACGATGTATTTCGTCGCCGCGTGGATCGAGAGATCGACCCCGTGACGGAACGGCTTGAAATAGAGCGGCGTCGCCCAGGTGTTATCCAGCAGCACCAGGCAGTTTCTGGCATGGGCGGCGGCGGCGATCGCCGGCACGTCCTGGATCTCGAAGGTGTGGGAGCCGGGGCTCTCGAGATAGACGACGCGGGTATTGGGCTGGATCAAGGCGGCGATGCCGGCGCCGATCAGCGGATCGTAATAGGTGGTGTTGATGCCGTATCTGGCGAGATGCTGGTCGCAGAAGGTGCGGGTCGGCTCATAGACGCTGTCGACCATCAGGACATGGTCCCCGGCCTTCAGGCAGGAGAGCAACGCACCGGCCACCGCGCCCAGTCCGGAGGGCAGGATGACGGCCCGGTCGGCTTCCTCCAACTCAGCCACCGCCGCCTCCAGGGCGAAGGTCGTCGGGGTGCCGTAGCGGCCGTAATAGACGGAGTCGAACTTCTGCCGGCCGCGCTCCTGCATCTCCCGAACTGTTGGGTAAAGTATCGTGGAAGCGCGATAAATTGGCGGGTTAACGATGCCGTGATTGGCGGTGGGGTCGTTCCCGGCATGGGTCAGGATGGTACGGTCTTTGCGGGGTGTTCTCGCCATGATCAATATCTTCTTTAACAGCCTAAGTTACTTGTAGCATCCCACTTCTTTATGTAAAAGTCGTCGGCATCCGCCTGTTCCGGCTGGCAAAAGCCAAGCCGTCGAGAGGCAAAAAAGCCGGCGGATCAAAAACACACAATAAAATTAAAATACAGGGAAGGAAGAATGTACATGCGACGGATCAAGACCATCTTTGGCTATGCACTCGGTGGGTTGCTGCTGGCCGGTCTCGCGGCTTGCGGCGAAGGCGAGAAGAAGGCCGACCAGGCGAGCGCGCCGGCTGGGGGGGCGCAGCAGGCGGCGGCACCGGCTTCTGGCGGTAGTGAAGGCAAGACGCTGGATAACGTCAAAAAATATGGGAAATTGAAATGCGGTGTGAATACCGGGCTGGCCGGCTTCGGCGCACCGGATGACAAGGGCGAGTGGAAGGGCCTCGATATCGATCTCTGCCGCGCCGTCGCAGCCGCCGTCCTCGGCGATTCGACCAAGGTCGAATACAAGCCGCTGAACGCGGAACAGCGCTTCACCGCGTTGCAATCGGGCGAGGTTGACATGCTGGCCCGTAACTCGACCTGGACCATGTCGCGCGAAACCCAGCTCGGTCTCGATTTCGTGTCGGTGAACTATTACGACGGCCAAGGTTTCATGGTGCGCAAGGAGTCCGGGATCAAGAGCGCGCTGCAGTTGAAGGGTGCCACCGTCTGCGTCCAGGAAGGCACCACCACCGAGAAGAATCTCGGCGACTATGACAAGACCAACAATATCGGCATGAATCCGCCGGCCAAGTTCAAGGAAAGCGACCAGGCGCGCGGCGCCTATGATGAGGGCCGGTGCGACGCCTATACCACCGACGCTTCCGGTCTGGCGGCGGAACGCACAGGCCTCAAGAACCCCGACGACAACGTCATTCTGCCGGAGATCATCTCCAAGGAACCGCTCGCCCCGGCCGTGCGCCATGGCGACGATCAGTGGGGTGATATTGTCCGCTGGTCCTTCTATGCCATGCTGATCGGTGAGGAAAAGGGCATCACCTCCGCCAATGTCGATCAGGTGAAGGCGAGCTCGCAGGATCCCGAAGTGCGCCGCATGCTCGGCGTCGAGGACAAGATGGGCGAGGGCATGGGCGTCAGCAACGACTGGGCCTATAACATCCTCAAGCAAGTCGGCAATTACAGTGAGTCCTTCGAGCGCAATGTCGGCAAGGATTCGCCTTTGAAGCTGGAGCGTGGCCTCAACGCGCTGTGGACCAAGGGCGGCCTGCAATACGCACCGCCGGTCCGCTAAACGCGTGATCGACAGCCCAACGCCCGGCGCCTCAGCGACCGGGCGTTGGCGCATTTGCTCTAGGTTTTTCTACGTCCGTCTCAGCGGTGGAGGGGACTATGGCCGATATTGTTAAATCGGGCCGACACGAACGCAAGGCAGCAGCAGCTTGGTGGCGGGATGAACGCATTCGCGGGCTGATCGCGCAAGCGGTGACCCTGGCGATCATTCTGCTGGCGGCTTATTTCCTGATCCATAACATGATCGTCAATCGTGAGGCTCAGGGCCGGCCGTTCAGCTATGACTTCATGAACAACATCGCCGGCTTCCCGGTGGCGATGTCCCTGATCCCGCTCGATCTCAATTCGACGATCACCCGCGTCATGGTCGCGGGTATCTTGAACACGATGCTGGCGGGGGCGCTCTCGATCGTACTGGCGACGGCGGTCGGCTTCCTGATCGGTGTCATGCGCCTCTCGGCCAACTATCTGGTATCGCGGCTGGCGACAGTCTATGTCGAGGTCTTCCGCAATATCCCCCTGCTGGTGCAGCTCTCCTTCTGGTATTTCGGCGTCTTGAAACTAGCGCCCCAGCAGAAGGACAGCGTCAACCTTTTCGACGGCATTTTCTTCAACATCCGCGGCCTCTATTTTCCACGGCCGATCGCCCAGCCGGGATTCATCTGGGTTGTCGTCACGCTCGCGATCGCCATTCTCGCCGTCATCGGTCTGCGGCGCTGGGCGACCAGCCGGCAGGCGAGGACCGGCCAACGCTTCCCGGTGCTCTGGTCGTCGGTCGGTCTGCTGATCGGCCTGCCGTTGCTGGCCTGGCTTGCCGTGGGTGCGGTGGCGGGCGCGCCGCTTTCCTGGGAATATCCGGTCCTCAAGGGCTTCAATTTCCAAGGCGGCATGGCGCTGCTGCCGGAGCTCTCGGCTCTGGTCATCGGCCTCAGCATGTATACGGCAGCCTATATCGCCGAGATCGTGCGCGGTGGCATTCAGGCGGTCAGCCACGGCCAGACCGAAGCTTCCTTGGCGCTGGGCCTGCGTCGGAGCTGGACCCTGCGGCTGGTGATCATTCCCCAGGCCCTGCGCATCATCGTCCCGCCGCTGACCAGCCAGTATCTCAATATTCTCAAGAATTCGACCCTGGCCGTCTTCGTCGGCTATCCGGATTTCGTCTCGCTCTTCACCGGCACGGTGCTGAACCAGACGGGCCGCGAGGTCGAGGTCATGGCGATCACCATGGTCTTCTATCTGGCGATCAGCCTCGCGATCTCGCTTTTCATGAACTGGTACAACCGGCGTATCGCGCTGGTGGAACGGTGAGGGCCCGGCCATGACAGATACGACGAATTCACCGGCCGGTTCGACCGAGAGAATGGGCGTGATGGTGACGGGTGGCAGTTCGCCCGATCTACCGCCGCCGATTACCCAGGCGGGTCCCATCGCCTGGATGCGGGCCCATCTGTTCGCCGGTCCGATCAGCACGCTTTTCACCCTGCTGGTGATCGCATTCCTGGTCTGGACGATCCCGCCGCTCATCCACTGGGCTCTCATCGATGCCACCTGGACCTTTCCCCAGGAGGTGATCGATGGGACGCGCAGCGCCACCCGGCGGGACTGCGCGCCCGGCGGTGCCTGCTGGATCTTCATCGAAGCCCGCATCGGCCAGTTCATGTTCGGCTTCTATCCCATGGACCAGCGCTGGCGGATCATCCTGGTCTTCTTTCTGACTTTCGGCGCCGTTGCCGGCATGCTGATCGAGCGGGTGCCTTATAAGCGGCTGAATGCGCTTTTCCTGTTCGGCATCCTGCCTTTCCTCGCTTTCTGGCTGCTCTTTGGCGGGTTGGGGTTGGAAGTGGTGCAGACCCGGCTCTGGGGTGGCTTCATGCTGACCGTGGTGATCGCCTGCGTCGGCATCGTGCTAGCACTGCCGCTCGGCATCCTGCTGGCTTTGGGGCGGCGCTCGGAGCTGCCGGTCCTGCATCTCCTCAGTGTCCTGCTGATCGAATTCGTGCGCGGCGTGCCGCTGATCACGGTGCTCTTCATGGCCAATGTGATGCTGCCGCTGTTCCTGCCGCCCGGCACCACAATCGATCCGTTGCTCCGCATCCTGGTCGGCTTCACCGTTTTCACCGCCGCCTATCTGGCGGAAGTGGTGCGCGGTGGCCTGCAGGCGATCGGGCGAGGGCAATACGAAGGTGCCGCTTCGCTCGGCCTCGGCTATTGGGCGATGATGCGCCTGATCATTCTGCCGCAGGCCTTGCGGATTTCCATTCCGGCCATCGTCAACACGATCAACGGCGCCTTCATGGACACCACCCTGATCGCCGTCGTCGGTCTCTATGACTTCCTCAACATCGTCAAGGCCGGGTCACGGGACGCCAACTGGATCGGAACCGAGATCGATGGCTTCGTCTTCTGCGCCGCCGTCTATTGGGTCTGCTGCTACAGCATGTCGCGATACAGCAGGTTCCTCGAGCATAAGCTCGATACCGGCCACAAGAAGCGCTGATACCTTATTTCGTGGAGATACCGCATGACGTCATCCACTGCCACGCAAGCCGCCGCCGGTCAGGCCACGCCGGATCTCGATCACGACACCGAGGTGATGATCTCCCTGAGCGACGTCCATAAATGGTACGGCCAGTTCCATGTGCTGAAGAACATCAATCTGTCGGTCCATAAGGGCGAGCGGATTGTCATCTGCGGCCCGTCCGGCTCCGGCAAATCGACCATGATCCGCTGCATCAACCGGCTGGAGGAGCATCAGCGGGGCAAGATCGTGGTGGACGGGATCGAGCTTACCCGCGACCTGAAGAACATCGAGCT
>CAYOQR010000004.1:0-170910 GCA_964406155.1 uncultured Rhodospirillaceae bacterium | reverse complement strand
TTGCCGAACATCACGCCGATCTTCATGCGGATCTGGTTGATGAAGATCACCATGCAGCGCGAGCGCGAGATCGAACCGGTCAGCTTGCGCAGGGCCTGGCTCATCAGGCGGGCCTGCAGGCCGACATGGGAATCGCCCATCTCGCCTTCCAGTTCCGCGCGCGGCACCAGGGCGGCGACCGAGTCAACCACCAGCACGTCGATGGCGCCGGAGCGCACCAGCGTATCGGCGATTTCCAGCGCCTGTTCGCCGGCATCGGGCTGCGAGATCAGGAGATCGTCGACATTGACGCCGAGCTTCACCGCATAAGAGGGGTCGAGCGCATGTTCGGCGTCGATGAAGGCGCAGGCGCCGCCGGCCTTCTGCGCTTCCGCCACCACCTGCAGCGCCAGCGTCGTCTTACCGGAGCTTTCCGGCCCGTAGACTTCGATGATGCGGCCGCGCGGCAGGCCGCCGATGCCGAGCGCGATATCCAGGCCGAGCGAGCCGGTCGAGACGGCTTCCGTCTCCACGGCGTTCTCGCGCTGGCCGAGGCGCATGATCGAGCCCTTGCCGAAGGCGCGTTCAATCTGCGCCAAGGCTGCGTCTAAAGCTTTGTTCTTATCCATTCCATCCCTGTCGGCGATACGAACCACATTCTGCGACATAGCGCCCTCCACTTAGATCACAGCGACCCGACCCTGACAACGACCGGGGCAACGATTGCCCGATGCCGGCAGATGAATTCCGTGTTGGCGCCCATCGTACACACTTTGTTCTCATCGTAAAGGGAAAAGATCAAAACTAGAACATTTTCCCGGACCACAATGAAAACAGATAGTTAATAGACTGAAGGCCCTGCCCTATTCGAGCACTTCCTTCACCTTGGCGGCGAGTTGCTTGAGGGTGAAGGGCTTCATGAGGAAATGCGTTTCCTCGCCGGCATCGACTCGCCGGCGGAAGGCATCCTCGGCATAGCCGGAAATAAAGATCACCGGCACGTCGGTGCGCCGCGTGCGCACCTCCTTGATCAGCGTCGGACCGTCCATACGCGGCATGACCACATCGCTGATGATGAGATTCACGTCGTCTAGATGCTCGCTGATGATTTCGAGCGCCGCCTCGCCGCTGCGCGCCTCCAGCACCTGATAGCCCTTGTTGCGCAGAGCGCGGGCGCTGAAGAGGCGCACCGCATCCTCGTCCTCGACCAGCAGGATGGTGCCGATCCCGGTCAGGTCGCGCGGCGCCTCGTCCCCCGCCTCCGCCTTCGCGTCGCTGCCGACCGCCGCCATATGCTGGGGCAGGTAGATGCGGAAGGCCGCCCCCGCCCCCGGCCGGCTCTCGACGAAGACGAAGCCGCCGGTCTGGCGCACGATGCCATAGACCGTGGAGAGGCCGAGGCC
Organism: uncultured Rhodospirillaceae bacterium; assembly: GCA_964406155.1. Lineage (GTDB taxonomy): Bacteria > Pseudomonadota > Alphaproteobacteria > Dongiales > Dongiaceae > Dongia_B. The sequence goes on along the minus strand of CAYOQR010000004.1, from coordinate 169,528 downwards.
GGTGCCCGACCCCACAGCCTTGGTGGAGAAGAAGGGCTCGAAGATGCGGTCCATGATGTCGGGCGGAATGCCGGTGCCGTTATCCTTCATCTCGACCAGCACGTAATTGCCCGGCGGCATCACCTCGGCGCCGCGCTGCAGCGCCTCGGCCGTGGTGACATTCTCGGTGCGGATGGTGAGCTCGCCGCCATCCGGCATGGCGTCGCGGGCATTGACCGCGAGATTGATGATCACCTGTTCGAGCTGACCCTGGTCGACCCGCACGGGGCGGAGGTCGCGGCCATGCACCATGTTGAGCTCGATATTCTCACCGATCAGCCGGCGCAGCAGATGCGAGAGCTCCGCCAGCACATCGGTGATCGAAAGCACGCGGGGCTGCAGGGTCTGCTGGCGCGAGAAAGCCAATAGCTGGCGCACCAGATTGGCGGCACGATTGGCGTTCTGCTTGATCTGCATGATATCGGCGAAGGACTGATCGCCGGCGCGGTGGCGCAGCAGCAGGAGATCGCAGAAGCCGATCATCGCCGTCAGCAGGTTGTTGAAGTCGTGGGCGATGCCGCCGGCCAACAGGCCGACCGCCTGCATCTTCTGCGACTGGGCGAATTGCACCTCCAGCCGCTTCTGCTCGGTCGCGTCGATGAAATGGGCGATGATGCCGAGCGACTTGCCTTCGTGATCGTCGCGGCGCGAGGCGAAGATGGTGACGCTGCGCTGGGCGGCACCTGCCAGACGGACCGTCAGCGGTGCCGCCGCCCGGCCGCTGGACAAGACCATGGCGAAATGCTCGGTGACGGACGTGCGGTCGTCGGGATGGATGAGATCGATCATCCGGCCGTTCTGCCAGGTGGCGATATCGGCCAGTTGCTGGAAGGCCCGGTTGGCCCGCTCGATCTTGCCGGTCGCCTCGATCAGGGCGATGCCGGTCGGCGCCTCCTCGAAGAAGCGGCGGAAATATTGTTCGGAGACCTGCAGCGCCTGTTCCAGTTCGCGCTCACGCGACAGGTCGTGCACCACCGAGCGGGTACGGATGCCGGTGCGCTTGCCGCCCTGCTGCACCGCCGCCACGGCATGACGGATATAGGCCTGCATGACCTGGCCGTTGGGCCGGCGCAACAGCACCTCGCCGGACCGCGCCTCGGGATCGGCGAAGGGGCTGTAGGCCGGCGTCCCCGGCGGCAGCATCCCCACCACCAGGTCGTGCAGCTTCACCGTGAAGGCGCCGTCTTCATCGGTCTGCAGATCGAGCCACCCTTCCAGGGTCTCGTTGACGAATTTGAAGGCGCCGGTTTCATCCACCGAATAGAACCCGATCGGCGCGTGCTCCACGAGATCGGCGAATTTCTCGTGGTCCGAGCGGATGTATTCCTCGATCTGGCGCTGCTCGGTAACGATATCCAGGCTCCACAACACGAAGCCCGGGAAGCCGCGCAACTGATGCGCCGAGACATCCAGGATTTCCCGCTCGCCGGACGGCATAATGAGATCGATATCGGCCCGCCCATGCCCCGTCTGCTCCAGGCTCAGCGTCAATTGCTGCAGGTTGCGCGCCGCGTCCGAACCGGCGGCGATGAGCCCGCTCAAGGTGCTGATCAGCGGTACGTCGACGGTGGGAAAAATCTTGGCATAGACGGCATTGGCGAAGCGCACCTGGCCGCGGGCATCGACCAATTGCCGGGCACGCTTGACGATATCCAGGCTGTCCCGCAGCAGCGCCGCCCGGCGATAGAGAATCCAGATGATCGCAAGCAGCGTCGCCAGCACCGCCACGGCCGCGACGGAAGCGATCTGCAGCCGGCTGAAACCGCCGAGGCCGCTGTTCTGATCGACCGCCGGCAAGGGCGATGCCAACGGGATCGTGTCGCTGGGCGCGATCGGGGTCTGCGGCGTCACGACTGTGGTGGACACGCTGGTTCCGGTCCCTGTCGTCACCACGCTCGTCGTGGGGACGGCCCCCGCTCCGGCCGGCGCCGGACTCGCGGTCGATGTACCCGATGTCGCGGGATTAGGCGTCGCTGAACTGGATGTCGCGGGATTGGGCGCCGCCGCGCCGGATGTTGTCGCGCCGGGAGCCGTGGCATTGGACGGTGCCGCAACGGATGTCCCTGCCCCAGATGTTCCGGTTCCGGAGGCCGCCGTATCCGCCGCCTTGCCATTCGCCGAATCGGCCGCCGAACCGGTGGCGCCGGCTGTGGCGGCATTGCTGCCTGTGGGTTGGCTTGCGGGCTGAGCCGTCGATTGCGCTGTCGTCTGATCTGTCGCGGCCGCTTTCGGCGCGGTGGTTTCCGCCTGTGCCCAGGCAGAGCCGGCGACGATGGCTGGGCCGGTGGCGACACCAATCAGAAGCGGGACCGCCATCAGCAGAGCTGCCAGGGAGGATGCACCTCTTCCCGGCCCCCGCATGAATCGGATCACATGCCTCACGCCCCACCTGACGGCGGGTCCGCGCCCGATCCCTTGCCTGATACCGCGTTCACCCATTCCCGCTACGCCGCCCCAGCCCCTTGAGTGCCCCGCCCATTGAGCGCGATGCTTTAAGATTGGAACATATATGCTTCAATCTTAAAGCTGAACCGCTCTCTCTTTCTTAACGGGAGGAGACGTCTTCCGCCCGACCACCGGAACCGTCTCCCGTCCAAATTAGCCAATAAGTTTAGCCTAATTTCGACGCGGGCCCCAAATGCGGACATTTTCAACCGTTAAGGAACCTGCATCCCCAGCACTTTAGCCGGCGATGCAGATCGCGCAGACGAGAGGCGGGATGAAACCGGAATACCGGGTTCCGGGCACGGGCGGATCGACGTTACCGATTAAAGCCGAGGTTACAGATTAAAGACACGGCCAAAGATTTAGTGACGGGGACGCTGATCCGGCGTCTTGAACCAGCCGCCGACCGCCCGCTCATAGGCGAAGCCGGCATCGAACACATCCTGATCGCCATACGGCTTGCCGACGATCTGGATGCCGGTCGGCACGCCGGTCGAGGCCCGTCCCGACGGCACCGCCAGCACGGGGCAACGGCTCAGCGTGTTGAAGGGTGTCGTCAGGCACCAGGCCAGCATGGGCGGCTGCAATGTCGGCGGCCGGCCGTTGATCAGCAGCACGTCCCGGCTGTGGTCGAAATCGGCCGCCACCGCCGGCAAAGCCGTCGTCGGGCAGATGAAGACGTCATGCGCCGCGATCATCGGCCCGAAGCTGGCATACATCCGGCCAGCCTCATCCATCGCCCGCAGGAAATCACCGGTGGTGGATTTACGGCCGTGCTCGGCGAAATCGATCGTATAAGGCGACATCACCGACCGGTGCTTCGGCAGCAATTCGGCCATCTGATTGCCGAAGATATGTGCAAGATGCGCCATCGCCGCTTCGTAGCAGGCGGCGGTCCAGCCGAGATCGACCTCGGTGACCGTGGCACCTTCGCTGCGGAAGACATCCAAGGCCGCCAGCGTGTTCCGCTTCACCTCCTCGTCGATCTCGAAATAACCGAGATCCAGCGAATAGGCGACCTTCAATCCCTTGAGGCGGCGCTTGCGATCCTCGATCGTGACCTTCGACGGGACGGTGGAAATGTCCTGATCATACGGGCCGCTGATGACGTTCTGCAGCAAGGCGACATCCGCGACGCTGCGGCCAAGCGGCCCGGTATGGCAATACGAATCCAGGTTGAAGGGCGGATCGTCGGGGTTACGGCCATAAGGCGGCTTGAAGCCGACGAGACCGCAGGTGGAGGCTGGAATGCGGATCGAGCCGCCGATATCCGATCCCATGGCCAGGGTCGAGCTGCCGACCGCCAGCGAAGCTGCCGTGCCGCCGGAGGAACCGCCCGGCGTGAAGGCCGGATTCCAGGGATTGCGGGTGACGCCCCAGCGCCGGGAATTGGTATAGGGCGTGATCGAATATTCCGGCGTCGCCGTCTTGGCATGCATGATGCCGCCGGCCTTGAAGATGCGTTCGTTATTCGGCGAGGTGCGGTCGGCGATGTAATCGCCGACGATCAGGGTGCCGAAGGAGGTCGGCTTGCCGGCCACCCAGTTCTCGTCCTTGATGCCGACCGTCAGCCCGTCGAGCGGACCCGACGGCGTTCCCTTGGCATATCGCGCCTCGGCTTCCTGCGCGGCCTTCATCGCCTCGTCGAAGAAGGTGAAGGTGAAGGCCCGCAGTGTTCCCTCACTGCGTTCCGCGCGGGCGATCAACGCCCGCAAAAGCTCGACCGGCGATACCTTGCGCTTCTTGAACAGGGACAGCGCCTCAGTCGCGGTCAGATAACAGAGATCATCCTCGGCCATCGAAGATCGTCGCTTTCAATATCGGTGAAACGGCGCGGCCGGATATCGGCATCCGGTCGCGCGATTGACAGTGGCAACAGCGAATCGCCGGAGCCGGGTGTCGGGCATACTGATCCCTGACACCCGGCCCCTGCAAGCTGCCTATTTCGTTACCATGTTCCAGATCTGCCCATATTTACGCATGACATCGTCGCTGCAAGCCGGCACGAAATTCGGCTTGAAGCCCGCCGGCGGGCTATATTCCGGCGCTTCCGTGATTTCCTTCGGCAGGTATTTCTCGGAGCCCTGGATGCCGTTGCTGTAATGGGCGAATGCCGTCAGTTTCGCCGCGACCTTCGGGTCCATGAGATAGTTCAGGAACAGCTTGGCATTCTCCGGATTGGGGCCGCCCGCCAGCGCCACAACGTTATCCATCCAGCTCGCGATCCCTTCCTTGGGATAGACGTATTTCACGCTGGCGAGGCCCAGCCTCGCCCGCAGCGCCGAGCCGCTCCAATTCATCGAAACCGTGGTATTGCCCGAGGTCATGGTATCGATCACGCCGTAATCGATCGACCGCCAATACGGCTTCGCGTGCTGCAGGGTAGTCAGGATGGTCTTCAGATCCTCGGACTTGTCCGAGCAGATCGGCAGGCCCTTATAGAAGGCGACCGCATTCATCACGTCGATCACTTCGGGGATGGCATTGATGCGCCCCTTCAACTCCTCCGGCGGATCGAAGACCAGCGACCAGCTATCCGCCGTGCCCTTATAGAGCGCCGTGTTGACGGTATAGCCCGTCGTCCCCCACTGGAAGGGGACGGAATAGTGATGGCCGGGATCCCAATAGACGTCCTTGAATTCGGGCCGGAGATGCTTGTAGTTCTCCATCTGGCTCGGCTCGGTCCGCGCCAGCAGCCCTTTCTGGACCATATAGGGGATGACATAGCTGGTTCCGACCGCGATATCCCATTCCTTGGCATCGCCCTGCACCTTCGCCAGCATCTGGTCGTTGCTGTCATAGGTGTTGATCTTGACGTCGACGCTGTATTTTTTCTCGAAATCCTTGACCACGTCCGGGCTCAGGTAATCGCCCTGCACCAGCACGTTCAACGTGCCGCCTGCCTGCGCGGCCGGCGCGGCTAATAACACCCCGCATGTGGAAATCGCCGCCGCCGTCATGGCGGCAACCGTCGTGAGCTTGCTGCTCATGCTCCCCTCCCCGATGTTTTGATGGATCCGTTAATTCCTGCGCGTTCCTGCCGATGGAAATAATCGTCATGGTTGGCTGCGCCAGCTTACGCCCGGCCCCGGAATTTCGTCCAGATCACATCGAAGCCGCGCGAGAAAAATTTGCATTGCGGGAATCGCCGGACCGGCTTGCGCCGCCACGGGCGGGCGCAAGCCGTCTGTCAGGTAAGACCGCCTCGAAAACCCGGCCGGAACGGCCGTGTTTCATATAGCCGAACACATCCGCATCCGGCGGCCCGGCTCGAAGAGATCAATCGACCCGCAGCAGCAATTCGCTGATGCCTTGACCGGAATTGATCGGCCAGCCCTCCACCGGCAGATCGAAGGGGCAGGACGAGACCACGCAGATCAAATCCATCAGCGCCTCCAATTCGACGAAGGCGCCGGCCGATACCGGATTGGGCGGCGAGGTCAGGCGCGATTGCGCATCGATCTGCGTATTGGTGAAGAAGTTCACCGGCTGCGGAACCACCGAAATCTCATGGCCCTCGCGCCGCATGGCGGTTTGCAGATTGTCGCTGCAGCTCGCATGCGGATGATGATGGCCGAAGAACTCATAGCGGAACTGATCGCAGGCCGCGATCATCATGTCGTGCACGCCGCCGGCCCCGTCCTTAACGAATTTAAGCATCGGCCGGCGAAAGCGCGACAGAAACGTATCGCCCTCGCGCGGCTTGATACAAAAGCTCGTCACCCAGGTATGGGGGCAGGACAGCCACTCGCCGACATTGGCGGCATTGAAGGCGAAGAAATCCGCCGCCTGCGCGCCCTTCGGCGTGGTGATGCGCAGACGCTGCCCGGCCGCGACACGAATGGCGCGCCCCTGGGACGCCGGTACGGTAATGGTGCTCATGGTCTCCCCTCTTTTATTCGTTCTATGAAGCGGAGCCATCTTGCCAAATGCCCGCCCGCCGCGAGCATCAATTAATCTGCGCGGCACCCATGAATTAATTTGTCGGCTTGATGACACCGCCCGTTCACACGGCGCCATGGATAAGATTCCGGGATGAGATCCAGCCATATGGCCCTAAACTTCGACCGCTTTTTGGCCCTAGCCATGCAGGGCCAAACTGTTAGCCTGGGGCCAAGACAATTTCCTTGATGAAATCCCCCAATTGCAATTCCCCTGGAAATCCCCGGACAGGAGACCACGATCATGACATCGCAGGCGAGCAAAGCGGCGGCCTTCAAGGCGCTTCATGAGCAATCCGGCGCCTTCATCATGCCCAATCCCTGGGATGCCGGCAGCGCCCGCATCCTGGAAAGCTGCGGCTTCAAGGCCCTGGCCACGACCAGCGCCGGCGCCGCCTTCACCCTGGCGCGGCCGGATGGCGGGATCACCCGTGCGCAATCGCTGGACAATGCCCGTGCCATCGTCGAGGCCTGCGACCTGCCGGTCAGTGCCGATCTGGAGAACTGTTTCGGCGACGCGCCCGAGACGGTGGCGGAGACCATCCAACTGGCGGCTAAGGCCGGTCTGGTCGGCGGCTCGGTCGAGGATGCGACGGGCCGCGCCGATCAGCCGATCTATCCCTTCGACCAGGCGGTCGCGCGGGTGAAGGCGGCCGTTGCCGCCGCCCGCAGCCTCTCCTTCCCCTTCACGCTGACCGCCCGTTCGGAAAACTTCCTGCATGGCCGCGCCGATCTCGACGACACGATCCGCCGGCTGCAGGCCTTCGCGGAAGCCGGCGCCGACGTGCTCTTCGCACCGGGCATCAAGACCCGGGAGGAGATCGAAGCGGTGATCAAGGCGGTGGCGCCCAAACCGGTCAATGTGCTGATGGGCCTGGTCGGCGCGACCTTCTCGCTGACGGAGCTTTCCGCCCTCGGCGCGCGGCGCATCAGCGTCGGCGGCTCGCTCGCCCGGACCGCCCTCGGCAGCCTGTTCCGCGCCGCCGAGGAGATGCAGAGCAAGGGCACCTTCGGCTTCACCGCCGATGCCGCGCCGCATGTAAAGCTGAACGCACTCTTCAAGGAATGAGAAGAGGCTTTCAACCGTAGTCACCTCATCTGAAGCTGTTCCCCCTCTCCCCACCCGCCGACGAATGTCGGCCTACGCCGACGGGCGGGGCGAGGGAGCGGCGCTGTTGGCGTCGCGCGAAGTTTGCACCCACTCAGATGTCACCCCCGGGCTTGACCCGGGGGTCCACCGGAGATGTTGTGCTCTGCCTCTGCCATGGATTGCCGGGTCAAGCCCGGCAATGACAAGCGAGAGGATGAAGTCATTGTGCGAGCTGGATAGAAATCCTCCCTCTCCCCTTGCTACATACAAGAGTTGGAGTGAGGGGTGTTAACGGCAAACCGGATGTCGCCATACACAGGTCATTCTTTTTAGCCGGACAATGGCAACACGGCCCTGACACGCCGCCGTAATCGTTTATTTTCGCAGCCCATCAAACTGGTCGAGCAGCATGTAGAAGCGGCTGAGGGCGAAGATGCCCGCCTGACGCAGGCCATGAAGATGGAAGGGCTGCGGCGCGGTGACCGGAAAGGGAATCTCCTCGGGTGCGGTGCCGGCGACGAGATCGCCCAGCACCTGTCCGAGAATTGAGCTCACCCCCACGCCGCGTCCGTTGCAGCCCAGCAAGGTGAAGAGATTGGGCGCCAGGATATGCAGATGCGGCATCTTATCCTTGGTGATCGCCACCTTGCCGCTCCAGACGAAATCGAGATCGTCCATCGGCAATTGCGGGAACAGGCGCCGCGCCAGGCGGACCAGACTGGCGGCATCGGCGAAGTCCGGATTGTCGTCGACCGGCGAGCGGCCGCCGATGATGAACCGTCCGAGATGATCGCGGCGGAAATAGACCAGCAGGCGCCTTGTATCGGTGACACCCTGTTCGCCCGGCAGGATCGTGGCCAGCAGCTCTTTCGGCAGCGGCTTGGTGGCGATCTGCAGGCTGGTGACGGGCACGACGGTGCGCGCCAGCCCCGGCCAGAGGCCTCCGGTGAATGCATTCGCGGTATAGGCATTGGTCGCCAGCACGACCTTGTCGGCACGCAGGCGATGGCCGCCGGCATCGATGCGCCAGCCGCCGCCTTCGGCGCTCAATCCCTGTACCGGCGTCCCGGCATGGATGATGCCGCCTTGCGCCAGCACGGCCTGCGCCAGGCCCCGGCAATAGCTGAGCGGCTGCAACACGCCGCCGCGCCGATCGAGCAGGCCGCCGGCATAGGCGTCCGGCGCACAGCCGATCAACCGCCGCAGCTCGGCCGGGGTCAGCAAGGAAACATCGGCGCCCTGCTGCTGCCATTGCCGCTGGCGCGGCTTCACCAGTTCCTCCAGCGGCGTGCGGCCATGGGCGGCATAGATCCATCCCGAGCGGCTGGCCGCGCAGTCGATATTGTGCTGGGCGATCAGATCGAAGACCCGGTCGGCTGCTCCGCCGAAAGCCGTGGTCATCCGCGCGCCGAGATCCGGGCCGAAGACCGAGACCAGCTTGTGGGGATCGAATTTCAAGCCGGCGATGATCTGCCCGCCATTGCGCCCCGAGGCTCCCCAGCCCGGCTCTCCTGCTTCCAGCACCGTCACCCGATGCCCGCGCTCCAGCAGCCGCAAGGCGGCGATCAAGCCGACATAACCGGCGCCGATCACGGCGATCTCGGTGCGGCCATCCGTTGCCAGGGGCGGCAGAACCGGCGCCGGATTGGCCGTGGCGGCCCAGAGCGATTTCGGTAAGGGCGATTTCGGCAACGGTGATTTCGGCAATTGCTGGCTCACGCCTCATTCCCCCGATCATTGAGCGACCTGACATCGGCCGGGCGGGAAACCGCCCTTGCCAAGTAACTCATGATATCCTTGAATGGCCCCTCATCGGTCAAAGGCCAAAATATTCAGATGTCGCATTCTTCCATGTCATGACCCAGCTTCGCCGCCTGCTCCCCAGCGCCAATGCCCTGCTCGTCTTCGAGGCGGCCGCGCGCCATCTGAGCTTCACCAAGGCCGCCGCCGAACTGAGCGTCACGCAATCGGCGGTCAGCCGCATGATCAGCCGGTTCGAGACGCATATCGGCCTGCCTTTGTTCCAACGCAATCCGACGGGCCTCGCGCTCACCGATGACGGACGGCATCTCTACAATGCCGTCGCCAGCAGCCTGCAGCGGGTCGAATTGACCCTGGAGGACCTGCTGGCGCGCAAGAGCGGCAAGAGCACGGTCACGCTCTCGGCCTCTTCCGCCTTCGTCATGCATTGGTTCATGCCGCGCCTCGCCAGCTTCCAGGAACGCTTTCCGGCGATCGACCTGCGCTTCCAACTGGTCCGCACCGAACCGCTCGGCCCGGTGCTCGACGTCGATTTCGGCATCCGCTACGACACCCAGGATGACGGCAGCCATCTGCGCTGGCTCCTGATGGAGGAGGAGGTTCTGCCGGTCTGCAACCTCTCCTATCTCGAGCAGCATGGCAGCCTGGACGATTGCCGCGACCTCAACGGCCATACCCTGGTGCATCTCTCCGGCAGCGTCCGCATACCCTGGACGCGCTACCTGGCCGAATTCGAGTATCCGCCGGTCACCGGCAGCCGCAGCCTCACTTTCTCGGATTACAACCTGGTCATCCAGGCGGCGGTCAGCGGGCGCGGCATCGCGCTCGGCTGGTGGCATGTCATTTCCAACGATCTGATCTCGGGCAATCTGGCACCCGCCAGCCGCAACGCCTTGCATACCGGGCGAAGCTATTTCATCGTCGCCACGGCCACCCGCCCCTTGCGCGAACCGGCGGCGCAGGTCCGCGACTGGCTCCTGGCGGAGATGCAAGCCGAACGGCGGAAAATAGCCGAAGCACATGGCTGAGGCTTGATCGGCTGCGGCTCCTGAGCATTGTGCGTCCCGCGCATCGTGCATGAATCCCTTTTGCCGTCATGGACACCAAACGGTGCCCATAGCACGCAAGCGTGCCTACTGGCGCCGCGTTAACCTTCCGCCTATCTAGAACAGCGACACCAGGACGAAGCACCGCAGAATCAAACGCAGAATCAGACAAGGAACAGGTTGACCCGATGAGCCGTCTGGCAGAGACACCCCTTTCCGTTCTCGACCTCGCCCCGATCATCAGCGGTGGAACGCCGGCCGAAGCCTTCCGCAACACGCTGGAACTCGCGCGCCATGTCGAGAGGCTGGGTTTCACCCGCTTCTGGCTGGCCGAGCATCACAACATCGCCGGCGTCGCCAGTTCCGCGACTGCGGTGCTGATCGGCCATGTCGCTGGCGGCACCTCGAAAATCCGCGTCGGTTCCGGCGGCATCATGCTGCCCAATCACGCGCCGCTGGTGGTGGCGGAAGCCTTCGGCACGCTGGAAGCCCTCTATCCCGGCCGCATCGATCTCGGCCTCGGCCGCGCGCCCGGCACCGATCAGCGCACCATGCGGGCCCTGCGCGCCGATCCCATGGCCGGTCATGAGTTCCCGCAGTTGCTGCAGGAATTGCGCGCCTTTCTCGGCCCCGTTCAGCCGGGGCAGCCGATCCAGGCCGTGCCCGGCGCCAATTCCAACGTGCCGGTCTGGCTGCTCGGCTCCAGCGATTTCAGCGCCCGCCTCGCCGGCACGCTGGGCCTGCCCTATGCCTTCGCCGGACAATTCGCGCCGGGCGGCATGATGGAAGCCCTGGCGCTTTATCGCAGCCATTTCCGCCCCTCCGAGGTGCTCGAGCGGCCCTATGCGATGATCGGCATCCCGCTGGTCGCCGCCGAGACCGATGCCGAGGCTGCCCGCCAGGCCACCACAGCGCAGCAGAAATTCCTCAACCTCATTCGCGGCCATCCGCTGCCTTTGATGCCGCCGGTCGATGACATGGAAAAGATCTGGGATGCCCGCGAGAAGATCGGCGTCTCCCGCTTCCTCGGCGCCGCCGTGATCGGTGGCCCGGCCAGCGTGAAGCGGCAATTGGAGATGCTGCTCGAGGAAACCCAAGCGGATGAAATCATGATCAATTCCGATTTCCACCGCCCGGCCGACCGCCTGCGCTCCTACGAGATCGTCGCGGAGGTCTGGAAGTCGTAAGACTGCATATGTTGGGCGGCATTGCCGCTCGGTTTCGCCTGCGCCTGATTTGTGCAGCGGTTTGGGATACAGCGCTATCATGCACTGCAGTCACCCCCTCCCCCCTCCCGCGAGGGGAGAGGGGGCGCTGCAGCCGGCGCCCGAGACACATGCTTTTCCGCTGTTCATATCGTTGACTGGGCCTCAACAAGCACTCGGTAGGCTCCCTCGCCCCTCGCGGGAGAGGGTTGGGGTGAGGGGGAACGCACGATAAATCGCAAAATAGTCTAGAGCCCGTACTCAATCAGGGCATTGATTGGTCTGATGAGGGCGATTCTCTCCTGATGAAGGAGAAGGTCCATGGTCAATGAATTCTGGTTGCGCGACGAGCAGTGGGCGGCAATCCGGCCCTATCTTCCAGCAAGCCAACCGAAAGCGCATCCACCCGGTCGATCAAAACGCCTACAAACGCAGGAACCTGATTGAATGCGTGTTTTGCCGCTTCGGAGATTGACGCCGCTTCGCACCCCGATACGACAAGCTCGCCAGAGACTTCTTCGCCGCGCTCAACCTCGCGGCCACCATCATTTGGGGACCTGATTGAGGCCGAACCTTAATCGGCCGACTTACCAGCTTTCACAGCGCTCTTCCTGGCGCCACCGGCGGATTGCTTGCGCCGGCGCGAGAGCTTCTCGAGCTCATCGGCATGCTGGGTGCCCCAGGCATAGAGCATCTGCAGCGGCTCGATGAAGATGCGGCCGAAGGGCGTCAGGGAATAATGCACGCAAGGCGGCATCACCGGATGGACCTTGCGGCAGATCAGGCCGTCGGCTTCCAACTCCCGCAGGGTCTGGGTCAGCATCTTCTTGGAAATGCCGGGCAGTGCCCGTTGCAGCTCGCCCGGCCGCATGGTGCCGTGATGCAGCGCATAAAGGACCATGCTGGTCCACTTCACGCTGAACAGTTCGAGGACCCGGCGCGGCACGCAGGTCTCGTCGAAACTGAGATCGACCGGCGGCAGATCCGCCGGCATCGCTTTCGCTGGCTTGTTCATGGGCTGTCACCGACTGCCTGTTCCGATAGCTATCTAGCATGCCGGAGCCGGCCGATCGCTATCCCGGCTGATCATCAACGGAAGGTTGAGCTTAACGCCGGCCGCGCTTCAGCTTCATGATATAGCTGATGACCTCGGCGACGGCCTTGTAGAATTCCGGTGGGATTTCCTGGTCGATCTCCACCGCAGCGTGCAGGCCGCGCGCCAGCGGCGGGTTTTCGATCACCGGCACGTCGCTGTCCTTGGCGAGCTCGCGGATGCGCAAGGCGACCTTGTCGGTCCCCTTGGCGATCACGCGCGGGGCGCCCATGGTGGACTGGTCGTATTTCAGTGCCACCGCGTAATGGGTCGGGTTGGTGATCACCACATCCGATTTCGGCACCTCAGCCATCATGCGGCGGCGGGCCCGCTCCATGCGCAATTGCCGGAGCTTGCCCTTCACCAGCGGATCGCCTTCGGTATCCTTGAATTCCTCTTTCAGCTCCTGGCGCGACATGCGCAGGCTGCGCGTGTGCTGGAAGCGCTGATAGAAGACGTCGAAGATGGTGATCGCCATGATGACGCAGAGCACGCTGAAGAGCAGATGCGTGATCATCGATTTGGTGATGGCGAGAATCTGTCCCGCTTCCAGCCCGATCAGCATGTGGACGTCGCGCACCGCCGGCAGCAGGATGCCCGCTCCCACCGCGCCAACGATGCCGATTTTCAAGAGGCCCTTCAGGAACTCGTTCAGCGAGCGCATGGAGAAGATGCGCTTGAAGCCGGAAAGCGGCGAGATCTTGTCCAGGCTGGGGGTGATGCCCTCGGTCGACCAGAGCAGGCCGAACTGCAGGTAACCGGCGCCGAAAGCGGCGAAGACCGCCAGGATCAGCGGCACCACGCCGGCCATCAGCAGCATGCCGAAGAAATGCCAGCCGATCGTCGTCAGATGGCCAAGATCGGTCGGGATGCGGTCCGGCGCTTCGATGAAGGGCAGGACCAGAGCCTTGATCTCGCCGGCGATGCCATTGGCGAACATCGCCACGGACAGCGTCAGGGCCATCATCATGAATAGGTTGTTGACTTCGCGCGAATTGGCGACCTGACCCTGCTTGCGCGCATCGTCCAAGCGTTTACTAGTAGGGTCTTCCGTTTTATCTGAATCATCACCCTCGGCCATCCCTCACCTCTTGCGCAGGATGGTGACGGTGGCGATCGCGATGGCGACGATCATCACGGGCCAATGTGCCGCTGTAGCGATCATCGCACTGTCCCGAGGAAATTGCTGACATGGTCCTCATAGGTGTTGAGGAACCACAGGGCCGCCGTCGCCATGCTGACGGCGAAGAGCGCGACCCCGCCCAGCAATTGCAGCGGCGTCGCCACGAAGAAGACCTGCAAGGTCGGCATGAGGCGCGCCAGCAAGCCGAGGCCGACGGCGAAGACCGCACCATAGACCAGGAAGGGTGCCGCCATCTGAATGCCGATCAGCATGCTGTCGGAGACGACATGGGACATGAAATTGGCCACGTCCCCCAGCGGCGGCAACATGCCGGGCTGCATCACGGCATAGGTGCCGATCAGCGATTTCAGCGCCAGATGATCGAGCCCGGTCACGAAGATCAGGCACAGGCAGAGGGCCTGCAGGAAATTGCCCGGCACCGCGCCCTGTTCGGCCGAGATCGGATCGTGCACCATGGCATTGGCGATGCCGATCTGCAGCGCCAGGACCATGCCGGCGGTCTGGGTCGCCGAGATCAGGACCCGCGTGACCGTGCCGAAGAAGACGCCGATGCCGATCTCGCTGGCCAGCAGGATGACGAAGCGGTCGAAGGTCGCGGGCAAGCCCGGCACCCGGTCCACCACCGCCGGCAGGACCACCAGGCTGACCATCAGCGCCAGCGCCAGGCGTACGCGCGGCCCCACATAGGATTCGCCATAGCCCGGCAACAGCATGATGGCGCCGCCTATCCTGGCGAACACCATGAAATACTGGAAGATGCTGCCGTTGAGGAATTGTTCCAGCGTCATGGCCGGCCTGGCTACCTATCTCAACTGCCCGCGTCAGCTACCCATGCGGCTCATGAGCTGTTCGGTAAAATCGATCAGCGTATGCAGCATGAAGGGCGCGAACAGCAGCAGCGAAATGAAGATGACCAGCATCTTCGGCACGAAGGTCAGGGTCATTTCCTGAATCTGCGTCAGGGCCTGGAACAGCGAGATGATCAGGCCGACGATCAGAGAGATCAGCATCAGCGGCGCGGCCATCTTCAGCATCACGATGATGGCATCGCGGCCGATTTCCAGAACGGCGGCCTCATCCATGGCCCGACCCTCGATTTTGACTTGAACAGGCTGTCAGATTGACGCGGATGGCGTCAGATCTGCATGCGCAGGACTTCCTGATAGGCGGCGACCACCTTGTCGCGCACCGCCGTCACGGTCTGGACGGTCAGTTCGGCGGAGGAAACGGCGGTGACCACATCGGTCATATTGGCCTTGCCGGTGCTGGCAGCCAGGGTCTGCTTCTCGTCTTCCTTGCCGGTGGCGATCGCCTGATCGCCGAATTGCTGCAGGAGATCGCCGAAGCTGGGGCCGCTCCGTTCCTCGGTCGGGGCGATCGCCTTGCTGCCCATCTGCTGGGCGGCGGCGTTATAGGCGGCGATCGCGTTGTTCACTGGGACGCTCATTCGATGTCTCCCTTAATCCCCGCCCTTTAGCGCAGGATATCGATGGTCCGCTGCAGCATGGTGCGCGCGGCCTCGATGGTCTTCAGATTGGCTTCATACGACCGCTCGGCTTCCCGCATGTCGGTCAGCTCGACCAGCGTGTTGACGTTGGGCATGGTCACGTAGCCGGTTTTATCGGCCGCCGGATTGCCCGGATCGTATTTCTTGCGGAAGTCGCTCTGGTCCTTGCCGACTTTCGAGACCTGCACGGTCTCCATGCCGAGCTGGCGGTCCAGGGTGTTCTTGAAGCTGATGGTCTTGCGGCGATAGGGATCGCCGCCGGGCTTCTCGGAAACCGAATCCGCGTTGGCCAGGTTTTCCGAAATGACCCGCAGCCGCTCGCCCTGCACCCGCAGGCCGGCGGCGGAAATGAACAGGGAATCGTTGAGATCCATCTTGCTCTCCTCAACCCATTCTCAACCGGCGGTACCCTCGGCCCGCTCCACGCTCAACCCGTTCCAATGGCGCGCTTCAGCATGTCAACATGCTTACGGTAGAGATTGGTGATCAACTGATAGTTCATCTGCGTCTGCGTGACATTCATCATCTGCTCTTCGAGCACGACGGAATTGCCGCTCGGCTTGGTTTCGTATTGATCCTTGGTCTTTTCGTTGCCCGGCCCCGTTTTCACCGGCACCGTGCCCTGCATATGCATGGGGCTGGTCAGTTCCGGCGCGACGGCCTCCAGCTTCTTGATGTGATCGTCGAAGCTCTGCGCCTTCAGGTCCCGGGGCGTATAGCTCGGCGTGTCGGCATTGGCGATGTTCTGCGACAGCACTTCCTGGCGCGCATTCAGCCAGCCCATACGGTCGCTGATGCGGTCAAACAGCGGAATCTTCGTGAAATCCATCGCGCGCCTTCCCCGCTCGCCTGCACGGCCTGTGTTCCCCGGTCTGTATTCCTGTGAGTAAGTCTGACACCGGCATGCGGACAGCCGGCAATCCTGGACCCACCTCGTCCACGGCATCATCGGCGAGGCGGCTTAACAATCCCTTAACCCCAACATCCCCGAACTGCCCGTCCCGGTCCAGCCCGAATCACCTCCCGCGGCCGAAAAAAGCCTGAGCGGACAGAATGGAAATGCTTGATTTACGATACCTTAAAGGCTCCGATTAAGTCTTCATTAAGCAAGAATCCGCATCATGATCAACGTCTCAAGCGTGAGCGGCCGGCAGCTAACCGGCCCGAATGGACGGACCCACCGGATCGGCGGCCGGGTCAGCGATAGATAGGCGCGATGGCGAAGGACGAAATCGGCCAAAAACGACCCGCCTGGTCGCCGGCCAAGACCAAGCCCAGCCTGGCCGTGGCCCTGGATTACAAGGGCACCGACGGCAAGCCCAATCCCCGCCGCGCGCCCCGGGTCGCCGCGACCGGGCGTGGCGCGGTCGCGGACCAAATTGTCGCGATTGCCTTTGAAAAAGGCGTCCCGGTGCGCGAGGATGCGGATCTCGCCGAGATCCTCTCGACCGTGGATGTCGATGCGGAAATCCCCATCGATGCCCTGGCGGCGGTGGCGGAGATCCTGTCCTATCTGTACCGGTTCAACCGGATGGCCCTCGAACAAATGGGTGAACAGACGGATGCGGAAACGGATATGGACATGACGACGATCGAGCGCATATCGCCCGTTCCGCCGACGATGAAGGGAAAGACGGAATGACCCAGATGTCACATCCGGAAACGGCATCCGGCGGCCCGGCCGACGATCTTCATGCCGCCATCGGCGAGCTCTCGGTCATGATCGACACGGCGACGGTCCTCGCCCATCGCGGCGAGCAGGTCGAGCTCGATCTGCTGACCATGCGGGTCGCGGTCCTGTGCGATGCCCTGGCCGGCGCCGATCTCCCCGAAGCGCACCAGTTCCGCCCCGATCTCGAGGACATGCTGGTCCATCTCGATCTCCTGGAGAACACCCTGCGGCGCCAGCGCGTGCAACTGGCGCTCAATCTGGAATCGGCCGACCGCCGGCTGCGGGCGCAGCTCGCCTATGGCCGTACCGCCACGCCCAGCTCGGCCGCACCCGGTGCCGCCTCTCTCGCCCCAACCGGGACGCCCGCCGACAGCAAAGAGGATTGAGCCGGCCGATGCCCCTTCTGGAAGGCGACAACTATATCCGTTTCATCCTCGCGCTGGTCCTGGTCCTGGGTCTGCTGGGCCTTGCCGCCTGGTTGCTGCGCCGGGCCGGCTATGGCAGCAAGCTTGGCCGCACGCGCCGGCTGGCGGCGCTGGAAACCCTGCCGCTGGGGCCCCGTCACCGCCTGATGCTGATCCGGCGCGACGATGTCGAGCATCTGCTGCTGCTCGGTCCCCAGGGCGATATCGTGGTCGAGCGCAATATCGTGACCGGCGATGACGGCCTGGCGCGATCCGCGCCGTCCGGCCGATCAGTGGAAGCTGACGATCTGATCGAAGAGGAATATGGCCGCGAACCGACCTTCGGCCATCCGCTGTCGGGCGGGCCGGCCGATAACCGCCCGCCTGATAACCGCTTCGCCGACATGCTGCGCGCCCACAGTCGCGACGCCCAGCACCGGGATAGCCAGCACCGGGATAGCCAGAACTGGGACAACCAGGACCGCGACACCCAGAACCACACCGCCCAGGGCCGCCGCGCCCGGGAACAGGACGACCAATCTTGATACGCCGCCTTCTCTTGCCGCGCGCCGACTGGCAGCGCGTGACACCTGCTCATGCCTTCCGCAAACTGGCCGGTCTGATCTGCCTCGCCGCCGCCTTTGCCTTGGGTTGCGCCCTGCTCGCCCATCCCGCCATCGCCCAGAGCTTCACCCTCAATCTCGGCAATCAGGGTACCGGTGGCATGACCGGCCGCATCATCCAGGTCATCGCCCTGATGACCGTGCTCAGCCTGGCGCCGGGCATCCTGATGATGGTGACCTCCTTCGCCCGCATCGTCATCGTGCTGTCGCTGCTGCGCTCCGCCCTCGGCACCCAGACGACGCCGCCCAATATGGTGCTGGTGAGCCTTGCCTTGTTCCTCACCGCCTTCGTCATGGCGCCGACTTTCGAGAAGGCCTATGACACCGCCATCGCGCCGCTGGTCGCCGAACAGATCGACGAGAAGGAAGCCTTCAAGCGCGTCACCGTCCCCTTCAAGGATTTCATGCTGACCCAGGTGCGGGAAAAGGATCTGCGCCTGTTCATGGATCTCGCCAATATCGATCAGGTGGCAACGCCCCAGGACACGCCCCTGCAGGTGCTGATCCCGGCCTTCATGATCGGTGAATTGCGGCGGGCTTTCGAGATGGGCTTCCTGCTCTTCGTGCCCTTCCTCATCATCGACATGGTGGTCGCCTCGATCCTGATGTCGATGGGCATGATGATGCTGCCGCCGGTGATGATCGCCCTGCCCTTCAAGCTCATCTTCTTCGTGCTGGTCGATGGCTGGTATCTGGTCGCCGGCAGCCTGGTGCGCAGCTTCACCGGCGCCGGCTGACACGCCGGCCCACCCCTTACGCTACGGCCTGCCGCGTGGCGGCCGCTTGCGCGGCTGCACGTTCAGGACCTGCAGGTATTCCAGCAATACCGGCCCCAGCGGGCTGTCGCTGATCGCCGCGTCATAGGCGCATTGCAGCATCTCGACATCGGGCCGGCAGGTTGCGTTCACGATCACAGGCCCCGTCGCCGTGCAGGCGATATCCCAGCCGATGATGAAGCAGTCGCCGCATTGCCGGTGAGCCGCCAGCGCCAGGGATCGTGCCGCGTCCCAGAACGGCACGGTCTCGCCCAGCAACCGCGCGGCCCCCATCGGATGACGGTCGTCGCGCGCCAGCGCCAGGGGCCGCTGCGAACTGCTCAGGGCACCGAGCCGGCCGTCGGCGAGACCGACCGGTGCGATTAGTTCGACCGCTTCTCCCGCCGAATCCGTCCCCATTCGGCCGGTCAGCCGTAGAACCGCATGGGTCACCTGCAGCTCGCCCTGCCGGGTGCGGCAGGTGATCACCCGCAGCACGATCGCCGTATCCGCCCCCGCCAGACGACGCAGCGCCGGATGGCATTCACTCTCGCTTCCGGCTTCAACCGCCGCGAGGCGATGGCGCCGGCACCAGGCCAGCACGGCCTGCCGGTCGGTGAAATCCACCGCGACCGGTATGCCAGGCGACACCAGCAGATCGTCGATCGCCCGGAAGAGCCCGCCATTCGCCTCGAAGCCGGTGAGATAACCGGCCGTCCGCCGGAAACCCGGCAACCCGTAGAGGCGGAAATTGTAATAGGCCTTGGCATCCAGGCCATGGCGCCAGGTGAGTTGAACGATCTCGCCAAGCTGCCGCCAGACATTCTTGCCGGACCGGGCTTGCGTTTCTTTCGCCATCGACGGCACCCAGACGAGCAACCGCAGCAACCAGAGCCGCGCGCCGGCACCCGGCCGGCAGGAGGCATCGGCACCACGATCGAAGAGATTGAGCCGTGCCAGCAGATAGCGCGAGAGATCGCCAAGCTGGCGGACACCGCCGGCACGCGACCGACGATGATAATGCAGCGAGATGACGAAGACGGCGATCCCGACCAGGTAGAGCTGCAAGGCGGCGAACTGACCGAAATCGGTGGCGGCATCGATCAGCACGACATCGCGCCGCCAATGCGTCGACAGCACGGCATTGCCGACATCCAGGACAGTGGCGCCGAATTGCAGCAGCAACCCGACCAGGAACAATTGGCGGGCAAGGATGGGCGGCGGATCGAAGCGTGAGATCATCCACAAGGCGACGGGACCGAGCGCCAGCAAGGCGCAATCGGCAACATCGTCGATGCCGAACCGGTGATTCAGGGTCTCGGCATAGGGCTCGACGAACTGGAGCAGTGCCACGACGCCGAAGACTGCGATCAGTCCCAGCCAGATCCATCTGGCGAGGCGGCTGGGGGCGCCGAAACTGACCCGGCTCACGGCCAGCAGACTGAAGGCGATCGCCGTCAGGCCGGTCAGCGGATTGATGAACCAGTCATCGACCTTGGCCGGTGTCAGCAGGATATAGACCGCCACCAGGGTGGTGATCAGCAGGAAACCCGAAACCGCCCTTTGCGCGGCTTGAAGCAACATGAGGCCGCCAATCGAGATCGCGAAACGAAACCGGCGGCCATCGATTGCCGCCGGTATAAGATAGAAGTCCTGAACTATCGCCTATCCCGGAAACCCGGCCAAGCGAAACTTACCGTATCGCCTTCCGACCGCACGGATCGCCAGTTGGCGCCTCGGATGCCACCCGCGCGTTATTCCTGTTCGGCCTTCTTATGCGCCGTGTCCCAGGCGGCCAGATTGCGGCGAGCCTCCTGGACGAAGGGGCTGCGGCGGACGGCGGCCAGGAACAGGTCGCCGAGCAACCGGCCGGGCAAGCGGATCGGGCGCTTGAACTGGATCAGCAGCACCACGCGGGTCTCGTTGGTGTCGTTCCAGACCTCATGGAAATAGGTGTCGTCGAAGACCAGGCACTTGCCTTCCTGCCAGCGCACCATCTGGTCATCGACCGCCATGCGGCAGTCGCGCGGAGCACCGCCCGCCTCTGCGGCCGGTTCCGCCTTCGGCACGATCAGGCCGAGATGGCAGGTGACGATGCGCTTGGTGACGCCGCGATGGCGGCGGATATGGATGCCCGGTTCCAGAATCGAGAAGAAAGCGCTGTTCAATCCCGGGATCTGTTCCATCAGCCAGGAAGTCTGCGGGCAGCGCGCGCAATTGGTCGGCACCTGATAACCGTAGCCCCAGAGGAAGAAGGAACGCCATTTCGGCCCGTCCGAAATACGCCGGTGATCGGGCGAAATCTGCTCGAGAATGGGAATGGCATTGCGGTTTTCCAGAACCGCCAGGGCTTCCGCCCGCACCTTGTCCCAGTTGCGCTCCAGAAGGTCGGTCCAGGGGAACGTCGCCGGCTCGAAAACGGGCGGATTGCCCACTTCGGATTGCGCCGCCAGAACGGAGTTCAGCCACGGGCGGAGCTTCTTACCCAGCCGGAAAATAAAGCTGCGTTTGAATTCAGCTTCACTGCTTTTCATAACCTGAATAACCTAATGCCGTATGTAACGTCCCAGGACCGAAGTTAGCCAGATATACGGGAAAATGGAACCCTGAAGAGGCATCGACAGCTTACCGGACGTTGTTCACTTCGCCGACAGAAATCTACCGGAATGAGGATGATTCGTTGGATCGTTAATTGGTCAGAGCCGGTTCGCTGAGGCTCGCCTGGCGCAGCAGGCGGCGATATTCGTCAACGAAACTGTTGATCTGGTCGACGCTGGCAAGCTCCGCGCTGACCGATTCCGCGAGGCCGTTGCTGGGCGAGGTCAGCATGGCGAAGCTCTTGGCGAGATCGGTCTGCGCCATGTCCTTGCCGTAGTCCCGCGCGAGACCGCGCAGGGCCTTGCGGTCGCCGGCCAGCGACAGGGCAACCGCCTGATTGAGCACCACCTGGCCGAGCCGCTCCTTGAAAGCCTTGACCCGGAGCTGGGCCATGACATCGGTGAAGGTCACCGGTCCCTGGCTGGCATCACTCTGGCCGGCACCGGCCTGGCCGGCACCAGTCTGATCTGCCGCGCCGCTCGGCGCCGCTGCATCCGACGACGTGGACGAGATTTGCCGCAGGGCCGCGGCGGGATCGATCGTCACATTGTTCTTCGCCATGATCAGCGCGGCCTGGCGGGCGATGGCATCTTCCTCGCCTTCGACCACCTTGCCCAAGGCCGACGCCGCCGCCGGCCATTCGCGCAACTGCCACAGCATGTCGGCACGCTGCCAGCGGGCCGGCAGGCTGTCGTCGTTCTTGATCTCATCCAGGGCGCGCAGCGTCTGGCCCGCGCCGAAATCGGCCTGGGACTGCAAGCGTTGCCGGGTGGCCGCGAGATCCTCGGGCAAGGGATCGTCGATCTTGCTGTCCACCAGTGCCTGGGCCGCGAGATCCGGCTTGTTGTCGAGCAGGCGGATCGCCGCCAGCCGGGCGCCGGCACGCGCCTTGTCGATGCCGCTCAGCCGATGCTTGACCTGGGGTTCGAGGACATTGGCCGCGCCGTCGAGCAGATCCACCTTGACCAGCCGGTCGGAGAGATTGACGATCATCTTGTCGCCATCCGGCCCGCTTGGCGTCAGTTCGCGGAATTCGTCATAGAGCGCGACGGCGGTCAGCGGCGTCAAGCGGTCGGCCGCGCCGTCGAGATAAAGATGGCGGAAGGCATCGCTCATCTCCTGCGCGACATCCTTGGATTGCGGCCGATTGGGGAAATTCGTCACCGCCTGGCGCAAGGTCAGCAAGCCCTTGCGCGGCTGGTCCGCCGCCAGATAGACCTCGCCCAATTTGCGCAGCAGGCCGAATTCGAAATCGCCGCCGCGCGAGAGGAAGCGGAGATCCTCCAGCGGCTGGATCGCATCCTGCGGCGTCATCTTCTTGCTGCGCAGCTTTTCCGAAACGACGGCGAACTGTGACAGCGCCTTCACTTCCTCGACCGGGCTGTCCTTCAGTGCTTCCCAGGTCGCCAGGGCTTCATCCATCCGCCCCATCTTCAACTGCCGCAGGCCGTCGAGATAGGCCAGGCGATCGGTCGTTTCGGTATCCGGCATGTCCCGCCGCATGGCATCGGCAAAGGCTTGCGACAGCATCGGATTGCCGCCCTCGATCTGGGCGCGGATGATCAGCAGGCCGAGCTGTATGCGCAACGGCTTTGGGTAACGCTTCAGGTCCGGCAAGGGTTCGTCGAAGAACTTGCTGGCGGCGGCATAATCGCCCTTGCGCGCGGCGATCACGCCCCGGAACAGGCTGGCCTCCGGCGAATTGCCGACCAGGGGATCGGCCAGCAATTTATCGGCCGGATCGAGATCGCCGTTCAGGGCATGGGCGGCACCCGCCAAGGTCAGGGTCAGTTTGTTGCCGGGCGCCGCGCCGCGCTCGCGGCCGACCAGGTCGAGCATACCGGCCGCTTCCGGCACCAGGCCGTGGGCGAAGAGGAATTCCGCGAGATTGAGCCGCGCCGCGCTGCGGGCCTCGGGCGAGGCGCCGGTGATCGCCTCCTGAAGCTTGTCGCGGTCCTGCAGGAAGGCCGCGTCACCGCCGCGCCGCCAGGTCGGCAGATCGAACAGGCCGGCGACCGGGGCCGGGATCGACCCGCCGGCCGAAGCACCGGCACTCTGATCGGCCGCCTGCATCTGCTGGGCCATGGCATTGGCCGGAGACTCCCCGCCGGCCGGCGCCGCGCCGGCTGAAGGCTGCGCGGGGCTTGCCGATTGCGCCATCGGTTGCGTTACCGATTGCGCCACCGATTGCGCCCCTGGGAAGGTCGTCACCACGACGCCATTGGGCAACGGCTCGACCGAGACATTATCCGCTTGCGGCGCCACCACGACGCCCTGATAGCTCGGCAGCAATTTGTATTCCGGCCAGGATGCCTCCGCCGCCACGCCGAGGCCGGCTTGCGGCAAGGGGGCGACCTGCAGCCGCGCGCCGCTGCCGGGATCGGTCAGGCTCACGACGGCGCCGGGATTATCCGCCTGAAGCAGCAGGCTCGACCCGCCCTGCGCCAGAATCTCGCGACGCTGCGGCACAGCCTTGTCGGGCGCGTTCTTCGGCACGGCGCCGGGCTTGGCGGGCGCCAGTTCGACAACCCAGGTATTGCCGTTCTTGCGAATGGCCGGTGTCGAAAGCTGCCCATTCGCCACCCGCAGGCCGGCGGCATATTTGCTGTCGAGCGGCGCAACCGGCCCCAAGGCCTTCAGCGGCGCAGCCGTCAGCGCATCGCCGGCAAATTGCGCCGGTGCGCCGAAGACCAGCCAGAGCGCATCGCCCTGGCGGAAGGCCGCCATCGGCACGGCGGAGGGCCATTGGAAACTGAGGACGGCACTGCCATTGGCGCCCGAGGCGACCGTGACCGGCACATAGACCGCCGGTGGCGGTGCCGCCTGTTCAACCTTGGCTGTCGCCGGCGCGGCGGGTGTCGCCGTTGTCGAAGCCGTTGTCGAGGCCGATACCGATGTGGCCGGTGCGGCTGCCTGTGTACTCGTCGGCGTTGCCGTGGAAGTCGGTTGCGCGGATTTCGTTGCCGCCGTGGTCTGCGCGCCGCGCGCCGGCTCCGGCATGGCGGTCAGCGGTGTCAGTGCCTGCGCCAGGCTTGAATCGGAACCGGCCTTCGCCGCCGGCTGGATCGTCGATTGCGCGACACCCTGGGACGCCAATTGCTCGATCGGCATCTGATCGGCCGGTACCCGGTTCGCCGCGCTCGCGGAAACCGGCGGCGCCTTGGCCGGGTCATAGAAGTCGAGGACCACGGTGCGGCCATGCTGCGCATCCCGCAGGACCGTTCCCGGTTTCAGATTGAGATCGACGATCTGCCCGTCGGCGCTTTCCCGCACCGTCACACCGGCGATCCGGGGCGGCAGTTCGCGCCGCAGCCGATCGAGATCGAGATTGCCGCCGCTCAGCCGCAGCACCGCCCGGTCACCCTCGTTGCGCAACGTGGCATTGCCGCCGGCCGGCAGATCGAAGGCGAGGCGGCTATAGCTCCCATGCTCGCCGTTGCGCAGGCGAATGACAGGTACCGCTTTGGTCGCAGTTGTTTTCGCCTCGGCTGTCTTCGCCTCGGCTGCCTTCGTCGCGGCCGGCTGATCGGATGACGCCGGAGCCGCCGGTGCGACGCCGGCGGTGAGCGGTGTCGCCGGCAGATCCAGTTGCTGCTGCTTCTGTGCCTCTGGCTTTGCCTGCTCGGTGTTCGCCGCTTCAGCCGTCGCCCCGTTGGCCGTCCCCGTTCCGGTCGTCGCAGGAGTGAACCCCTTGCTGCCCGACGGCGCCAGATCGATGACCAGATTGCCGTTATTGTCGAAATGCCGGTAGCCGACGGCCTGGCGCAATTGCAGGGTCAGTTGCTTGCCGTCGCCCGACGGCGTCGCCGAGACCAGATAGGGCCGCAGATTGTTCAGCGCGGCGGTCATGTTGACCTTCACCGGGCGCTTGAAGGTGATGACCATGGCCTCGCCATTCACCTGGACGGCGCTCAGTTCCGGCGTGCCGGTATCGAACACCAACCGGCCATAGCTGTCATGCGCCCAGCCGCGTGCCAGGATCGTATCGTCGGCCAGCACGGCCGGCATCGCCGTCCCCGCCAGCAAGGCGCAGAAGACGGTGGCAAGGGACAGATCGCGAAGGCGACGTCGATATGTCATGTTGGGGGTCATATTGGCCGGCTCACGGCTGCGATCCACCCGGAACGTTGTCGCTCCCGGTATCGTCAATCGCCCCGCCCCCCGTCAAGGAGGTATTGGCTGCCGGCGCGGTGGTGGACAGCACCACGATATCGACCTTCGGCTCCTCGCCGCCGGCGGCGACGCGCGCCCGGCTGGTGACCGAGGCGAGGCCGCCGTCACGCAAGGCCTGGGCAACCGTCATCGCGACCCGCAGGGACTTCTCCCAATTCGCGCGGTCGCCCTCTCCCGTCAGCGGCGCCAGCCGGCTTTCGACCAGGATCTGATTGGGCAGCATGCGCAAGGCGCCTGCCAGCGCGTAAAGGATATTGCCCTTGCCGGCCGTTGCCTGCGGCCCGATCGCCGCCGCCAGATCGGTCAGGTTCAAGGAGACGATGGCGCGGTCGCCGAAGCCGCTGACCGGGAGATGACGCAGCACCGGGTCGTCGTCGAATTTCGCCTTGATCAGCGAGGTCAGATAGCCCGGATCGCGGCCTTCGCGCACCTGCGGGTCCGGCAGTTGCCGGTTCGCCGCATCGGCAGCACCATGACCCGACAGGGCCTGGGTCAGGCGCTGCAGCTTGCCCTGTTCCAGGCTGGACATGGAGAACAGCAGGACGAAGAACACCAGCAGCAGGCCGATGAGATCCGCGAAGGTGATCAGCCAGAGCGGCTGATGCCCGTCCATCGACTGCGGCTGGTCCTTGCCCACATTGACGATGCGGATCATGGCGCGGCCTGTTGAGGCGCCGCCGATTGCGGTGGCACAGGTTGGGATGACGCGGCACCGCCCGCCGGCAAGGCCGGCAGATCCGGCTGCCGCAGGCGGATCGCGATGATCATCCAGCGGGGATCGCCCTTGACCAGGCTCACCGTCAGTTCATTACCGCGCTGCGCCGGCGTGGCACTCAGGATCGAGGCTAATTGGCTCGCCCGCCGCAGGTCGCCGTCACCGGGATTGCCGGAGGCAAGTTCGAGATCGATTTCGCAGCCCCAGGCGACCGGCCGCTTCGCCACCGCCTCGCCGATCTGCCGCAGCATGGCGGCGGCATGAGGCGCCAAGATATCGGCAGCGGACGGGTTAGCCGCATCATTGGATTGCCCATTACTGGACTGCCCATTACTGAACTGATTGGCGTCCGGCTGGAAGAAAAGCTCCGTCGGCAGGTGCAGGATCAGTTGATTGGTGCTGATGATCAGCTTCTGCTTCTCGGGCGGAATGAGCGATCCGAAATAGCTCGCCAGGCCCTTGAGGATACCGGTCACGGCCTGTCCGCCATTATCGGCGGCGGAGAGCGCATCGGCATTGCCAACGCCCTCGCCGAAGGTCTGGCCGATGCTGCTGGCAACCTCGCGCTGCTTCGCCGAGTCATGCCCCGAGATGCTGTTGAGCACGATGAAGAAGGCCAGCAGCAGGAAGAACAGGCTGAGCAGGGTCGGCAGGCTGGGATTGCGGATGCCGGCCTGGCGGAAGGTCATTTGCGGCAGATGATCGAGACGGGCGCGCAGGCTGGCACGGCCAGGCTCGGCCTGCGCCGCCGCAACCGGCGCCGCTGGATGGCCGCCGTAAGATGTTCCACCGAATTGCGGATGGCTGCCGCTCATCGTCCCGCTGCCTCGCGCCGCATGCCGCCGCTCCCTCTCCCGTCGCCGGCCATTCTCCGCCTACGGGGATGGGTCAGTCGAAGCTGGCCAGCAGCGCATCGATCTCCGCCTGTTTCGCGGCATCGTCGGGCATCTGCGGGCCGTTCAGCAAAGCGGCATCCGCCGGCTTGACAGGTTGTTCCGCCGGCGTCTGCGGATGCAGCGCCCGGTATTTCCGGATCTCGTCGCCGAAAGCCGCGACCAATGCTTCGACCTTGTTCTCGATATGCTTCAACGCCTTCACCACCTTGGTGATGCGCTGACCGGTAATGTCCTGGAAGTTGCAGGCCTCATAGACCTGGGTCACCGCATCGGTGACCTTCTCCGCCATTTCCGGCTCCATATCGGTGGCCAGGCCCTCGATGATCTCGACCGCCTGGAGAATGCCGTTGGTCGCCTCTTCCGTCGCGCCGACGATGGCATCCAGCTCATCGGTCGCGGTCGGCAGATGCTCTGAGGTGATGTCGTCGGGCAGCAGCGCGGCGATTTCCTGCTTGGCCGAGAGGATATATTGGGCGAGCTGTTCCAGCTCGGCATAGAGCTTCAGATTGACGTCCGAGAGATCGCCTTCCAGGGTACCCAGCAGCGACGTGACGATCTCGGCGATCTCGTCGCGGCTGTAGGTCTGGCCGCGCGAGCGCAATGCGCTGAGACGGGCAACCAGTTCCGGCGGAACGGCGATACTCATGGGCAGTCTCCCGTTTTGGTGCCCCGCGCACTTGCGGGAGGGGCCGATCGCTCTTGCTGTCGATCGCCGGCCAGGCCGGCCAGTCTTTAGGAATGGGCCTTTTTAGAATGGGCCAAGGACGGTGGTCAGCTTGGTCTTCAGCGTGGCGGCATTGAACGGCTTGACGATGTAGTTGTTGACCCCGGCTTCCTTGGCGGCGATCACGTTCTCCGTCTTGCTTTCGGCGGTGATCATGATGAAGGGCATCGCCTTCAGCCTGGTATCCGCCCGCACTTCGCGCAGCAACTGGATGCCGGTCATCGGCTCCATGTTCCAATCGGAGATGACGAGGCCGTAATCCTTGTCACGCAACCGTTGCAACGCCATGCTGCCGTCGGTCGCTTCATCGACATTGTTGAAGCCGAGTTGCTTCAGCAGATTGCGGATGATGCGCAACATCGTCTTGTAATCGTCGACGATCAGAATGTTCATATTCATGTCCACGGACATCGCGTAACCTCTTCCTCTTCATCGCCGCGGCCCACGAATTCGCTTCCGGATACGTTCCGGCCGTTGCGTCTGCTATGTGACTACTTAACGCGAAAAATGGTTAAGTAGGCGTAAATATGGGAAATTACCCTATTATTTTAGAACCGGTCCGGACGTTTCAGGCGCCTCGCGACCCGGCTGACCCCACATAAAAACATCAAGCGTTGCAGCTTCCGAACCGACACTCATCGATCAGAGGCCGCCGTGCCTTCCCCCTTATTGCGGCATCGGCAATTGCCGCCGCTGCGCCAGCTCATAGGTCAGCTCCTTGGCCTTGGTCGGGCTGACCTGGGCCAGGATCGGCGCCACCTTGCGCTCGTTCATGCGGCTGACCACTTCGAGCAGCACATCCATATCCATTTCCTCGAAGACCTGCGCCGCCGCCTTGGGCTTCATGTTCTCGTAGATCTTCACCAGGCTGGCGAGCTGCTGCTCATCCGCCGCGTCACGCTGCTTGAGGAGATCCTCGACGGTCGCCTGCAGCGCGCGCAATTCGGCCATCTTCTGTTCCATGCGCTGTTCGGCCGCCTTCACCAGCGCCTCGCGCTCATCGAGCTGGCGTGCCCGCTGATCCAGTTCCTGGCGGCGTTTCGCCAATTGCTGCAGGACGTCGACTTCTTCGTCGGTGTAGTTGAACGGGTCGCGGGCGACCTTGCGCTTCGCCTCCTGGGCCAGGAGGTCGGTGACCGGCCCGCCGTTATTCCCGACCACCGGCGCCGGCGGATTGCTCCCCGACTGCTGCCCGGCAGCCTGGCCAGTCGCATTGGCGGCCGGCTGGGCGGCAGCCCCTGGCGCCTGTACTGCATTAGGCTGTGCGGCATTGGGCGGGGCTGCATTCGCGGGGGCAGGAGCCGGCTGAGCCGGAGGCTGCTGCGCGGCGGCCTGATTGGCCTGCGGTTGCGCCTGCGCCTGGGATTCCTTGCCGATCGACAGGGCGATGCCATGCCAGAACTGATTGGCCTTGATGCTGATCGTCACCAGCATGGCGACCATGACGAAGGGCATCAGGCGCAGTTTCGGGCGGCGCGACTTCTTTTTCGGCGCCACGCTCTGTTGAACCGGAGCTTGCCGTGCTGGCGCTTGCTTGCCGGCGGTCATCGGATACCGACCAGGGAGGACAGGACCGATTTACGCGCTTTGCCGGCCTCGCCGCCGGTATTTTCGCCATCGGCCTTGCGGGCTTCCGCCGCCGTCATGGTCGGCGACAAATTGCCGGGCGCGGGCGCGATCGACGCCGGCTCGGTGCTGCTGCCGGCGCCGGGGCCGGCCGTGGTGACCAGCGGCTCCCGTTTCAGGGCGCCGCTGGCAAAGCCCGCTTGCTGGGCCGCCATCGCCTGGCTGGCGCCGCGGCTTTGCGCCACCGCCTCCTCCAGCCGATCGCTCGCCATCTCGGCGCGTTCGATCAGCAGCCGGAGATCGGCATTGGCCTGCTGCATCTCGGCCAGGGCGGAACCGGCGGTTTCGGTCCGCTGCTGCAAGTCGCGGCCGCGCGTCTCCGCCAGTTGCCGCAACTGCTGCAGGCTCTGATCGGCCTGGCCAGTGGCGCGCTGGAATTCCACGATCAGCCTCTCGAAGGCTTCCCGGCCCTGGCGCAATTCGCTCAGCTTGCGATTGAACCGGTAGACGGCGACCAAAGTCACCGCCAGCAGCAGGATCAGGATGCCGTCACTGATCAGCGAAATGGACATGGCCCGCCGTCTCCCTGCCCGTCACTTCATCAGCCGGTCTTGGATCTTCACGGCGATATGCCCGCCGCGCCGACCCATATGGCCGCGAAAGAGCTGAACCTCGCCGCAGCGCAGCTCGACCATGGATTGCGGCGTGCAATCCAGATCCAACCGCATGCCGGGCTTCCAGTTCAGTACATTGCCGAGCGAGGTCTCGAATTCGTCCAGCACGGCGCTGATCTGCACATCGGTCTGCCACAATTCGCCTGAGAGATGAGTTTCCCAGATCGAGTCACGGCCGAACTTCTCGCCCATGAACATCTGCAGCAGCAATTCGCGCACCGGCTCCAGGGTGGCGTAAGGCAGCAGCAATTCCATGCGGCCGCCGCGATCTTCCATGTCGACGCGCAGACGGGCCAGCACCGCCGCATTGGCCGGGCGGGCGATGGCGGCGAAGCGCGGATTGGTTTCCAGCCGCTCGAAGCGGAAGGTAACCGGTGACAGGGGATCGAAGGTCGAGGTCAGATCGTTCAGCACCACGCTGATCATGCGCTCGACCAGATTGCGCTCGATCGTCGTATAGGGGCGGCCCTCGATGCGCATGGCGGCGGTGCCCCGGCGCCCGCCGAGCAGCACGTCGACGATGGAATAGGTCAGGCTGCTATCGACCATGAGGAGGCCGAAATTGTCCCATTCCTCCGCCTTGAAGACGCCCAGCATGGCCGGCAGCGGGATCGAATTCAGATAGTCGCCGAAGCGGATGGCGGTGATGTTGTCGAGCGAGACCTCGACATTGTCCGAGGTGAAGTTGCGCAGCGAGGTGGAAAGCATGCGGACCAGGCGGTCGAACACGATTTCCAGCATCGGCAGACGTTCATAGGACACCAGCGCGCTGTTGAGGATCGCCTGGATGCCGGAGGGCCGCTCCTTGCCGCCCTCCCCGCCACCGGAAATGCCGAGCAGGCTGTCGATTTCGTCCTGGTCGAGCACGCGATTGGACATCGGCCCGGAGGAAGGCTCATCCTCGCCACCCTCGTTGGCCATCGCCTCCCAGGCTGCAGCCGCCGCCTTTTCCTCTTCGCTTAGCTCTTCATCGTCGATCATCGATGCCGCCACTTCCGCATCAGAGCGTCAATCACGCCCGTCATTTCATGCCGTCATTTTCACCTGGTCGCGCGCCGCCTCGCCGGGCCGGGCGCGATTCCGGGACTGCTTACTGGACCTGGACCGTTTTGAACAGCACATCCCTGATCTTGACCGGCTTCCCGGCCATGCGGGCCCGCATCAGCAATTCCTCGCGCAGGCGCTGCAGCCCTTCGGATCCCTGCAGGTCGTCGACGCGCACGCCGCGCAGATAGACCTGGAACTGGTCGACGATGCGCGGCAGCACCTCTTCCAGCTTCTTCTGGTCCTCCTGCGTGCCCAGTTCGAGGGCGAGCTTCAGCTTCAGGTAATTCGGCTTGGGGCCGGAGCTGGCCAGATTGACCAGCATTTCGTCCATGTCATAGAAAATCGGCGGCTTGCCGTCATCGACCTGGTCCGCGTTCTGCTGATCCGCCGTCGCCTCGCCGGTGGCGCCGATCTTGCCCTTGTCGTCATGGGAGAAGAGCAGGTACCAGGCCGCAGCACCGCCGCCGCCCAACAGGAGCAGCGGCAGGATGATGAACAAGACCAGTTTCTTGCCGCTGAGCTTCTTCCGCACCACGCCGTTGCCGGCGGCTTCATCCGTCACTGCCATTGCAAAACCCTAAATCCCTACCCCCGAGGCGCAACCAGATATGCCCGCCTCTCCGCGATTCCGGCGCACCATAGGACCAGGATGGTTAACATCTCGTGAAACCAAGGAAAGTACCGGAAAATCTCGCCCGGAAACCCCATTCCCCGGCCCAGTTCCGCCGATCGGAAACGGACTTTAAAGAGCGGCAGTAAATCCCCGGTAAAGACCGGGTCGGCCGGCACCTGCCGACAGCGGCAACACAACCTCCATGACGGGCTCCGGGACAGGGCCGCCCCTCCCCCTCTCGGCGGCTTCCGGGTCACGGCAAAAACTGCCCGCGATCCGGAAACTGCCGGCCGGTTGGATCACCGCTGCCGCCCCACATCCGGTGTAATGAATTGAAATAACAAGATTTTATTTTGGCACGCCGTATGCATCAAGGCTGGCAAGGGCAAAGACCCGCTTAAAGCAAGCCAAGAAAGGCGCTGTCATGCAAACACCGACTTACATCGCGTTGTCACGCCAGATGGTCCTGCAGCGCCAGATGGATGTGGTGGCCAACAATCTGGCGAACGCCAATACCCCCGGCTTCAAGGCCGAGGAAATGGTGATGTCCGAATACAAGATTCGGGCGGAAAAGCCGGTCAAGCTGTCCTATGTCCAGGACTTCGCCACCGCCCGCGATTTCCGTGACGGGCCGCTGAAGATGACCGGCAACGACCTCGACATGGCCATTCAGGGCGACGGCTTCTTCACCGTGCAGACGCCCCAGGGCGTCCGCTATACCCGGGTCGGCCGCTTCCAGCTCGACCGCGACGGCCAGATCGTCACCAGCCAGGGCTATCCCGTGCTGGCCGGCGGCGCGCCGGTCACGGTCAATCCCGATGACGGCCGCATCAATGTGGCCGAAGACGGTTCGATTTCGACCGACCGCGCGAAGAACGGCACGCAGCAGCAGGTGCTCGGCCGCCTCGACATCGTCACCTTCGCCGACAAGAACAAGCTCGTCCCCCAGCAGGACAATCTGTTCGGTGCCGGCGGCCAGGCGGCCCGCCCGGTCAACACCGATCTCGGCACCGCCAATGTCGGCTTCCCCGTCGCCGGCACGGCGACCCTGGGCAGCAGCACCAAGATCCTCACCGGCATGCTGGAGGATTCCAACGTGAAGAGCATCGTCGAGATGACCAGCATGATCCAGGTCACGCGGAATTATCAGGCGGTGCAGAAATTCCTCGATTCGGAACACCAACGCCAGCTCGCCGCGGTGAACCAGATCACGTCGAGCTCCTGAGCCGGCGGATCGGGACACAAGCGATGAGACAGTTCAGGCGAAAAGATAGTTCAGGAGAAACAAGATGAGATCCCTGACCACCGCTGCGACCGGCATGCTGGCCCAGCAGCTCAATGTGGAAGTGATTTCCAACAACATCGCCAACGCGTCCACCACGGGCTTCAAGCGCCAGCAGGTGGAATTCTCCGACCTGCTCTATCAGGATCAGCGCCGCGTCGGCACGCAGAGCTCGGACAGCGGCACCATCGTGCCCGCCGGCATCCAGATCGGCGTCGGCGTGAAGCCGGTCTCGATCTATCGCATCAACGAACAGGGCAACCTGCTGCCGACCGACGACCCCATGTCGATCGCCATCAAGGGCCGCGGCTATCTGCAGGTGACGATGCCGGACGGCACCACCTCCTATACCCGCGACGGCCAGTTGAAGCTGGACGATAACGGCCAGATCACCACGGCCGACGGCTTCCCGATCGTTCCCGGCATGACGGTACCCCCGACCGCCACCGAGCTGACGATCAATGCCAACGGCCAGGTCCTGGCGACCGTCCCCGGTCAGGTCAATGCGCAATTGGTCGGCCAGATCCAGCTCGCGAATTTCATCAATCCGGCGGGCCTCGATGCCCTCGGCGACAACCTGCTGGCCGAAACCCAGGCCAGCGGTCCGCCCACCACCGGCAATCCGGGCGATGTCGGTTTCGGGCAGGTGCAGCAGAACTTCCTCGAATCCTCGAACGTCAACATGGTCTCGCAGATGACCGACCTCATCACGGCGCAGCGCAACTACGAAATGAATTCCAAGGTTGTGCAGACCTCCGACGACATGATGAGCACCATCACGAACATGAAGACGTGATGAAGCCGGCGGCCAAGTGAAAGAGGAATGCGCCAGATGTTGACCCACATCCGATCCTATCGCCAGAAGCTGGCCTATCTCGGCCTCGGTTTCGGCCTGTGCGCCGGGTTTGCCATGACCCTGACGGCCGTCACCATGACATCCGTCACCGTGAAATCTGCCCGGGCCGATGAGCTCGCCGCGACTATGTGGCCGAGCGAGGACGCGCAGACCCAGAGCGCGGAAACTTCGCAGGCCGATCAGGCGCCCGCTCCCGCTGCCAGCCAGGCGATGGGCGCGCAGCTCGCCTATCAGAGCGATGCGATGAGCCAGGATCAGGACGCGCCGCTGGAAATGAAGCAGAGCGTCGTGGTCGATGCTCCGGTCATCCGCCTCGGCGATCTCTTCAATCAGCCGGTCAGCGGCGGCGATACCCCGGTCGCCCAGGCGCCGAAGCCCGGCCAGACCATCTCGCTCGACTCCCGCTTCCTCAGCCAGCTTGCCCGCGCCTATCACCTGGAAGTCAGCCCGCGCAGCAAGGTCGATCGCATCCTGGTCGCCCGCAAGGCCCAGTTGATCAAGGCGGAAGCCGTCAGCGCCGCCATCACCGAGGCGATCCAGCAGCGCAGCCAGCAGCCCGGCGACATGGATATCGCCCTCGATGGCGGCCAGGTGCAATTCACCCTGCCGACCG
The DNA here is from genome assembly GCA_964406155.1 of uncultured Rhodospirillaceae bacterium. Lineage (GTDB taxonomy): Bacteria > Pseudomonadota > Alphaproteobacteria > Dongiales > Dongiaceae > Dongia_B. The sequence continues at coordinate 135,046 of CAYOQR010000004.1, read as the reverse complement.
GTGTCGAAGCCAGCGTCGGCATCCAGGGCCTGAATTTCGATCCGGCCAGCAACCGCTTCGTCGCCATCCTCGTGGTGCCGGCCAACGGCCCCACCCTGATCAGCCAGCAGGTCGTCGGCACGGTCTATCCCAAGACCGATGTGCCGGTGCTCAAGCGCCTCGTCAGCGCCGGTGATACGGTTCAGGCCGACGATGTCGAATGGATCTCCAGCCGCCTCGATCAACTGGCGCCGAGCACGGCGACGGATGCGCAGCAATTGATCGGCCGGGTCGCCAAGCGGCCGCTGCGGGCCGGGCAGATGGTGCGCCTGACCGATCTCAGCAGCGAAGCCACGATGCGCAAGAACACCCTGATCACCATCGCCGTGGTCACCGGCCAGATGAGCCTGACCGTGCGCGGCAAGGCCCTGGAAGACGGCGCGATCGGCCAGTCCATCCGTGTTTTGAATACCAACAGCAACAAGCAACTGATCGGCGTCGTCAAGGATGCGGCCACTGTGGTCATCCCGATGGTCGGCAATGTTGCAATGAACTGAGGAGTCCGGTCATGCGACAGGCCAATCAATCATCGAAGTCCGGGCGTAAAGCCAAGGCGGCCCTGCTGGCCACCAGCCTGAGCCTCGTCACCCTGCTCAGCGGCTGCGGCAATGCCATCGACCGGGTCTCGCGGATCGGCGAGGAACCGCCGATGGCGCCGATCGACAATCCGACAGCCCAGGCCAATTACAAGCCGGTCAGCCTGCCGATGCCGGCGCCGGGCTCGGATTACCGCCAGCCGGCCTCGCTGTGGCGCCAGGGCAGCCGTGCCTTCTTCAAGGACCAGCGCGCCGGCCGGGTGGGCGACATCCTGACCGTGGTCATCGTGATCAAGGACCAGGCCAAGCTGAACAACGCCACGACCACGTCGCGCAACGGCACCAACAGCGCCGATCTGCCGAATTTCATGGGTTACGAAACCCTGCTGCACAAGGTGCTGCCCGATGCCGTCAATCCGCAGGCCCTGGTGAAGGCCGACAGCGCCTCCGGCACCAATGGCAGCGGCACGGTCAATCGGACGGAAGACATCCAGCTCCGTATCGCCGCCCTGATCACCCAGGTCCTGCCCAACGGCAATTTCGTGCTGCAGGGCTCGCAGCAGGTTCGCGTCAACTACGAGATGCGCGACCTGCGGGTCAACGGCGTGATCCGGCCGGAAGACATCAGCTCGCTCAACGAAGTGAATTACGACAAGATCGCCGAAGCCCGCATCTCCTACGGCGGCAAGGGTACGTCGAGCGACGTGCAGCAGCCGCGTTACGGGCAGCAGCTCTACGATATCCTGTTCCCGTTCTAAGACCTTCAAGACGGGAGACGCGCCGCCCGCCGGTGGCATGCGTCTCCCGCGCCTTTCATGACAGCGCCGGCAACCGGTGCACTCAGCCCTCCCGCCTCACGGCAGGGGGGCTTTTTTCATCGGCAATACCGATGGGGCGAAATCAGCGGAAAGGCGGTTCGTCGAAGCTGCGCAATTTGCGCGAATGCAGGGAAACCTGCTGGCTGCGCAAGAGATCGAGCGCCGCAAGGCCGATCTGCAGATGCTCGCCCACGGCCCGTTCATAGAAGGCATTGGCGGCACCCGGCAGCTTGATCTCGCCATGCAGCGGCTTGTCGGAAACACACAGCAGGGTGCCGTAGGGCACCCGCAGCCGGTAGCCCTGCGCGGCGATGGTGCCGGATTCCATATCGACGGCGATGGCGCGGGAAAGATTGATGCGCCGCCTTTCCTGCTGCCAACGCAGTTCCCAATTGCGGTCGTCATTGGTCATCACCGTGCCGGTGCGCAAGCGCCGCTTCAGCGCTTCGCCCCGATCGCCGGTCACATTGGCCGCCGCCTCTTGCAAGGCAACCTGCACTTCGGCCAGGGCCGGGATCGGAATATCCGGCGGGACGGCATCGTCCAGGATGCGGTCCTGGCGGAAATAGCCATGGGCCAAAACGTAATCGCCGATGACCTGCGACTGCCGCAGGCCGCCGCAATGGCCGATCATCAGCCAGCATTGCGGCCGCAAGACAGCGAGGTGATCGGTGATGTTCTTGGCATTGGCCGGACCGACGCCGATATTGACCAGGGTGACACCCTGCCCGCCCTCAGCCACTAGATGATAGGCCGGCATCTGGAAGCGGTGCCAGGCGACGCTCATCGCCCGCTCCAAAGCCTCCGCCTCCGGCATCGAGCGGTCGATCACCGTGTTCTCCGGCAGCACCAGCCGGGTGAACCGGTTTTCTTCCCGCAATTGCGCCAGGCCCCAACGGACGAACTGGTCGACATAGCGATGATAATTGGTCAGCAGGATCCAGGGCTGCACCACCCGCCAGTCGGTCCCGGTATAGTGGGTCAGCCGCTTCAGCGAGAAATCCACCCGCACCGCGTCGAACAGCGCCAGCGGGCGCGGTGCATTCGGCTTGAAATCCCACAATCCGTCGGCAATCTCGTCGCCGACCGTGGAGAGCAAGGGAACCGGAAAGAAGCGCGCGAGCTCGGCGGCAGTCACACCCCGCCCGCCCAATTCATCGCCATGCTCGACCACATAGGGATAGGGGATCTCCTGCCGGCTGCGGCCGACTTCGACAACCGCGTCGTAATCCTCGATCAGCAGCCGCAATTGGCTGGTGAGATAAGAGCGGAAATGCTCCGGCTGGGTGACCGTCGTGCTGTAGACGCCGGGGCCCTGGAACTTGGCATAGGCCCGGGCGGTCGCCGGCATGACCCCGTCGGGGCGATAAATGACGCGTAGCTCCGGATAGCAGAACGAGGCGATCTCCGTCGGTGTCGGCGCGATGCCGTCGCTCAGGTAACGTTCCAGCGCCTCACGCAATCCGGTCGTCGCCGCCCGGTGCAGGTCCTGCAATCGGTTCACGGCTTCGGCGGCGCTGCCAACCTGCTGAAAACCCGCCTTATGTTCGAGGGGCATCTTCCGTTCCTGTCGATGGTGCACGATGTCACGCCCCATTATCGCCACGCCCGATGGTGGAATGAAAGCGGGATATTGTGACTATTCAAGATGGTGGAGAAGTGCGCGCTTCGCGCTTGCGCCGTCGCATCTGGCGGCACAAGCTGTGCCGATGGACCTGATCGCCGCCGCCCTCGCCAATCCGATCAATCGGAAAATCCTGGAACGCCTGCCCATTCTCGGCCTCGACCAGGCCTGTTTGGTGGCGGGCTGCGTCTGGCAGGCCTGGCTCAATCTGCGTGACGGCCGCCGGCCGGCCGATCAGGTGAACGATTACGACATCTTCTATTTCGACGCGGTCGATCTCTCCTTCGAGGCGGAGGACCGTGTCATCCGCCAGGCCGCCGCCTTGTTCCAGGATATCGACGGCGTGATCGAGATCCGCAACCAGGCCCGCATCCATCTCTGGTATCCGCAGCGCTTCGGCTGCCCCTGCCCGCCGATGGCCTCGGCGGCGGAGGCGATCCGGCGCTTTCCGGTGCTGGGCACCTGCCTCGGCCTGACCGCGGGACAATGGGATGGGCAGGATGGCAGGCTGCGCATCATCGCGCCCCACGGCACCGCCGATCTGGAAGCCGGCATCCTGCGGCCCAATCCCGCCTGTGTCGATCCGACCGCCTTCCGGCGCAAGGCCGCGAGCTATCAGGCGCGCTGGCCGTGGCTGCGCATCGCCGATGAAGATGCTGCCTAACGCCGAACGCACCGCCTGAAACGAAACGCTCGGGACCAGCCCGAGGTTCCTGTGCCGCTTAAACCGGGTTCTGCAGCGCCGATAAGAAGGCTCGTATCGTCGGCATCTTGACGGACGTCTCTCGTATCACGGCGGAGATGCGCCGGCGGAGGGGCGGACCGGCAGCTTCGCGCCTGACGATATCTTTGTTATTTGTTGTGCTAAGCGCCATTTGCGGCACAAAACCGATGCCCAGGCCCGCCGCCACCATATGCAGCACCAAGTTATAATCGTCGATGCGATGGGTGATCCGGGGCACAAAACCGGCCAAGGCGCAGGCGCGTAACGCGAGCTCGTGGTCATCCAACTGACGTGAACCAACGATCCATTTTTCTCCTTCGAGCCGACGAAGGTCGATCGGCCCGGCTTCGCGGCGCCATTTTTTGCCGAGGGCAAGCAGAACCGGCTCGTCCAGCAGTTGATACGAAACGATGCCCGGCACCTCCGCCTTGGGTGCAAGGCTGTAGGAGAAGACGATCGCCAGGTCGCACCGGCCATCCCGTATGGCCGATGGCGCCTCATCGGATTCAATTTCGCAGAGGATGATCTCAATATCCGGATAGCGGGCGCGGGCGGCGATGATTGCCGGCATAAGCCGCGCCCTGGCAAAAGTGGGAAAGCTGCCGATCCTGACCACGCCCCTGGGCTGCTTTGCCGCGGTTTGCAGATCCAGCGCCGCGGCCTCGACGGCCTGCAGAATCGTCTCGGCATGCGCTACGAGACGCTCGCCCTCCGCCGTCAATTGCACACGCCGGCCGATGCGTTCCAACAGGACGGCCCGCGCTTCATGTTCCAGGGTCGCCAGTTGTTGCGATACGGCGGATGACGTCATCCCCATTGCATCGGCGACGGCCATCATCGTGCCGCGATGGGCCAGTTCTCGGAGCAGGCGAAGTCGAACGAGATCGAACATCAAGTAAATCTAACAAATATATTTAGGTTAATGAAGTAGACCTACATTATTTGCCGGCGTTAGAACCCACGCCAAGGCAATCGCCAACTTGCATCCACTGGCGGTGCCGCCGCAAAGGAGGCGTGGTCCGATGACTGGCATTTCCCTGCTGGGCGTTCCCAATGATGAAAACTCCTCACTGCTGAAAGGGCCGGCAGAGGCGCCAGAGGCGATCCGGAGGGAGTTCCGTGCCGAGACGCAGAGTTCATGGAGCGAGACGGGCTTTGATCTCAGCGCACCGGGATGCGTGATGGATCGGGGGGATATCGCTTTTGATGCGGGTACTGATCCCTGGGATGCGATCGAGCGGGATGTCGACCGACTGATGGCATTGGGGACACCGCTGCTTTGCCTGGGTGGTGATCATGCCATCACGCATCCCATCATGCGCGCGGTACGACGGCATCATCCCAGGCTGACCATCCTGCATATCGATGCCCATCCCGATATCTATCATGCGTATCAAGGCAACCTCCGATCGCACACGTCACCTTTTGCCCGGATCATGGAGGAAGGGCTGGCCGATCGTCTTATTCAGGTGGGATTGCGCACCATCAACGATCACCATCGTGATCAGTTCAAGCGTTTCGGTGTCGAGGCGGTGCCGATGGGCGATTGGCGTCCGGGCCTGCGTTTCGACATCGACACGCCGGTTTATCTGTCGATCGATATTGACGGACTGGATCCGGCCTTCGCGCCCGGTGTGTCCCATCGAGAGCCCGGTGGCCCGTCGCCGCGCCAGGTCATCGATCTCATTCATACCATCAACCAGCCGATCGTCGCCGGTGATCTCGTTGAATACAACCCGCACTGCGACATCGACAATCAGACCGCAGCGGTTGCCGTCAAGGTGATGAAGGAGATGGCCGGCATGATGTTGAAGACATGCCAGGGACAATCTCTGACTGTCTGAAAGAAAATCTCCGCCGACTTTGCGTTAATCCTTCAATACAGTCCGCACCGCCATCCGACTTGTTGAGGGTTTCGCCTGAGATATCTTGCCTCTTACGCCGATCAAAAGAGAAAAGGCGGAAGTCAACTATCCTTCCGCCTTTTCACACTTTGGGCAAACGGCTGGGGACAAGCCCGGGCGTTTCCCGTATCGGATGACAAGGCCCTGTTCGGCCCTACCGTTCGCCGGCTTTATTGCTCGACGAAGGCCTTCTCGATCACGTAATGGGCCGGCGTGGCATGGCTGCCCTCGACGAAGCCGCGAGTCTCGAGAATGGTGCGCATATCTTTCAGCATCATCGGGCTGCCGCACAGCATCAGGCGGTCGTCTTCGATGTTCATCTCCGGCAGGCCGATATCCTCGAACAGCTTGCCGTTCTCGATGAGATCGGTCAGGCGGCCCTTATTGCGGAACGGCTCGCGCGTCACGGTCGGATAATAGACCAGCTTGTTGCGCACGCCTTCGCCGAAGAATTCATTATTCGGCAGTTCCTGCGTGATGATGTCCTGATAGGCGAGCTCGGCGACGCCGCGGCAGCCATGGACCAGAATCACCTTTTCATAGAGATCATAGACCTCGGGATCCTTGATCAGGCTCATGAAGGGCGCGAGGCCGGTACCGGTCGCCAGCAGATAGAGATGCTTGCCCGGCAGCAGGTTCGCGGTCAGTAGCGTGCCGGTCGGCTTGCGCCCGACCAGGATCTTGTCGCCGACCTTGAGATGCTGGAGGCGCGAGGTCAGCGGACCGTCCTGCACCTTGATCGAGAAGAATTCCAGGTTCTCTTCGTAATTCGCGCTCGCCATGCTGTAGGCGCGCAGCAGCGGCTTGCCGTTCACTTCCAGACCGATCATCGTGAACTGGCCATTCTGGAAGCGGAAGGACGGATCCCGCGTCGCCTTGAAGGTGAAGAGGGAGTCAGTCCAATGATGGACGTCCAGGACGGTCTCTTGATTCAGATTGCTCATGATCTCGTTAGCTCGACAAAGAAAGCTGGTCGCCACCAGGGCGCTGTGCTGCAGCGCAATATAGGCGCTCGTTTACCCGAATACCAGATGGCGCAGCACTACCGGAATAGCCAGTACGGAACTATCGAAGAGAGAAACCTATTTTCACGTGAAATTCAAGTTGTTTTCAATGCATAAAACAACACAAATTTTCGCATAAATAGACCAAATACAAGAAACTAAAAGACAAACCAAAACATCGCAGACAAGAACACAACTGCGTCATAACAGCGCGGATATTGGCTCCTAACCCATGCCTGAGGCTGTTTCAGGAATCTCCTCTGTTTTAAGCCATATTGGCCGCGAAGTCCGAGGGCTTCGCCGGCCCGCGGCTTTCGTTGATGATATCAACGAAATTCTGGGATTGAGCACGCGCATACTCAAGTGCGTCGATCGTGTAACGCAGAATGAAACGGTTCTGGGCACGGCCGAGGTCAGCAGCCAGACGGTCATCCGCCAGCAGCGGATCGATAATCATATCAAGATCGGCTGGCGTATCCGCGACAAGTGCCGGCAATCTGCCGCGAACTAGCGCAAATATGTCTTCGAACTCATGCCGGTCAGCTTCGTCGATAGGGACCGTCCCCTCGAAAACAGTGTCCCAAACAGCACCGAGTATCCCGCTTCTCCCGATCGAAACGACCGGCGTGCCAAGATACATGGCCCAGATGACCATCAATCCAGTCAACGGGAACGTCTCCAGGAATATATCGAACACCCTGCAGTAAACGGCGGGATCAACCCAACCAACAAAGTGGCAGCGATCCGCTACACCGCCGCGGCTAAAGGCGGCTTCGATCTCCGGTAATCGTGTCCGGCCTGTCCAAACAAAAACAGCATCTTGGTGACGCTTCAACATACGGACAACCGCCGACAAGAAAGAGGGTTCACGAATTTTCTCTTCCCGCGCAACGGTACCGATGATTTTACGCTGCCCAAACTTGGACTTTATTTGGCTGACGGCTTCTTCCGAAGGTATCTCCGGCCATGGGAATCCGGGAGGACTTCCTCGCCAGGAAACACCGTCCACTTCATATCTTCGATTGACGACCCAAACGTTTTGCACCCGACCATCTAGGCCCGCGAAGTTCGGCAGTGTAAACTTCATCGCCCACCAGATCTGCACTGGGGCGATCGGCGCTTCCATCAAATAGGCCAAATGCAGCGGCACGGAAACAACTACTGCCGCCGAAATCCCAGCCGAGGCAAGTGTGCTTCGGCATCGATCAAAGCGCCCCACGATGCTTTGATCATCCGGGTGCCCTGAATCAACGTAAGTAGCGATATTCAGGCGAGCGCAGATATCGCGGATTTCCGCGTAATTGTATCCCCAAAGCAGATAGACGGACGGCTCTATCGGACAATCTTTCAGTCGAGCCATTGCCTCGAGCAATAATAACAGGGTCTCGACATGCGCCAGCCGGGCACCATTGTGCAAAATAAAACAGACCTTCTCCTTGCCTGCCTGTACCGGCATTGGCGGTCTCGCTCTGGCATCCCGCTGACCCGCAATCCTTATCAGCGGCTCAATCCGTTCAAAGCTCTTTTTATGATGATCAGCGAACTCTTTCACTTTGATATACTGATTATAAATCATGCGCTCGAGCATCAGCACCGCGTCGGAGCTGGACGCCCCAACAACCATCTGGAAAATCGGCATGACGACTTCCTCGAAGACAGCTGTTCTCATCGCATCCGATGTTCCGGGCGATAGGCCGGTCAGCGTGCAGGCGGCAATTAGCTGAGAGATCGTCGGTCTTGCTCCAATAATGGCATCCCGAATATCCAGCAGTGTTTGCCGTTCAAGTATCACTCCCATTGACACTTGATCTAGGAGCTGCCTCAGCCCGGATCCGAATCGCTCACCGCCCATACGATCATTCGTAAGATCGCCAACAGCGAATACCAGGGCCCGCTCCTCATTTGTCGCCCAGGCGTCGATCATGAACAACGCCATCTTGGCGTAGAGTTCGTTGGGTGCAAACGCCTTAAGGAAATCTTGAAAAATTCCCTCCCTGCCACGCTTGAGTGAAGACAAACCGGACCCAGTCGCATTCACGAGGTTCGCCTTCGTAAAGGATATTATTTCGTTCAACTGCACGAGATCGGTCGGCACAGATCGCACATGCTGCAAAATCGCTTCGATTGCCTGGCAGCGATCAACTGACTGCTGCCCCTCGACGACCTGTTTCGCACTCATGCCAGTCCCCGACTACTCTAGTGACCCGTAATGGAGCAATTGCCGCTTGATAGCAGATTTCTCCGCCGAGAACCGGAGGTCTCTCGGCAACTACCGCCCCACAAGGCAGCTTACTGATTAGTGAAAGTGAACGCTGCCATGGGTATGAGCATGGCCGTAGTATTGCTGCTATAACAACCCAGCCGGTCCGCCACTTTCTCCGACATCGGATAGATCAACATATGCTGTGCAAAAAACGGCCGACCGCGAATTAATGAAAAATTGGCAACGCCCTTTTCAGCCCCCTCGAAATCATCCAATGCAATAACGACCCCTGACTCAGCTGTACGCTCAATCAGCTCGATATCTTGGGGACCGATGCGTCCATCAATATGCAGCATGTCAATGCGGGTATTATTTGCAGCCAAAGTCGCCAGAGCTGCAGCGCTAGCTGTTTTGGGGAACCCATCAATACGACATTGTGTCAACTTCGGTAGATGGAAATCATTGCTGCCGTCGCAAGTGAAGATCCTGCCATTACTCTCATTTCGATCGATCGCTAGCGCCATGGCCAATGTGGATTTTCCGATGAAGGTACCTACCTCAAAAACGGATATCGGATTGATGTTCCGTGTCATGATATAAAGAGCCACGGCCGCCGAATAAGAGATCGAACCAGTGTTATAGTCCATTTTCCCGCGCGACTGCTCGCAGGCATCAAACATCCCTGACAGCTTCGCATGCATATCCGACATTTCAGTTTCAATTGCCGATATCCATTGCAGCCAAACGAGATCTGCTAGGTTACGCGGCGTCAACCTCAACCGGATATCCGACATAAATTTTCCCATCCAAAAGAATACGATGTTCCGGCTGTACGCAGGAATTGTGCCGGAGGCTCCATGAGAAACAAAACTGCATTACTTGCTAGTTTCACCGCCTCTCTGGAGCAGCATGGTGATCGACCAGATATGACCGACACGACAGGCACTCAAAAAAGCAATTGAAACTCACGAGCCGAGGCTGAATACCCCCACCTTTCTCGCCTCAAATCGAGCATGAACAGGCGTGATGAACGCCTCGCGAATGCCGGATCGTTATATGAAGATGGTTAATTTAATATAAACTCGGAGGTTGGCCGTTTTCCCGACTGCCCAGCTTAAAAATTAGTAGCAATGACTGACCACTGATCCGCATCGAGGCATGCCCAAATCTAGCGACTTTAATAAGGCAGGATTGCTGAAAGGCCTTCAGGCACTCTTATAAGTCTCGGGGATATTTCATCTCCAAGAAGGCAAGCCGTGGATCCATCAACGCGGCAGCAGGTCACTCGGCACTTCCTGCCTTGTTTCCCTGCCCTAGCCTTATGGGCTGGGCAACAAGATCACGGCTCACAGCCTGCCCCCCACACTCAATTGATTGATAAATCCAGTTAGCATTCTTTCCGCTCCTCCTGACCCGCGACCGGCAGTGGCAGGGCACGGAAAGTCATGGTCACGCTCCATTGCAGAAATCCGTCCGCGGCGGCCACATTTCGCCGCCCGGAATCCCGCCAAGCTACGTATTAGATGGTGAATCAATCATGAAGAACCTGCCCCAGGCGAAAGGCTCGGGCGGACGGTCTGCCCTGCTGGGCAGGCCTTACCCAGCATGCCCGGCGCTAGGAAAGATTGTCGGGACGAAACCTGCCGGGAGACGCGCCCCGCGTAGCTGAATCCAGATCAACCTATTGTATTAATTGATATATTAAAGACGTTAAAAGTTGGCCCGCGAATTGCTTGGAAGGGGTTTGACAACGACTCATTTCAGCGCGCGAGGCAAATATGAGCATTCTTGGAGCGATGTTTACGGCGGTCAGCGGGCTCAATGCCCAGTCCCGCGCGATGGGGGCCATCTCCGACAACATCGCCAATTCGCAGACCGTCGGCTACAAGAAGGTCGGCACCCGCTTCGAATCCCTGATCACGGTCTCGAATTCCAATATGCATCAGCCGGGTGGCGTGGTGGCCTCGCCCTATTACGCCAACGGCCTGCAGGGCAACGTCACCCAGACCCAGACCAACACCAATCTGGCGCTCAGCGGCAACGGCTTCTTCGTGGTGAGCCGCCCGACCGGCCAGACCGCCAACCAGACCACCTTCAGCAACCTGCCCTACTACACCCGCGCCGGCGATTTCGACGTCAACCGCGACGGCTATATGGTCAATGGCAGCGGCTATTACCTGAACGGCTGGTCGGTGGATCAGAACGGCGTGCCCAATACCGCCTCGCTGGCGCCGATCAAGATCACCCAGGTGGTCGACGAACCGACCCCCACCAGCAAGCTCGATTTCGTCGGCAACCTGCCGGCCAATTCCCCGCTCAATCCGACACCGCCTTTGGCGCCGACCAATATTCAGGTCTTCGATGCGCTGGGCAATCCGCATACCATTTCCCTGAACTGGACCAAGCGCGCCGACAATATCTGGAAGCTGGACATCCAGGCCCCGGATAGCACCTCGAAGCCGGTCAGCGGCACCATCACCGGCGTCAACGACCAGGCGATGTCAGCGCCGGTCGTCGTCACACCGAACGTTCCGCCCGCCGCCCAGGTCGATACCATCACCGTCCCGGCCATGGCGGCCGGTGCGACAGTCACCTATTCGATCGGCGCCAATCCGATCGTCATCACCGCCCCTGCCGGCGGCTATACCAGCGCCCAGGCGGCGGCCGCGATTGTCTCGAAGATCAACAGCGATCCGGGCCTTTCCTCTCTGGTGAAGGCCGGCAATATCAGCACTGTCGGTGGCACGGCGCAGGTCGATACGGTTTCCATCCCCGCCGCTGGCCTGACGGCCGGCGAGACCATCAGCCTGACGGTGAACGGCCAGACCGTCAACGTCGCGGCGCCGGCTGGCGGCTGGACCCAGGCTCAGGCGGCAACCGCCCTGCAGGCCGCGATCGCCACCAATCCGACCGTTTCCGCCGTCGTCACTGCGGCGGATATCGGTACCGGCGTCACCCTGACGGCCAACACCGCAGGCCAGGCCTTCATTGGGAGCGTCGGCGGCACCGGCGGCGCAACCGAAGCCACCACCACGGCGAACGTGCCGGGCAACGGCACCCTGCAGGTCACCGCGAACACGCCGGGCACGCCCTTCGTCGCCTCGATCGGCGGCACGGTCGGCGCTACCTCGGCCACCACCACCCCGAACGTCTCGCCGGTGGCCCAGGTCGATTCCATCACCCTCTCCGGCACCGTCGGCGCCATGGAAGTCGGCGACACCTGGTCGATCACCGTCGGCACCTCCAAGGTATCCTATGTCAATACCGGCACCGAAACCTCGCTGACCGATGTTGCCAACGGCCTCGCGGCCCTGATCAATGCCAATCCGTCGATCGGCGTCAACGCCTCGGTGGCCGGCGGCGTGCTCAATCTGACGGCCCGCAATGCCGGCACCCCCTTCGCCGTCGCCGGCAGCGCCACCAACGGCAACGTACCCGGTTTCATCGACGTGCAGTTCGGCGTGACCCCCGCCACCGCCGGCAAGGTGACCCAGATCACCAATGCCTATAACCTCTCCGGCAATGCCCAGATCCCGACGAGCCAGAACGCCAACGATCCGGCGGTCATCACCTTCCAGGTCGATTACGGCACTGGTCCCCAGACCATCACCCTCGATCTCGGCAAATTCCAGACCTCGCAGGGCCTGACCCAGTTCGAGGGCGACACCATCGCGGTGCAGCGCTTCACCCAGGACGGCGTGCCCCAGGGCCTGCTGAAGGACGTCAATATCCGCAATAACGGCGATGTCGAGATCACCTACGACAACGGCCGCAGCCGGACCTACTTCAAAGTGCCGGTGGCGCAGTTCTACGACACCACGGCCCTGAAGCGTGAAGACGGTCAGGCCTTTGTCGAAACCTTCGATAGCGGCACGCCGCGCCTGTCCGGCGCCGGCGAGAACGGCGCCGGCATCATCCGCGGCAGCGCACAGGAGGATTCCAACGTCGATATCGCCGAGGAATTCTCCAAGATGATCGTCACCCAGCGGTCCTATTCCGCCAATACGCGCATCATCACGACATCGGACGAAATGCTGCAGGACATCCTGAGCATCAAGCGCTGATCCCGGTAGAACGGCCCACTGAGCATGCCCGCTGAGTACTTGGGAGAATACGCATGTCATTGACCGGCGCCCTCAATTCCGCCGTCTCGTCGCTGAAGGTCACGCAGTCCTCGATCCAACTGCTGTCGGCCAATTTGGCGCATGCCAACGATCCGAACTACACCAAGAAGACGCTGTCCCGGCAGACTCTCGACAACGGTCCGGGCCAGGCCGGCGGCGTCACCATCGCCTCCTATCAGAACGCCGTCAACGCCGCCTTGCGCAAGCAGTACGAGCAGTTGACGGCGCGCGACGGCACGACCGGCACGCAGGCCGACTATCTTTCCCGCGTGCAGGACCTGCTGGGTGCCAGCAGCGACACGGCAGCCCTGCCGACCTTGCTCTCCGACTTCACCAAGGCCTGGCAGACCCTCCAGGCGCAGCCCGACAGCGCCACGGCGCAGAGCCAGGTGATCAGCCTTGGCAACCGCTTCGCCCAGGAGATCAACCGCCTGTCGTCCGGGCTCGACCAGATCGACCGCGACGCCCGGACCGATACCGATAACAGCGTCAAGCAGTTCAATGACCTGCTCGACCAGATGTATGCGGTCAACGTCAAGCTGAAATCCTCCGACCCGACCGACGTCGCCCACGGCAACCTGCTCGACGAACGCGACAACCTGGTGCGCCAGATCGCTCAATATGCCGATGTCCGCACGGTCGAACGCGACAACGGTTCCATCTCGCTCTTCACCACCAGCGGCCTGACGCTGGTCGACGGGCCGCCGCAGAAATTCGCCTATACCGGCACCAATGTGGTGTCGGTGGAATCCGGCCAGCCGATCGACAACCAGTTGCGCGATGGCAAGATCAAGGCGCTGCTCAATTTCCGCTTGGACAATACCGCCAGCAATCAGGCGCCCAGCAGCGATCCCGGCACCGAAGTGATCCGCAAGCTGAAATCGCAGCTCGACATGGTCGTCTCCGCCTTCACCGCGGTGACGGGCCAGCCGCCGAGCTTCGCCGCGACCTATGACGGCGCGTCGCAGTCCCAGCGCATCCAGAGCAGCTTCGCGACCACGGTGCAGGCCACGACATCGACCGCGCAATCGACCACCATCAACCTGGCGGGCAGCATCCAGACCGGCGACGTCTTCACGGTCACCGTCAACGGCAAGGCCTACAGCTACACGGCCACCACCGCCGATACCAGCCTGGACCAGATCGCCCAGCAGCTCGCCTCGAAAATCAACGGCGACACGACGCTCGGCGTCACCGCCGTCAACGGCACGGCTTCGCTGCAATTGCAGGCCACCGGGAACAATGTCGCCTTCGACGTCAAGACCACGGTCAACGACCAGGTGCCTGAATTGAGCGGCGGCTTCTTCACCGGCACGGACCGCTATTCCTTCGCGGTCAATGCCAGCCTGCTCGACGGCACCCAGCAGTTGAAGCGCAATTCGGCCTCCGACATCGTCAATGCCCTCGGCAACAACGACCGCAATTTCCTGGCCGCCGGCCTGTCGGTCACCAACACCTCCTACAAGGGTATGGTGTCCGGGCTGATCGGCACGGCCAGCAGCAATGCCAAGAGCATCAGCGATCAGGCGAAGTTCAACAGCGACTCCCTGGGCATGACACAGCAGCGCTATCAGACCTCGGTCGGCGTGGACATGGATGAGGAAATTGCCAATCTGCAGGTGCTGCAGAACGCCTATTCCGCCTCGGCCCGCCTGCTGACGGTCATCCAGAGCATGTTCGACACGCTGCAGCAGGCCGTGTCGCGGTAAGGGAAAGAGGATTCGGCCATGGCCATCAACGCCTATAGCAGCTACGCCTCCTACCTGATGAATATGGGTGGGATTCGCGGGATTCAGACGAATCTCTCGACGCTGACCCAGCAGTTGAACAGCCAGAAGAAGTCCAGCGACCTCACCTTCTACGGCTCGACGGGGACGCGGCTGGTGGATCTGCGTGCCGAAATCCAGAAGCGCCAGGGCTTTATCGACACAATCAAGACCGCCCAGACCGATGTGAAGGCCTATGACAAGTCCTTCGACAGCCTGGAAGCCCTGACCTCGCAGATGATCCAGGCCTTCAGCGCGCCGAATTCCGATCCGCCGACGAACCAGCAGCATCAGATCAGGTTCGATGGCGATATCGGCGATGCGGGCGATGTCTACAAGGTCACGGTCGATGGCACCCTGTTCAGCTATGTGACCACGGGCAAGGAGGGTAGTTTCGATGAAATTGCCGGCAATCTCACGGCCCAGATCAATGCCTATCAGCCGCCGGTGCGCGGCAAGGCGACGGTTGCGGGCTCCGTCATCACGATCACGGGGAACCAGCCCGGCCCGCTCTTCAACGTCACGGCCAGCAATACCGATGTGGCCGGCGGCAAGACCAACAGCATCACGGCCGAACTGACCCGCCCCGGCAAGGTCTCGCCCATCGTCACCCAGGTCGGCAACGCCCTCGGCCAGGTACAAGCGCTGCTGAACGAGCAGATCAACAACCGCTACCTTTACGGCGGGGTGAATACCAACAGCTTGCTGCCGGTGGTGGACCTGACGCGCCTGCCCGATCCCTCCGGCAGCAAGAACCAGGTCACCGACGCGACCACCCAGCAGCTCGCCCCGGGCACCATCGTGCAGACCTCACGGGTGACGACGGATTATCTCGGCAACAATCAGTCGACCACCTTCACGGTCAACGGCAATCCGTTCACCTTCAACGGCCCTCTGACCCAGCAGCAGCTCGCCAACCAGGTGGCGGCGGCGATCACCGCCCTGCCGGTGCCGGGCGTCAGCGTCCAGGATATCGACGCCAACGGCTTCACCATCAAATCGACCACGCCGGGCACAGCCTTTTCGCTGTCCATCACCAGCAACGACCCGACCCCTTCCACGGTCGCGGTGGTGCAGCCGAACGTTCCCCTGGGCGCCAACCAGATCGACAAGCTGACGCTGAACGGCCCGGTCGGTGTGATCGGCGAGACCTACAGCGTCACCATCACCGATCCGCCCAACAACACCCTGCCGGTCACCATCAGCTATCGCACGACGGGCAATGAAAAAGACCTGAACGAGATCGCCGACAAGCTGGTCAACCTGGTCAATACCCACCAGCCGCCCTTCACCGTCGCCATCAGCAATACAGGCAACGGTACGCTGCAGCTCAGCTCGGCCGCCGCCTTCACCTCGCATTCGGCGGTGGGCGAAGGATCGGGCGTCGCCACGATCCAGCGGACCGTGGAGCCCGTCGCCCAGCAGGAGCAGGTGCATTTCCCCGGCCCGTTCGGCGATAACGGCGATGTCTATACCATCAACTTCACCGCACCGGCTGCCGGCACGTTCACCGTGACCACGAACAGCTACGACACCGAAGTGACGGTGGCGCAGAAGATGGCCGACCAGATCAACGCCGCCAATATCGGCGCGACAGCCACAATCCGGAACGGCCAGCTTTCGGTGACGTCGAACACGCCGGGCACGCCCTTCACGATGACCTCTGCCCTGACCTTCGACGCGCCGCCCAATGTCACGGGCGCGCCGACCCAGACCCAGACCATCGCCAATATTCCGGGCGGTCCGCTGGCGCAGATGGACGAGGTTTCCTTGAGCGGGCCGCTCGGCCGCAAGGGCGATGTCTATGAGCTGAGCGTCAACGGCCGCACCATTCGCTACACGACCAATGGCAGCGAACGGGACATGGATGCGATCGCCATCCACCTGACCGCGCTCGCCAATGCCCAGACCCCGCCCTTCCCGGCCTCGGCCGTCGCCGGCCCCACCGGCAGCGGCAAGCTGATCCTGACCGGTACCACGCCGGGCGTCGCCCTGGACACGCAGATCAAGGTGGTCAATCCGAATACCGTGACCGATCCGGTGGCGCCGGTTTACAGCAACTACCAGACGCCGACTGATACCGGACTGGCCTGGCAGCGCTCCAACATCACCGTCGCCGACCAGACGACGCTGAAATACACCTACAGCGCCAACGACCCGGCGATGCAGAAGCTGATCCTGGCGCTGCGTTATGCCCAGTCGGCGGTCAACGATCCTGACAATTATCAGGCCAAGATGGATGTCGCGAAGCAATTGGCACAGGATTCGCTTACCGGAATCCGAGCACTTCACAGCGACAATACGGTGAATGACACGGTGATGTCGGCGGCACAGCTTTCGCACCAGACCTCGATCAACCTCTTCACCAACTCGACCGACCAGATCGAGGGGGTCGATCCGACCGAGGTTGCGGCGAAGATCCAGCAGGCCCAGGTGCAGTTGCAGATGGCCTTCGGCGCCTTCGCCTCGACGTCCCGCCTGTCACTCGTCAATTTCCTCGCCTGAGCTGGAGTGACCGGAGCAGGACCTCATGGACGCAGCGCAATTCAACCTGATCATCGCCCCCCGGATCCAGCGCGAGAACCGGCAGAACGAAAATCGTAGCGAGCAGACCGCCCGCGAGTCAGTGGCGGATGCCTTCGCCCAGGCCCTGCGCGATCAGATCAAGAACCGCCAGGCCGAATTGAACGCATCCAGCGCCAATGCGGGCACGGTTCCGCAGCAGAGCGCCAGTGTGTCGCGCCGCAACGATGCCGGCGATATCCGCAAGGCGGCCGCGGCGGCGGCCGACAGCCGCGTCGCCGCCCAGAATGCCCTGCGGGCGCGCCAGGCCGACGAGCAGGCGGCCAAATTACGGGCCGACCGCAACGACCAGAGCGCCCAGGCTGCCCGTAAGCACGCGGCAAAAGCCGCCGATGCCAAGGACGCGGCCAAGGATAATTCAAGCGGGGATGCCAAGGCGGACGAGGCCGAGGATTCCGCGACCAAGGACACCGCCGCCGCGACGGATGCCAAGCAGCAAACCGATCAATCGGCAAAGACCGCGACGGGCAAGGCCGAGGAAGATCAGCAGCAGGGCCAGAACGGTCAGAACCAGCAACAGGGTCAGCACCAGCAGCAGGCCGACACGACCGGCGCCGATGCGAAGGCCACCGCTGCGCCGGCACAGGCCGCGACGGCCGCTGAGGGATCGGCGGTTCAGGAGTCGTCCGCGCCGGCCGGTACCCAGGTCGGCAACCAGGCGCCGACCGCGCCGGGGCAGAATATTCCCGGTCCGGACCTGCCAGGCCAGGCTGCCGGCCAGCCTCAACCCGGCCAGGTCTTGCCCGGTCAAGCTGCCGGCCAACCGGGTTCCGCTCAATCTACCGACACTCAATCCGCTACCGGCCAATCCATCACCGGCCAGGCGCCGGCCGCCGCTCAGGCGGCGGGTGGCGATCAGGTCGTCAATCCGGCCACCCTGCCAACGCCGCAAATCGGCACCGCGGCCGACAATGCCGCTGCGGGCGCCGGTGCGCCGGGCAGCAAGGCCGCGACCACCGGCAGCCACAATTCCGGCCTGCCGCCGCTCGCCACCGATAAGTCCGCTTTGGCCAGCCAGACGGCCCTGCCCAATATCAGCTTCTCAAGCGCCGCAACGCCCTCGGCCGATGCCAGCCCGCTGGCGCCGCCCCCGGCCAAGGGCCTGCCGCCCACACCGGCACCAGCCGCCCGGGACAATGTCAAGATCGACGCCGTGCGGGCGCCGCAGGCCGTCCTCCTGGCCAATCAGCAGCCGCAACCCGCTGCGACCACGCCCGCAACGACCGGCCAGAGCGCCGATGCGATCGGTGCCGCTACCGCCAGCAGCTATGGTGCGGACGATTTCGGCTCCTTCGATTCCGGGGTTGGCGGCTATAGCGGCCTCGGCACCTGGCAACAGCCCCTGACAGCCGGGCTGAATGCCGCAAGACAGGCCGATTTCGCCGCCACCTTGAAGCAGCAGCTCGGCAACTTGCCGCCCCAGGAGCAGGTGAACGTCCATCTGCAGCGCGCCATCCGCGACGGTGTCGACAAGATCAGCATCCAGCTCTCCCCCGAAGAGCTGGGCCGGGTCCATGTGAAGATGGATATCGATGACGACCGCAAGGTCCGGGCCACCGTCACGGTCGAACGCCCGACGACCCTGGATTTGTTGCAACGGGATTCCCGCGCGTTGGAACGCGCCTTGCAAGAAGCAGGGTTGAAAACCGACAGCGGCAGCCTGTCCTTCAACCTCCAGCGGGGAAATACCGGCGATTTCAACGGTTCCTCCGACTGGGGACAGGGCAATGGGCAGCAGGCGGGATCGGCGGGTCAGGCAAAAGTTGCCGAACTGACGGAAAAACCGACCGTCAAGCCGGCAGCCGAGATCGACACCGCCAATGGCCTGGTCGACGTCGAGGTATAGGTTAGCGGAAGGAGCCGGCCATGGCCGACACGACGATTGCGCAGACGCCCAGTGTTGCCGATATCCTGGGGAAGCAGAAGGCCGACAGCGCCAAGCCGCAGAGCACCGCCGACGACGCGGCCAACAAGCTCAATTCGCAATATAACGACTTCCTGAAGCTGCTGACCAAGCAGTTGCAGAACCAGGACCCCTTGTCGCCGATGGACACCGCGCAGTTCACCCAGCAATTGGTGGGCTTCGCCTCGGTCGAACAGATGATTCAGCAGAACAAGCGCCTGGATCAGTTGGTTGGGCTGCAATCCTCCACCAACACCTATGCCGCCGCCAGCTTCCTCGGCAATACCGTCGCCGTCGACAGCGACCAGGTGGCGCTGAAGGATGGCAAGGCGACCTTCCAGTATGCGATCGAGCATCAGGCCACCAAGGCACAGCTCCGCATTACCGATGCCAACGGCCAAGTCGTTCTGGTCCAGCAGGCCAATGAAGGGGTCGGTACCTATAAGGTCGATTGGGAAGGCCAGAATCTCTTCGGCAACAAACTGCCGGACGGCAAATACACCGTGTCGGTGGCTTATGAAGATGCCAACGGCAAGACCTATTCCGCGCCCATCACGTCTTTCGGCAAGGTCGATTCGGCCGATATCAAGGGCGGCCAGGTCAGCCTCAATGTCGGCGACGTCACCTATCCGATCGACAAGATCATCAAGATCGTGAACCCCGAGCCGCCCAAAGCCGCGGCCTGATCGGCGTAATAGTTAAAGTTTTACCAGATTCCTGCGCTCCAGGATGCGAGGCCTGTGGCGGCTTAGCGAATCTTTAATCCGCCGTCCCTAGGCTGTCGGCCAGGGAAATGACAAGTCGCTGGGACGAGGTAGCAGCTCGATGGTGATGGAGCTGGATCAGAAATCCGACGGTGGCATCCATATCGACGGGCACCGCTTGCGCCTGGAAGATCTGCCGCCGCCGGGCACCAAACGCTGGGTCATCCGTCGCAAGGCGGAGGTCGTCGCCGGCGTTCGCGCCGGCTTGATCAGCCTCGAGGAGGCCTGCGCCCGCTATACCTTATCCGTCGAGGAATTCCTTTCCTGGCAGCGCTCCATCGATCGCCATGGCATGCGCGGCCTGCGCACCACGCGGCTGCAGGATTACCGCGCGGCCTTGCAGCAGAACGGTGATACGACCGACGGTGGCGACGAGGCTTGAGCCCGTCGATGCCGCCGCCCCTTCAACACGGTCTTCGTCCGGCGCAAACCCGCCCACCGATCCCATCCGGTCGTTTCTAGTAATCAGCCCCATATAAGAAGCCTGCGTTTCAGCGGCATCTTCATGTAGCGCTGCCGCGTCAATGCAGCTCATCGCCGCATGGAAAAATACTGCATTTCATCTGAATTAAATCATCCACTCGGAAAATTTTGCCGATCACTAGGCAAAATTTTCCGCAACTTAAGAGCTTGTTAACGGCTCGATCCTAACTTCGCCCAGGGGGCTGGCCCGGCGCGCTCGGGAGCATCGTTCTATTCGTTCGGCTGTAACCGAAAACCGATAGGACGGAGCGCCAGCCGGATGTTGGATCGAGGGTAATGCAGTGAATCCACTGTTGCAGACTTTGCGCAATCTGGGACCCATCAAGCTGGCAGCCCTTGGCGCCGTCGCTTTGGGCCTGATCGCCTTCTTCATCTTCCTCGCCGCCCGTTTGACCTCGCCTGGCATGTCGCTGCTGTATGGCGGTTTGGACGCCGCCGATTCGGAACAGATCGTGCAGCGCCTGGAAACCCAGCAGATCCCCTATGAATTGCGCGCCAATGGCGATCAGATCTATGTGCCGGAGGATCAGGTCGCGCGGCTGCGCCTCGCCATGGCCGGCGAAGGCATCCCGACCGGCGGCTCGATCGGCTATGAGATCTTCGACCGGGCCGATGCTCTCGGCACCACCAATTTCGTGCAACAGATCAACCAGCTCCGCGCTCTGGAAGGCGAGCTCTCGCGCACCATCCGCTCGATCCGTCAGGTCAAGTCGGCCCGCGTCCATCTGGTGATGCCCAAGCGCGAACTCTTCTCGCGCGACCGCAACGATCCCACCGCCTCGGTGGTGCTGGTCCTGCAAGGCAGCCTCGACAAGGAACAGGTTTCCTCGATCCAGCATCTGGTCGCCTCGGCGGTGCCGGGGATGAAATCCAGCAATGTCTCGGTGATCGACAATCGCGGCAACCTGCTGGCCAAGGGCGCCGAAGCCGGCGACGAGTTCGATGCCAGCAACGCCGTCGAGATGCGCCAGGGCTACGAGGCCCGGCTGGCCCAGTCGATCGAGCAATTGCTGGGTCAGACCCTGGGTGTCGGCAAGGTCCGCGCCGAGGTTACCGCCGATATCGACTTCAACAAGGTCACCACCAATACCGAGAACTACGATCCGAACGGCCAGGTGGTGCGCTCGACCCAGACGGTCGAGGACAAGGGCAATACCCAGGAAAAATCCGGCGACAGCTCGGTCAGCGTCGCCAATAACGTGCCCAACCCGCCCTCGCAGCAGGGCAATAACAGCAATAGCTCGAATTCGCAGAACCAGCGCAACGAGGAAACCGTCAATTACGAGATTTCCAAGCGCGTCCAGACGGAAATCAAGACCAACGGCACGGTGAAGCGCATTTCTGCCGCGGTGCTGGTCGACGGCACCTATGTCACCGGCCAGGACGGCAAGCAGACCTATGCGCCGCGCAGCAAGGAAGAACTGGATCAGATTTCCAATCTGGTGAAATCCGCCATCGGCTATGACGACAAGCGCGGCGACGTCGTCCAGGTCGTCAACCTGCCCTTCGCCCAGAACGATCAGCCGGTCGGCGACGGCACCCTCTTCCTCGGCCTCGACAAGCAGGATCTGATGCGGATCGTCGAGCTGGTGGTGCTGGCGACGATCGCCGTGCTGGTCCTGCTGCTGGTGGTCCGTCCGCTGCTCAACCGCCTGCTGGCCCTGCCCAGCGCCGAGACGGCCCAGGCCGCTTTGCCCGGCCTGTCGCCGGAAGCTGCCGCCGCCTTGCCGCCGGGTGCCGCCGCCGCTCTGGCCTTGACCGGCCCCGATGCCGTGCAGCAGGCCCTGGTCGATGCCGAGAACATGGCCAACGAGATCGATCAGATGATCGACATCAATCAGGTCGAAGGTCGCGTCCGCGCCTCGTCCCTGAAGAAGATCGCCGAACTGGTGGACCAGCACCCCGAACAGGCGGTCAACATCATGCGTCAATGGATGTATCAGGAAGCCTGATCTCCGCCGGCTTAGGCATCGTCGACAGCCGGACAGGCGGATAACAAACGGATTAAAGAATGCGGATCAAAGACGATTACAGGTCGCTCACCGGAACGCAGAAGGCCGCTCTCTTGCTGATGTCCGTCGGCGAGGAGAACGCCTCCAAGCTGTTCGGCCTGATGCATGACGACGAGATCCGGGAAATCTCGCAGACCATGGCCAATCTCGGCACGGTCAGCTCCACCGTGGTCGAGCGCCTGTTCGTCGAATTCGCCGACCAGGTTTCCTCCACCGGCTCCCTGACCGGCACCTTCGAATCGACCGAACGCCTGCTGCTCAAGGTCCTCGACAAGAACAAGGTCGACAGCATCATGGAGGAAATCCGTGGTCCTGCCGGCCGGACCATGTGGGACAAGCTGGGCAACGTCAACGAATCCGTGCTGGCGAACTACCTGAAGAACGAATATCCCCAGACCGTCGCGGTGGTGCTCTCCAAGGTCAAGGGCGACCATGCCTCGCGCGTGCTGGCCCTGCTGCCGGAAGCCTTCGCCATGGAAGTCATCATGCGCATGCTGCGCATGGAGGCGGTGCAGAAGGACGTGCTGGACGATGTCGAGCGCACCCTGCGCAACGAATTCATGAGCAACCTCGCCCGCTCCACGCGCCGCGACGCCCATGAGATGATCGCCGAAATCTTCAACAACCTCGACCGCGCCACCGAGGCCCGCTTCATGACGGCCCTGGAAGAGCGCAACCGGGATTCCGCCGAGAAGGTCAAGGCGCTCATGTTCACCTTCGACGATCTCGGCAAACTGGATCCGGGCGGCGTGCAGACCCTGCTGCGCAGCGTCGAGAAGGACAAGCTGCCGCTGGCCCTCAAGGGCGCCTCGGAAGGTGTCCGCGACCTCTTCCTCTCCAACATGTCGGAACGCGCCAGCAAGATGCTGCGCGAAGACATGGCGGCGATGGGGCCGGTGCGCCTGCGCGAAGTGGAGGAAGCACAGATGGCAATGGTCGTCGTCGCCAAGGAACTTGCGGCCAAGGGCGAAATCGTCCTGTCCGACAAGAAGGGCGAAGACGAGCTGATTTACTGACGTCAGATGGTTGTGACTGCCCAGACGGAAGATGGCCGTGACTAAGAAGTTTCTGTTCGAAAACGACTTCGACGATCCGGCGCCCCCCAGGCCCAAGGCCAAGGCGGCCGTCGCGCCGGTGCCTGAGCCGGTGGCCGAACCGGTTCTGCCGCCGGAACCGAGCTTCAGCGAGGCAGAGCTGGCGGCAGCCTGCGCCGAAGCGCAGCAGCAGGGTGAGCAGATCGGCCATCAGCGCGGCCTGATCGAAGGCCAGCAGCGGCTGGAAGCGCAGATCGCCGCCGCCCTGTCGACGATTTCGGCGCAACTGACGGCGGCCGTGCGGGTGGCGACCGAGGCGCCGGTGGATACGCTCTCCTCGGCGACCGACCTCGCCATGGCGATCGTCCGCAAGCTGCACCCCGCCCTCGCGGCGCGGCGCGGCCTGGAAGAAATCGAGGCGGCCCTGGCTGGTTGCCTGGAACAGTTGAAGAGCGAGCCGCGTCTGGTCGCCTATGTGCCCAATGCGCTGCTCGACGTGATGAACGAGCGGATCGGGCCGATCTCGGCGGCGCGCGGTTTCGACGGCCGCATCGTCCTGATCGGCGACGAGGCGCTGGGTGACAGCGATTGCCGCATCGAATGGGCCGATGGCGGCTTGGAACGGGACACCAACCGCATCTGGCTCGAGGTCCAGGCCGCCCTGGACCGGTGCCGGAGCGTCGGCGGCGATGTGCCGCTGGAAGTGATCGACGGCGGCGCCGCGGCGGAATAGAACGTCTCGCGCCACCAGGGAATTGACCGCAATACCGGCCGCAGCGGCCGATGAAGGAGAGCAGAGATGGGTGAAGACGATAATCTGGAACTCGCCGAGTTCGACAGCCCGCCGGAAATGCCGGCCGCCGAACCCAGCAGCGACAATCCGCGCTCGCCGTCCAACGCCAAGGACCTGGATGCCGTCTACGACATCCCGGTGCAGGTCTCGGCCGTCCTCGGCAAGACCTCGATGCAGGTCAGCCAGCTCCTGAAACTGGGGCGCGGCGCGGTCGTGGAACTGGACCGCAAGGTCGGTGAAGCGGTCGACATCTATGTCAACAACCGCCTGGTCGCCCGCGGCGAGGTGGTGGTGGTCGAGGACCGCCTGGGTGTCACCATGACGGAAATCATCAAGGCTGACCGCAGCTAAGGCGGCGGTCCTCAGGAACGGAATGCCAAGGAACGGAATACAGGTCATGGCAGATACAACCGGCAACGAGCAGCCCGACTTCACCCGCTACAGCGACATGCCGGTGCGGATCGAGCCGCAGGGCGTCAGCCTGGAGCGCTCGACGGTCATCGGCCTCGTCTGCGCCCTGCTGCTGATCGCCACCTCGATCTATCTCGGCGGCACCGGCATGGCCTTCCTCGACATTCCGTCGATCCTGATGGTCATCCTCGGCACCCTGGCGATCACGGCGATGTCCTATAGCGGCAGCGAATTGCGCCTGGCCATGCCGATCATCGGCCAGGTCCTGTGGCGCCGGCCGCGCGATCCCAACCAGACCGGCATCCGCCTGCTGCAACTGGCCGAGCGCACCCGCCGGCGCGGCATCCTGCAATTGCAGGGCGAGATCTACGGCCTGCGCGGCGATCCCTTCCTGCAGCGCGCCATGTCCATGCTGATCGACGGCGTGCCGGTCGACGAGGTCGAGCGCAACCTGACCTTCGAGATCCATGCCGCCGCGCAGGATTACCAGCGCGCCGTCGGCATGCTGCGCCGCGCCGCCGAGGTCGCCCCGGCCATGGGCCTGATCGGCACGCTGGTCGGCCTAGTGCAGATGTTGGGCAGCCTCAACAATCCCGAGCGTATCGGCCCGGCCATGGCGGTTGCCCTGCTCGCGACCTTCTACGGCGCCGTGCTCGCCAATGTCATCTTCCTGCCGCTCGCCAGCAAGCTGGAGCGCAATGCCAGCAGCGATCTCTTGCTGCACCAGATCTGCATGCTCGGCGTGCAGTCGATCGGCCGCCAGGAGAATCCGCGCCGGCTGGAGATGCTGTTGAACACCTTGCTGCCAGCCGGCCAGCAACTGAAATATTACAACTGAACCGATCTGGAACAGGTCGCTTCGGACAAGGTATTGGACTAGGAGATCAGTATGCGATTGCTCATTGTCGGATCATTGAACGGGCATATCAGCGCCGCCGGCAAGATCGCGCTCTCGCGCGGTGCCAAGGTCGCCCATGTGGACGATGTCGACCAGGCCATGACGGCCTTGCGCAACGGCCAGGGCGCCGATCTCGTGATGTTCGACGTCAATCTCGACATCGGCCGCATGATCGACAGCCTCAAGCAGGAACGCATCAACCTGCCGGTGGTGGCTTGCGGCATCGGCACCAGCGCCGAAATCGCCGTCAAGGCGATCAAGGCCGGCGCCAAGGAATACGTGCCTCTGCCCCCGGATGCCGAGCTGATCGCCGCCGTCCTCGCCGCCGTCGCCGAGGAAAGCACGGCCTTCATCTTCAACGACCCGAATATGAAGGCGGTTCTGCGCCTCGCCGACCAGGTGTCGCCTTCCGATGCCAGCATCCTGATCACCGGCGAATCCGGCACCGGCAAGGAAGTGATGGCGCGCTACATCCACACCCATTCCAAGCGCGCCGGCAAGAATTTCATCTCGGTCAATTGCGCGGCGATCCCCGAGAACCTGCTGGAATCCGAACTGTTCGGCCATGAGAAGGGTGCCTTCACCGGCGCCATCGCCCGGCGCATCGGCAAGTTCGAGGAAGCCAATGGCGGCACCCTGCTGCTGGACGAAATCAGCGAGATGCATCCGCGCCTGCAGGCGAAGCTGCTGCGCGCCATCCAGGAACGGGTGATCGACCGGGTCGGCGGCTCGCAGCCCGTCAAGGTCGATATCCGCCTGATCGCGACCTCGAACCGCGACATGCAGGAAGAGGTCGGCAAGGGCACCTTCCGCGAAGATCTCTATTTCCGCCTCAACGTCATGTCGTTGGACCTGCCGCCGCTGCGGGCGCGGCCGGGCGACATCGCCGCCCTCGCCGAACATTTCGTCAGGAAATACGCCGAGGCCAATGGCGTGACGATCAGCTCCATCGCGCCGGAAGTGATGGATATCCTGCGCAGCCATGAATGGCGCGGCAATGTGCGCGAGTTGGAAAACACCATGCACCGCGCGGTGCTGCTGGCCCAGAGCGACGTGCTGGGCCCGGAGGCGATCCTGCTGACCGGCGGTCGCGGCGTGCCGGTCTCGGCCGTGCCCCAGGCCGCCGCCCTCGCCGCCCAGGCGGGTCATCAGGCCAGCGCCCAGGCCGGCAAGGCCGCCGCCGCCGGCAATAACGGCCTGGTCGGCAAGACGGTCGCCGCCGTGGAACGCGACCTCATCATCGACACCCTGCAGCACTGCCTCGGTAACCGGACCCATGCCGCCAATATCCTCGGCATCTCGATCCGCACCCTGCGCAACAAGCTGAAGCAGTATACCGAGGAAGGCTTTGCCGTCCCGGCCGCCGGCGACAGCGATCACGCGATGCTCTAGAGCATTTTTGAGCGAAGTGGATACCGGTTCGCGTGAAGAAAATGCGATCAAACAATGCTCTGAGAACCGTGCCTGAGGGGGGTGGGGTGACCGGGATCGACGGGAACAAGCATGGCTGATGCGGCGGAAAACAGCGGCGGCGGACCGGCTGGCGGCGGCGGTGGCGGCGGCGCCGATGTGATGGGGCGCCTGCGCGGCTTCGGCAAACTGCTGAAGCGCGGCGAAATCGCGCTGGCCTTGGGCCTGATCTGTGTCCTCACGGTGCTGATCATCCCGATGCCGCCCTGGATGCTCGACATTTGCCTCGCGCTGTCGATCACCCTCTCCGTGCTCATCCTGATGGTCGTGCTGTTCATCGAGAAACCGCTCGATTTCAGTACCTTCCCGACGATCCTGCTGATCGTCACGATGTTGCGACTATCGCTCAACCTCGCCTCGACCCGCCTGATCCTGACCCATGGTCACGAGGGCACGGCGGCGGCCGGCCATGTCATCGAAGCCTTCGGCGGCTTCATCATGGGCGGCAATTACGTCATCGGCATCATCGTCTTCGCCATCCTGGTCCTGGTGAACTTCGTCGTCATCACCAAGGGTTCGGGCCGTATCGCCGAAGTCTCGGCGCGTTTCAGCCTGGATGCCATGCCCGGCAAGCAGATGGCGGTCGATGCCGATCTTTCCGCCGGCCTGATCGACGAAGCCGAAGCCAAGGTCCGCCGCAAGACCCTGGAAGACGAAAGCAACTTCTTCGGCGCCATGGACGGTGCCGCCAAGTTCGTGCGCGGCGACGCCATCGCCGGCCTGGTGATCACCTTCATCAACGTGATCGGCGGCATGATCATCGGCGTCGCGCAGCAGGGCCTCAGCATGGCCGAGGCGGCCAAGTCCTATACCCTGCTGACGGTCGGCGACGGCCTGGTCTCGCAGATCCCGGCCCTGATCGTCTCGGTCGGCGCCGGTATGCTGGTGACCAAGGCGGGCATCACCGGTTCGACCGACAAGGCCCTGTTCAAGCAGCTCTCCGGCTATCCGGCGGCGCTCGGCATGGCGGCCTTCCTGATGACGGTCATGGCCCTGCTGCCGGGTATCCCGAAGATCCCCTTCCTGTTCCTCGCCGTGCTGACCGGCACCATCGCCTATCTGGTCACCCGCCAGCAGAAGCAGGCCGTGGCGGCGGCGGCGACCAAGAAGACCGAGGAAGCGGCGGCGGCCCCCGTGATGGAGGAGCCGATCACCACGGCCCTGCAGATCGACGCCATCCGGGTCGAGCTGGGCTATGGGCTCCTTGGCCTGATCAATACCGAGCAGGGCCATCGCCTGACCGACCAGATCAAGGGCCTGCGCCGGCAATTGGCCACCGAAATGGGCTATATCCTGCCGGCGGTGCGCATCCAGGACAACCTGCAGATCAACGCCAATTCCTATATCGTCCGCATCAAGGAGATCGAGGCGGGACGCGGCGATCTGCGCCCCAACATGGTCCTGGTGATGGATCCGCGCGGCGACAAGATCAACATGGCGGGCGAAGAGACGACCGAGCCGACCTTCGGCCTGCCCGCCATGTGGGTCGATGCGGCGTCGCGGGAAGAGGCGCTGTTCCGCGGCTATACCGTGGTCGATCCCTCGACGGTGATCACCACGCATCTGACCGAGATCATCAAGGACAACATGTCCGAGCTGCTGTCCCATGCCGAGACGCAGAAGCTGCTGGACGAGCTGCCCAAGGAAAACCAGAAGCTGACCGCCGATCTCATTCCCTCGCAGATCTCGGTCGGCGGCGTGCAGCGCGTGCTCCAGAGCCTGCTCTCGGAACGCGTCTCGGTGCGCGACCTGCCCAATATCCTGGAAGGCATTTCCGAAGCCTGCGGCTATTCCCGCAACATCACCATCATCACCGAGCATGTGCGCGCCCGCCTGGCCCGGCAGATCAGCGACGCCTCCACCGACCAGAGCGGGGTCATCCCCCTCATCACCCTGTCGCCGGATTGGGAACAGGCCTTCGCCGATTCCCTGCATGGCGACGGCGAGGAAAAGCAGTTGGTGATGGCGCCGACGCAGTTGCAGCAATTCATCCAGACGGTGCGCCAGACCTTCGAACGGTTTACGCTGATGGGCGAGAGCCCGGTCCTCCTGACCAGCCCCGCCATCCGTCCCTATGTCCGGTCGATCATCGAGCGTTTCCGTCCCCTGACCACCGTCATGTCGCAGAACGAGATCCATGCCAAAGCCAAGATCCGTACGCTCGGTCAGATCTGAGGGCGGCTGAGCGATGCGTCTACGCAGTTTTTCCGCTCCCTCCGCCGCCGAGGCCCTCCGTCTGGCCAAGATGGAGCTTGGCGCGGATGTCGTCATCCTGGCGACCGAACAGATCGGCCAGGCCGTCAAGCTGACGGTCGGCGTCGATCACCAGGCGATCCTCGGCCAGTGGCAGTCGGAAGCTGCCGGCCCGGCCAGCATCGATCCCCTGGACCAGATCGCCCAGGCGCTGGACTTCCACCGCGTCCCCAATACCCTGGCCGAACGGCTGCTGGCGAGCGCCGAGAGCTTCCTGCTGGACAGCCCCCGCCAGGCCCTGGGCGGCGCGCTGCGGACCCGTTTCGCCCAGATGCCGCTGACCGAGCGCCCGTCGGACCGTCCGATCATGCTGGTCGGCCTGCCCGGCGCCGGCAAGACCTCGACCCTGGCCAAGCTCGCCGCCTGCGCCCGCAGCCGCGACTGGCCGGTCACAGCCATCACCTGCGACCTCCTCAAGGCGGGCGCGGTCGAGCAATTGGCGACCTACAGTAAAGCATTGCAAATACAGGCTTTTCGCGCCCGAACCTCGGTCGCCCTGCAACGGGCCGTGGAACAGGCGCACGCCCATCACCAGAGCGTGACCGGACATCCCCAGGGCGAAGGCGGCATGATCCTGATCGACACGGTCGGCAGCAACCCGCTGATCGCCGGGGATCTGGAGCAGTTGCGCCAGCTCGCCGCCTCGGTGAATGCCGAGATGGTCGTGGTCCATGCCGCCGGAAGCGATATCCTCGAGGCCGCCGAGCTGGCGGCGCTTTATGCCGAAATCGGCGCCACCCGGCTGATTTCGACCCGCCTTGATACCGCCCGGCGTTATGGTGGTATTCTGGCCGCGGCAGATGCCGGAAAGCTGGCGCTGTCAGAAATGGGGGTTGCGCCGGGTATCGGCGACGGATTGCAGATCGTGGGCCCCGATGGGTTGGCACGGTTACTGCTTCCGGAAAGTCATGAAGACGCTGCGGAAATGACCGCGGCGCAATCGATCGGACGGTGAGAGTAGTAGATGAGTAACGGGCCGCAACCGACTGCCTTACGTCCGATGGCAAGCAGCCAGACCGGGATACGTCCGGCTGGCGACACCGAAGCCGTCGGCAATGCCATCGCCGTCGCCTCCGGCAAGGGCGGCGTCGGCAAGACCTGGCTGTCGATCACCCTCGCCCATGCCCTGGCCAATCTCGGCCGCAAGGTGGTGCTGCTGGACGGCGATCTCGGCCTTGCCAATGTCGATATCCAGCTCGGCATCACCCCGAATGTCGATCTCGGCCAGGTGCTGGAACAGCAATGGCCGCTGGAACGCGCCATCACCCCCTATCCCGATGGCGGCTTCGATATCGTCGCCGGCCGCTCGGGATCGCAGAGCCTGGCCAATATGCCGGCCCACCGACTGTTCAGCCTGAGCACCGGCATCGCCCAGCTCGGCCGCAGCTACGACCACGTGGTGATCGATCTCGGCGCCGGCATCGACCGGCCGGTCCGCTTCCTCGCCACCCATTCCGGCCGCAGCGTCATCGTCACCACCGACGAGCCCACGGCGCTGACCGATGCCTATGCCTTCATCAAACTGATGCGCCAGCAGGGCGCCGCCTCGAAGATCGGCGTAGTGGTCAACATGGCTGCCAGCCGGGAAGACGGCATGCGGACCTACGAGACCCTGGCCAAGGCCTGCGAGAGCTTCCTGCAGGCGCGGCCGGAACTGCTCGCCGTCATCCAGCGCGACAGCAAGGTGAAGGATTCCATCCGCGCCCAGATGCCCCTCTTGATCCGCCATCCCGGCAGCAGTGCCGGCGGCGATGTCGAGGCCCTGGCGCGGCGCCTGGCTGCCGTCCCCTAACCCGCAAACAGGAACCGGGAAGCCGTGAGCGACTTCAATGTCAGCGCGCCGCGACTGCCCAGCCCGGTCGGCGCCGTCAGCGCCGTTGCCATCACCGGTACCGTTCCCGATCCGCCGCGCCATATCGCCGGCATGGATAACGGCACGATCCTGCGCGGCACGGTCCAGGGGCGTGGCGGCGACGGCCTGCTGACCATCGCCACCGATCACGGCGTCCTGAAAGTCGCGACCAACGCCAATCTACCGCCCGGCAGCCATGTCACCCTGGAAGTCCGCGCCATCGGAGATCGTCTGCAAGTCATGGTCCTCTCGATTGATCCGCCGGGCCTGTCCCCGCTGCCGCAAACACCCCAGCCGCAACAATCGCAGACGCCGGCTCCGCATCCGCCTTCGGTCCCGGCTCAGGCCTCCGGAACCGGCGCGGGTCCGGCGCCCGCCACCGGCGGCGGCGTCTCCGGCAATGCCGGTACCGGCGGCCCGGTCAAGACGCCCGCGACATCCCCTCAACCGACGACCCAGTCGAGCCCGCAGGTCGAGCCGCCGGCCAAGCCCGTTCTCGTCGTGGCCGGCCAGACGCTCAGCGCCGTCGTGGTCCAAGCCCTGCCACGCGACCTGCTGACCCTGGTACCGCAATCGGGTGCAATAGCGGGAGCGGCGGTGCCGGGATCGCCGATGCCTGAATCAGCGATGCCGGCGCCTGGAAGTGCAGCACCGGCTCCCTCCAATACACCCTCCGCCAATCCGGGTGCTGGAAACGTCGCGGCCAATCCGGCGACCCGGCTGCCGGCCGAGGCGGTCACCGGTACCTCGCTGATCCCGCAGATCCGCGACAAGATCGAGGCCTTGTTCTTCGGTGCGGCATCATCAGCCTTGACCAGCGCCCTCGCCGCCGGGGAAACCGCCGGTGCCGCCAAATCGAAAGCCGGCACCCTGCCCCCGGGCGCGGCCATGCTGCTCGCGCAATTGCAGGAGGACGGCGCCGCGACACCGACGGCCGCGCTCACCAGGACAACCCCACAGGGTCAGCCCGGCACCCAATCCGGTAGCCAGCCCGGCGCCGGCATGACGGGCGGCGCGCAGGCTAATAACGCTCTCGCCAATAATGCTCTCGCCACCGGCACCGAGGTGAAGCTGCAGGTGCTGGCGATCCAGAACCAGCCCGGCGAAGTTCTCGACCTGCCCGGCCTGAACCAGCCCGGTCTGCTTGGCGGCGGCAAGAACACCCTGCTCGGCCAGATCATCGGCCAGACGCCGGCCGGTCATTCCGTCATCCATACCTCGCTCGGCGATCTGGTGCTGCATGAGCGCATGTCGCTGCCGGCTGGCACCAAGATCCTGCTGGCGCTCGATCTCTCAGAGGCCTCCCTCCCGGGCAATGCCACATCCTTGCCGCTGACGCCGCAATCGACCGCCTTCAATCTGGCGCGCGGCTGGCCCACGCTCGCCGATCTCCTGATGACGCTGCAACCCGGCGGCGCGGCGGACGGCACGGCCGCCAATCCGGCAGCCCAAGCCCTGGCCAAGGATCTCTCTGCCGCGACAGCGGCCCTGCCACAGGCCGGCAGCCGCCTGGGCGCCAGCCTGGCCGCCGCCATCGATGCCTTCCGCAACGGCAATTTCGAAAAACTGTTCGGCCCGCTGGGCATCGCCCTGAAGAACAGCGGCAAAAGCGATGCGCTCGGCAAGTTGCGCGACGAGTTCATGCAGCTTTCCCTCCTGGCCCAGGACGGACGGGGCCAGGACTGGCGCTGCTTCTTCCTGCCGATCTGGGATGACGGCCGGCTGCAGCAGATCAATCTCTTCTATCGCCGCCCGAAACGCGGCCAGCAGGACGACGATGCCGACGGCAATGCCACACGCTTTGTCGTCGATGTGAACTTCACCCGCCTCGGCGCCTGCCAGTTGGATGGGCTGGTGCGGAAGGCCCGCTTCGACCTGATGGTGCGCAGCCATCGCCCACTGCCGGAAACCGCCCGGCGCGATATCGGCAATCTCTTCGCCGAAGCCCGGGCGCTCGGCAATT
This sequence comes from uncultured Rhodospirillaceae bacterium, assembly GCA_964406155.1. Taxonomy (GTDB): domain Bacteria; phylum Pseudomonadota; class Alphaproteobacteria; order Dongiales; family Dongiaceae; genus Dongia_B. Next base: position 101,885 of record CAYOQR010000004.1, on the reverse strand, counting down.
ATGCCGGCGATATCAGCTTCCAGGCGACGACACGCTTCCCCGTCTCACCCCTGGACGAGATCGCCGAAGCGCCACCCAGCGTGGTTGCATAGCGCGCGACTTCGCCTTCATTCTGCCATCCTAACAGCAGCATGGAGGGAAGCATGTCGTCCCCTGTCAATCATTCTTCTGCCGATCATTCTCTTGTCGATCATTACCGGGCGATGGCGCGCAACAATGCCTGGTCCAATGCGCGACTGCTGGCCGCCTGTCTGAAACTCAGCGATGACGATTTCCGCGCGACCCGGATCAGCTTCTTCCCGTCGCTGATGGAGACGCTCAATCACATCCTCCTGGTCGACCGGAAATATCTCGCGGATATGCAGGGGACTGGCCGCCAGTCGCTGAAGCCGGAAGCGCCGCACCGGACCGCCGCCAGCCTGGCCACGGCGCAGCGCCAGGTGGACCGGGAGCTGGTTGCCTTTTGCGATAAGCTGACCGAGGCGGAGCTGACGCGCATCGTCGGCATCGACCGCCGCGATGGCATCGATTACCGCGAAACCATCGGCGCCATCCTGGCACATCTCTTCGTGCACCAGATCCATCATCGCGGCCAGGCGCATGCGATGCTGGCGGGCACCATTGTGCCGCCGCCGCAATTGGACGAATTCTTCCTGGCGTCGGATGCGCCCCGGCGCGATGCCGAATTGCGTCAGTTGGGTGTGGCTTGAAAGGAGCGGCTCGCCCGCGCAAGGGGGCGGCCCGTCTTTCCGATTGTCAGTTTTCGTGAGTCCGGCGGCGGCGATGCAGATCGATGCCCATTTCGTCGCTGGCGATCTGCTCACGCCGGCTTTCCTTCTGGCGCTGGCGCTGCTTGCGGTTCTCGATCGCCTGTTCCGTCTTCTTCAACTCGCCGAAAGCTTCGGCGATCTCGTCCTGCAGGCGCTGCAGTTCCGCCTGCACATTGGCGATCGATAATTCGATGCGCTCGCGGCGCTCCTGCATGATCTTGCGATAGGCCGGCAAGCCACGCTGCAGGTCGATGGATTGCTGGGCGGCGGCGATTTCCCGCGCCACATCGCGGTCGAGATCGCTGATATCCTGACGCAGCTTCTCGATCAGTGCTTCCAGATCCGTCGCCTGGCGCCGCTTTTCATCCAAGGTCCATTTCTGCAACCGGAGGAGCTGATCGAGACCGCTCATGCAGTCGTGCCCAGTTGATCGGCGTCAACCGTCATCTCGTCTGCCTCACCAGCACCAGCCTCCCCGGCATAGGACATGCCGAGAATCGCCGAGAGCTGGTGATAGCCGGTTTCCAGATCGCTGCGCTCGCCGCGCTGCTGCAGGAGAAAGGCCTCGATTGTCGGATAGAGGCGGATCGCTTCATCCACCGCCGGATCCGTGCCGCGCCGATAGGCGCCGAGGCGGATCAGTTCGGCCATGTCTTCGTAAACCGACATCTGCAGCCGCGCCTGGCGCACCAGGGCATTCTGCGCCGGCGTGTTGCAACCCGGCATGACGCGGGAGAGCGAGCGCAGGATATTCACCGCCGGATAGCGGCCACGTTCGCCGATCGAGCGTTCCAGCACGATATGGCCGTCGAGAATACCGCGCACCGCATCGGCCACCGGCTCGTTATGGTCGTCGCCCTCCACCAGCACGGTGAAGAGGCCGGTGATCGAGCCGGAGCCCGCGACACCCGGCCCCGCCCGTTCCAGGAGGCGCGGCAATTCGGCGAAGGTCGAGGGCGTATAGCCCTTGCTGGCCGGCGGCTCGCCGGCGCTGAGGCCGATCTCGCGCATCGCCATGGCGAAACGGGTGACGCTGTCCATCATGCAGAGCACATCGCGCCCCTGATCGCGGAAGAATTCCGCCAGCGTCAGGGTCATCTGTGCCGCCTGGCGCCGCATCAGCGGCGATTCATCCGAAGTCGCGACGACGACGACGCTGCGCGCCAGCCCCTCCTCGCCCAGTTCATCGACCACGAATTCCTGCACCTCGCGGCCGCGCTCGCCGATCAGGCCGATGACATTCACCTCCAGCGAGGTATAGCGGGCGATCATCGAGAGCAGCACCGACTTGCCGACGCCGGAGGCCGCGAAGATGCCCATACGCTGGCCTTCGCAGCAGGAGGTGAAGGTATTCAACGAGCGGACACCAAGATCGATTTTGCCGCCGACCCGCGCCCGCGCATGCGCCGGCGGCGGATTGGCCCGGATGCGGCAGGCAACAGTGCCGGTCGGCAGCGGCCCCTTGCCGTCGATCGGCTCGCCGAAAGCATTCACCACCCGGCCGAGCCAGGCATTGGTCGGCCGCACCACGGGATCGGTATCGACCACGATCGCCTTGCTGCCGAGGCCGACGCCTTCCAGCGAGCCATAGGCCATGGCCAGCGCGCGGCCGTTGCGGAAGCCGACGATCTCGCAGCCCACCCGGCGGTTGGCGCGGTCGACGAGGTCGCAGCGGGCGCCGATCGTGAGGCTGTTTTCAATGCCGGCGATCTCCACCAGCATGCCCAGCACCGCCGCCACGCGTCCGTAAATCCGATGTTCGGGGATCCGATCGATCTCTCTGAGAATTGGATCGAGGAATGCCGCTTGCGCCATTTCAGCCAAATCGCCGTCGCTATTGTGGAGCTGCACCCAGGTTAGCGATGGGCCGTTAACTCGCGGTTAACAATGAAGTTTCATCAAATCCCCATAATCCACAATTGTTGGCAACGGCGTCCCAAAACAGCAGGAAAAGCCTATATTCCCGGTTTTACCCGGGGTGGATATGGCAATTAAAACGCGAGGATTGTCCTAGCTTTACAGAAAAGCGGTTTAATGGTTAACATTAAACCTACCTGTCCTAGAAGACAGGAATAAGGGGCTGGGGTGACGTCATGCGGGTCTTACTCGTCGAAGATGATTCGAATACCGCCCAGAGCATCGAGCTGATCCTGAAGTCAGAGGGATATATTGTCGATTCCACTGATCTCGGTGAAGACGGTCTCGAAATCGGTAAGCTTTACGATTACGACATCATCATTCTTGATCTGATGCTGCCGGATATCGACGGCTATGAAGTATTGCGGCGTTTGCGGTCGGCGCGGGTCAACACACCGATTTTGATCTTGTCCGGCCTCAATGAGCTCGACAGCAAGATCAAGGGTCTCGGCTTCGGTGCCGACGACTACCTGACGAAGCCGTTCGACCGCCGCGAATTGCTGGCGCGGATCCAAGCCATCGTGCGCCGCTCCAAGGGGCATTCGGATTCCCTCATTCAGACCGGCAAGCTGCTGGTCAATCTCGACACCCGGACAGTCGAGGTCGAGGGCCAGCCGCTGCATCTGACCGGCAAGGAATACGGCATCCTGGAACTGCTCTCGCTGCGCAAGGGCACGACCCTCACCAAGGAAATGTTCCTCAACCATCTCTATGGCGGGATGGACGAGCCGGAGCTGAAGATCATCGACGTCTTCGTCTGCAAGCTGCGCAAGAAGCTGACCCAGGCGACCGGTGGCGAGAATTACATCGAGACGGTCTGGGGACGCGGCTATGTCCTGCGCGATCCCGAGGAAGCCCGCATCGGCCCCATGAAAAAGGCGGCAGAGGGCGCGTAAGCGCCCTCACCTTTTTCCGGGCGCCGGATTGACGGGGCCGATCCCGCCCGTCGGGATTTGCGGATCCGGGATTTGCGGATCCGGGGCGTCCGGAGTCAGGGTTTACGGATATTGAAGCTGCTGAAGGTGGTCGCCGGCTTGGCGGCGCCGGGTGTGGTTGTGCCCGGTGTTGTCATGCCTGGTGTTGTCATGCCCGGCGTCGTGATACCCGGTGTTCCAACACCTGGCGTCGGCACAACCGGTTTGGCCGTGGCGGGCGTGGTTCCCAGCGGTGCCGCCGGCCGGGGCGGCGTGGTGCCGAGGCCACTGAGGCCGGCTGCGCCAGTTCCAAATGTGCCAGTTCCGAACGTGCCGGTCCCGGTTGTCGCGGTACCCGCCAGCGGACGCGGCGGCGTCACGAAGCCGGCGGCGGGCTTGGCGGCATCGGCGCCGACCACGCAATAAACCCCGCGCTGGCCGGTGACGAGCTGGAAACGGTCGGTCAGGCCGAGCACGGTTTCCGCGCCGCCGAGGATCAGATAGCCGTCTTCCGGCATCTGCTTGGCGATCCCGTTCAGCACCTTGGCCTTGGTCGGCTGATCGAAATAGATCAGCACGTTGCGGCAGAACACCACGTCGAAGCGGCCGAGCGACCCCGGATCGTTGAGCAGGTTGAATTCACGGTACTGCACGGCGCTGCGGATCTTCTGGCTGATCTGCCAGCGATCGCCGACCTGCTGGAAATATTTGACGAGCAGGGTGATCGGCAGGCCGCGTTGCACCTCGAACTGCGAATACAACCCGTCTTTCGCCCGGGTCAGGATCTCGGTCGAGAGGTCGGTGCCGACGATGTCGATCTTCCAGCCGGCGAGCTGCGGCGCCATCTCCGAGAGGATCATCGCCAGCGAATAGGCTTCCTGGCCGCTGGAACAGGCGGCACTCCAGATGCGGATCGTCTTGCTGGCGGCGCGGTTCTTCAGCAGGGCCGGCAGGATCAGCTGCTTGAACTGGTCGAAGGGCTTGGTGTCGCGGAAGAAGAAGGATTCGTTGGTGGTCATGGCTTCGACCACGTCACGCACCATCGCCTCTTCCGATCGCGCCCGGAGCGCCTTCACCAGATCGTCGAACCCGGTCATCTTCCACTTGCGCGCGACCGGCAGCAGGCGGCTTTCCAGCAGATAGGCCTTGTCGTTGGTGAGCACCAGGCCGGAACGGTCCCGCAGGATCTGGCAGATGAATTCGAAATCGGTCACCGTCATAGGCCCGTCCTCGAGATGAACTTCCGGATATAGGGACCGATATCCGATAGCGGCAGGACCGCACTGCACAGGCCATGTGTCGCGACCGCCCCCGGCATCCCCCAGACCACGCTGGTCGCCTCATCCTGGGCGATCACGGTGCCGCCGCCGGCCGTCAGTTCCTGGGCCCCCTTGAGACCGTCCTGCCCCATGCCGGTCAGCATGCAGAACAGCGCCTTGTTGCCATAGGCCTTGGTGATCGATCGCAGCATGGGATCGACCGCCGGGCGGCAGAAATTCTCGGGCGGGTTCTTGTTGATCCGCATCACCTTGCGGCCGCCCTCCACCATGATCGTCATGTGGAAGTCGCCGGGCGCCACATAGATGCGGCCATTGACCACCGGCTCGCCATCCTTGGCCTCGGCGGCCGGCATGCCGCTGGCCGTCGCCAGATGCTCGGCGAGGATGGTGGTGAAGGTGGCCGGCATATGCTGGGTCACGAAGACCGGCAGATGGCTGACCGGCCCCAGCATCTGGAAAACCTTGAAGAGCGCCTGCGGGCCGCCGGTCGAGCTGCCGATCACCAGGCAGTCGGGCTTCATCGTGCCGGCCGGGCGCAACGTCACCGCCGCCTGGCCATAGAGCTTGCGCGGCGCCGGCGCGGCAGTGGCTGGCGCCGGTGCGCCCGCCCCCACCGCCGGACTGCCGGGTCCACGGCGGCGGCGTGCGACGATACCCCAGTTCTTCACCTTGGCGACGAGGTCGGTCTTGAAATCCGCCGCCCCGTTGATCTCGCTGGTCGAGGTCGGCTTCGGCACGTAATCCGCCGCCCCCATGGACAGCGCCTTCATGCTGATCGAAGCGCCCTTCAGGGTCAGCGTCGAGGCCATGATGACCTGGAGATAGGGCTTGGCGGCGATCATTTGCGGCAGGGCGGTCATGCCGTCCATCACCGGCATTTCGATATCCAGCACCACCACGTCGATATCGGTCTTGGCCAGCAGGTCCAGGGCGGCCTTGCCGTTGCCGGCACTGGCCACCACCTTGATCGCCGGATCGGATTCCAGGGTGCGGGTCAGCAGGCCGCGAATGACCATGGAATCATCCACCACCATGACCTTGACCGGGGCCCCGGCGGCGGGATTGGGCGACTTGACCGCTGTTTGACCGATTGCCATCCGCTTACGCTACTCCGTTACTCGTCAGATCAGGCCGACCTGGTTGAACTTGGATTCGATGATCTCGCTGTCGAAGGGCTTCATGATGTATTCATTGGCCCCCGCCCCGATCGCCTCCTGGATATGCTGGATGTCGTTCTCGGTGGTGCAGAACACCACCACCGGCATCTGGCCGCCATCCATCTTGCGCAGATGCCGCAGGAACTCGATCCCGCTCATGACCGGCATGTTCCAGTCCAGCAGAATGGCGTCCGGCATCTGCTTCTGACAGAAGTCCATGGCCGTCTGGCCGTTCTCGGCTTCGTCGATCCGGAAATTCAGACTTTCGAGAATCTTGCGGGCGACCATACGCACGACTTTGGAATCGTCGACCACCAGACAGGATTTCATCTCGGCGCTCCACCCATTCTAGCGCTGCCTTCTCGATCGATATGTGCTGAAGCGCACAGGCAGGTTTGTTGCAACGCGCGGCCGTCTCACGCCGCGTCGGCGCGGCCGCCGAAATTCAACAGCGAGGCGACGCTCAGCACCACCAGCAGCGATCCGTTCAGGCGATAGATGCCGTCCGAGAAGTCGCGCAGGCGTGGATTGAGCGTCGGCGGATTGCGCTGGTAATCCTTGACGTTGAGGCTGAGGACCTCGCCGACGGAATCCACCAGCAGGCTGTAGAGCTCGCCGTCATGCTCGACCACCACCGACATCGAGGCCTTGCCGCCCTCGCGCCTGTCGAGGCCGAGCCGCAGGCGGACATCGATCGCGGTGACGATCCGGCCGCGCAGATTGAGCGAGCCGGCGACCTCGGGCGGCGCCAGGGGCACGCGGGTGATGGTCTGCGGCCCCAGGACGTCCTGGACCTTCAGCACGGGGATGCCGAACAACTGATCGGCGATCGACATGGTGACATAATCGCGGTGATCGCCGGTTCCCAGCGTCACATCATCCGATTGCGGCTCAGACACGCCATTGCCTCCCTTACCGGCGGACATGCTCATGCAGCCCCCCTGACTTCCGACAGCGTTTCATTCAACGTATGCACCAGGCCCTCGCGGTCGTATTTGGCGACGTAATCGTCGAAGCCGACCGAGCGGCCCTTGGCGATATCCTTCGGATTGGCATGGGACGACAGCGCGATGATCGGTGTCCCCTGCCACGGCCCGGCCTTCTTCACCGTCTCGCAGAATTCGAAGCCGGTCATGCCGGGCATCTCGATATCGCTGACGATGATGTCGAAGGTCTCGCCCTGTTCGCACAAAGCCAGCGCGCGGTCCGGGCCATCCACCGTCGTCACCTGGAAGCCGGCGGCGGAGAGCTGCGGTGCCAGGAGATGGCGGAAGAAGGCGCTGTCATCGACCAGCAGCAGGCGCCGGCCGCGACCCGTCATATCCTCCTCGCGCGAGCCGAACCAGTCGCCGAAGGCCTGGGACAGGTAATAGCCCGTATCGATGATCTCGGTCGCATGGCCGGCGATGACCGCGCTGCCGATGCGGCCCGGCGTCGCCGCGCTCAACTCGACATTGAGGCGCGCCTCGACGATATCGACGATATTGTCGACCATCAGGCCCATGCTGTGCTCGCGGTCGGAGAAGACCAGGACCGGCTGGCGGCCGGGCTCGCGCGAGACTTCCTGATAGGCATCCATCGGCACCAGCGGCATCAACTGGCCGCGATACTGCACCACCCAGCGGCCGTTGGAATTCTCGATGGTCGAGCGGTCCAGCTCCTCGAGGCGCGCAACCAGCGCCAGCGGCACCGCCTTGGGCGAACCGTCGCCGGCCTTGAAGAGCAGCAGCGGCACCACCTCGTCGCCCATGGCGCGGGCGCGGCGGGCCATGTTGTCGGCCGTGGCGCTGTCGCCCATCCCCATCTGGCCGCTATGGGCGGCGATGCCGTTGGGATCGAGGATCATGATGACGCTGCCATCGCCGAGGATGGTATTGCCCGAGAACATCTCGATGTCACGCAGGATCGGCGCGACCGGCTTCACCACGATTTCCTCGGTGTCGAAGACCCGGTCCACCATGATGCCGAAGCTGTAGGTGCCGACCTGGGTCACGACGATGAAGGTATCCTCGTCGATCTTCTTTTCCTCGCTGGTCTCCAGGCGCAGCATCTCGCGCAGCGACACCAACGGCAGCAGGCGGTTGCGCAGACGCAGGACCGGCGTGTCCTTGATCTTCTCGACCTTGAGCTCACCATTGCTGGAGGCGCGCACCAGTTCGACGACGCTGATCTGCGGAATGGCGAAACGCTCGCCGCTGCATTCGACGATCAGCGCCGAGACGATGGCGAGGGTCAGCGGGATCTTGATGATGAAGGTCGTGCCCTTGCCTTCCGTCGAGCGCATTTCGACGGTGCCGCCGATCTTCTCGATATTGGTCCGGACCACGTCCATGCCGACGCCGCGGCCGGAAACGCTGGTGACCTTGGCGGCGGTGGAGAAGCCTGCCTTGAAGATGAACTGCTGGATCTGCTGGTCGCTCATCCCCTCCAGTTCGGATTCGGTGGCGAGCCCGTTCTGGATCGCCTTGGCCTTGATCTTCGCAAGCGAGAGGCCGCGGCCGTCATCGGCGATCTCGATGATGATATGGCCGCCTTCGTGATAGGCGTTCAGCGTGACCTTGCCGGTTTCCGGCTTGCCGGCGCGGCGCCGTTCCTCCGGCGTCTCCAGGCCGTGATCGGCGGAGTTGCGCACCATATGGGTCAGCGGATCCTTGATCATCTCAAGGACCTGGCGGTCGAGTTCGGTCTCCTGACCGAGCATGACCAGGTCGATCTTCTTCTTCAGTTCGTGGCTGAGGTCGCGGATCAGGCGCGGCAGCTTCGACCAGGCATTGCCGATCGGCTGCATGCGCGTCTTCATGACGCCTTCCTGCAGTTCCGAGGTCACATGGTTCAGGCGCTGCAGGGGGGCGGCGAATTCGCTGTCCTTGTGCTTGCGCAGGATCTGCAGCACCTGATTGCGGGTCAGCACCAATTCGCTGACCATGGTCATCAGGTTTTCCAAGAGATCGACATTGACCCGGATGGTCTGGTTGGCGACGGCTGAATCCTTGGCCTCGCCCGCTTCCGCCGCCGGCTTGGCCGCCGGCTTTTCCACTTTCGGCTCGGCCGGATGCAATTCGGTGACCTGTGCCGAGGCGGCATGGGCCGGCGCGGCATGGGACGATACGACATGGGACGATGCGGGGCTGGACTGGACGGGGGCGGCCGCGCCGGCGGCCTGCAACGAGACGACGCCGTCGCCGGGCGCGACCCGGCCGACGATCTCGTCGCGGGTCGAGAAGACGACGCTCATGATCATCGCGGCGATGCCCGCCGGCACTTCCAGCATGTTCATCGCCGCCTGGATATGGCCGGCGAAGGCATCGAACTGGCCGTCATTGAGGCCGAGGCTGCAGGCCCGCGCATGGGCCGCCTTGAGATCCGCCTCGTTGAAGCTGTCCGGGCCGCCGGTGAGCTTGCTGCCGTAATCGCGGACCCGGCCCTGCAGATGATCGATATTGATGCCGTCGAAGAAACTCTTCAGGCGCAGATCGCCGAGCACCCGGCTGAACAGCACCTCGACCATGGCATCGATCGTGCCCATGCCGCCGATCTGTTCATAGATGCTGGCGCCGCCGGCCTTGGCGGGACGCGCCGCCTGGAGCGAGACGATGGAAGCGACCTGCTGTGTCGGCGCGGCGGACGCGGGAGCCGGCGCAGATACCGGTGCTGCCGGTGCGGCAGCGGCCGGCGCCATGCCGTCGGCGAAGGCGTTGAGACGCTTGATGAGATCCGTGTCGTCGCCCTGGGGCTCGCTGCCGGTCGCCTCGAGATCGCTCATGATCGAGCGGATCCGGTCGAGGCATTCGAGAATCAGCGAAACCGCTTCGGGCGTCACCTCGAGTTCGCCATCCCGCACCTTGCCGAGCACGTTCTCGCCGGCATGGGCGACCGATTCCAGCCGCGGCAGTCCCAGGAAGCCGCAGGTGCCCTTCACCGTATGGACGAGGCGGAAGATATTTCCCAGCAATTCCGCGTCATTGGGATTTTGCTCAAGCTTGACCAGCTCGACGTCCAGGACCGCGAGATTCTCGGAAGTTTCCGTCAAGAATTCGCTGAGCAAATCATCCATGGCAAGGACCCCATTTGTCGTCTTTTCGATGGCCGGTTGGCCTGGTTCGGACCCCCGGCTGAGTTTGGCCAGCGTTACAAAAAAGGATTAATTTAAGGTGAAACTTGCGACGGCTTCGGAACGCCCCGGATCGTCATGAAATCTTTGAAATCAGGCCGAGATCGTCAGGCGGAAATCGTCAGGGTGAACTGGCCGCCGGTCGTGGCGGCGCCCCGGCAGGAAAGCCCCAGCCGCTGAGCCAGCAGGCCGGTGAAATAAGGCAGCACCGTCTGCGCCGAGAGTTCCTCAAGCGAGAGCTGCCGCCCCAAGGCCTTCAGGAGATCGTCGGAACAGGCGATCTGCGTCCCCGTGCCGGTCAGATGCAATTCCGGCCCGCTGGCGCCGGGCTGCAGGATCGCCAGCACCGTGCCGCCGCGCGGCAGGGTTTCCGCCGTCACCAGGACCGCCGCCAGGAGCAGCTTGCCATATCCCTCCGGCGCCTCGCCGGTGAGCCCGGCGAGATCGGCATCCAGCGCCACCTTGCCGCCCTGCAGGGATTCGAAGGCGAGCTGTGCCGCTTCCTTGGGGCCGAAACTGGCTTGGTTGCCGGCGCTGCCGAACAGGCTGCGATAGAGCTGCAGCAGGATGCTGGCCCGCCGTCCGCTGCGCTGGGCCAGCGCCAGGGCCTCTGCCTGCAAGGCAGCATCGTCTTCGTCCTCCATCAGCTCCAGGCCGTTATTCACGGCGCCGATCGGGCTGATCAGATCGTGGCAGATCTTCGAAGCCGCCAGTTCCAGGACGCGCAGGTCGATGTTCATATGTTTCGGCCCTTCTTTTTGCCGGTTGGTCTCTTTTGCCCAAGCGTTTACCTGGGCGTTCTCGTCGCCAAGTATTCTTTTGACCAGGCTGCCTCGCTCAGGCTGCCGCCTGTCATGCTGCCCCGGCCATGTTGCCCCGGCGGATCGGATCGCCGGGAGCCGCCACAGCACCGCCGCCTGTCGCCCACTACCCATTACCCGTCAATTGTCGCCGCTAAAGGTATACGGATTATTACCGCTGATCAGGATTTATTAACCATACTGATTTGCCACCTGCCCTCTCCCCCGGCCCTCTCTCTCCTGGCCGGAGGCCTTGAAACACGCCCAGGCGTCAGACGGCAGGATGGCCGGCTTTATTCCTGCACGGGACCCGGCGGGGATTGAGCGACTCAGGCGGGTCCTGGAGAATGTCGCCAGAGGCATAGTTGACGGAGCAGGATCGTGAGCGACTTCACGCCCGGCATTTTCGTGCGGCATCCCGGACAACCGGATTGGGGATTGGGCCAGGTGCAATCCGCCATCGGCCATCGCGTGACGGTGAATTTCGAACATCGCGGCAAATTGCTGATCGATACGAACCGGATCGCCCTGACCGTCGTCGACCCCGACGAGACCGAAAGCCCGAGCACGCCATCGCACTGACGGCATCGACGCCTCCCTTTTCCTGGGGCTTCCACGCCGAACATCGAGCATGGCTTCCGCCATGGATTGCCTGGCCAAGCTCACGGCTGTTCGGTTTAAAGGTCAGTCTATCCGGCAACATCCCGTTGAACTCCAACACCCCTCACCCCAACCCTCTCCCCACTTTCGTGGGGCGAGGGAGCTTAAGCGCTTATATCGCTCGATAATTTTCCAGGAGAGATGATGAGATCTCCCTCTCCCCTCGCGGAGGGGATCGGGGTGAGGGGGTGGCAGCGGCAAGCTGGATGTCACGGCGCCAGCCTGTCGCCTGAACCGGACAGCCGCAGATTGATCCGGCAACTGTGTTCTGGGCTGTCAGGCTCGAAGAGACGTCGCATGAACGTAACAATTCACCTCAAGATTGCACAAAAAATCTTATAATTTCAGAGCAATACAAAGAAGAAGCTGCGCCATTGACTCATCGACCATATTTGGAACAAAAATAGAACATGAAACAGACCCCCACCCTGCCGCGCTTGGTCCAGCCGATCTCCAAGGCAACCGCTGACAAGGCGGTTGCGGCCGACAGAGCTTCGGCCGGGGCGGTCGCTCCCGGGATGCCTGTCGGCGCAACGGCGACCGACAGGCTTCAGGCCCTGCGGCGGCAGGTGGCGAAGATCGCCGCCGGCGGGGCGGCGTCACAGCAGGCGCACCAGTTGCTCTCCCTGGGGCTGACGCAGGCGGACCGGCATCTTGGCGGCGGCCTGTTCCGGCATGCCCTGCATGAAATCGCCGGCACCGGCTTCGACCGCGAGCAAGCGGTCCAGCCGGCCTTCTTCGCCCTGCATCTGCTGCGGCGTCATCTGGCGCAATATCCGGCCGAGGGGGCCTGCCTGTGGATATCGCCCCATCAGGACCTCCATGCGCCGGGATTGCAGCCTCACGGGATCGATGCCGCCCGCATGATCATGGTCGCCAGCCGCAACGATCAGGAAACCCTCTGGGCGATGGAGGAGGCCCTGCGGGCTGAAGACGTGGCGCTGGTCATCGGCGAAATCGAGCTGCTCGATCTCACCGCCAGCCGGCGCCTGCAACTGGCCGCCGAGAGCCATGGCCGCATGGCCATCGCATTGCGGCGCTGGCGCAAAGGCGAGACGGCCGAGAAACAGCAGCAGGCGCCCCTCGCCGCCGCCACGCGCTGGCTGATCCAGCCGCTGCCGAGCCGGCGGGTCGTACCGCTGCACGGCCGGCGGCGGCCGGATCTCGGCGATCCCTGCTGGCGTCTCGATCTCTGGCGCCAGCGCAACGGCCCGGCGGGATCCTGGGACATCATCCTGCAAGATCGGGAGCTGCGTCATGTCGAACGCGCTGAATACCCAGACGCATATACCGGCTCATCTTCCGGCAGATCCTCAGGTAGCGCATCCTCAGGCAGTGCATCCCCTGGCGACGCAGCCTCAGGGCCGGCGCTACCTGTCCCTCTGGCTGCCGCATTGGGCGACCGACCGCTGGCGCCTGCAGCAGGCCGAGCGCAAAGGCGCCGCGCCGCCGGTTGAGGCCCGCCAGCTTGATGCGCGCCAACTTGATGCGCGTCAGCCCGTCGTCGCCATCGCCAGTATCGGTGGTCGGCGCCTGATCACCGCCGCCAATGAGGCGGCGATGACGGCGCAGTTCACCCCCGGCCTGAGCCTCGCCGATGCCCTGGCGCGCGATCCCGAACTGATCCATATCGATGCCGATCCCCTCGGCGATCTCCTGGCCCTGCGGCGCCTGCTGCTGTGGTGCCAGCGCTTCTCGCCCTTGGTCACGCTGGACGGCGCTGACGGCTTGCTGATCGACATCGCCGGCTGCGCCCATCTCTGGCAAGGCGAGGCCGGGCTGCGGCGGGACCTCCTCGGCCGGCTGCGGCGGCGCGGTTTCGCCTGCCGCGCCGGGATCGCCGATACGATCGGCGCCGCCTGGGCCGCCGCGCGTTTCGCCCCTATGTCCCAGGCAGCCCAGGCAGCGTCAATCATTCCGCCCGGCGAACAGAAGACCGCCCTGATGTCTCTGCCGGTCGATGCCCTGCGCATCGACAGCGGCCAAGCCGAGGCATTGCGCCGTCTCGGCCTGCGGACGATCGGCGATCTCTATCCCCTGCCCCGCGCCGCCTTGGCCAAGCGCATCGGCCGCCCGCTGGTCGACCGGCTGGACCAGGCCCTGGGTCAGCTTGCCGAGCCCTTCACCGCCCTGCTCCCGCCCCCGGCGCACCGGGTCAGCCTGACTTTCGCCGAACCGATCGGCACGGCGGAGGATCTGCAGCGCGCGCTGCAGATCCTGGCCGAGCGCCTCGCCGAGGAATTGGCCGCCACCGGCCAGGGTGCGCGGCGCGTGCGCCTGAGCTGCTATCGTCTCGATCATCAGGTGAGCGAGATCGGCATCGGCCTCTCTTTGCCCAGCGCCACGGCGAAACATGTCATCGACCTGCTCGGACGCAAGATCGAGACCATCGATCCCGGCCCCGGCATCGAGCAGATCATGCTGAGCGCCCGGCGCGTCGAAGCATTGCGTCAGAATCAGACGGATCTGGATCAGGGCAGCCGTATCGCTGCCGCCGATCTGGCACCGCTGATCGACCGGCTCGGCAATCGGCTGGGCGCCGACCGCATCTTCCGTTTCGCGCCGGAGGAAAGCCATCTCCCCGAACGCGCCGTCAAGTCAGTGCCGCCGCTCTCTTCCATCGGCCGCTCCAACTGGCGGACGCAGACGCCGCCCCGCCCGATCCGCCTGCTGCCGCATCCCGAACCGATCGAAGCCGTCGCGCCGATCCCCGACGATCCGCCACTGCAATTCCGCTGGCGCCATGTGCTGCACCGCGTCTCGGCCGCCGAGGGACCGGAGCGCATCATTGCCGAATGGTGGCGTGCCATCGACCGCGATGCCGGCCCCAGCGAACGCCAAGTCGATCACCCGCTCGATCAGTTGCGCGATTACTACCGGGTCGAGGATGACGGCGGCCGGCGCTTCTGGCTCTACCGCGCCGGCCTCTATCAGCCGGATCAGCCGCCGCGCTGGTTCCTGCACGGCTTCCTCGCCTGACGGAGCGTTCATGTCCACCACATCAGACAATGCTTCGCCCTATGTCGAGCTGCAGGTCACCAGCAATTTCAGCTTCCTGGAAGGCGGCTCGCATGCCAAGGAACTGGTCGCGCGCGCCATCGAGCTCGGCCATCCGGCCATCGCCATCACCGACCGCAACAGCCTCGCCGGCATCGTCCGCGCCTATAGTGCCTGCAAGAAGGCCACCGACGAAGGCAAGAATATCGATCTCATCGTCGGCTGCCGGCTGGACCTGCAGGACGGCCATAGCCTGCTCTGTTTCCCCCAGGACCGTGCCGCCTATGGCCGGCTCTGCGAATTGCTGACCCTTGGTCGGATCGAAGCGCCCAAAGGCGAATGCCATCTCGCTTATGACGATCTCCCCGCCCATGGCGCAGGCCAGATCGTCATTGCCCTGCCACCCGCAGACCTGCGGCCGGATGAACTCGGCGCCGATTTCACCGCCTTCCTGGAAAAGCTGCGCCGGGATTTCCCGCAGCGGGCCTATCTCGCCCTCAGCCATCTCTATCGCGGCGACGATGCCGGCAGGCTTCACGACCTGCAAAGCCTCGCCGACCGGCTGGACCTGCCGGTGGTCGCCACCAATGACGTGCTCTATCACGTGCCGGAGCGGCGCATCCTGCAGGATGTCCTGACCTGCATCCGTCACGGCTGCGCCATCGAGGAAGCCGGCTTCCGCCTGCTGGCCAATGCCGAGCGGCATCTGAAATCGCCTAAGGAGATGCAGCGCCTGTTCCGCGATCACCCGGAAGCCATCGCCAACACCATCCGCATCGCCGAGGCCTGCACCTTCAAGCTGGACGAATTGCGCTACGAATATCCCGAGGAGGTGATCGGTCCCGGCGAGACGGCGCAGCAGACACTAGAGCGCCTGACCTGGGAAGGTGCCGGTTGGCGTTATCCGAAAGGCGTTCCAGAGAAAGTCCGCAAGCAGATCCTGTATGAACTGGCGATCGTCGAACGGCTCGACTATGCGCCCTATTTCCTGACCGTCGCCAATATCGTCGCCTATGCCAAGAGCCAGGAAATCCTGCATCAGGGGCGCGGCTCGGCGGCCAATTCAACCATCTGCTACTGTCTCGGCGTCACCGCCGTCGATCCCGAACACAGCAACCTGCTGTTCGAACGCTTCATCAGCGACGCCCGCCAGGAACCGCCGGATATCGATGTCGATTTCGAGCATGAGAAACGTGAAACAGTTATCCAGCACATTTATGAGAAATACGGCCGGCACCGCGCCGGCCTGGCCGCCACGGTGATCTGCTACCGCTCGCGCGCGGCGATCCGCGATGTCGGCAAGGTGATGGGGCTCTCGGTCGATACCGTCAATGCCATCTCCCGCTCAGTCTGGGGCTGGAGCAGCAAGGGCGTCACCGATATCGAAATCCGCCAGGCCGGGCTCGATCCCACGGACCGCCGCCTGCGTGCGGCCATCGGTATCGCCAAGGAGTTGATCGGCTTCCCCCGCCATCTCTCGCAGCATGTCGGCGGCTTCGTCATCAGCCGCGGCCCGCTGTCCTCCCTGGTACCGATCGAGCATGCGGCCATGGAAAACCGCACCGTCGTGCAATGGGACAAGGACGACATCGAAGCCCTGCGCATGATGAAGGTCGACGTCCTCGGCCTCGGCATGCTGAGCTGCATGCGGCGCTCCTTCGATCTGCTGCGGGAACATTATCTCCTCGATCACAACCTCGCCAGCATTCCCCAGGACGACAAGGACGTCTATGAAATGCTGTCGCAAGCGGACACGATCGGCGTGTTCCAGGTCGAGAGCCGGGCGCAGATGAGCATGCTGCCGCGCCTGCAACCGAGGAATTATTACGACCTTGTCATCGAGGTCGCCATCGTGCGGCCGGGACCGATCCAGGGCGATATGGTCCACCCCTATCTACGCCGCCGTGACGGCAGGGAGAAGGTCGATTATCACAAACCCGAACTGAAAGCCGTGCTCGAGAAAACCCTCGGCGTTCCCTTGTTCCAGGAACAGGCGATGCAGATCGCCATGGTCGCGGCCGGTTTCACAGCCAATGAGGCCGATGAACTGCGCCGGTCCATGGCAACCTTCAAGAGCAACGGCCAGGTTGAAAAATTCGAAACCAAGCTGGTCGAGGGCATGGTGGCGAACGGCTATAGCCGCGACTTCGCGCAACGTTGCTTCAACCAGATCAAGGGTTTCGGCAATTACGGCTTTCCGGAGAGCCATGCCGCCAGCTTCGCCTTGCTCGTCTATATCTCGGCCTGGATCAAGCATCACTACCCGGACATCTTCGCCGCCGCCTTGCTGAACAGCCAGCCGATGGGGTTCTATGCGCCGGCACAGATCATCGGCGATGCCAAGAAACACGGCATCGAAGTACGGCCGGTCGATATCAATCATAGCCTTTGGGACAACAGCCTGGAGCCGAACGGCAACCGCCATGCCGTGCGTCTCGGCTTCCGGCAGGCGAAGGGCGTTTCCGAAGACGAGATCAAGAAACTGCTCGAGCATCGCCGCGACAGCTATCGCCATGTCGCCGAGCTCACGCGTCGCGCCAAGCTACACCCAGCGACGGTCACCAAGCTGGCGGAGGCCGATGCCTTCCGCTCGATCGGCCTCGACCGGCGCCAGGCCCTCTGGGCGGTGATGGCGCTGGAGCAGGATGTGCTGCCGCTTTTCTCAAGCGTCGAGGACACATCGACACCGGATGCGGAGGTCGCGTTACCGCTGATGCCGGTCTCGCAGCATGTGATCGAGGATTATCGCGCTTTGGCGCTCAGTCTGAAGCAGCACCCGGTTGCCTTCCTGCGGTCCCGGCTCGGCGGCAAAGGCGTCG
The DNA here is from genome assembly GCA_964406155.1 of uncultured Rhodospirillaceae bacterium. GTDB lineage: Bacteria > Pseudomonadota > Alphaproteobacteria > Dongiales > Dongiaceae > Dongia_B. Next base: position 84,460 of record CAYOQR010000004.1, on the reverse strand, counting down.
TCGCGGCCGAGGAACTGTCAAAAATCCAGCCCGGCAAGCGCGTCACCGTGGCCGGACTGGTTCTCGTCCGCCAACGGCCCGGCAGCGCCAGCGGCACCGTCTTCGTCACCCTGGAAGATGAATTCGGCATCGCCAATCTGATCGCCTGGCCGCAGGTCTTCGCCCAGCATCGCGGCATCATCATGGGCGCCAAGATGATCGCCTGCCGGGGCAAATTGCAGCGCGAAGGCGAAGCACCGCATCAGGTCATCCATATCGTCGCCGAGAAGCTTTACGACCTGACGCCGATGCTGGATAGCCTGCATGAACAATCCGGCTCGGCCAGCACCACGCCGGAGCTTGCCGGCCTCATCGCCCACGCCGACGAGATTCCGCATCCCGGCCATGACCATCGCAGCCACGATCACCATGTCGAGACGCGCAGCCCGAAGCGGGGATTGAACATCCGCAGCCGCGACTTTCATTGAGAGCTCTGCTCTTCCGCATCGAAGGCGGATTGTGATGCAGAAAAGATTTAGGGCGCAGACGCCTCATATGAGATCGACACCCCTCACCCCAACCCTCTCCCCGCAAGCGGGGCGAGGGAGTTAAACCGGCATAACGCTCGATAATCTTCGTTGAAAAGAAAATATCTCTCTCACCCCGCATTTGGGGTGAGAGGCGCAAAAGCTGGATACGTCGTGGCCGTATCAGCGCAGCTTCATCCGATAACGATGAAGCTGCATCGCCTTACAGAGTCCGCTCGGCCGACTGATCCGGTCCCAGGAAGACCAGTTGGACGGCTTCATCGGCATCGGGACTGAGCAATCTGGGGATGCGGGTCTGTGGCAGGATGGCGAGGTCATAGATCTCTTGGACCGCGCCCGTGATGGTCAGTTGGTGTTCCACCAGCCCGCTGTTCAGGTTGACGACATGCAGGCCGCAGACCGCTTCCTCTCCCCGCCGCGACAGATCGTCCTGCAGCGGCAGGCCGGTGAAGACCGCCGCCTCGCCGCTGCGGTGGCGCGGCCTTGAGCTGCCGATCACCGCGTAATCGCCGATGAAACGCAGGCCTCGCAGGAAACCCGGGATCCAGGTCCGGCGCTCGAATCTGCCAGCGGTAAGATCAATCCGGCCGAACCACCCTGCTCCGCCCTCCAATACCCAGAGCTGGCCAGCATGCAGGCGCGGCGAATGCGGCATGGAAAGGCCGCCGGCGACGATCCGATCGGTCGCCATCTCGATCACTTCGCCGCCATCGGCCCGGTGGTTGCGCCAGCCATCGGCGGTATTGCTGCGGCCGATCAGGCTGGCATAGCCGAGCCTGCCCTCCTTGAGGCAGAAGCCGTTGAGATGGCAGCGATCCTCGCCGACGATCCCGTCGATGAAATCGGGACGCCAGAGCGGATTGAAGCTGCCCTGGTGATCGAGATCGGCGATGCAGTTGTAGAGCGTCACGGCGGCCAGCAGCCGGCCGCGACGATCGATCGCCAGATCGTGGATATCCACGCCGCCCGTGACCTGGCATTGGCGCGGCATGTAGAGACGGTCGCAGCCCTCGTAAAGCTGCCCCGGCATCAGGCCGTTCTCGAAACGCCAGACCTGGTGCTTCATGCTGAGATAGAAGCCGTGCTCCGTGCCCAGCAGCGCCATGGCCATGTCGAAGCCCTGGTCGCTCGCGGCCAGGCCCTGGGGCGGTGCCCCCAGCATGACGACCTTGCCGAGTTCGTAGGTGGAAAGTGCCAGGCCGATATCGTGCCGGCGCAGCCAGGCCGCGAAACCCGGCGAGAAATTGAGATGATAGGCCCCGGAAGCGGCATCGGCCGCCGCCGACGGCGCCGGGCGGTTATCGCCCGGCGCAGCCGTAACGGCGGCCTGATCCGTCTTTACCATGTGTAGCGCAGGCCGCCGATGACGGCGTGCTGGTTGCCCGGCCCCGAGAGCAGGCCGTCATAATTGACGAAGGTGCCAAAGCCCCCGGCGAAGTTGACATCCACGCCGAGACCGATCAGCCCCACCACCCGGTTGCTGTCGGCCAGCGCGATGTCGAACGGACTGCCGTTGCTGAACTGGCCATCCGCCTTGCCGCCCAGGTCGAACTGCTCGGCCACACCGATCTTCAGATGCGGTATCACATCCATCGTCTCGAAGGTCATCCGACGCGCCAGCTCCAATTGGGCATGCAGCCGCAGGGCATCGTTCTGATGCGCATCGACCGCCACATTCCCGGCCCCGGCCCCGTGCTCCCGGTAGCCCTCGACCCATTGATGTTGATACGCGACGCTGGCGCTCGGCTGCAAGGTCCAGCCCTCAGGGAAGGCCAAGGTCATGCCGGCCTGCAGGTTGCTGCCCAGCAGCCAGCCGGTGGTGCTGGACGAGGCCGTGTCCGTGCCACCCGCCACCGAAACCCGGCGTTCCTGGTCGATCCCCTGCCAGCCGCCCGTCAGGGCGCCGGTGACGAAGAAGCCGCCCAGATGATAGCTGGCATAGAGCGCCGCCTGGGTGGTATCGATATCGCTGTTCGCCGCCTCATGCGCGACGTCCATCGTCGTGTTGCTGTAGCCGAAGGCACCGCCCAGCCGCAGCCCGTCATCCAGCGCCATGTCGCCGCCCATCGCCGTGCCGGCGATGCGGTAATTGAACGGCTGGTTGCCATCCCGGGCGCTTTCATTGCCGAACCGGCCGAAGCCCTGGCCCCAGAGCTGACGCCGCCCGCCGCTCGCCGTGCATGCCTGCGCCCAACAGTTGCGCAGCCCGGTCAGTTGCTGGCCCTGCACCGCCTCCTGGAAATCCAGGCCGGTCTGCGAGGCCGCGAAGGCCGTCGCCTCGATCGGCGTGCCATCGACCGCCAGCAGATGCAGATCGTTGCCCTCGCGGATCACTGTCGCCGCGCCATTGCCGCGATACTTGACCGCGCCGAGATCGCCGGTCAGGCCACCGGCCGAGGAGAAGACCACACCGTTGGCCCCCGCCGATCCCTGTACAGGTGCCACTTCCAGGCTGGGACTGCCGGCCAGGGTCGTCGTGCCGGTGACATTCAACCGGTCGAGCCCCGTCTGGTCGAACTGAAACAGGAAGCCGCCGCCGGTCTGCGCCAGATTGCCGTTGATCGTCAGCGTCACCGGATCGCCGGGCGCGATCAGGCCCGAACTGGTCACATCGCCGACCAGTGTGCCGTTGCCGCCCAGCGTCGCGCCCGAACGCACGACGAAGCCGCCTTGTGCGGTCAGCACGTTCTTTACCGACAGCCGGCCGCTCTGCAGCTCCACCGTGCCGCCGAAGGTGCTGGCCCCGCCCAGCGCCCAGTCGCCATTGGCCAGGGTCAGATCGGTGAAGTTCAGGAACGTGTTGTCCGCCCGGCCATGGCCCTGCAGCACCAGCGTGCTGCCGCCGCCATCGACCGCGCCGACGATATGCGAGCCGGTATCCAGCGTCAGGGTATTGTTGGTGCCGCCAATCCCGATCGCCAGGCCGTTGCTGCCGCCGATGATCGTACCCGCATTGTAGAAATGGCCGTTGTTCGCAAAGAAAGCGACAGCCATTCCCTGGCCCTTATTCGACAGGGTGCCGCGATTGGTCAGCGACGCATCCTGCCCCGTCACGTAAACGGCCGGCGCACCTGTGGTATTCGCTTCGACGGAACTGCCGCTGCCGATCGTGACGGTGCCGTTATCGCTGATAACAGCGAGGCCGAAGCCGTTAAAGCCCTCAGACCGGATCGATGAATTGCCGTTCAGCGTAACCCGGGCGTCGTTTCCCTGGACAAAGGCGGCAAGACCGACATCGCTGGTTGCCCGGATGGCGGCATTACCGTTCAAGGTCAGCGTCGAACCATCGCCGATGACGCGAACACCATAGACATTTACCCCCGAGGTCGAGACCAAGGCCCGGTCGTTCAGCGTCACGGTGTTGTTATCGCCCTGGATTTCGATAGCGCTGGCTCGATCGCCCGTCGTGGTGATCGACGAATTGCCGTTCAGGGTCACCGACTTGTTGTTGCCATAAGACTTGATGCCACTGGCATATCTGCCCGACGTGCGAATCGACGCCGTATCGTTCAGCGTGATGGCGCCACCATTCCTTACGGAGAAGATGCCGGCGGCGTTCTCGCCTGCCGTGCTGACCGACGCATTGCCGTTCAGCGTGACAGTGCCGGACCTGCCATAGAGGAAGATGCCGTATGAACCATAGCCTGTCGTCCGGATCGCCGAATTGCCATTCAGCGTGATCGTACCGTTATCGCCGAAGATCCCGGCACCGAAGCCATAGTCCGCCGTCGTGCTGATCGTCGAGCTGCCATTCAGCGTGATGGTCCCTTGATCACCACTGATGCCCACGCCGGCAAGTCCGCCACTCGCGCCACTCGTGATCTGCGCATTGCCGAACAGTGAGATCGTACCCTGGCTGCCGAGAAGAATGCCGGGCCCGCCGGTATTGATCCTGGCCCCATTCAGTACATTGACCGTGACGCCCGGATTGCCAATGGCGTTGACCCCGGTCGTATCCGTGCCGGAACAGGTAACGGTTGCGCCCGGACCGGCGACCGCATTCGAACAAGCCGCTGCTGCCGGATTCGCAGCCGCGCAGGCAATCCCGACCAGCACGGTCGTGGACAGCAAATGTATCCGCATTGACAAGGTAGTCCCCCAAATTTTCATTCCAGAACATGCCCGCGACAATCAACCCCCAGTCGCAAGCAAGACTGTCATAAAGAATTTCGGGATGCCTGACAATGCGGTGGGATCAGCCTCTTATCGCCTCTTGCCAGCGGAACGCATCAACCATCTCCATCAAGCAATTTATGCCTATCGCCGCAACTGCCGCTTGTTGACGCGGCGTGCCAGGGCCTCGCCGGCGGTCTGCACCGCCTGGACCAGCAGGATCAGGACGACGACCACGATCAGCATCACATCCGGCATGAAACGCTGATAGCCGAAACGGATGCCGACATCGCCGAGGCCGCCGCCGCCCACCGCCCCCACCATGGCGGAATAGCCGATCAGGCTGACGATCGAGAGCGTGATGCCGAGCGTGATACCCGGCAGGGCTTCCGGGATCAGCACCTTGAAGACGATCTGCAGCGGCGTCGCGCCCATCGCCTGCGAGGCTTCGATCAGGCCGCCATCGACCTCGCGGATCGAGGTTTCGGCGATGCGGGCGATGAAGGGAATGACCGAGAGGGTGAGCGGCACGATCGCCGCCGTGGTGCCGATGGAGGTGCCGGTGACCCAGCGCGTGAAGGGGATGATCGCCACCACCAGGATGATGAAAGGCGTCGAGCGCGCCGCATTGACGATCAGGCCGAGGACGCGGTTGAGCAGGACCGACTGGAACAATTCACCCCGCCCGCTGGTCGCCAGGAAAATGCCGAGCGGCAGGCCGAACAATGTGCCGATCACCGTCGAGAGCGCCACCATGTACAATGTGTCGCCAGCGGCGCCGGCAATGAGGTTGATGATTTCAGGCGACATAGCCGAGCACCTCCACGGCGACGCCGTTGCCGGCGAGGAAAGTCTGGATCGAGTTGTCGGTGACAGCCGCCACCGGCGCCGAAACGATGAGGATGCCGAAGGGCTGATCGGCAATCGTGTCGATCTGGCCATGCAGGATGGCGAGATCCAGGTTCTGCTCCCGCGCCAGCCGGCTGAGGATCGGCGCATCGGCGCCGCTGCCGGTGAAGGTCAGGCGCAGGATCGCCTCCTTCGGCGCCGGTATCCCCGCCATGCCCGGCCGCAGATTGTCGGCGATGGCTTTCGGCAATGCATGACGGGTGATGCTGCCGACGAAAGATTGGGTCGTCGGCATGCGCGGATGGGCAAAGACATCATAGACCGAGCCCTCCTCGATGATCCGGCCGCCCTCGATCACGCCCACCCGGTGGCAGATATCCTTGATCACCGACATCTGATGGGTGATCAGCACGATGGTAACGCCGAGCTCGGCATTGACCTCGCCCAGCAAGGCGAGGATCGCCTCGGTGGTTTCCGGGTCGAGTGCCGACGTCGCCTCGTCCGAGAGCAGGATCTTCGGCTCGGTCGCCAAAGCACGGGCGATGCCGACGCGCTGCTTCTGGCCGCCGGACAGCTCCGCCGGATACCGGTCGCGCTTGTCGGCGAGGCCGACCATGTCGAGCAGGCTGGTCACCCGCCGCTCGATCTCAGCCCGCGGCCGGCGCGCCAGCTCCAGCGGCAGCGCGACATTGTCGCGGACCGAGCGCGAGGAGAGCAGATTGAAATGTTGGAAGATCATGCCGATCTTGCGCCGCTCCTGGCGCAAGGCGGCTTCATCCAGCCCGGCGATATCCGTCCCGTCCACCAGCACCTTGCCGGCGCTCGGCTTCTCCAAGCCGTTGATCAGGCGGATCAGGGTCGATTTGCCGGCGCCGGAGCGGCCGATGATGCCGAAGATCTCGCCGCGCGGGATCGAGAGCGAGACATCCTGCAGCGCCGTGACCGCATGCTGACCGCGCCGTTCGAAGGTCTTCGAGACCTTCTCCAGCGTGATCATCCCAGGTGGGATCATCCCAGGCGTGATCATCTCTGGCCTGATCAATTCTGGAGCAATCGTCTGTTGTGCCGTCGTCATTTCAATAAACTTCTAAAAACGAATGAGAGATGGCGCGGCCGCGCCATCTCTCGGCAGGATCGGAAACGGATAGTCTATGTCCGGCGGGATTACCAGGCCGGCAGGATCGCGCCCTTGAACTTCTCCTGCAGGAAATCGGCGACTTCCTTGGACTGATAGGCGGCCACCAGTTTCTTGAAAACCGGCTTGTCCTTGTCGGCCTCGCGCACGGCGATGAAATTGCCGTAGGGGTTGTTGGTGCGGCTCTCCTGGATCAGGGCATCCTTGGCCGGGGTCAGGCCGGCGCCGATGGCATAGTTGGTGTTGATGATGGCGCCGTCGAGATCCGGCAGATACTTCGCGATCTGCGCCGCATCCACTTCCTTGATCGTCACCTTCTTGGGATTCCCGGTGATGTCGAGCACCGTCGGATTGAGGCCCACGCCATCCTTCAGCTTGATCAGGCCATGGGCCGCCAGCAGGTTGAGGGCGCGGCCGCCATTGCTGGGATCGTTGGGAATGCCGATCTGTGCACCTTCCGGCAGCTCGTCGAACGTCTTGTGCTTCGACGAATAGAAGGCGATCGGCTCGACGATGGTGAAGCCGATCGGCACGATGTGATAGCCGCGCGCCGCGATCTGGGCATCGAGATAGGGCTTGTGCTGGAAGGCATTGGCATCGAGATCGCCGTTTTCCAGCGCCTCGTTGGGGATGGTGTAGTCGGAGAAGGTCACGATCTTGATCTCGAGCCCTTCCTTGGCGGCGACCTTCTGGGCGACCTCGGCGATCTCCTCCTCGTCGCCCCCCATCACACCGAGCTTGATGCTCTCAGTGGCATAGGCCTTGCCGGCGCCAAAGCCGGCGAAACCCGAGCCAGCCAGGACCAGCCCCAAGGTCAGCGCCAGCGAGGCGCCGAAATTCCGTCGAGAAATACCCATGAAAATCTCCAAAGCACTGAAATTATTTGCGAAATCAACCGCATCGCCAGAGCGGCGCCGATTCGTTGGCGGCATATTTGGCCGGCGTGGCCGATAAATCAAGAATAATCCCTATCTGATTGATAGAGTAAAAGGAGAAGTTCTTGGCCCGCCGCGAGGAAAACTAGCGACGGATTTGCTGTCGACGTCTCCGGCGGGATTACTTGCCGGCCAGGAAATCCAACACGGCCTTGTTGAAGAGCTTCGGTTGTTGCCACATGGCGAAATGGCTGACGCCCGACAGGATCACCAGCTTAGCGTCGGGGATGAGCTGCGCCATCTGCTCGGTGTGGTCCCGCCTGATCGCCTCGTCATGCTCGCCATCGGCGATGGCGGTCGGCACGGTGATATGGCGCAGTTGCTCCGGATTGTACGCCGGTTCCGTTGCCCACATCTTGCCGACGGCTTCGACGAAATTGCCGTAATCCAGCGGCGTCTTCGAGAGATGCGTATAATCCTTGCCGGCCTGCTCGACATAGTGATTGAAGGTCGGGTTGTCGCCGATATCCGCGCGCACGCCAGCGGTGGTGTAATTGGCGCCGAAGGCGAACAGTTTCGTCAGGCGCTCCGGATGATTGATGGCGATGTCGAGGCCGATGATACCGCCATCGCTCCACCCCACGATGGCCGCCTTGTCGATCTTCAGGTAATCCATCAAGGCCAGCACATCCGAGGCCATCAGCCCATAGCTGTACGGCCTGTCATCCCGCGTGGACCGGCCATGGCCGCGACTGTCGACGACGATCACCTGGTAGGTCTTGGCGAAGACCGGTACTTGATTGCCCCAGTAATCCGAATTGCCGAGGCCGCCATGCAACAGGATCAGCGGCGTGCCCTTGCCATAGACCGCATAATAAAGCTGGATGCCATTGACCGGCGCATAGCCGCTCTCGGATGCTTTCGGCATGTGTTTCGGCGGCGGCAATTGCTGCCAGATCGCTTCCGCCAGGACCGGACGCTTGGCGGCCAGTGACAACAGGCTGATCGCCAGCACGAACAACGTGATCAGACGCTTCATGACATTCCCTCCCCCGCTGAAGGATGAAACTGTGCGACGAATAGGCAATCCCCGCAACGATGAAGAGGATCGTTACGGCCCAACCGCGATCTTTGCATGATCCTCGAGGAAATCCAGCACCGCCTTGTTGAAGCGTTTCGGCTGCTGCCATATGGCGAAGAAACCGGCATCCGGCAGGATCAGCAATTTGGCGCCGGGGATCGACCGGGCAAGCTGGGCCGTGTGATCGGATTTGATCGCCTCGTCATGGGCACCGGCGGCGATCATGACCGGCATCCTGATCCGTCCGAGTTGCTGGATCGTGAAATTCGGCTCCGCCCCCCACATCAGATTGACCGCCTGGAAGAAATACCAGTAATCCTCCGGTGTCGCCGACAAACGCTGATAGTCGCGTCCCGCCTGTTCCACATAGCGGATGAAGGTGTCGCTCTCATCGACATCCGAGCGGAAGCCGGATGGGTTGAAATTGGCATCGAACACGAACAGCTTGCGCAGGCGCTCCGGATGATGGATGGCAAGCTGCAGGCCGATATTGCCGCCATCGCTCCAGCCCACGATCGACACCTTGTCGATGTGCAGCAGGTCGAGCAAGGCCAGCACATCCGACGCCAGCAGGCGATAGCTGTAGAGATGATTGTCGCGGGTGGAGCGGCCATGGCCCCGGCTGTCGATGATGATGACCCGGTATTTCCGGGCGAAGGCCGGCACCTGATTGCCCCAGTAATCCGAATTCCCCAGGGGACCGTGCAGCAGCAGCAGCGGTTCGCCCGTCCCATAGGTGGCGTAATAAAGCTGAATGCCATTGACCCAGGCATAACCGCTGGTCGACGGGTCCGGCAATTTCCGCGGCGCCGGAAGCTGATGCCAGATTTCATCCGCGCCAGGCGCCGGCAGCGTCCAGCAGGCGAGGATAACGGCAATGAGAAATGCCAGGAGCCGCTGCATCATCACGCTCCGTTGCAACAGCATGTCCCGGCCGCATCGTCGGCGATAAAAAGAAACGGCACGCCCTGACGGGCGTGCCGCTCGATCTGTCGCCGATCAGGCGCCGGCTAGAACATGATCGAAGGATGCAAAATCGCGCATCCGCTACAACACGTCGATGACCTGGCCCGTCAGCAGGCCTTCGACCGATTTGACATAGGCATTGGCGACCCGCTTCGCCGGCACCGCTTCATGGCCCCGGAAATACGGTCCATAGGACGGCAGGGATTCTTCCAGCACGCCCGGGCTGACGGCATTGATCCGCAGGCCGCGCGGCAATTCGATGGCGGCCGCCTTGACGAAGGCATCGATTGCCCCATTAACCAGGCTGGCTGCCGCACCATAACGGATCGGGTCATGGCTGAGAACTCCACTGGTCAAAGTGAAGGACGCACCGTCATTGGCGTAATCGCGGCCGATCAGCACCAGATTGACCTGGCCCATCAGCTTGTCGCGCAGGCCGACCTCCATTTCCACTTCGGTCAGCTTGGCGAAGTCGCCGAAATGCACCTTGCCGACCGTGGAAACCAGGGCATCGAACTTGCCGACTTTCTCGAACAGGCGGCGGATCGAAGCGGAATCCTTGATATCGGCCTGGACATCTCCGCTCTTGCTGCCGACCGTGACGATCTCATGACCGTCCTTCAGGGCCGCGACCACGGCCCGGCCGATCGTACCGCTGGCGCCGACGACGATGATCTTCATGCTACGCAACCCCTCTCTTTAAAGATTCGGCTGCGGGGTGATACGCAGATAGGGCTTCAGCGTCTTGTAGCCCTTGGGGAAAGCCTTCTTGGCTTCCTCGTCGCCGATCGAGGGAACGATGATGCAATCCTCGCCATGCTGCCAGTTGACCGGCGTCGCCACCTTGTACTGCGCCGTCAGTTGCAGGGAGTCGACGACGCGCAGGATCTCATCGAAATTGCGGCCGGTGCTGGCCGGATAGGTGATGGTCAATTTTACCTTCTTGTCCGGCCCGATGACGAAGACCGAGCGGACCGTCAGCGTGTCATTGGCATTGGGATGAATCATGCCATAGAGGTCGGAGACCTTGCGGTCGGCATCCGCCAGCAGGGGGAAGTTCAGCTTCGTTCCCTGGGTCTCCTCGATATCGCCCACCCAGGCCCGGTGATCGGACAGCGGATCGACACTGAGGCCGACCACCTTGACATTGCGCTTGTCGAATTCCGGTTTCAGTTTCGCCACCTCGCCGAGTTCGGTGGTGCAGACAGGCGTAAAGTCCTTCGGATGGGAAAACAGAATGCCCCAGCTATCGCCGAGCCATTTATGGAAACTGATCGGGCCGTCGGTGGATTCTTGCGTGAAGTCCGGGGCCGTATCGCCAAGTCGAATGCTCATTGTCCTAATTCCCTTCCATGAAAACCAGATCGTTGGCCGGTTCGAGCCGATCGGTCGCCGGCGATCGTTGCACTGCGGGATCGGTACCGGGAATGTTCTGCGAGCCGTCTAGAGTCAATATGCTCGATCTCGTAGAATAGACCCCGCCCCTGGTCTCGGCAACTCGCCTCGATCCGCCCGATCCGCGCCACGTTCCTCCCACCTGCGGTCGCCCGGGACCATGACACAGATATGACGGAACCGGCCGGGAGTTTTACTTGCAACCGCCGCGCGTTTTCTTCGCTCGTGAATTTCGGCGCATGCAAGCCCGTGCATAAAAAAACATCGCGTCCGAAGCCGGGCGCGATGCTGTGTCACACAAGATCAAGTAGGGCGGAGCAAGATAAAGCCGCCCGTTTTGTTCTGTTTAGCGCATATTGCCGGTATGCCCCAGCGAGATGCGGCCGGGTTGCGGCCAGACGGTCAGGCCATGCGGCTCCGTGCCGACCGGGATGATCTTCATCTGCCCGGTCGTCGTGTTGATGGCATAGACCACATTGTCGAACCGGCCGGACAGCCAGAGATAATGGCCATCGGCGCTGACATTGCCCATATCGGGGCTGCCGCCGCCGGGAACCGGCCAGGTGACATCCACCTTCTGGGTGGCGAAATCGATCACCGAGACGCTGCCGGCGCCATGCTTCTTGCCTTCGATGTGATGCGTGCCGCGATTGGCGACATAGAGCTTCTTGCCGTCGCGCGAGGGATAGAGGCCATGGGCGCCGAGGCCGGTCGGGATGAAGCCGATCTCCTTGAAATTGTCGCCGTCGATGACGAAGACACCATCGGCATGCATGTCGGCGACGTAGAAGACCCTGCCGTCCGGCGAGACGCGGATGTCCTGCGGCATGCCGCCCTTGGAGAGCTTCAGCAGGCCGACGACCTTGTGGTTCACCATGTCGATCTTCTGCAAGCTGCCGGAGAATTCGCAGGTGAAGATCGCATAGCGGCCATCGATGGAATAGTCGGCATGATTGATGCCGGCGCAATCGGGCGTGTCGATGGAGCTTTGCAGCGCCATGGTCTGGGGGTCGCGGAAGTCGAGCTTCTTGCGGGCCTCGACCACGATGATGGCCGACTTCCCGTCCGGGGTGAAATACATGTTATAGGGATCTTCCGCCGGGATCGTCCGCCCCCGCTTGCTGGTCTTCGGATCGATGGCGGTGATGCTGCCCTTATCCGTGCCCTCGGCGTTGTTGACGACCCACAGCGTCTTCAGATCGTAGCTCGGCACCACGTGCTGCGGATTGACCCCAACGCGGAACTTATTGATCACCTTGAACGTCGCCTGGTCGATCACATAGACATCGCCGGAGATGCGGTTCGGGACATAGACCCGGGCCGGATCGTTGGCGATCGCCGGGTTGATCTTATCGGACGCGATCTCGCTATAGAGATTGGCCGGATTGACCACCGGCGGCATGCCCGGCACGGTCTGGACCTGCGTATCGGCCCGCGCACCGCTCACGGCCAGCGGCAAGGCCGCGGCGACAAGGCAGGCGCCCAGCAGGCAGGTACCCAGGCCGAGGGCCGCTGGGGACAGGCGAAGACGTTTCTTTTGCTGCATCATTTTTTCCCGAAAAAGCATCTTTGGGTAAGAATCCGAACAGAGAAGAGGGTAACGGCTGTTAATACGGCGCTCAGGTAACACAGCGCTCAGGGACGGGCCACAGCCTTCTTGATCGCCGCCACAGTCTGCGAAATCGCCGCGTCGATGGCGGCCCGGCCAAGCGCCGCGCTGGAGCGGGTGGGATTGCCATAGACCCCGTCGGCGCGGGTATAGCTGCCGGATTTCGGCAGCAGATCGGCCCGCACCATGCTGGGATCGATCGCCATCATCATCGAGGTATCGGCCAGGCCGGCATGGGTGCCGATCTCCGCCTCGCTATAGCCCTGCGCCTTCAACGCCTGGACATAGGCGATGTCCTGGACCTTGTAATATTCCAGCACCGCATGGGCCCGCACCGCGCTGCTCGCCCACTGCTTGTTCAGGCGGTCGGCAACCACCGTCAGGTCCTTCTGATATCCGCCATGATCCCCGATGAAGACGATATCCCGGAAGCCATGCAGCTTGAAGCTCTGCCCGGCGGATTCCAGGGTCTTCTCGAAAACGTCATCCGGCACGGTGATGGTTCCCGGCCAGCGCATATGGGCGATCGGCGGATTGACGCTGCCTTCCGGCACATAGGCGATCACCGGCGCCACCAGGGCGTTGCCGAGCTTGCGGGCGATCTGTTCGGCATTCGACTTGACGCGGACATTGTGCTTGCCGAGCGCCATCTGCGGACCGCTCTGCTCGGTCCCGCCGACCGGCACGATGATCGTGGTCTTGCCGGCATCGATCGCGTCGCGCAATTCGGTCCAGGTCAGTTGCTCGAGGAAGACCGTGTCCGGGGCTGCGGCACGGGCGGTGGGAGCGCCGGCACTCAGCACACCGAGACAGACGAACAGCACCGCCGGAACCAGCCGGCGCGGAAAACGAAAAACGGGGAAGCTCATGGGTGGACGCTCACCTTGAAAATGCCACGGACTCAAAATGGCGGAACATCGTGACCGGCAACGGATTTGACAAAAAATGTGCTGCCGATGGAGTCTTTAACGATCATCCCCTAACTACCACCGACCGCCACGATGCGCCTGACCATATACTGACGCTCAAGCATTAATCTTTCTTGAGAGCGCCCTTCATCCCATACAACTCGGGATTATCTAAATCTTGATATAAATCAAATAATTATGGCTATACTTGGGCAGCAATATCCTGCAAGTTGCGGATCGGGATCATGCGAAATTGGTATAGCACAGGCTGTTCCCCTTCGGGCGGCTTGCTGCCATGATCGCGGTTTCTTTGCTTGGCCTATTATGAGGCAAGCTCGGGGCAAGACAGTTTCGGCAGTTTGCTCCATCAAATTCAAATTCCACCACGTATGCGGATCAGGTTCGGATCAGGCGAACCGGGGCATGCGTTAGTCTTCCAACGGAGAGTCACGAGGTATTAATGCCGGACGTACAAGCGATCGCGACGGCCGATCATCTCATGCGTCACTGGACCGGGTCGGAGCAGGATCCGATCAAGATCGGGTCCGAGGCCCATAAGCGGCTGTTCTGCCGCATGCTGCTGGATACTCATAATCCCTATAAGCCGGCGGTCATCGACTGGCCGAGCCTGTCGCCCGATGCCCTGAAGCGCGTCACCTCGCTGCCGATCTGGGACATCGCCGTGCAGACCGAAGGCCGCGCCTCGATCCGGGTCGAGACCTTTGCCGCGCAGGCGACCGATCCGCTGCTGCGCGAGGCGCTGGTGATGGATGCCGGCGAGGAAGCGCGCCACAAGGTCGTCCTCAGCAAGCTGGTCGAGGCCTATGGCATCACCCTCGCCCCCGAGCCGCCTTATCCCGCGCCCAAGGATGCGGAATGGGCCTGGCTGGTGACGGGCTACAGCGAATGCATCGACAGTTTCTTCGCTTTCGGCCTGTTCGACGTCGCCCGCCAATCGGGCTATTTCCCGATCGAACTGGTCGAGACCTTCGAGCCGGTGATCCAGGAAGAGGCGCGGCACATCCTGTTCTTCGCCAATTGGGTCGCCTGGCATCGCCGCAACCTGCCCTTCTGGCGACGGCCGATCTTCGTGCTGCGCGAACTGGCCGTCTGGGTCTTCCTGATCTGGGAACGCATCGGCATCGCCCGGGGCATCGATGCCGGCGGCAATGCCCAGGACGCCAATTTCGCCATGACCGGCAGCAATGCCGTCGGCATCGATCTGTCGCCCCGGCAGTTGATCGAGCTGTGCCTGCGCGAGAACGACCGGCGCATGGGCGGCTACGACCGACGCCTGCTGCGCCCCACCATCGTTCCGGCGCTGACGCGGTTCGCCTGCCGCTTCCTCAAGAAATAAGTTAAGCAAGGTAGCCGGCCAGATGAAAATCGGTTCCATCGAACATCGCGATCTGTTCTGCAATCATTTCATCGCGACCTACACGGAATACGATCCGGCCACCCTGCCCTGGCCGGAACTGGACGAGGCGGGATTGCAGCGCCTGCGGACCGTACCGTTCTGGCAGGAGGTGCTGCACACCGAGCGGCGCGCCGGTGCCATCGTCCAGGCTTTCGCGCAAACCATCGACGATCCGCTGGTGCGCAAGGCCGTCGACCTGCAGGGCCACGAGGAGACGCGGCATGCGGCGCTGATCATGGAAATGATCCGCCGTTACGGCATCACCATCGAGGAACAGCCGCTGGGGCCGATCAACGCGGATATCGAAACGGCGTTCCGCGACTTCGGTTTCGGCGAATGCCTGGATTCCTTCCTCGGCTTCGGCGCCTTCAAGATCGCGCGGCAATCGGGCTTCCTGCCCGAAAGCATGTTCAATATCTTCGAGACCCTGATGTACGAGGAAACCCGGCATATCGTCTTCTTCGTCAATTGGATGGCCTGGCGCGCGGTGCAGGAGGGACGCGGCGCGCCCTGGCGGCGCCACCTGACGACCTTCCGCTATTACGGCCGCGCCATCGG
Organism: uncultured Rhodospirillaceae bacterium; assembly: GCA_964406155.1. Taxonomy (GTDB): domain Bacteria; phylum Pseudomonadota; class Alphaproteobacteria; order Dongiales; family Dongiaceae; genus Dongia_B. The sequence goes on along the minus strand of CAYOQR010000004.1, from coordinate 69,027 downwards.
TCGGCTGCTCGGTACCGTGCGCCGCGGCCAGAAGGTCAATGACGGCAAGGATTTCTCCGCCACCCAGGCCAGCGTCTTCCTGGAAGACTTCACCTTCCGTAAGTTCCTGGAGAACTGCTATTCGGAAAACCGGCGCCGCATGTCGGAATTCGACGGCGAACTCCTGAAGCCGGCCTTCCTGCCCAAACTCGCGGATACCGCCCTTGCCAGCCTGCGCCTTTGGAGCTTCGGCAACAGCAAGCCGAAACAACCTGCATGAGATATATCACCATCATCGCCTTCACCGGAGGCGCCATCCTTCTGACCCTGCTCGTCGCGCATTTCGGCGCCGATGGCATCCTGCAGGCGCTGGGCTCTCTCGGCTGGCAGAACTTCCTCACCATCGTCGGCTTCCATCTTGTCCTGATCGTCGTGATGGGATTCGCCTGGGGGCTGCTCGGCCGCCACCGCACGGATGGCAAGCTTTACCGCTTTATCTGGGGTCGCCTGATCCGCGATTCCGCCGGCGAGGTGCTGCCCTTCTCCCAGGTGGGGGGCTATGTCCTGGGTGCCCGTGCCGCGACCAAGAGCGGCATTTCCGGTAATTTCGCCGCCGCCTCCAGCGTGGTCGACCTGACCATGGAACTGATCGCCCAGCTCGTCTATACGGCGCTCGGCCTGGCGCTGCTGACGCGCCTGCAGCCCGACAACGAGATCGCGGTGCCGATCCTCACCGCCATCTCCGTCATGACGCTGCTGTCGCTGGTCTTCCTCTTCGTCCAGGCACGCGGCGCCGGGCTGATCGAACGCCTCGCCATGCGCCTCATGAAGCAATGGCTCGGCGCCAAGCTCGGGACCTCGACCACGGTGCAGAGCCATATCCACGCCCTGCATGGGCGCCGACCAACCCTGGCCGCCTGCAGCTTCCTGCATCTGGTGACCTGGGTGGGCAGCGGTGTCGAATGCTGGCTCACCCTGCAGTTCATGGGGATCGATATCGATCTCTCCTCCGCCCTGGTCATCGACAGCCTGCTCTACGGCATCCGCAGCTTCGCCTTCATGGTGCCCAATGCCCTCGGCGTGCAGGAAGGAGCCTATGTCGCCCTCGGCGCCCTGTTCGGCGTTGCCCCCGATATCTCCCTGGCGCTGTCCCTGATCCGCCGGGGCCGCGATCTGGCCATCGGCGTTCCGGCTCTGATCCTCTGGCAGGTGATCGAGGGGCGGCGATTCTGGCAGCCCGCCCAGCCACCCGCCGAATAGGAGCCCGGCCCAGTTGGGCAAGCCGATGCGCGGCCAGCCAACAGGTTGATATCGTTTCATTCGCTCAGATTTTTTAATACCGACGGCATTGCACCCGGGCCACCAGGTCCCCATATTGTGAAGCCTTATCGCTAGCCATCATGGGAGCCGGATCGGAATCCGGGTCGCAAATGCCGGGTATATCCGACGGTCCAAGTAGCAAGCAGAGCCTTCAGCCCCGTCTGATCGCTCTGCGCCCCCATCCTTCCCACAACAATCCGTTCGCCCTTGCGGGACTTCCAGGCCGACCCCGGCGCCGCTCTGCCACGCACGGGGACGCTTTGCGGCGCCTCTCCAGGTCACTGCCGCTCTGTCCTGTATCGCTCTGGCCCGCACCACTTTGGCCCGTGCCGTCCCGTTCTTCGGCCTCTCCGCATCAGGGGGCCTGATCATGCTCTATATCGAACTGCTCACCGTGATTCTGCTGACCGTGGTCAACGGTCTCCTGGCGATGTCCGAACTGGCCGTCGTCTCCTCGCGCAAGGCCCGGCTCGATCATATGGCCGGCAGCGGCAATCGCGGCGCCCGCCTCGCCTTGCGCCTGATCGATGATCCCAGCCGCTTCCTCTCGACGGTGCAGATCGGCATCACTCTGGTCGGCATCCTGGCCGGCGCCTTCAGCGGCGCCACCCTGGCGAGCCGGCTGGGCATCTGGCTCAACGGCTTCGCCCTGATCGCCCCGCATGGCGAAACCATCTCCGTGATCGTCGTCGTCATCGGCATCACCTATCTCTCGCTGATCGTCGGCGAACTGGTGCCCAAACGCGTCGCCCTGGCCAATCCGGAACGCGTCGCCGCCACCGTGGCGGGCCCCATGCAGATCCTGTCGCGCCTCGCGGCGCCGGCGGTCTGGCTGCTCAAGAACTCCACGGAGGTCATCCTGCGCCTGCTCGGCCTCGCCGAGACGCGCAGCAACGGCGTGACCGAGGAGGAAGTGAAATCGATGATTGCCGAAGGCGCCCAGACCGGCGTCTTCATGCCCCAGGAACAGCGCATGCTGGAAGGGGTCCTGCGTCTGGCCGACCGCTCGGTGCGGGCCGTCATGACGCCGCGCGCGGACGTGGTCTGGCTCGATATCGATACCGACATTCCGGCGGCCTTGCAGGCCATCGAGGACAGCAATTTCTCCCGCCTGCTGGTCTGCGAGGGCTCGATCGATCAGGCGGTCGGCATCATCCGCGCGAAGAATCTCGTCGCGGCGGCCCAGCGCGGCGACGAGATCTCGATCCGCGACCGCATGACCAGGGTTCTGGCCGTGCCGGACCACAGTTCGATCCTCAAGGTCCTGGATCATTTCCGGCGCGAGAAGCAGCATATCGCCGTGGTGGTCGACGAATACGGTACGACCGAAGGCATTGTCACCATCACCGATGTGCTGGAATCCATCGCCGGCGACCTGCCGGAACATGACGACGAAGACGACGTCATGATGGTGCAGCGCAAGGACGGCACCTGGCTGATCGAGGGCATGATGCCGATCGATGAGTTCGAGGACAGGTCCGGCCTGCGCGGCCTCAAGGAAGGCGGCGAGTTCCACACCCTGGCCGGCTTCGCCCTGCACCAGTTGGGGCACCTGCCCAAGGCCGGCGAGAGCTTCACCTATCGCGATGCCCGGTTCGAGGTCATCGACATGGACGGCCGGCGCATCGACAAGATCCTCTATATGCCGTCTGAGGATGCCGATGCCGGCCAGATCTGACAGCAGCGACGCGGATTGTGGAGCACGAGAGATGGTGGAGTATTAGAGATGGTCATCCTTCTCTTCCTGGCACCGCTCATCCTGCCGCTGCCATTCGGCTGGATCGGCTATCTCATCGCCGGCGCCAGCGGCGCCCTCTATGGCGCGCTGGCCGGGCTGGCCGTCGGCGGCCTGATCCTCGGCCTGACCGTCTTTTTCTTCCTGCGCCTCAAGAGAAAATAAAAGGCCGCGGCAAAAGCCGCGGCCTCTGTTCAGCGACTGGCGCAATCGCGCCGCCGCTTATTTCATGGGTCGCTTATTTCAACAAATTGGTGGCGACGTAGCCATCCATGTTGTTGACCTTCACATGGGTCCACTTGCCGCCGGCCACCTTCTCGATCACATCAACCTTGGTGCCCTTATCCAGCTTGCCAAGAAGCTTGCTGCTGGTGGTCGGCTTTTCCCGCAGATTGGCATAAGCATGCGAGACGACCATCTGCTTGTCGGCAACGGTCTGATAGGCCGATTGGGCCGGCACGGACGGAACGGAAATCGAAGCGGCCGAAGCCGCGCCAGTCAGGACCAGGCTCGACGCGAGGACGATCACTGCCGAAGAAAACTTGCGCATGAGGGGGGCTCTCCAAAGCGATGGTTGAACGTGCCGCTTTCCATCCGGCAGCGTTCGAAGCAAACAGATGCTCCACCCCCAACATCCGCCAGCTTCCTGACATTGAACTGTCCTGTATGTCGATGTCACGGAAAGGTTGCACGATAATCAACCGCATTTGAACGGAATGTCGCGGATTCCCGCCAACAAGAAACAATTCCCACGAACCGCTAGGCCGCGCACCGGCTGCATTCCGCCGGGTGCCGGCGATATTGCACTCCCACCCAGGCCGGCGATATTGCACTCCCACCCAGGAATGCTTATTTGCCCAATATGACAGCCCGGCAGTCCGCCGGTCATGCAGCCCCGCGACGGGCATCAGTGTGACCAGAGCTTGTATGGCGGGAGACTGAAATGTCAGGGGCGCCCGCACCCGACGGAGCCGGGCCGGTTCGAGGTATCCGCCATGAAACCGTTCCTCACCTCAATGTTGTTTGCCGTTGCCCTGGCCGCCCTCTCGGCGTCGCCGGTGCCTGCGCAAGCCGGCTCCACCACCCTCACCTTCCCACCGACATCCGACTGCGACTACCTGCATGGCGATGCCAGGACGCGTTGTGTGGATCGCCGCGCCGGCAAGGAGGTTCCCCTGCCGACCGAGAGCGGCAGCGATCTCGCGCCGATCGCCACCATGCCCAGCAGCGGCGGCGTCTATTCGCCGCTCTCCACCCGGGGACAGTTGCCCGGGCTGAGCGAGAGCCAGACCTTGCCGGTAGATCCCTATCGGCCCAATCTGGATCGCCCGCTGCCTTATCCCGAGGGTGTGGGCAATCCCCAGGCCGGGAAGATCCCAAGCAGCAGTGGCCGGATGCCGCGCTGACCCGCCACCCGATCAGGCCCTTAAATACCGCTGACCGATCACCGACTATCCAATCCAACAAGCCCGCTTCGATGAGACGGACATGCTAAGACAACTGATCGTGCGAACCGCCTTTTGGCAGACGTTCCTGGCGGCCCTGCTGTTGATACCTGCCGGCACATTCGCCTGGCCGGCAGCCTGGGCCTTTCTCGCTGAGACCACCGTTCTCGGGCTGGCGATCGGTATCTGGCTGTATAAATACGACCCTGCCCTCCTGGCCGAGCGGCTCGGCTCCCTGGTCCAGCGCGATCAGAAACAGTGGGACCGGATCTTCATGGCATTCTTCATGATGCTCTGGTGCGGCTGGATTATTTTCATGGCCCTCGATGCCCGCCGCTTCGGTTGGTCGGCGATGCCGCTTTGGCTCCAGGTGGCGGGTGCGATGGGCATCGCCATCGCGATGCATGTCTTCTATCTGACCTTCCGCGAAAACAGCTTCGCCGCGCCGGTCGTCAAGATCCAGACGCGGCGCGGGCAATATGCGATCACAACGGGACCGTATCGTTACGTCCGTCATCCGATGTATGCCGGCGCGCTGCTCTATATCCTGGGCATCCCCTTGCTGCTGGGCTCGGCCTATGGCCTGCTCTTCGCACCCATCATGATTGTCGTCCTGGCCTGCCGGGCGGTTCTCGAGGAGCGCACCCTCATGGCCGAGCTTGCCGGCTACGCGGTCTATGCGATGCGCGTCCGCTATCGCCTGATCCCGCTGATCTGGTGAGCTCAGCCCGCCAGCGTCCCCATCTTCCAATCACGACGAAAGCCTACTGGCAGATCGCGGCACCATCCCGGCCTTGTCCTCCTCTCCGGTTTATGCCTCAATCTGCAGAGGGACGGTATCTGGATCGGGCCGGTGCGGCATCAGGCGTTGCCGGTGCGAAACAAGCCGCCCGGGCATGCCTGCGGCAACATCGTATCGTGTCGACCTGAGGGGAGAGAGCCGATGCCTTATGTGCAACGCAATTCCAAGCGGGAGATCACGGGGCTCTTTGCCAATCCCCAGCCAGGCGTCGCCGAGGAATTCCTGGACGAGGAGCATCCCGCCGTCCAGGCCTTGCGCGACGAGCTCGGCGCCACGGAATATCCCTCTCTCGTGCCCTCCATGTCGGAAACACGCCGGCAGGAAAAGGAACATCAGGCCATCGCCGAGGACAGGGCGCGGATGGATGCCGCGATCCTGCAATTCCTCAAATGCTGGAGCAGCCTCGAGACCGCGCTCAGTTCCCTGCTCTACGAGGCCCTCGATATCCGGCCCCGCACCAGTCGCCTGGCCTATGCCATTTATTACAGCGCACCCGGCTTCGATGCACGGCTCCGCCTGCTCTCCGAGGTCTTCGATCAACTGGCGCTGGAAAATGCCGAATTGACGGATTTCCCGCCGATCTGGCAGGCCGTCCGCCATCGCCTGATTGCCTTCAGGGATGTCCGCCATGTCGTTGCCCATGGCGCGCCGGTCATTCTCGCCGTGGAAGGAAAGAACGCCCTGCGCCTCACCTCCCCGGCTTTCGATGTCAAGCGCATCGGCCGGCCGGTGCAACAGGGCATGGCCTCTGGCTGCTCGGCGGAAGAGATTGCGGACGAGGCGAAGAGGGTCACAGCCGTTCAGGAAACCATCGACAACATCAACCTGCTCTTCACCGCCTTGCACGCCAAGGAAAGCGCGAAGTTCCAGAGCACGCTGAAACGGCTCAGATCATAACGATCCATCCGCCGCTTCAAGGGCGGCGGCGATCGGCGGCGGAAAAATGGAGCGTCGCTATGCCCGGCGACGGCTCGGCTTCAGGAGCAGTTCCACCCGGTCATAGATGTGCTGCTGTCGTTCGGAGAGCGAACCATAGCCGCGCTCGACCACCTGCATGGCGATGTCATAGGCATCGGATTGCTCGTCCAGCTTCTCATCCATCACCAATCCGCGGATCGCTTCGTAAAGCGCCTGGTTCGCATGCTCATTGGGACCCATCTCGTCCTCCATGACTGCCGGCAAGGATATGGATTGGATTATACATCGCTTTTGCCAGGATGTATGGCCTTTAGCCCCGGATGCAGACAGAAGATTGGGCAACAATCAGAGGCTGAGAAACCGGCGGCGCAATACGTCCTTCAGCCGCGCCGAGCCGAGAGATGGTCCGGCCGATGCGCGAGACACGCTAGGCACGGCACGTGGTGATGACATGGGTATAGGGCACCCGCAGCAGGTCATGACGCAGATATCCGGTCGCCGTTGAGAAGACCTGGCGCTCCAGCGCCAGATAACCTTCGAGCGTCCGGACGTTGCGGCCCGAATCCATTTTCGACATCGCCCAGGCGATCGGATTCTGGTTCTTCTCGAAACCGGCGTCAAAAGCGATAACGCGGCCGCCGGGGTTGAGGGCCCGTTTGGCGCCGTGCATGATGCGGATCACCTGCTGATCATCAAGGTGATGCAACAATCCGATCATCGTGATGAGGTCGAATTTTTCCGGAACCGTTTCGACAAAAGAGATCGCATCGCCGGCCCTGAAATCACCCGTCGGAAATTTTGCCTTCGCAGCTTCGACATGGGCCGGATTGAGGTCCACGCCGATATAGCTGCGCGCCCGCAGGAATGGCATGATCTGGCCGGCCCCACAGCCAAGATCCAAGACAGATTCGCCGCCCTTCGGCTCGATGATTTCCGTGACCATCCGTTCGATGCCGTTTGGCTTGGCGAGCGAATGCTGGATGATTTTATGCAGTACGGGAATCTGCGTGACGGCGTAGATGCCTTTGGTAAACTGGGCCATAATATCTCCGTAAATCGAGGCATTTGAGACTATTCTATAAATGATAGCAATACTTATGGTGTCCCGATGGGACTTATAGAGGCCTGGTTCCTGGTGGCGCTGAACATCACCTTCAACGTCTATTCGCAGCTTATCCTCAAATATCGAATTACCCGCTCCAGTCCCATGGGCTCAGGCACCAGAGCTAAGATCTGGTATCTCGGCAGACTGATTCTGCACCCCCTGACCTTGAGCAGCTTCGTCGCCGCTTTCTTTGGCAGCCTTTGCTGGATGGGGGCGATGACTCGCCTGCCATTGAGCCTGGCCTATCCCTTCACCGGCCTCGCTTTGGTACTGATCGCGCTTTGCGGTGTCGTGATGTTTGGCGAGCGCGTCAAACTCTCCCAGGCCATTGGGATGGCCATGGTCATCGGCGGCCTCACGATCGTTGCCTGCGCCTGATCCTCACCACAGCCGATCATGCCGGCCGGCGATGAAATATCTGAAAGTGGGTGAGCGCTCTAAGCGCGTGGTGCCCAGGGACGGAATTTCGTCAGGGCGACACAGAGTATTGAATTTATTACGAAATTTTAGACGCTTGTGACATCATGTGTACCAGCCTTGTGATCGGCTGACAACGCCTTAGCTGTACTGAAGCGCCTCGCGTCTTGCCGTGATGACTAAGAATATGAGCGGTCCAGTAAGTTTGTGACGCAAACCCGTAAGTGGATTGAATGTCCCTCTGAATATCAACCTATGACACCATGAAATTCCCCCGTCTCATTTCGTGAAGAATATCATATCTTACCCGGAACGATCGCAACTGGGGGGCGCCTAATGCCCGATCCATTCCCCGCTGATATTGAGCTAGACGGGCTGGAGCCAACTGTTAAAGCATACGCCCTCGTGGGGCGCTTCTTCTTCGTTTGGTCATTGGTAGAAGAGGCTATTGGTAGAGCAATTGGCGCGGCACTTGGGCTGGGAGTTCTCGAAACTGAAATTGTCTCGGCCAATCTTGAAGTAGTCAAAAAGCTATATCTGCTTCGTACCGCTGTTGATCATACGCCAATGGAAGAAGAGAAACAGCGGCATCATGACGATGTTCTGAAGCGCATTGGGAAAATGTCAGAGGTTCGAAACATTATCGCTCATAATTTTTTCTGTATGAACGACGATAACACCGGCTTGACCTTCATGCGAACAGAAGCCAAATCGAAGCTAAAATTTGCCAGAACGACTTACAGCATTTCGCAGTTTCACGAATTTGATCAAGCAATGTTGGAACAGCTAATCGAGCTGGAAGAACTCATCAAGGAAATCCATGAGAATAGAGAACTCTTCAAACTAATGAATGAAGGTGGCCTCTTAAATACCTCAACCCCGTCCATCTCAGAAGCAACTGAAACCTAATAACTCCTTCGTTCAGTGCGCTCTCCAAGCGAGCGAAAGCATTCAAAAAAAATTTCGGAAGATTTCCGTTGCCCCGAGCGATGCAACGACAGACCATCCTTGCTCCATCGAGGTCGTGTCCAGGCACAGGCGCAGGGTGCCTACGACGGCCAGCACCTGCCCTACACGCGGAAGAAGACCGGCGTGTCGGCCGATTTGCTGGTGCCAGCGGAAGCCCGCGTCATTCTCTACGCCGAGCTGCACCACAGCGTCGGCAAGGACATCATCGACAATGGCGGCACGAAGGAACAGGTGAAGGCCGTTCTGGCGCAACGCACCGATGGTATGGCCGCGCACTACTCGGACGAGTACAACTGGAAGCACGCGGGCGATGCCGCGATTGTCTCATTGGAACGAAAACGGAGGCAAATGGAAAACTCAAGCGGAAGTAATGGAAAACTTAGTTCCGCTCCGCTAACGATCTATCTCTAAGTGATTGATTTAGATGGTGCCCAGGGACGGAATTGAACCGCCGACACGGGGATTTTCAATCCCCTGCTCTACCAACTGAGCTACCTGGGCATCCGGTGCGAAAGACGCTGTCGCGTCTGCAAGATGCGGTCTTTTAATGAAATTCGTCGGCCTTGTCCAGCCTCGAATTGACATCAGCTCCGATTAGACAAGCGATTGGTCCGCTTCGATAATTTTGGACTAGGCTTCGTCGTCGTCACGGTCCCTCGGGCGGTCGGCAGTGTCATCCCCGGGTCCCTGGCCGGCGGGGATTCGGTAGCGTTCGCCGAGCCAGCGGCCGAGATCGATCTGCTGGCAGCGCTGGGAGCAGAAGGGGCGATATGCCGGCACAGCGGGCTTGCCGCAGGTCGGACATTTGCCGGTTTTCTTCGGGTTGCTTTCCTCAGCGGCCATATGCGCCTCCCGACTACCCGATACGACCGGAATCAACGCCAATGTGATTCGTGCCGGCGCGATCCGTGCCAACGACGTCGCCCCACATCTCCGCCAGACTGGCACCGGTGCGCTTGCGGAGGATCTCGACCAAGCCGAGGCGAGACATATTGCCGACCCAGTCGATCGCCGGATCGATGCCGACCGCGTCGCGCAGGGCATTGATCACCTGGTCCCGTTTGTTGCGGTTCTGCAGGTCGATGAAATCGACGACGACGATACCGCCGAGATTGCGCAAGGCAAGCTGGCGCGGCACATCGCGCGCCGCTTCGAGATTGACCGACAAGGCGGTCTGCTCGATGCCGCTGCGGCCGGTGGCGGCAGCGGAATTGACATCGATCGCCGTCAGGGTGCGGACCGGCTCGATCAGCAAGGTGCCGCCGCCCGGCAACGACACCTCCTCTTCCAGTGCCTCGGCGATGGCATCCAAGGCCTCGGCCCGGCTCGGCGACCAGTCGCGGGCCGCCTGATATTCGACCCTATCGGCAAGCTCCGGCACCTGTATCTTGCACCAGGCGGCAACCCGCTCGGCATCGACCCGGCGGGCGCAGACGATCTGCTCGACCGATTGCGGCGCCAGCGCGCGCAGCAGGGTCTGCCAGATCTCCGGTGCCGGCACCAGGCAACAGGGAGCCGTTTTGCCCTGACGGAGGGGCATAACATCGACGGTGGTGGCAAGGCTCGCCGACAGCCTGACGCCCTTGTCTTCGCGGGCATCGCGGCGCACCTGCACGACCACGCTCTCGCCTTCGGTCGGATTGCCCTGCTTCTTCAGCGGCAGCAGGCCCGGCCGGTCCAGGCCGATCTCGACGAAGGCGGCGTTGAGGCTCTGTTCCAGCTTCACGACCTTGCCGAGATAGATGGCGCCCAGCAGCGACGCGGCACCCGGCACGTCGCGCCAGGCCTGGACGAGTTCGTCATCGACCCAGCGGAACAACTCGCTGCCGGTTTCCGGCCCGGCGAGATAAAGGCGGCTCAAGCCGCTTCTGGCAGAAGGTTTCGCCATCGCATCACCAAACTCGGATCAATCACCAGGTTACGCCATTGCCCTGCAGCATCGCCGCCAGATCTGCTAAAGACAGGCCGACGACATTGCTGTAGGAACCGGCGATTTCGCGCACGAAGACGGCGGCACGCCCCTGGATCGCATAGCCGCCGGCCTTGCCGTGCCATTCCTCGCCGGCGATGTAGCGCTCGATCTCGGAGGGCTGCAATTGCTTCATCAGGACTTTCGTCGAAACCAGACGGAACAAGGCGCGGCCATCGGGCAGGCCCAGGGCAATGCCGCCGAGTACCGCATGGCGCCGGCCGCTCAACAACGCGAGACAATCCCTGGCCGTCGCGGCATCCTCCGCCTTCGGCAGGATGCGCCGGCCGCAGGCGACCACGGTATCGGCGGCAATGACCACGGCGCCCGGATGACGGGCCTGCGCGACCCGCAGCTTCTCCAGGGCGACACGCTTGGCATAGTCGCGGGGCAGCTCGGCGCGATGCACCGTCTCATCGGTATGGGGCGGGTCGACCAGATCCGGCTCAAGCCCGATCTGCCGCAGCAGGTCCAGCCGCCGCGGCGAGGCCGAGGCGAGCACGATGCGCGGCCGGTCAGATGCCGGCATGAGTCGTCTCCCCGAGGACGGAGCCCCGGCGATATGAAAATGGGGGGAATGACTGCCGCGCCGTGCCTGTCATGGTGAGGCCCGTCATGGTAAGGCCCGCCTGATCGGGGCGCCCAGATCAGGGCGCATGGACGTTACTTGAAGCGGAATGTGATCCGGCCCTTGGTCAGATCGTACGGCGTCATTTCCACATTGACGCGGTCGCCGGCCAGCACGCGAATACGGTTCTTGCGCATCTTGCCCGAGGTATGGGCGAGAACTTCATGCTCGTTGTCCAGCTTCACCCGGAACATGGCATTGGGCAACAATTCGGTGACCGTGCCCGAAAACTCAATCAAATCTTCCTTCGACATTCGCTCTCCTTCCACGGGACTGGGCGAGTCAGTCTCAGCCTGCAGGACCCCGCGATTTGGCCGCGGATCATACTCATTTCGGCAAAATCCTCAATCGACATCGCTTATTCCGAGAAAACCCTTTGTTTCTCTATATTTGCGGGGCGCCGATAATGGGGAAACGCGCGCGGATGCGGCGGGCCAGCCCATCCCGCACCTGACGATAGGCGTCCAGCCTTTCCTCTCGATTACCCTCATAAATACTGGGGTCGAGGGTGTGCCAGAACTCGACATCGCAGGACATGGTCCGGACCATGTCCACCGCCTTGTGCTGCGCCTCCGGCGACAGCGAGATGATCAGGTCGAAGGACGTATCCTCGAGATCGTCGAAGGCCTTCGCGCGATGGCGCGACAGGTCGATGCCGATTTCGTCCATGGCGGCGATGGCAAAACCGTCGATCTCGCCGGCCCGCACGCCGACCGAATCGACGAAGATCCGCGTCCCGTGCAATTGCTTCAGCAGGCCTTCCGCCATCGGCGACCGGATTGAATTGTAGGTGCAACAGAAGAGAACGCTGCCCGGCAGGCCCGACATCAAATCATGCCCTGAAATACAGGCTGCAGATCAGGGTGAAGAGCCGTCGTGCGGTATTGCTGTCCAGATCCACCTTGCCGGCGAGGCGGTCGCGCAGCACCTCCGAGCCTTCATTGTGCAGGCCGCGTCGCCCCATATCGATTGCCTCGATCTGCGAGGGGCTGGCGCGCCGGATCGCGGCGTAATAGCTGGTGCAGATGTCGAAATATTCTTTGACGATGCGGCGGAACGGCGCCAGCGACAGGATGAAGCGATAGACTTCCTGATCCGCCGTGTCGCGGATATCGAAATTCAGCCGGTTCTCCTCGATCGACAGCCGCAAATGGAACGGCCCCGGATGATCGATCGCCGGAATGAAGCGGTTCTCCTCGATCAGATCGAAGATCGCGACGGCGCGCTCGTTCTCGACCTCGGGCGTGCGCCGCGCCGTGCTGTCCTCGTCGAGGTCGATCTTGACGATGCGTTGGGTCGGCAGCGCCGGCGTCCCCTCATCGGCACCGCTTGCAGTTGTCATGCCTGTCCCCTCGCCGCTCCGCCGGCCATCCGCATGCCCTTCTTCCCATCGCCGCCGATCTCTTCGAACGGCACATCGCCCGCCAGCTTAAGCCGCGTCCACGACCTCGCGCAAACGCTCGACCCAGCCGCCGATCTCATCGGGATAGGTCTTCAGCGCCGTGCGGTTGACCACCAGCCGCGAGGTCACATCGGCGATATGCTCGACCTCGACCAGGTTGTTCGCTTTCAAGGTGGCGCCACTGGACACCAGATCGACGATGCGACCGGCGAGATTCAGGGTCGGCGCCAGCTCCATCGCGCCGGACAGCTTGATGCATTCGGCCTGCACCCCACGCGCCGCGAAATGCGCCTGGGTGACATTGGGATATTTGGTCGCGACCCGGATATGCGACCAGCGGTCGGGATCGTCCCCCGCCACCATCGCCACCGGCTCGGCCACCGACAGGCGGCACTTGCCGATCTTGAGATCGATCGGCGCATAGATTTCCGGATAGTCGAATTCCAGCAGCACGTCATTGCCGGCGATGCCGAGATGCGCCGCACCGAAGGCCACGAAAGTGGCGACATCGAAGCTGCGCACCCGGATGATCTCCAGCCGGGGATCGTTGGTGCGGAACCGCAGCAGGCGGGAATTCTCGTCATTGAATTCCGGTTCCGGCTCGATGCCTGCCCTCTTCAGCAGCGGCATCGCCTCTTTCAGAATGCGCCCTTTCGGCAAGGCGAGGACGAAGCGGTCCGCCGTGCTGTCAGCCTTGCTTGCCATCATCCGCGCCCATTCCCGATACCGCCCACCGGATCGCGGCGGCGCAATGCCTCCCTGGCGGCCGATCCCTTGGCGGCGGCTGCGTCGCCATGCTCGGGCCGCCATTGGGTCGGCCAGGATTCGCCGAGATCCTGCATGAAGAGGCTGAGGCCTTCGATCTCAAGCTGGATGACGCCGCCGCCGGCGAAAACAAAATCGAGCTTGTCGCCGTCGAGTTGCAGGGTCAGGAGATCGAGGAACTGATCCGTCCGCTTGCGATCGATATTGCGGCTGCGCACCCCCTGGACCCGGTCGATGCAGAGACCCGTATGAGTCCGCTGGTGGCTGTCGGGATAAGCATTGTCCTCCTCGAAAGAGGCATCGACCTGCTTCGCCGTATTGGCGCCCCCGCTCTGGCGCGGCTTCTCCCACAGGAAGCGGTTGAGTACCAGGATGAAGCGCCGCTCCGCCGGCAGATAGGTCATCTCCGAGAGCGGCACCACGGCGTCCTGCAGGCAGGAGGCGATGACGGCCAAATCATCCGCATCCCGAGCAATCAGTTTCAAGCCTTGAGTCGCCATCGTCTCGTCACCCCACCCTGGCCCCAAAACGGGCCGCCTTTATTCCGCCGCAGCTTTATTCCGCCGCGGCCTCGGTCAGGCGCTCGATCTCGGCGCCGCAAGCCGACAGCTTCTGCGTCAGCTTTTCATAGCCGCGGTCCAGATGATAGATGCGGTTGAGCACGGTGTCGCCCTCCGCCACCAATCCGGCCAGGACCAGGGAGACACTGGCGCGCAGATCCGTCGCCATGACCTGGGCACCGGTCAGCCGCTTGACGCCGCGCACCATGGCGGAAGCGCCATGCACATTGATATTGGCGCCCATCCGGGTCAGTTCCGGCACATGCATGAAGCGGTTCTCGAAGATCGTCTCGGTGATCATCGAGGCGCCTTCGGCGGTGGCCATCAGCGCCATCATCTGCGCCTGCAGATCGGTCGGGAACCCGGGATAGGGCTCGGTCATCACATCGACCCCGACCAGCGCACCGTTGGTGCGGTTGATCTTCAGACCGCGCTCTGTTTCCGTGCAACTGACGCCGGCCTGGGCGAGGCTCGCCAAGGCAGACCCGATCAGCTCGTGTTGAATGCCGATCAGTTCCAGCTCGCCGCCGGTGATCGCCGCCGCCATCGCATAGGTGCCGGCCTCGATGCGGTCCGCCACCACCCGATGGGTCGTGCCGTGCAGCCGCTCGACACCCTGGATGCGCAGGTGATTGGTGCCGACGCCTTCGATCTTGGCGCCCATCGAGATCAGGCAATTGGCGAGATCGGTGATCTCCGGCTCGCGCGCCGCATTGATCAGTTGCGTCTCGCCCTTGGCAAGCGTCGCAGCCATCAGCAGATTCTCGGTGGCCCCCACCGAAACCTTGGCGAAATTGACCTCCGCACCGGTCAGGCCCTTGGGCGCCCGGGCGATCATATAGCCCTCGGCAAGCTCGATCTCGGCGCCCATCTGCTGCAGGCCCTTGATATGCAGATCGACCGGCCGGGTGCCGATGGCGCAGCCGCCCGGCAGCGATACCTTCGCCTCGCCATGGCGGGCGACCAGCGGCCCGAGGACCAGCACCGAGGCGCGCATCTTGCGCACCAGATCATAGGGCGCCGTCGTGTCGGTGATGTTGTGGCCGCTGAGGATGATGGAGCGGTCCTTGCCGGCCAGACGCGTCATCGCCTCGACGCCATGCTGGACCAGCAGATGCGTCATGGTGTTGATGTCGGCCAGGTCCGGCACATTGTCCAATCGTACCTGCTCATCCGTCAGCAGGCAGGTCGTCATCAGCGGCAAGGCGGCGTTCTTGGCACCGCTGATCCTGATCTCACCCTTCAAGGGGCGGCCGCCGCGAATTCGAATTCGATCCATATACTTGATACCTTTTTCAGACCCCCGTCTGATCCCCGAATAAGTGTTTAGAGTTTAGGCAGCGTGACGCCGCGCTGTTTCATGTATTTGCCGGCGCGGTCGCGGTAGCTGGTCTCGCAGGGCTGGTCGCCCTTGAGGAACAGGAACTGGCAGGCGCCCTCATTGGCATAGATCTTCGCGGGCAAGGGCGTGGTGTTGGAGAATTCCAGCGTCACATGCCCTTCCCATTCCGGCTCCAGCGGCGTCACATTGACGATGATGCCGCAGCGCGCGTAGGTCGACTTGCCGACGCAGATCACCAGCACGTCGCGCGGGATGCGAAAATATTCGACCGTGCGGGCGAGCGCGAAGGAATTGGGTGGGATGATGCAGACATCCGTCTCCCGGTCCACGAAGCTGGCCGAGGAGAAATCCTTAGGATCGACGACCGCGCTGTTCACATTGGTGAAAATCTTGAATTCCGGCGCCACCCGCGCGTCATAGCCATAGGAGGAGACGCCGTAGGAAATCACCCCTTCGCGCTTCTGGGATTCGACGAAAGGCTCGATCATGCCATGTTTGGACGACATTTCGCGAATCCAGGTATCGGACATAATCGACATAAAGCGGGCATCCTTGCGCGCGGGTGAACGGGCGACTCCAAACTGTCAGAAAACCGCCGGAGATGCCCGTTTTTTACTGTATGGATGTCCCCGGCTCAAGCGGCACACCATGCCAATGCCGGGCCGGGCTGGAGATTGGATCGGAACGCCAGGATTCGGCGCTAATCCATTGTATTGTCACTCTTCTTTAGCATCGATCGGCTTCACATCGTCACGGCGCCCGCGCTGCTGCGCCTTGCGGCGCAGGAGATTGCTGCGGAGCTGATCGGCCAGCCGGCCCTGCCGGGCTGCCGCATCGGCCTGACCCTTGGAGGAAAGTTTGGGTGAAAATTGCGGTTCGGTACCACCGCCATCCTTAGTCGATCGATCCGCCGCCATGCCCCGCTCCCTCGCCGCACAGCCTCCAGCTAGCAAGTGGTCAGGCAAACGTCAATGCTCCCGGGAGGCAAGCCCCCGGATCAATACATTGATGTCAAAGGGTAATTCCCGAAAAAGGCAACATCCTGGACAATTTATTCCACGGCCGGCTGCACGCGGGCGGCGCGTTCGTCCCAGATCCGGTTGAACTGCTTCATGTCGGACATGAAACGCCGGCGAGCCGAGGCCCGCCCCCACCAGCCGCGAAGTCGCTGCATCATCGCCATTTCACCCTTCCTGGCATGACAACCGTCATGAGGAATAGGCGATGCCTGCGTCATCCATTTGACGAAACAGCGACAAAAACGTGACGCGGCAAAACGTTCCCGTGATGGCCTTCCCAAAGGTCACATGACGAGGCGTCACATGATGAATTGGGTCAGCTTCAGAACTGCCTCGTCCACGGATACGTCCCGGCCAGTGATATGCAGCACGGAATGGCCAAGGTCCGGCCGCTCTGCCTGCTGGCCATGGGTCAGGCGCTGGATAACGACCTTGAGATCGGGATGCGCCCGCGACAGCAGGTCCCGCAGCATTTCGCCGGGATAGGCCCAAGACATGTTGCTGGTGCGACGCTGAGCCGGCCCTTCGGTGAAGAAGACCACGGCCTTGGTCCGCCGCCCGATGAGCTGGGCCAGATTGCTGAAATAGCGCGGCAACTCAGCAGGCGGAACATGCTTCAGGACTGCATAGGAAAACAGGAAATCCGGCGGATTCTGCGCCAGCCGCGCCAAATTCGTCGGCTCGATGACCCCGAGGTCGGGGCGTTTCTCGGTCACCAGGGCCGGATCGATGAAGGTCAGGCCATCGCGGTAGAAGCGGTCCGTGACATCGATTCCGCAATAATGCCCCGGTTGCAGCAGGCGCATCAGATGCTGTCCCAGTCGCAGGCTGCCGCAGCCGAAATCGATGCATCGGTCCTGTGGCTTCAGGCCCAATTGCAGCAGCAACCGGACCTGATCCTCACCGCGCTCGTTGAAGGACGTGGCGCTCCAGGCGGGCATGCCGCTATCGGCATCCCTGGTCCACTGGCGCTTGCCCAGGGTCCGGTGCGATTTCCCCGAATCCAGCCGGCGGGTGACCGTGGCGGCGTAAAAGTCGCCATAACTGTCAGTCGGATGGCTCCGATGCCATTTCCAGTACCGGATATCCGTGGTCAGCATGGTGAGGCGCGCCCGCAGGGATGCAAGCCAACGCCGCCCGCTCTTCGCCTGGGGAGCGGTAGATAATCGCGCAGAAAGCCACTGAATCGCCATATGCCAAACCTGCCTGCAAGTCGATAAGAGGCAAAAGGACCACATGCCCCGATATGCCCGCGATTATGGGAGCAAGGGCATAACCGCGACCTTGCGGAGACCGGGACTCCTGCATCCAGAATGATTCTGGTTATGTGCCTAAAATCCTGTGCACGGAGTCACATAGGAATGCTCCGCGTGTGGGACAATGGCGGGCAGTCAAAGGAAATTGAGGCCAGCAGATTAATCCTGACGCTCAAAAGTTCATTTTTATTTATATAAATCAACTCATTGGGGATTGCCTGCTATCACCCTCGTTCTTGCCAGGCAAGATTGCGGAGCGAGAAGGCGATGCCCGGCACGATACTGGCCGGTACTGGCCGGTGAGAACGCGGCCTGCTCGACCTTGGCGAAGAAGTTTTCCGGAGTCCGGTGCAGCTCGACATAGCCAACCTCGATCAATGGAAGCTCCGCCTTCGGCCAGCCCCTTGGTCAGGTCGACGGGATTGCAGGGAAATGCCCTGGCCTGCTCGTCGTTCATGATCGGACTCCTTCTGGAGGCCCCGCCATGCCGCGATACCGCACGGCAGGGCATTGATGTCGGAGGCTGGTTCAGCCGTGCCAGTGCGAGCCGCGGATAATGCTGCAGAAGTTGCCGCGATGGAAATGCGGCTCCTTGTCGGCGATGACATCGGCCTTGACGTTGCCGAAGGTGGTATCCGGCCTGTGCTTGATGCCGTTGTAGAAGGCCTGGATGATGTCTTCCTTGAAAGTCGGCGTTCGCGGGAACGCGCGCACGACGGCTTCCCGCTCGGCATCGGAATATTGCTTGTAGGTAAGCCCGAGCACGTCCATCTCGACACCGGCGGTGACGAGAGCGACCACCGGATGCATGTGTTGTGGCACGCCCGGCGTGGTGTGGAGCGCGATCGCCGTCCAGACCGTATAGGCGTCATCCTCGGATATGCCGTGGCTCCGCAGAAACGCCCGGGCGGCATGGGCGCCGTCGACCTCGAAGCGTTCATCCATGCTGCTGTGACTGGGCATCAGGCCGATGTCATGGAACATCGCACCGGCATAGAGCAGTTCGCGATCGAATTTCAGGCCGCGATGGAGACCGGCCAGCGCGCCGAAATGATAGACGCGGCTGGAATGGTTGAAGAGCAGTTCCGTCTCGGTATCGCGGATGAACTCAGTGATGGCCCGGGCCAGATTGGTGTCGGGAATGGCGGCGTCTTTGAGGTTGAGTGACATGGCTTTCTCCTGCCTTTTTATTCGTCAGGAGAATAAATTTCGGGTAATTTGGCTGCAATTTATACAACACGTTAAAAACGGACAAAATCGGATCGAGGCGGACGCGAATGCCCGTGAAAGCGAGAATGATCGTGATGGTGGCGCTGCCCGGCGTGCAGCTTCTCGATGTCTCCGGCCCCCTGGACGTCTTCGCCGAGGCGAATGCGCAGGTCGGCCACGAGGCTTACCGCCTCGTCGTCGCGGCGGGAGAGCCGGGTCCGATCCGCAGCTCGTCAGGAGTGCGGCTGATGCCGGACCGGATCATCGGCCGTGACGACGAGGAAACCATCGACACGCTTCTCGTCGCCGGATGCCCGAATGCGGCCGAGGTGCCGGCGGACCGCGTCGTGGTCGACTGGCTGAGGCGGCGGGCACCGACGGCCCGGCGCTTCGGCTCGGTCTGCAGCGGCGCCTTTTTCCTCGCGGCGGCGGGCCTGCTCGACGGCCGCCGTGTTACCACGCATTGGGCGGTGGCCGAGCGTCTCACAGAACAGTTTCCCCACGTGACGGTGGACGAGGATGCGATCCAGGTCAGCGACGGGCCGGTACGCACCGCGGCAGGTGTCACGGCGGGTCTCGACCTCGCGTTGGCCCTGGTCGAAGAGGATCTCGGCCGCGACATCGCCATGCGGGTGGCGAGCCAGCTCGTGATGTTCTTCAAGCGGCCCGGCGGACAGATGCAGTTCAGCCGCAAGGGCGAAGCCGTGCCGGCGGGGCGGGCGGCACTTCAGGAACTGCAGCGCTGGGTCGCGGCCAATCCCGCGCACGATCACAGCGTGGCCAATCTCGCCAAACGCATGGACCTCAGTCCGCGCCACTTCTCAAGATTGTTTCGCAGCGAGGTCGGCATCACGCCTGCCACCTGGGTCGAAGAAGCACGGGTGAGCGCGGCACGGCGACTGCTCGAGCACGGGAATGAAGCACCGAAGCAGGTCGCGGTGCATTGCGGCTTTGCCGATGCCGACACGCTGCGCCGTGCCTTCGCGCGGCATGTCGGCGTGACGCCCGCCGAATATCGCAAACGCTTCGCCAGTATCGCGGCCTGATCGACCGCCGATCCAGTAACTGTAGCGGCAGACCGCGCCAACGTTGTGACCGAGCGCGCCACGAGACATCGTCGTGCATGTTTTGCGCGTGTTTGCGGACAGCCGCAAAACCGCGAAAATTCATAATCCAACGATATCTGGAGAGGAAATGGTGCCGCCGAGTAGAATTGAACTACCGACCCCGTCCTTACCAAGGACGTGCTCTACCACTGAGCTACGGCGGCCTGCCGTGTGAAGCGGCGCGGAACATGCCACGACCCGCCGCTGATATCAAGCCTGAAGACAAGCTTTAAGCGATTGTTTTTCAAGGAACCCGCTAAAAATTTTCCGACCCCGGCGGCAAAGACCCGCTCCGCTCCCCCGTGACGCCCCGGGGATCGGCGGGAACGGGACCTCAGGCCGTCCGATCAGGCAGTGCGAATCGTGGCGATGAACCGCTCGACCTGACCGCGCAGGATCTCGGATTGCCGGCCAAGGCCGCTGGCGGCGCTCAACACCTGTTCCGCCGCCCGGCCGGTCTCTCCGGCCGCCTGGGTCACGCCGAGGATATTGGCCGATACTTCCGTGGTGCCCTGGGAGGCTTCCTGCACGTTGCGGGCGATCTCCTGGGTCGCCGCCGTCTGTTCCTCGATGGCCGCCGCGATGGTGGTGGAGATATGGCTGATTTCCCCGATCACCGAGCCGATCCCCTGGATCGCCTCGACGGACTGGTTGGTGGCGGTCTGGATCTCGCCGATCTTGCTGGCGATCTCGTCGGTCGCCCTGGCCGTCTGGCTGGCCAGGCTCTTGACCTCCGAGGCGACGACGGCAAAGCCCCTGCCCGCCTCGCCGGCCCGCGCCGCCTCGATCGTCGCATTCAACGCCAGCAGATTGGTCTGGCCGGCGATATCGCTGATCAGCTTCACCACGTCGCCGATCGCCTGCGCCGCATCGGCGAGGCCGCGCACCGACTGATTGGTGTTGGCCGCTTCCTGCACCGCCTTGCCGGCGATCACCGTCGCCTGGGAAACCTGCCGGCCGATCTCACTGATCGAGGCCGAGAGCTGCTCCGCCGCCGCCGCCACGGTCTGGACATTCGAGGTCGCCCGTTCCGACGCCTCCGCCACGGTATTGGATTGCTGATTGGTCTGCTCTGCCGTCGCCGACATGGCCTGGGCCGAAGACTGCAATTCGACCGAGGCCGAGGAAACGGTGTCCACCACGCCCTTCACCGAGGCTTCGAATTCGTCGGCCATGCTGTTCATCGTCGCGCGCTGCTCGTCGGCCGCGCGCTGACGCACCGCATCCTGCTCCGAGGCAAGATGATCGGCACGCAACATGTTGTCCTTGAAGACCTGCAGGGTCCGCGCCATGGCGCCCACTTCGTCACCGCGATCCATCGCCGGGATCGCCGCTTCCTTGTTGCCGCCGGCCAGGGTTTCCATCGCCGCCGTCATGGTGACGATCGGCCGGGTGATGGAGCGCCCGACCAGGAAGGCCAGCAGGGCGCCGGCGACGAAAGCGATGATCGAGACGATGGCGGTGGTCTGCTGCAATTTGCCGTTGGTCGCGACAACCTGCGTCTCCAGGGCGGCCTGGTTCTGCTGCAGGCTGTTCTTGACCTCGCTCGACAATTTGCCGATCTGGTCCAGCGAGGGCGACAATTGCGTGCTGATCAGGCGGTCGCTGATGCCGCGCACGGCGGCGGCCGTGTTGAAGGCCCGGTTGAACTCGCCGATCTTCAGCGAGGCATCGGCCACCAGGGCGATATGCTCCGGCTTGGTGAGCAGACCCTGCAGGTTGTCCATGTCGCTATAGACGTCCTGCAAGGACTTGCCGACCTGGGTCACCGCGCCCTGGGCGCTCTGATTGACGTAGTCGCTGGCGAATTTCTGCACGAGGCTGAAATCGGCACGGGCATTGGCCGCCCATAACGCCGCCTGGAATTCATTGGCGGCGACCGATTCCTTGACGACCTGAGCCAGCGCCTTGTCCACCTCGGCCGCGGCGGGGTCCATGGTGCCGCGCGCCAGCTTCGTGATCTTCTCAATGATCTCCGCGGTCTTGTCGAAGGACTGCCGGTAGTTGTCCATGACCTTGTTGATCTCGGCCATGGTCTTGGCCTGATCCGGACCGGTCAGCACCTTGGTCGCGTCCGCCCGGACCTGATCGACGCGGTCCATGGCGTCCTGCGCCTTCAGCAGGGTCTTGTCCTGGAAGTTGAGGACATATTCGCCGGCATGCCAGGCCATCGCCATCATGTCGGCGTCGAGATTGGTCATCAGCAGGGTGTTTTTCGACAGGTCGCCGAATTGCGCGAACTGCGTGTTGGTGGATCTCAGGCCGACCCAGCCGACCAGCGAGACGATCGCCAGCAGCACCATGACGAAACCGACGCTGAACGCCATGCGAATGGCGATCTTGAGATTGGAGAATTTAAGCCGACCCATGCCCCTGCGCTTCCCACTTGTCTTTTCTTGTTTATCGCTGATGCGTTAGGCTCGCGATCATGTGAGAAAATGCTTAAGGAAGGCTTACCTTGCGGCCTTTATGCGTCCAATGAACACATGGCAGTATGTTGAATTATTTAAATATTATCTCAAATCCGATATGTCGCGACCCTGATGCCCGGCCCTGTCGGATTGCCTAGAAACCGCGTAATAGTGCCGCCCTACGGCTGACTGAACGGAGACCGACCGAAATATCATGGTGTCGCGATGAATGACCTGACTGGCCAATCAGATGGCGGGGTTTCAGTGCCCCCGACCGACTTGCCGAGCGAAGCGCAGATCCGCGCGCTCGTGCATCGGTTCTATGAGCGGATCCGCGACGACGCCGTCCTGGGGCCGATCTTCAGCCGTGTCATCGGCGACGACTGGAGCCGGCATCTGGCCCTGATGTGCGATTTCTGGTCGTCGGTGATGCTCTCCACCGGACGCTACAAGGGACGGCCGGTTCCCGCCCATCTCAAGATCGACGGCGTCGAGCCGGATCATTTCACGCGCTGGCTGACTCTCTTCCGGGCCACCGCCCGGGAACTGTTCGTTCCTGCCCTCGCCGAGGCCTTCATCCTGCGGGCCGAGCGCATCGCCGAAAGCCTGAAGCTCGGCTTCGCCTTTCATTCGCCGACGCCCGGCATCTGGGCCGATTTGTCGCCGCTCGCGATCCCGCAGACGCGTGTTGCGACGCGCCCGCGGGAATAACGCCTAGTACTTTAGAGAAGATCGCGCTTGATCGTCTCATGCCAGTTGCGGCTGGCGACACGGGTCTCACCCTCATAGGCATCGAGCCGGCCGATGAGGATGAAGTTCTCCTTGGTCGCGGTCATCTCCGTCACCGTCTCGATCCGGGCCTCCCAGCCGGGCCGGCCGATATCGTAGCTCTGGGTGATCTTGTAGCGGGCCGACAGCGGATCGTCGGCACCAATGGTGAGATGCCGGGTGAGGCACTGGTTCTGCACCGTCCCGATCTCGTCGAAGCGGCTGGCGCCGCCGCCGAAGACACCGCCTTCGCCATGGGTCACATAGGTCGCGAGACCCGTCAGCATGTCGAAGGTCGCATACCGTTCCGACTTGCCCTCGGTGACCTGGCTGACCGGCGTCGGCCTGGCGCTTTCGGCTGCCGGGAACGGATTGATGCCGTCATCCTTGCCGGGCTTGCGCTGCGGCAGGACCAGAGCGCTGGCACCGGTATGGACGGTCAGCGTGGTGCGTTCCGGGCTCGGCCAGATCAGTGGCCAATAGGCCGTGGAGAGCGCGATCCGGATGCGATGGCCCGGCGCGAAGCGATGGCCGCAATCGCTCAGCTTCAGGCGCAGTTTGTAGCGCTTGCCGGGCTCCAGCGGCGTCGGATGTTCATGGCTGTCGCGATGGGTCAGGTTGAGGACCTGATAGCTGACCCGCAGCACCTTGCCATCCGGCGCGACATCGCCGAGGCGGGCGCAAAGCTGTGCCACCGGCTTGTCGACCGAGAAGTCGAGTTCCAGCACCGGTGCACCAAGAATGTCGAGCTGCCGGTCGAGCACGGCGGTATCGAAGACCAGCGAGCCGCCATCATCCAGGCGCTGATCGCCCGGCAACTCGCCCTCGCAGCCGGCACCCATCCATTCACCGCAGGCAACGCCCACCGTCTGCGGCGAGCAGATCGACAAAGCAGCATCGGCCCCGGCCGTCTTCGCCAGCCCTTCGACGGAACCGCCCGTCGTCAGGTGCAGACGATAGTCGCCGATATTGGCGCTCGGCCATTGCGCCTCGCCGACCCAGCGGCCGGGATGCGCGGTGCGGGTCGTCGCGGGGTCGGTGTAATCCTGCAGCCAGGACCACAGCATCGGACCGTCGAGCGTGTCGGTCTTCTTGCCCTTCAGCCAATGGTCCCACCACTTCACCGCCTCCTGCAGGAAGCCGATCGCCGGCGCCGGCGTGCCGTCCTGCGGATAGAGATGCGCCCAGGGGCCGATGATGCCTTTGCGCGGCACCTGGAGATGTTCCAGCATGCGCGGAATGGCATTGGTATAGGCATCGACCCAGCCGCCGACCAGGAAGACCGGGCACTGGACCGCCGACCAGTCCTCGCAGATCGAGCCGTGTTTCCAATAGCCGTTGCGGCGCTGGTTCTGCATCCACAGGGCCGGCCAGAGCGGCATCTCCTTGAGGCGCATCAGCCAGTTGTCGCGCCAGCCGGGACCGAAGGTCTCAGGATCGGCCGGCCGCCCCTGATAGGCGAGCATGATGTCGCCCCACCAGTGACTGTCGTTGAGTAGGCAGCCGCCCATATAGTGGATGTCATCGGCATAGCGGTCATCGGTCGAGCAGACCGAGAGCACGGCCTTCAGCGCCGGCGGACGCAAGGCGGCAACCTGCAGGCAGTTGAAGCCGCCCCAGGACTTGCCCATCATGCCGACCGAGCCGCTGCACCATTTCTGGCGCGAGATCCAGTCGATCACCTCGACGCCGTCATCCAGCTCCTGTTGGGTGTATTCGTCATGCATCAACCCCTCGGAATCGCCCGAGCCGCGCTGATCGACGCGGATCGCCGCATAGCCGTGGCCGGCGAAATAGCCATGCATCGGCTCGTCACGAGCGCGGGTACCATCGCGCTTGCGATAGGGAATGTATTCGAGAACGGCCGGAACCGGATTCTTCTCGGCATCCTCCGGCAGCCACATGCGGGCGGCAAGACGCGTGCCGTCCTTCAGCGTGATCCAGAAATGCTCGATGACTTTGACCTTGTTCGGCAGGTCGGCGATGACAGTGCTCATATGTCTCTTCTTTCACAGGCCCGTTTGACGGATCGGGCGGTCGGAAATCGGTGCGGTCGTTGGCAATGCGGAACGGATGATCGGACAGCGGGAAGGCACGCCGTATCCAAGGATCCGGGTCGGCCGGAAGTTCTTCCGGCCGACCCGTGAAGCGGATTTATTGGGAGGGGAATTGGCTTGTCAATATCGGCGCCGGTTTCGTCAACCCAGCGTCATGCCAACAATCACTTGTAGTTATCCGACCGCCTTGACCGGATAGGACCGACCACATCCTCGGCAACTTTCAGCCGAAATCCCTGCCGCCTCCACGCGTCCCGGCGACGACCGGGACGCTATGAGACCGGGACACTGGGAGATCGGCATCAGGGCAAGAGGCACAGGATCAGCAACCGACTCACGGCAGGGCCTTCTCCTTGAAGAAGGGCGTGTTGGAGGTGAAGCGGATGATCAGAGCGAGGATCAGTCCGACCACCACCGCGCCGATGCCATAGGCAAGCACGGTCATGTTGGTCGCCTCGGTGGTGATGGAGAGGATGATGATGACGACCGAGAAGATCAGGCCGATGGCGGGCATGATGCCGCCGAGGATGAAATTGCCGGCATTGTCCAACAGGCTGCCGCGGAACTGCCACAGGGCGGCGGCCGCGGTGAGGCCATAGAACAGCAAGGCGATCAGGCCGAGGGCGCTCACCACGTTGGACAACGCATCGGCGATGCTGCCGGCGGCAAGCGAGAGCGCCAGGAAGATCAGATTGATGGCGCCCATGATCAGCGTCGCGGCATAGGGCGAGCCATTGCGCTTGCTGGTCCGGCGCAAGGCGGCCGGCATCACCCGGTCGCCCGCCATGGCGAAGCCCATGCGGGCAGCGGAAATCACCGCCGCCTGCAGGCTAGCGATGGTGCCCGTCAGCACGACCAGGCTCATCACCGGGCTCCAGGGGCCGGGCAGGAGTTTTTCGGCGATGACGGCCAGGGCATTGCCGGCATTCTTCTGCAATTCGTCATTGGTCAGGATGCCCTGAAAGCCGAAGGTGGCGACGGTATAGAAGACGGCGAGGATGATGACGCTGGCGATGGCCGCCCGCCCCGGATTACGGGCGGCATCCTTGGTCTCCTCGTTGACATAGATCGCCGCATCCCATCCGGAATACATGAAGGAAGCGATGAGAATGCCGGCGACGAGCCCCTTCAGGCCCCCTGCCCCTTCCAGGGTGAACCAATGCTCCGACAGCGGCACCGTCGATTTGCCCATGAAGACCCAGGCGATGCCGATCACCGCGAAGACACCCAGCACGGCATATTCGAACAAGGCGATCACCCATTCGAACCGCGCGGCGACCTGAATCGTGAGGAGCGCGAGAAGCGTGACGACGATGTTCCAGGCCGCGCCGACCAGACCGACGGCGAGCTGGTTGTCGACCAGGCCGGGCGCCACGAGCTGAAGTGTGTAGGTTCCGCAGGGGATGGTCAGGCTGGTGGTGCCGACGGTGTAATAGAGCAAGATCATCCAGCCCGAGAGGAAACCCAAGATCGGATGGAGTGTCCGCGCCACCCAGCTATAGGTCGCGCCGGCACTCTGGTTCCAGCGGTTCAGGCGCTGATAGGCGAGCGCGATACCCAGCATCGGAATGAAGGCCAGCAGGATCGGCAGGATACCGGCATAGGCGCTGGCCGCCACGATGGCGGCAAGGCTGACGGCCATGGTCTGAGACGGACCCGAACTCGACAGGCCGAGGATAATCGCGTCCCCGACACCGAGGGCATTGTGTTTCAGTTCACCCTGCATGATGCGAATTCCTCCAGATGACCGGGCGGTGTTGTTTCCGCCCTTTTGATTTGATCGGCTCCGCACAGGGCGAAGCATGCCTCAAGCATGCCGACATGAGGTCGACAGGCATGAAATCCATGCACCACGACGCGGAACCAACGCGTGCTCAACGACTTTCGAAATGAAACCCCGAATTCCCCTGCATCATCCCCTGATACCCCGCATCACCGGCTGGGCACTGCCAGCCGAGAGATGATGACAAAGCCCGGTTTCCCAGCACACGCCGAGACAAGATGGCAGGGTCCCCACCCCGCGACTGCATCCGGAAGGACGTGTCTGAAACCGATCACCAGAATGACGGCTTGTACGGTATAGTTAGTATAATAAGTATGTCAAGAGACGTTGATGCCGGGATATCGCGGGGAAGAATGTCGGCCGATAAAAGAATGATGGCTAAAAGAAAAGCCCGGCCGCGTCCCCTGAAGGGCCGCGGCCGGGCTTTTTTAAAACAGCTTCTCAGCTCATCTTGCGGCGTTTCGCCAGAACCTCGTCCAGCCAGTCGGCGCGCATCTCCGGCACCGAGGAAAGCAGCAGTTCGGTATAGGGATGGAAGGGCGGCGCAAAGACCGTCGGGGTCGGCCCGAAAGCCACCAACTGCCCCTTCAGCATGACCGCCACTTTGTTGGCGATCCGCTTCACCGTGCCGAGATCGTGGGTGATGAACATATAGGCGACGCCGAGCTGATCCTGCAGCCGCTTCAGGAGGCGGAGGATTTCCTCCGCGACCAGCGGATCGAGCGCC
Source organism: uncultured Rhodospirillaceae bacterium (assembly GCA_964406155.1). GTDB lineage: Bacteria > Pseudomonadota > Alphaproteobacteria > Dongiales > Dongiaceae > Dongia_B. The sequence goes on along the minus strand of CAYOQR010000004.1, from coordinate 41,335 downwards.
GAGGTCACCTCGTCGCAGATGATCAGTTCCGGCTCCGCCGCCAGGGCCCGGGCGATGCTGACGCGCTGCTTTTGGCCACCGGACAATTCGCCCGGCCGGCGATTGATGAAGGTCTCCGGCAGATCGATCTGCCGCAAAAGCTCCTTCACCCGTTCGCGGACCTCGCCGGGTGATTTTTTGAAATAGAAAGAGACCGGCCGGCCAATGATTTCCAGCAGGGTCTGCTGCGGATTGAGCGCCACATCCGGCATCTGATAGATCATCTGGACGCGCCGCAACTGATCCTTGCTGCGGTCCTGCAGACGCGGCGGCAGACTTTCGCCGGCGAAGCGGATATCGCCCGCCTCGCGCGGCAGCAAACCGACGACGATGCGCGCCAGGGTACTCTTGCCGGAACCGGATTCACCGACCACCGCCACGGTATCGCCCTTGCGCACGTCCAGCGTGACGTCATTGATGACCTTGATCAGGGTGCGGTAGCTGGCACTGACATTCTGGATCTTCAGCAGCGCCTCGCCACTTTCCGAGGCCTCGATGAAGTCGTGCGTCGAAGCCGCCACCCGCTCGGCGACCAGCTTCTTGGTATACTCCTGTGTCGGATGCTGCAGGATCTGCGTTGCATCGCCGGTTTCGACCATCTTGCCGTGGCGCAGCACCATGATGCGGTCGGCGATCTGTGCCACCACGGCGAGATCGTGGGTGATATAGAGCGCCGCCGTGCCATGCTCGCGGATCAGCTTGCGGAACGAGGCCAGCACTTCGACCTGCGTCGTCACGTCGAGCGCCGTGGTTGGTTCGTCGAAAACCAGCAGATCGGGCTTCGCCACCATCGCCATCGCCGCCATGGCGCGCTGCAACTGACCGCCGGAAACCTGGTGCGGATAGCGATCGCCGAACGTCTCGGGATTCGGCAGCTCCAACTCCTTGAAGAGCTTGACCGCTTCCCTCTTCGCATCCTCGAAGTTCATCAGCCCGTGCCGGACCGCGACTTCGCAGACCTGGTCATAGAGCGTCCGCGCCGGGTTGAACGAGGCCGCCGCGCTCTGGGCGATATAGGCGATGCGCACGCCCCGCAATTCCCGGCGGCCGCCACCGTCGAGCTGACGCAGATCGTGATCCTGGAAGACGATCTTGCCGCCGGTGATGAAGCAGCCCGACCGGGTATAGACCATGCTGGCAAGGCCGATGGTCGATTTGCCGGCACCGGATTCGCCGATCAGCCCCAGCACCTCGCCTTTGCGCAGGTTGAAGCTCACATCATCGACCAGGACCGGGCCAGGACCGGCATCGGTCTTCACCTCGATGCGCAGGTTTTCGACCCGCAGGACTTCGCCGCCGAAACGAGCTTGACGGTTATCGTTCATCGCTCTTCCCTCTCCATCGCCCGTTATTCTTCGCCGCCATGTTTGGCCGCCACCTGTCAGACCTCTTCGCCGTGGCCGCGGGAATGAATCGCCAGCAGCCAGTCGACCACGAGATTGACGCCGATCGTCAGGATCGCGATGGCGCCCGCCGGATAAAGCGCGATCGGCCGCAAAGCAATCATCTGGCCGGTTTCCTTCACCATGCTGCCCCAGTCGGCCTGTGGCGGCTGGATACCGAGGCCAAGGAAGCTCAAGGCCGCGATGAACAGGAAGGTGAAGCAGAACCGCAGGCCGAATTCGGCGACCAGCGGCGGCAGTGCATTGGGCAGGATCTCACGACGGATGATCCACCACAGTCCCTCGCCGCGCAATTTCGCCGCCTCGACATATTCCAACACCGCGATGTTCATCGCCACGGCACGAGCCAGCCGGAAGACCGGGACCGAATAGAGCAACCCCACCGTGATGATCAGCACCGGAATATCGGTGCCCATGACCGAGAGCACCACCAGGGCGAAGATCAGGGTCGGCATCGAGAGCATCAGATCGGCGAGACGGGAGAGCACCGTATCGACCCAACGCCCTAGGGCCGCGGCAGCGAAACCGCCGATCGTGCCGATGAAGAAGGCCATGCTCGTGATCAGGATGCCGAGGCCGATGGTCATCCGCGCACCGTAAAGGATGCGTGAGAAGACATCGCGGCCGAGATTGTCGAGACCGAACCAATGTTCTGCACTGGGCGCTCCCCAGGCGGAGCCGACGATATCCGCTTCGGGATAGGGCGCGATGACCGGTGCCAGGACCGCTGCCACCACATTGACGGCGATGATGGCGAAACCAATCTTCGCGCTGAGGCTGAGTTTATGACCGAAAAGCCGCATGATCTATTGCCCTCCGATCTTCAGCGCGGATGCCGCAGGCGCGGATTGCTGATGATGGCCAGCACGTCCGCAAGAATATTGAGCGAGATGAAGACAGCGGCAAAAATCATGCCGCAGGCCTGCACCACCGGCAGGTCCTTCTTCGACACGGAATCGACAATCCATTGCCCCATGCCGGGATAGACGAAGACCACTTCGACCACCACCACGCCGACGATGAGATAAGCGAGATTGAGGGCGATGACATTGAGGATCGGTGCCAAGGCATTGGGCAGCGCATGCTGCACGACGATGCGCCATTTCGGCAGGCCCTTGAGGATCGCCATTTCGATATAGGGACTGGCCATGACCGCCAGCACCGAGGCACGGGTCATGCGCATCATATGCGCCACCACCACCATCACCATGGTCGCCATCGGCAGGAAAGTCAGATAGAGGCGGCTGACGAACTCGGTATCCGGCGTCACGTTGGAGAGCACCGGGAAGATGCGGATCTTCACCGCCAGCAGCATGACCAGCACATAGCCGATGAAGAATTCCGGCACCGAGATGCTGAACAGGGTCACGACATTGACCATCCGATCGAAGATGCTGCCCTGACGAATGGCGGCGATGATCCCGAGGGTCACGGCCAGCGGCACGGCGATGATCGCGGCATAACTGGCGAGGAAGAAGGTGTTGAGCGCGCGCGGCTCCAGATCACCGATGATCGGCCGCTTATTGGAAAGCGATGAGCCGAAATCGCCCTGCAGCATATGCGAGAGCCATTCCCAATAGCGTACCAGCATCGGCCGGTCGAGACCAAGCTCGAGGCGCAAGGCGGCCACGTTCTCCGGCGTCGCGCTGTTCGCGAGAAGCTTGGTGGCCAAATCGCCAGGCAAAGCCTCGACACCGAGGAAAATCAGCGCGGACGCCAACAGCAATGTCAGCAATCCGAGCGCGACTCGCTGCGAGATCAATCTGAACATCGGCGATCTACCCCCTTCATGACGCGGCCCGCCCGCCCCCGATCGGCGCTGCAAGCTGCGGCGAGAAAACATCCCATGGACGACACATGTCCATAGGGTCGATGAAGCAAGACCAACAGGCCTATCGTTAGTTTCCGGTCACGTTTCGCCGCGTTGCCGTCGTGGCCTGCCGGGCGTCCGCTTTCCTATCCGCTGTCTCATCGCCTGATCTGTCGCCAGGCTTTTGTTCTACGAAGTGACATTCGTGGCAACGCCGGGCCGGGAAGAAGTCCCGACCCGGCGTCTCCATGTTACCCGACTTCAGCCTTCGATCCAGGCTATTTCGCCCAGACGACCGCCATCGCAATCGAAATAGTTGCTGGGATTGTGTCCCTTGACCTTCGAGCTATGCGCTTCCAGCCAATCCTGGAAAACCGGGATCAGTCCGCCGCCATCTTCGTGCAGCATGGCCTGCATCTCCCAGATGTAGTTCTTGCGCTTGGCCTCGTCGGTTTCCTGCTTGGCATTGGCCAGCAGTTCATCGAAATGCGGCACCTTCCAATGGGTGTCGTTCCAGGCCGCATCCGACTTATAGGCGACGGTCAGCATCTGGGTCGCCGCCGGACGGCCGCCCCAATAGCTGGTGACGAACGGCGCCTTCAGCCAGACATTGTCCCAGAAGCCGTCGGCCGGCTCCTTCTTGATGCTGATCGGCACGCCGGCCTTGGCGGCCGTCGCCTGGAACAGCACGGCCATATCGACGGCGCCGGCGAAGGCGGCATCGGAGGCCGACAAGGAGATCTTGCTGCCGGCGAGACCCGACTTCTGCAAATGGAACTTCGCCTTGTCCGGGTCGTAGGCCCGCTGCTCCAACTGATTGTTGTGGAACGGATCGCCCTTCGGGATCGGATGGTCGTTGCCGAGCGAGCCATAGCCGTTGAACAGGGTCTTCAGCACCTGTTCCCGGTCGATGGCGTATTTCAGCGCCAGGCGCAGATCCTTGTTGTTGAACGGCGCCGTGTCGGTGAACATCGCCATGATCGTGTGCCAGCCGCCCGGCGCCTGGATCAGCTCAAGGCCCGGCGCGGACTTCAGCAGGTCGATCGCCTTCGGATCGACGCGGTGGATCATGTCGACCTGGCCGGTGACCAGCGCGTTCATGCGTTGGGCCGGATCGTTGATGACGGTGGTTTCGATGCTGTCGACATTGCCGCGGCCGGTCTTCCAGTAGTCGCCCTTGACCCGCTTCGTCACCGCGCGGACACCCGGCTCCCAGGCTTCCACTTCATAGGCGCCGGTGCCGATCGGCTTCGCCCAGTCGGTGAAATCCTTCGGCACGACCTGCAGGTGATAGTCGCCGAGCAGATACAAGAGATCGGCATCGCCTTCGCCGAGCTCGATGGTGATCTCGTTCTTGTCGGTCGCCTTCGCGTCCGTGATGTTCTTCAGCGGCCCGACCATCGGCGACTTCGACTGGCCGCGATGCAGGTTCAGCGAATAGAGGATGTCATCGGCATCGAGAGTCTTGCCGTTATGGAAGGGGATACCCTGGCGGACCTTGAACACCCACTTCTTGGCACCCGGCTCGACGCTCCAGCTCTCCAGCAGTTCCGGTTGCGGCTTGTTCTTCGGATCGATTTCGATCAGGCCGTTCATGACCTGGTAGCCGACATTGAAGGCCACCGTATCGGTATAAGTTGTCGTATTGAGACTGTCGGTGGTGCTGCCGCCGGCCAGGCCGAGCTTCAGCGTCCCGCCCTTGGTCGGGGTCGCCGCCGCCAGCGCACCCGATGACAGCACGCTGCTGCTCATCGCGGCGGTGACGCCCAGCGCCGTCGCCCGCAGCAGGAATTCGCGGCGGCCAAGTTTGCCGGCGAAAGCTGCTGCTTTCAGTTCGTCCCATCCGTTCATTCTGTAGTCCTCCCTTTTCGTCGATAGGACCGGAGACACCATTGTCCCGACCATCGGCAAAATCCGTTTTATCTTTGGCTCCGTCTTCTCGGCATGGGTGGACGCGCTCTCCAACGCCTCCGGTCCCACACCCCGTTACATTGCGCAGATTGCATAGCGTGCATGCATAATATGCACGAAGGCCCTCCTCTCGCAATGTCGAAGCGAGGCATTTTCAACGCTTGTCACGATGCGCTGCATGCTTCCCATCCGCGTGCGACAATTTGCCTTCCAAGTCCGACAAAGTTTCGTCAGCGACATCGTGACCACCTGCTGTGCCTCCTCGCCGCGCCTCCCCGCTGCGCCTCAGGCCAATGCCTGTTTCAGTGCGTGGCAGACAGCCAGGAACTCGTTCCGCGCGGCCGCACAGCAATAGATCGCCCGCAGATAGGTGTGCACGAGACCCGGCGCACAACGATAGGTCGCCGCGACACCTGCGGCTTGCAGCTTCTCCGCATAAAGGACGGCGTCCTCGCGCAGCACGTCGAACCAGGCGGCGGCGAGATAGGCCGGCGGCAGATCGCTGAAATCGCCCGCCATCAGCGGCGCTGCATAGGGATTGCGCGCATCCTCGGCCTTGGCGAGATAAGCGCGCGCATAGATGCCGAGCGATTCCGCCGCGAGGCCCGGGCTCTCCGCCGCCGCATCGGAAGCCGGTCGCTGGAACCGCAATCCCGGATAGATCAGCGCCTGAAAACGGATCTGCGGCCCTTGCCGATCACGCGCGGCGAGGCAGAGCGCCGCCGCCAGATTGGCTCCTGCGCTGTCGCCGGCCACCGCCAGCCTGCCGGCATCGAGGCCGAGCGCCGGCGCGGCCCGTGCAAGCCAGGTCAGGACGCCATAGCAATCGTCGAAGGCAGCCGGGAATTTGTGCTCCGGCGCCAAGCGGTAATCGACGCTGAGGACAGCGGCACCGGTTTCCAGCGCCATATTCGCCGTCACCTGATCATGGGTGTCCGGATTGCCGAGAATCCATCCGCCGCCATGCATATAGAGGATGACCGGCAACCGGCCGGCGGCATCCCGGCGGCGATAAAGACGGACCGGCACATCGACGCGCCCTGCTCCCTCTCCCACCGGTACCAGCATATCGGCCACCTCGACCTCGGCCGGTCGGGGACTGCTCCACTCCTGGCACCAGGCATTGTAGAGGCCGCGCTGCTCCGCCGGCGGCAGCGCGTCATAGTCGGCGGTGAACCGCCGATCTGAACTTGCCGCAAAAGCGCGGATCTCAGGATCCAGTTGGTGTTGCGTCCCTGACATCGTTCGCCGTCCCCGCTGGTCCTGATACGCCGCCAGCTAAATCGTTAACGCCGATGATAACGCCGATGTGATCGGTTAATTACGGTAAATCGACAGAACTTGATAAAAACCGACGTCCTTGTTTACAGGCAAACGGGAACCGCCCTGTCCCCAGCGGTTCCCGCCCACCGAAGGCCAGCCGGTCGGGTGAGACAGCTTCAGCCTCACCCTTCGAGCCAGACCTTCTCAGCCACGCGGCCGTTGCACAAATCGAACATCGTATGCGGTGCCTGGCCCTTGACCTTGCCGCTATAGCCGTCGAGGAAATCCGAGAAGACCGGGATGATCGCCCCGCCATCCTCATAGAGCATGCGCTGCATTTCCCAGATATAGGTCCGGCGCTTCGCCGTATCGGTCTCGCCCCGGGCATCCACCAGCAGCTTGTCGAATTTCTCGCTATGCCAATGCGTCTCGTTCCAGGCCGCGTCGGATTTATAGGGGATGCCGAGCAGTTCCGTCGCCGCCGGTCGGCCGTTCCAATAGGAGATCGAGAACGGTGCCTTCATCCAGACATTGTCCCAATAACCGTCCGCCGGTTCCTTCTTCACCTGCAGGTCGATGCCGGCCTTCTTGGCCGAGGCCTGCAGCAGCAGCGCCATGTCCACCGCACCGACGAAGGCCGCATCCGAGGTCGAGAGCTCGATCTTGGCGCCCGACAAGCCGGCCTTCTTGAAATGGAAGGCGGCCTTGTCGGGATCGTAGCCACGCTGCGGCAGCTCGCTGTTGAAATAGGGATCGAATTTCGGCACCGGCTGGTCGTTGGCGACGGAACCGTAGCCGTTGAACAGGGTCTTCAGCGCCTGTTCCCGGTCCATCGCATGGCGCAAAGCCTGCCGCAGGTCCTTGTTGGTATAGGGGTCCTTGTCCAGCATCATCGCCATGATGCCGTGCCAGCCGGCCGGCGATTGCAGCAGGCTGAGAGTCGACGCGGTCTTAAGGAGATCCACCGCCTTCTTGTCGACCCGGTCGATCACATCCACCTGGCCGGCGATCAGGGCGTTCATCCGCGCGGCGGAATCGGCGATCACCGTCAGTTCGACGGCATCGACAAAGCCGCGCCCCTCTTTCCAGTAATTGTTCTGGCGCTTGGTCGCGGCGCGGATGCCCGGCTGCCAGCTTTCCAGCGTGAAGGCACCGGTGCCGATCGGCTTCGACCAATCGGTGAATCCGTCCGGCACCACCAGCAGATGGAAATCGGCCAGCACATAGAGGAAATCGGCATTGCCGCTGGCCAGCGTGAACTGGATCTGGTGATCGTCGAGCTTCTTCAGCTCCTCGATCCCGGCCAGTGAGCCGGCGATCGGCGATTTCGAGTCCTTGCCGCGATTGCGGTTGATCGAATAGAGGACGTCATCGGCCGTCAATGACTTACCGTTATGGAAGGTGACGCCCTTGCGGATATTGAACACCCACTCCTTGGCGCCGGGCTTGACCTCCCAGCTCTCCAACAATTCGGGAATTGCCTGCTGCTTGGCATCGATTTCGATCAGGCCGTTGAAGATCTGATAGCCGATGTCAACCGCCGTGCCGTTGTTATAGGTGAGGGGATCGAGGCTGTCGGTGGTGCTGCCGCCGCTGATGCCGAGGCGCAATGTGCCGCCCTTTTTCGGCTCATCGGCATAACCGGTCTTGGTGAGAAAACCCGAGGCAACGGAAGTTGCGACACCCGCCGCGGCGGCGTAGCGCAGAAAATCGCGCCGCGTGATCCGGCGTGCCTTGGCCGCTGCCTGCAATTCTTCCCACAGATTCATATTTCTCTCCCCGCAATTGACCGAACGGCAAGGCATCGACATCCCGCGCGAGCCGTGCTCGCCGCGCTGCCGATCTCCCTCCCGACATTCATCTGCCCGACGACCCGTCTGTTGACCGACAGGCTTGGCCGAAAATGATATGCCTTTACCGTTTGCCGCATTGCACAAAGGCGACAAATCATGACGACTATCGACACAACGCGATGGCTGCGTTAGATAACGCCCATGCCGACCAGCCGCCCCGCCAAATCCGCTCCCATCAAACTTGATCCAGCCACCCTTGATCCGACGTCGCGGGGTCTGTCGGGAGAAGCGCCGCAGACCATCGGCTTCCTGTTGTTGCCGCAATTCGCCATGATGGCCTTCGTCTCGGCGGTGGAACCATTGCGGGTCGCCAACCGGCTGGCGCAGAAGCAGCTCTATCAATGGCAGATCCTGTCCCGCGACGGCGGCTCCATCGCCGCCTCGAACGGCATGTCGCTGGTGGCCGATGCCGCCTATCCCGAGGCGAAGAACCACTCGCTGGTCGTGGTCTGCGCTGGTTTCGAACCGGAGCGCGGCTTCGACAACAAGATGAAGCGCTGGCTGATCGGCCTCGGGCGTGGCGGCATCGATCTTGGCGCCATGGATACCGGCAGCTTCCTGCTGGGCTGGGCCGGGCTGCTCGACGGCTACAAGGCCACCACCCATTGGGAAAGCCTGGACAGCTTCCGCGAGCAGTTCCCCGAGATCGAAGTGGAGAACAGCCTCTTCGTGATCGACCGCAACCGCTTGACCTGCGCCGGCGGCACGGCGGCGCTCGACATGATGCTGCATCTGATCTCGGTGCGGCACGGTCATCGCCTGGCGGCGGCGGTCTCCGAGCAGTTCATCCATGCCCAGATCCGCGATCCCAATGACCGGCAGCGCATGGAGCCGCGCATCCGCCAGGGCATCAACCATGCCGGCCTCGCCCGCGTCATCGGGCTGATGGAGGCCAATCTCGAGGAGCCGCTGAGTTCCGAAGCCCTGAGCGATGCCGCCGGCATGTCGCTGCGCCAGTTGGAGCGGCTGTTCCATCGTCATTTCGGCAGCACACCCCGGCGCTACTACCTGGACCTGCGATTGCAGCGGGCGCGGGCCCTGTTGCAATATACCGACATGTCCATGGTGGAGATCACGGTCGCCTGCGGCTTCGGCTCGGCGGCGCATTTCTCGCGGTCGTATCACGCCTGGGCCGGCAAGCCGCCCAGCGCCGAACGCTATCGCGACGTTGCCGGGGTCATGCCGTCGCTGCGCTGAGCACATTCGGAAAGCGAAAAATCGACCCGTCGGAATTGCTCATGGCGGTGTCGAAAATAATCAAACGAGAAAATCCCGCCCGGAGGACGATACGAGCCGATGCGAAAGGCGGGATCGGGCAACCCGCAACGGGCTAAAAACCGCGCTTTCGCCTTTATTCGACAGCAGGGAGGCAGTCATGAATTACGAAGTCATCGTCACTTGTGCCGTGACCGGTGCCGGCGACACCGTCGGCAAGCATCCGGCCATTCCGGTGACGCCGAAGCAGATCGCCGATGCCGCCATCGAGGCCGCCAAGGCCGGCGCCACCGTGGCCCATTGCCATGTGCGCGACCCTGAAACCGGCAAGGGCAGCCGCGACGTCAATCTCTATCGCGAAGTGGTCGACCGTATCCGTTCCTCGGGTACCGACATCATCATCAATCTGACCGCCGGCATGGGCGGCGACCTCGAGATCGGCGCGGGCGAAGACCCGATGAAGTTCGGCAAGAACTCGGATCTCGTCGGCGCCATCACCCGCCTCGCCCATGTCGAGGAATTGCTGCCGGAAATCTGCACCCTCGATTGCGGCACGCTGAATTTCGGCGACAGCGATTACATCTATGTTTCGACCCCGAACCAGCTTCGCGCCGGCGCGAAGCGCATCCAGGAACTGGGTGTGAAGCCGGAACTGGAAATCTTCGATACCGGCCATCTGTGGTTTGCCAAGCAGATGCAGAAGGAAGGCCTGCTCGATGGCGATGCGCTGTTCCAGATCTGCCTCGGCATTCCCTGGGGCGCCCCGGCCGACACCACGACGATGAAGGCGATGGTCGACAATATGCCGGAAAAGGCCATCTGGGCCGGCTTCGGCATCGGCCGCATGCAGATGCCGATGGTGGCGCAGGCCGTGCTGCTGGGCGGCAATGTCCGCGTCGGCCTCGAAGACAATATCTGGCTCGACAAGGGTGTGCATGCCTCGAACGGCTCGCTGACCCAGCGCGCGATCGAGATCATCACCCGCATGGGTGCGAGGCCGCTGACCCCGGCCGAAGGCCGCAAGAAGCTCGGCCTCAAGGCCCGCGGCTAATACCGAGATAAGTCCCCTCACCCCGACCCTCTCCCCGCTCTGGCGGGGCGAAGGAGTCCTTGGGCACCGTATTCACCTTTCCCTCGCCCGCTGCCGACGGGTGGGGAGAGGGTTAGGGTGAGGGGCAAGTCGGAACTCTGAACGACACTAATCAGGATAGTCCCCATGTCCGTCATCACTGATATCAAGACCTTTGCAGCCCTCGGCACCGGCGTGATCGGGTCCGGCTGGGTTGCCCGCGCCCTCGCCCATGGCCTCGACGTCGTCGCCTGGGATCCCGGCCAGAATGCCGAAGAGATCCTGCGCGCCAATGTCGCCAATGCCTGGCCGGCCCTCGAGAAGGTCGGCCTGAAGCCCGGCGCCTCGCAGTCGCGCCTGAAGTTCGTCAAGACCATCGCGGAATGCGTCAAGGACGCCGACTTCATCCAGGAAAGCGCGCCGGAGCGCCAGGACCTGAAGATCAAGATGCATGCTGAGGCCTCCAAGGCAGCGAAGCCGAATGCCATCATCGGCTCCTCGACCTCCGGCCTGCTGCCGACGGAATTCTATGCCGAGGCCGTGAATCCTGAACGCTGCCTCGTCGGCCATCCCTTCAACCCCGTCTATCTGCTGCCGCTGGTCGAAGTGGTCGGTGGCGAGAAGACCTCGTCGGAAGCGATCGAAGCCGCCAAGAAGATCTATGCCGAGCTCGGCATGCGTCCGCTGCACGTCCGCAAGGAAGTGCCGGGCTTCATCGCCGACCGCCTGCTCGAAGCCCTATGGCGCGAAGCGCTGCATCTCGTCAATGAAGGCGTCGCCACGACCGGCGAGATCGACGATGCCATCCGCTTCGGCGCCGGCATCCGCTGGTCCTTCATGGGTACCTTCCTGACCTATACCCTGGCCGGCGGCGATGCCGGCATGCGCCACTTCATGTCGCAATTCGGCCCGGCCCTGGAACTGCCCTGGACCAAGCTGATCGCGCCGAAGCTGACCGACAAGCTGATCGACGATGTGGTCGCCGGCACCGAGCCGCAGAAGATGGGCCGCTCGATCAAGGAACTGGAGCGCTATCGCAACGACTGCATCATTGCCGTCATCGATGCGATCAAGGGCGTCAAGGAACGCCACGGCTTCAAGTTCGAGGATTGATCCATGGTTGACGCCGCGCCGCTCTCGCTCCACCGCGCCACCGTGCGCAAGGAATGGGTCGACTATAACGGCCATCTGAACGATGCCTATTACATGGTGATCTTCAGCCAGGCGACCGATGCCTTCATCGACCATATCGGCATGGACGATGCGGCGCGGCGGGCAACCAAGACCTCCATCTATACGCTGGAGGGCCATATCAATTACCTGCTCGAGGTGAAGGAAGGCGAGGAAGTGGAGATCCGCACCCGCCTCGTTCGCCACGACGCCAAGCGCATGCAGCTCTATCATGAAATGTTCCGCCGGGGTCAGGCCGATCCGGTGGCGGCGACGGAATTCATGCTGCTGCATGTCGATACGACAGATGGCGCCAAATCGGCGCCGTTCCGTCCGGAGATCGCCGCCAAGCTGCAGGAGATCCAGGCGGCGCAGGATGCCCTGCCGCCCTCGACCTATAGCAGCCGGATGATTGGGCTGAAGCCGAAGGCGTAAGCAGAGCACCGCCGATCCGACTTGATTGAGACGCACACAGACACAAGTTTGCACCGCCGTCGCCACCAACTCTTTTGTCACCACCGGACTTGATCCGGTGGTCCATGGTCGATGCCAGACACGGCTTCCCCCATGGATTGCCGGGTCAAGCCCGGCAATGACAGCATTGAGGAGGCGAGAGACAGGATGAGGGAACCACGATGAATTTCGGATTGACCAGCGAGCAGCAGATGCTCGTCGACAGCGCCAAGGCCTTCGTCGAGAAGGAGTTGATGCCCCATGAGAACGAGGTCGAGCAGACCGACGAGGTGCGGCCGGACCTGATCAAGCAGATCCATGAGCGCGCCATCAATGCTGGCTTCTACGCCGCCAACATGCCGGAAGACCTGGGCGGTGCCGGGCTCGACCATGTCGGCCTTGCTTTGCTGGAGCGCGAGCTCGGCCGCACCTCCTTCGCTTTGCAATATGCCGTGGCGCGGCCCAGCAACATCCTGCGGGCCTGCAATGACGAGCAGAAGGAACGCTATCTCCTGCCCGCCATCCGGGGCGAGCGCGTGGAATGCCTGGCCCTCACCGAGCCCAATGCCGGTTCGGATCTGCGCTCGATGCAGACCCGCGCCGAGCAGCAGGGCGACGATTTCATCATCAACGGCAACAAGCATTTCATTTCCTATGCCGATGTCGCCGATTTCATCGTGCTCTTCGCAGCGAGCGGCGTCGAGGAAACGAAGCGCGGCCCCAAGAAGCTGATCACCACCTTCCTGGTGGACAAGGACACGCCGGGCCTGACCGTGCGCAAGGGCCACAAATCGGTCTCGCATCGCGGCTTCCATCACTGCGAGCTGTTCTTCGACAATTGCCGGGTGAACAAGCGACAGGTTTTGGGCGAGGTGCATCATGGTTTCGACGTCGCCAATACCTGGCTCGGCGCCACGCGCCTGACCGTGGCGGCGCAATGTGTCGGCCGCGCCTATCGCGCGCTCGACATGGCGATGCAATGGGCCGCGCAGCGCAAGCAGTTCGGCCAGACCATCGGCAAGTTCCAGGGCACGTCCTTCAAGCTCGCCGACATGGCGACCGAGATCGAAGCGGCGAATTTCCTGACGCTCAGCGCCGCCTGGAAGAGCGACCAGGGCACGGTCACCGACAGCGATTACGCGATGGCAAAGCTCTATGCGACGGAGATGCTGGCCCGCGTGACCGACAACACGGTGCAGATTTTCGGCGGCATGGGTCTGATGGAGGAAGTCGGCGTCGAGCGCCTGTGGCGCGATGCCCGGGTCGAGCGCATCTGGGACGGCACCTCGGAAATCCAGCGCCACATCATTTCCCGCGCTTTGCTGCGTCCCTTCGAGCAGTAAGCCCGAAGGCCACACTCAAATCGGCCGCCAAGTCAGCCGCCCAATCAGCCGCCCGGGGCCCCTCCCCCGGGCGGCTTTTTACTGCCCGCACATCTTAAAATCCTAGGACCGCTCCCCGCGTCACGATCTTCACATCCGGCCTCACATCCGGATGCATCGGCGCGCCAAGATTCCGCTGGATCGCGCCCGGCTTTCGCCGCAGAGTCGTGTCATGCGGACCAGATACTGGGACGCGGCCCGATCCAGGAGACGGGTCGCGTTCAAAGGAAAAGCGCCGATCGGCTTCGACCGGCGCTTTTCTGTTACTGGCAACCAGATCGCGGATCAGCGGCCCTTGAAATTGGCTTTCCGCTTTTCGGCGAAGGCCAGCACGCCTTCCTTGGAATCCTCGGAACCCAGCGCCTTCTCATAGGCCGGCAGGGTACCGCTGCGGATGAGGTCGAAACTGTCCTTCAGCTTCAGCGCCTCGATCTCGCGCAGCGATTCCTTCAGCGCCTGGATGGTCAAGGGCGCACCCTCGGCGATGGCATCGGCCCATTCGCGGGCGGCCTCCATCAGCTTCTCCTTCGGCACCACCTTGTTGATCATGCCGTAATGAGCGGCTTCCTGGGCGCTCATGCGACGGCCGAGCAGCAGCAGCTCCATGGCGATGTTATAAGGCAGGCGCCGCGGGATGCGCTGGATGCCGCCGGAATCCGGCAGGATGCCGATGGGAAGTTCCGGCATGCCGAATTCCGCATGCTCCGCCGCGATGATGAGATCGCAGGCTATGGCGATTTCCAGACCGCCGCCCAAGGCATGGCCGTTGACGGCGCAGATCACCGGCTTGTTGAGATCCCAGAGCTCGGTGATGCCGCCGAACTTGCCGGGGCCGTAATCGATCTCCCACCACTTGCCGACCTCGCCATTGGCATTGGCGGCCTTGATGTCCCAACCGGCGCAGAAGATCTTCTCGCCGGCGGCCGTCAGCAGGCCGACCCGCAAATCGGGGTCGTCGCGCAGCATGACGAAGGCTTCGCCCAGCTCGCGGCTGGCGGTCACATCGACCGCATTGACCTTCGGCCGGTCCAAGGTGATCTCCAGAACATGGCCGCGCCGGACGACACGCACCTGGTCGCTCATCTCTCACTCCCTCGCTTGCAGGATAACGACATATCGTCCCAGCATATGCATGGGCTTGCCGGTCGATTTGAGGAAATTCGACGGACCTGCGCCGGAATACGACGATCCTTCCTCGCACCGAATCCACCTTCCACGGCCGGTGGCGAGATCATGTGCCGGGAATTCGAAGAAGGGGCATCCGGAGAATAACCGGCGGGATCGTCGTCCCATGCCCGCAGTGATTTAAGGACACGGGTCACAACATCACGACACCGATCCATGCAGATTGTGAGCGCAGCCACAATCCGGCGGCAAGACGCTGGATCGCCATCCACGGATCAACTACCGTCATCATTACGGCCCGTGGGGATGACCCGTGGGGATGGGCCGATAAATCGGGGGAAACCGTCATGACACAAGACACTGGTCTGCCGTGTATCGCGGCATGGCATCTGCGCGGCGCAGCGATCTACGCCGTCATCGGCATGCTCTGGGGCCTTTGGATGGGCATCGCCAACGATCACAGCCTGTTCCCCGCCCATGCCCATCTCGGCCTCGTCGGCTGGGTATCGATCACGATCTACGGCCTCGTCCTCTCCCACTTTCCCGAGACCGGCCGGTCACGCCTCGCGCTGATCCAGGGCGTCATCGCCCATCTCGGCCTGATCCTGTTCGTTCCGGGTATCGCTTTGGCCATCTCGGAGAAGCCGCTGGGAGAACCTTTGGCCATCATCGGCTCTCTCCTGGTGACGCTCAGCGCCATCCTGTTCGCCGGGCTGGTCTGGCAGGCCACGTCGCGCCGATAAGGTCGCGCCGATAAGGTCGTACCGGGAAAGTCGCGCTGGTAAATCCATGTTGCCGCCAGGCGACATAGGACGGGCTGCTCACCTGACTGTCACGGCAAACAGCGGGAAATCCTTGGATTTTCCCGCTGTTTGTCTATTCATATATTATACATAAATATAGTGTTGTTTAATTTTCTAACACATCAGTGAAATGTTTTATCTTGTGCCTCTATTAACAGCATGACATCTATCCACAAGGAATTCTTGTGCCGAGCGTTCTGTGAATGGCGATCCGTGATCAGTCGCCCGGCATGAGGCTTCCCGACTTGTGGAAGCTGCCCGTCACCCGACATGGCTGCTGCCGTTCCAGTCTCCCGGTACCGCAGGGCCGGGGCATGTCGAAGTGGATGCCAGATGAGCAGTCTCACCGTTCCGGCCGGACCGGCGCTTGCAACGCCAGCAATAGAATCAACGGCGACAGAACCGGCGGCTTTCGCGGCAGCGAATGATCAGCCCGCCGAATTGGCGGCGGCGCTGAATGCACGCTGGGAATTCTCCAGCGCCTCGGAACTGTTGCGCGACGCCATCGCCCACTTCCCGCCCGACCGCCTCGCCGTCGTCTCCTCCTTCGGTGCCGATGCCGCCGTGCTGCTGCATCTGATTGCCGAGATCGATCGCAACCTGCCGATCTTCTTCATCGATACCGGTAAGCATTTCACCGAAACATTGATGTATCGCGACATCCTGGTCGGCCGCTTCGGCTTCACCGATGCCCGCGCCATCGAGCCGGATGCGACCGAGGTTCAGCGCCTCGACCCGAAAGGCGATCTCTGGTCGCGCGATCCCAATCTCTGCTGCCAGATCCGCAAGGTCGATCCGCTGCAGCGCGCCCTGGACGGCGTCGATGCCTGGATCACCGGCCGCAAGCGCTATCAGACCTCAGCCCGTACCACCTTGCCGGTGGTCGAGGCGGTCGGTGGCCGCATCAAGATCAACCCGCTGGCGAATTGGAGCGAAGAGGCGATCCGTTCGGCCTTCCACCGCTTCAAGCTGCCGCCCCATCCGCTGTTCGATGAAGGCTATCGCTCGATCGGCTGCGCGCCTTGCACCAAGCGCGTTGCGGAAGACGAGGACAGCCGCGCCGGCCGCTGGTCGGGCACCGACAAGACCGAATGCGGCATTCACATCTGATCCGATTTTCCGACTGATTTCTCCCGTTTGACCGATTTCTCCCTGGAGCACCGATCGTGAGTCACCTCGACGCTTTGGAAAGCCAGAGCATCTACATCCTCCGCGAGGCCTATAACCGGCTGAAGCCCCTGGGCATGCTGTGGTCGCTGGGCAAGGATTCCAATGTCATGCTGTGGCTGGCCCGCAAGGCCTTCCTCGGCCATGTGCCTTTCCCGGCGATCCATGTCGATACCGGCAAGAAGTTCCCGGAAATGTATGAGTTCCGAGACCGCTTCTCGAAGGAATGGAACCTCAATCTGATCGTGCGCGATTGCCCGCCGGTCGACAGTGTCGATCCCAGCCTGCCGCCGGCGGCGCGGTCGGCCGCGCGCAAGACCGAAGGCCTGAAGCGCGTCATGAACGAATTCGGCTTCAAGGGCATCATCGCCGGCATCCGCCGCGACGAGCAGGCGACCCGCGCCAAGGAACGGGTCTTCAGCCCGCGCGCCGACAATGGCGCCTGGAACTTCCGCGACCAGCCGCCCGAGTTTTGGGATCACTTCAAGAGCGACCTGCCGGACGGCGCGCATCTGCGCGTGCATCCCTTGCTCGCCTGGACCGAACTCGACATCTGGCGCTATATCGAGCGCGAGAACATTCCCGTCGTCTCGCTCTATTACACCAAGAACGGCAAGCGCTACCGCTCGCTGGGCGATCAGGACATCACCTCGCCGGTGGACTCGCATGCGAGCACCATCGCCGAGATCATCCACGAGCTGGAAACCACCAAGACATCCGAGCGCGCCGGCCGCGCCATGGATCATGAACGCGAGGACGCCTTCGAGCGCCTGCGCGCCAGCGGCTATATGTAAGCGGGGAAATAGAGATCATGACCCATACGACGTCGACCGCCAGCCAGGCGAACCCCGCCGCCGCAGGAGAAGAGCTGGCACTGCATGTGCCGGCCAATACCAATGACGACAAGGCGCGTTTTCCCTTCGCCATCGTCGGCCATGTCGATCACGGCAAGTCAACGCTGATCGGCCGCCTGCTGCACGATACCGGCAGCCTGCCCGAGGGCAAGCTGGCCGAATTGAAGGCCGCCAGCGACAAGCGCGGCGGCGTCCTGGAATGGTCGTTCCTGCTCGATGCCTTCCAGGCCGAGCGCGACCAGGGCATCACCATCGACACGACGCAGATCTTCTTCGGCACCGCCAAGCGGCGCTATGTCATCATCGACGCGCCCGGCCATAAGGAATTCCTGAAGAACGCCATTTCCGGCGTCGCCCAGGCCCAGGCCGCCTTCCTGGTGATCGATGCCGCCGAAGGTGTGCGCGAACAGTCGCGCCGCCATGCGCTGATCCTGCACATCCTCGGCCTGCGCCAAGTGGCGGTGCTGATCAACAAGATCGATCTGATCGACCACGATGCCGAGCGTTATGCCGCCGTCGCGGCGGAGATCCGTCACTATCTCGGCCAGCTCGGCGTGACGCCGCTGGCTTTGGTGCCGATCTCGGCGCGCAATGGCGACAACATCGTCACCCGGTCGGACAAGACGCCCTGGTATGACGGGCCGACGGTCATCGACGTTCTCGACAATTTCGTTCCCGCCCCGGCCCCGGTCGATCAGAATCTGCGCCTGCCGGTGCAGGACGTCTTCAAATTCGACGATCGCCGCATCGTTGCCGGCCGCATCGAAAGCGGCCGCCTGCGGGTCGGCGATCAGCTCGTCTTCTCGCCCTCGGGCAAGCAGGCGAAGATCGCCAGCCTGGAAGTCTGGAGTGCGGCGCCGCAGATCGCCGCCGGTGCCGGCCAGTCCATCGCCCTCACCCTGGATGACGAGTTGTTCATCCAGCGCGGCGATATCGCGACCCATCTCGGCCAGCAGCCGCATCTCGCCCATCAGGCGACGGTGCGTCTCTTCTGGCTCGATACCGATACGCTGCAGGTCGGTGACCGCCTCAAGCTGAAAGTGGCGACTGCGGAATATCCCGTCACCGTCGAGCGTATCCATGCGGTGATCGATGTCGGCAATCTCGCCGCCACGCAATCCGACCGCATCGAGCAGAATGCGGTCGCGGAAGTGACCCTGCGCAGCCCGGCCCTGATGGCGCTCGACAAGTTCGACGAATCCTCGAAGACCGGCCGCGGCGTGCTGCTGCGCGACGGCGATATCGTCGGCGGCGCCATCGTGCTGCATGCCGGCGCCGTCGATCAGAGCCGCAACCTCTACAGCCCGACACAATCGATCGGCAGCGCCGAGCGTGCCTCGGCCAACGGTCATCGCGGCGCGGTTTTGTGGCTGACCGGCCTCTCCGGCTCCGGCAAATCCACTCTCGCCGTCACCGCCGAGCATCGCCTGTTCCAGCGCGGCCGCCAGGTCGTGGTGCTGGATGGCGATACCCTGCGCCAAGGCCTCAACAGCGATCTCGGCTTCAGCCCGGAGGCGCGGGCGGAGAATATCCGCCGCACGGCCGAAGTCGCGAAGCTGCTGGCCGAGACCGGCCTCATCGTCTTCGTCTCGCTGATCTCGCCCTGGCAGGCCGATCGCGAGAAGGCGCGGCGCATCGTCGGCGATAATTTCGCCGAGGTCTATGTCCAGGCCGATCTCGAAACCTGCAAGGCGCGCGACCCCAAGGGCCTCTACAAGAAAGCCCTCAAGGGCGAGATCAAGAATTTCACCGGCATCGACCAGCCTTATGAAGCCCCGGAGAAGCCGGAACTCGTCGTCGACACCGCCGCCTTGACCGAGGAACAGGCGCTGCAACGCCTGCTCGATCTGGTCGATCACCTCTCGGTCCTCGATGGATCGGAGGGCCGCAGCCCAACGGATTCCTACACGATCTGAGACAGGCTTCGTTTTCGCTCACCCCTATCCCCCGCCGGCTCATGTCGGCGGGGGATGTCTTTTGAAGGTCAACCGGCAGCCTCCCCAGCCGCCGGCAACCCGGCTTTGCACAGAGCTTCCGTCAATCTGTCGACATCTTCGGGGCGACGCAGCGGAAAGAGATTCTTGACCTCGGCGGGGCACAAGCGCGGCTCCATAGTGAGCAACTGGGCCAACGCTTTGCCGGCCTCGTCCATGCGACCGACCATCGCGGCGCTGGCCGCCGCGACAATCATCGCATTGACGAAATTCGGCTGCTCTCGCACCGCCTGCTCGCCCCAGAACCAGGCTTCCGCATCCCGGCCGGCGAAAAAGTGCGCCATGGCGATCGCCGTCTTCATGTTGAAGCTTTGCGGATCCTGGGGGCTGAGGCGCAGCGCGCGGGCGACATGTTCCAGCCCGACTTCCGGCTCGCCCGCCCAGACCTTCATCCAGCCGCGATAGAGCCAGCCCCAGGCGAGGTTCGGGTTCAGCTCCAAGGCCCGGTCCAGATAGGCAATGCCGCCGTCGAGATCTCCGACGACGTAGGCAAGACCGATGCCGGCGGTGCAAAGCACCACGGCATCATCCTTGCCTAGCTGGCCAGCCTGGCGGGTCAGCCAAACCGTCTCGGCGGTTTCCTTCGCCCGGTCGACCATCCAGCCGCTGGCCTTGCGTTGCGAATAGCAGCGTGCCGCCAGGCCATAGGCCGGCGCGAAATTCGGATCGAGTTCGATGGCCCGGTAGAACATGCGCAAGGCGTCATTATTCGCCTCACGGGTCCAGCGGTGCACGCCGGCCATGCCGCGCAGGAAATAGTCATAGGCATCGAGGCTGTCCGGCGGTTTGCGTTTGGCGCGTTCGATCTCGGCCTGTTCCAGCTTCGGCGCAATGGCGCCAACCACGCTGGCGGTCACCTGATCCTGGAATTCGAAGATATCCTCAAGCGCACCATCGAAGCGGTCGGCCCAGAGATGCGCGCCGGTCGAGGTATCGACCAGTTGACCGCTGATGCGCACCCTGTTGCCCGCTTTGCGCACGGAGCCTTCAAGCACATATCGGACGCCGAGTTCGCGCCCGACCTGTTTCACATCGACGGCGCGCCCCTTGTACATGAAGCTGGAATTGCGCGCGATGACGAACAGCCAGCGCATGCGCGACAAGGCGGTGATGATCTCCTCGACCATGCCATCGGCAAAATAATCCTGCTCATGATCGCCGCTCATATTCTCGAACGGCAGGACGGCGATCGATGCCCTGTCGGGGAAAGCCAGAGCCGCGCGGTCGGCATGCACGATTTCAGCCGCATCACCCGCAACTTGAACGCGGTAGACGCGTACCGGCCAGGCGATATTCTTGAGCCACTGCTCTCCCATATCCTCGAACACCACCTCGAGCTTGCCACGCGTATCTTCCTGCACGCGGGCCGACACGCAGATGCCGCCGGGCTCGGCTAAATTTTCCAGACGTGCCGCCACATTGACACCGTCGCCATAGATGTCGTCGCCATCGATGATGATGTCCCCGGTATTGATGCCGATGCGGAAGTCGATCTGCCTCTCGGCGCGACCATCCGACGGCAGCTCCGCGTTGCGGGCCAGCATGCCGCGCTGGATCTCGACCGCACAGCCCAGCGCATCGACCACGCTGGCGAATTCCACCAGCAGGCCATCGCCCGTAGTCTTGACGATGCGGCCCTGATATTCCGCGATCTTGGGATCGATCAGCGCCGCCCTGTGCCCTTTCAGACGCGCGAGCGTCCCCGCATCGTCGGCGCCCATCAGGCGGCTATAGCCGGCGATGTCGGCGGCCAGAATGGCTGTGACACGTCGTTGCAAACGCTCGTTCGCCACACCGCTCTCCGTCATCCTGAGGACAGAGTTTACGCGACTTCAAAGACGCTCACCAGAAACGCAGCCGATAAAGCCCATGACAGTCGCCATATTATTGCGGCGCCTCGGCCACAGGCGTGGAGCCGTCGAGCTATCACGGATAAACAAGGAATATAATCCAGAGATTCGATGCACTGGAACGTAACAGCGTCACAAACCGTTACTCTATGAAACTGGTATTCCCGAGAGTCCTGGCTAGACTTTTCGGCAACCCGTAACAGTTGGGATTGCCGCTCCATGGCACAAAGTGATTCCGCGACCTCTCCGACGCCTACCAATCCCGCACCGCCCTCTCTCCCGCCCGCCAATCCGTCGCTGCGCAGTTTCCTCGCCAAACTTTGGGCCCTGACCGCCCCATATTGGCGCTCCAGCGATTGGAAACTCGCCTGGCTGCTCAGTCTCGCCGTGATCGGCCTGACCCTCGGCTCCGTCGGCATGGATGTGATCTTCAACTATTGGAACCGGGACTTCTTCAACACCATCCAAAACAAGGACGAGGCCGCGTTCTGGCATTTCATCATCAAGTTCTCCTGGCTGGCCGCGATTTACATCGTCATCGTCGTCTATTCGACCTATCTGCGGCAGATGCTGATGATCCGCTGGCGGCGCTGGCTGACCGAGCGGCTGATGCAGCGTTGGCTCGAAAATCGCGTCTATTACTTGCTCCAGCTCAAGGATTACGGCACCGACAACCCGGAGCAGCGCATCGAGCAGGACATCTTCAATTTCACCGCCTCGACGCTGTCGCTCACGCTTGGCCTGATCAACCAGATCGTCACGCTGTTCTCCTTCGCCTTCATCCTCTGGTCGATCTCGGGGCCCCTCAGCTTCACCATCGCCGGCCATGGCATCTCCATCCCCGGCTATATGCTCTGGGCGGCTGTACTCTATGCGATCGCCGGCACCTATTTCGCTTACCGGATCGGCAGTCCGCTGGTTGGCATCAACTTCATGCAGGAGCGCTACAATGCGAGCTTCCGTTTCGGCATGACACGGCTGCGCGAGAATGCCGAGAGCGTTGCCTTCTATGGCGGCGAGACGGATGAACGTCGCCGCCTCGACGGCGCTTTCGACAAGGTCTGGCGCAACTGGTTCCGGTTGATGAAACAGACCAAGCGCCTGAACTGGTTCAGCTCGTTCTATGGGCAGGCCGCCATCATCTTCCCCTATGTCGTCGCAGCACCGCGCTATTTCACCGGCGTCATTCCGCTCGGCGTCTACACGCAGATTGCAGACGCCTTCGGCAGTGTCCAGGGTGCCTTGTCCTGGTTCGTCGATGCCTTCAGCTCCCTCGCCGAATGGAAAGCCAGCGTCAACCGGTTGGTCATCTTCATCGATGCGGTAGAGGCGGCGCGCGTCGACGCCGATCACATGAGCGAGCTCGCTTTGCATCCGAGCAACGAGCGGCAGCTGACGGTCCATGATCTCGAGATCGCCCTGCCGGACGGCAATCCGCTGCTGCGTGATGTCGGCTTCACCATTGCGCCGGGACAGCGGGTGCTGATCGCCGGTCCATCGGGCAGCGGCAAGACGACCCTGTTCCGGGCACTCGCCGGTCTCTGGCCCTTCGGTCGCGGCAGCGTCAAATTGCCGCCCAATACCGAATCGCTTTTCCTGCCGCAGAAACCCTATCTGCCGATCGCCACCTTGCGCGAGGCCGTTTCCTTCCCGCTGCCGCCGACCAGCTTCAGCAACGAGACGATCCGCGCGACGCTGACCGATATCGGCCTGCAGCAGCTTGCAGACCGCCTGGACGACAAGGAGAACTGGACCCTGGTGCTTTCCGTCGGCGAGCAGCAGCGCCTCGCCATCGCCCGGGTCCTGCTCATCAAGCCCTACTGGCTGTTCCTCGACGAAGCCACCTCTGCCTTGGATGACGCCAGCGAGCATCAGGTCTACCGCCTGCTGACCGAACGTCTGCCCGAAACCTCGATCATCAGCATCGCCCATCGCGAAAGCCTGGCCCGCTATCACGACCAGCGGATCAGTCTCGATCCGCAAAGCCGGCAGATCAGCCTGTCCAGCATCGACGCAGCGGCGTAAGGACTATTTGGCAGAGCGGTTTGGCCGGGCGGTGCGATTAAGCCACCGCCCGCCGCCCCTCTTCCTCCAGCCACTGGCAGAAGGAGCGCACGGCTGGATCGTTGATCAGGCGATCCGGTACGATCCAGTGATAAGCGCGCGTCGGCATTTTGAGTTCCGGCAGGGGGGCGACCAGCCGGCCAGCGGCGAGTTCATCCGCCAGCAACGGCATCGGCCCCAAGGCGACGCCAAGCCCGTCTTCCGCCGCTTCGAGGCAAAGATAGAAATGATCGAAATGCTGCCGGCCCGCCGGCTGTATCTGGCCGCTGCCGGCATGCTGCAGCCAGCGACGCCAGCTCTCGGGCCGGGTCTCCGCTTCCAGCAGGACATGCTGCGCGAGATCCGCCGGCGCCTTGATCGGCTTGCGGCGCAGCAGCTCCGGACTGCAGACGGGAAACTCCTGCTCTTCCATGAACGGCGCCGCGCGATGACCCGGCCAATCCTCCGGCCCGCGCCGGACGGCAAGGTCGAAGGGCTCGCCGAGACGCGTCACCGGCCGATCCGAGGTGGCGAGGCGCAGCTCGATCTGCGGATGCAATTGCTGGAAGCGGCCGAGGCGGGGGATCAGCCAGCGCATCGCGAAGGTCGGCAGGACATTCAGGGTCAGCCGGCGCGCCGATGCATTCTGCCGCAACCGCTCCGTGGCGGCGCTGAGATCGTCGAAGGCGGCAGTGACCGAACGCTGATATTGCCGCCCCGCCTCGGTCAGGATCAGGCGCCGGCCGCGCCGCTCGAATAAAGGCGTGCCGAGCTCCGCCTCGATATCGCGAATCTGCCGGCTGATCGCCCCATGGGTGACGAACAGCTCCTCGGCGGCCCGGCTGAGATTCTCATGGCGGGCGGCGGCCTCGAAGGCACGCAAGGCGGTCAGAGATGGCAATCGGCGTGACATGTTGTGACCATATATCACAAAGCGCCTGCCGAGAAATCCATTGTGGGACCGTATCCCTTTCATCATCATTCGGGAGCCGGATGCCCATAGGTGAAATCGCATCCGTGATTTCACCTATGGTCTGAATCCGTCTCTCCTCAATAAGATAGAGGGCGATTCAGTTTTTACCTTGAAGCAACCATGCTTCACGGCAAAAGCATCGCGCTCTAGGCATTCAAAGGAATGTCTCATGGATACACCCGATACCGCCCTGACCGCCGCCTCGGACCGGATCACCGGGAATGTGAGTTTGATGCAGCTCTTCATCGGTTTCAGCGAAATCGGCCTGTCCGGTTTCGGCGGCGTCGCCGCCTGGGCCCATCGCGCCCTGGTGGAACGCCGGCGCTGGCTGAGCGACCAGGAATATGCCGAGCTGACCGGCATCAGCCAGGTCCTGCCCGGCCCGAACATCGTCAACTTCTCGATCCTGTTCGGCGATCGCTGCCAGGGCGCGCCAGGCGCCGTCGCCGCTTTCGGCGGGCTGATGGTGGGGCCGCTCTGCATCCTGGTCGGGCTGGCCCTGCTCTATGACCAGTTCGGCCATCTGCCCCTGGTCCAGGCAGGCCTCGGCGGCGTCACCGCCGCGGGCGGTGCCTTGGTCATCGGCACGGCCCTGCGCATGGCGCGGCGGCTGAAGCCGGGACTTGCCGCCATCCTGATCGGGCTCGCCGCCTTCCTCGCCGCCGGCATCCTGCACTGGCCGCTGGTCTGGATCGTGCTGGGCCTCGCACCGGTCAGCCTCGTCCTCACCTTCCGGGAGACCCGCCGATGAAACTCGGATTGCTGGGCCAGATCGCCGCCACCTTCGCACCGCTCTCGCTGGTCGCCATCGGTGGTGCCAATGCCGTCATCCCCGACATGCATCGCCAGGTGGTGACGGTGCATGGCTGGATGGACGACGCGGCTTTCGCCAATCTCTTCGCCATCGCCAAGGCGGCGCCCGGCCCCAATGTCATGGTGGTGAGCCTGGTCGGCTGGCAACTGGCCGGTATCCTCGGCTTGATCGTGGCCACCATCGCGATGTGCGGCCCCTCCTGCCTGCTGACCTTCGCCTTCGGCCGTCTGCGGGCGCGGCTGATCGATGCACCCTGGTTGAAGGTGGCGCAGCGGGCCCTGGTGCCGAT
The DNA here is from genome assembly GCA_964406155.1 of uncultured Rhodospirillaceae bacterium. Taxonomy (GTDB): domain Bacteria; phylum Pseudomonadota; class Alphaproteobacteria; order Dongiales; family Dongiaceae; genus Dongia_B. The sequence continues at coordinate 15,855 of CAYOQR010000004.1, read as the reverse complement.
CGCCATCGGTCTGATGCTGGCCAGCGGCCTGGTGATCGCCGAGAGCGCCGCCGCCAACTGGCTGCGCATCGCCATCAGCGTCGTGACCGTCGCCGTGGTCTTCGGCACGGAGATCAGCCCGCTCTGGTGCCTGATCGGCGGCGCCGGCCTTGGCATGCTCTATCAGATGCTGGGGTGATGCCGAATTGGAGAAGTGCCCGTCACGTCGGGGATCGGACGTTCCCTGATACAAACAAGGCTTCCGCTGCACATATCTCACATGATGCTGCCGACCCTCACCCCGTTGTCACGGGGTGAGGGAGATTTCACCGCCTCCGGTTCGAAATTGCCGAACGGTAGAAGCGCTTAAGCCTCCCTCGCCCCGCCTGCGGGGAGAGGGTTGGGGTGAGGGGTGTAAAGGACAAACGAGATGCCGTTATATACGTCTATCTCCCTGGCCGGGTAGCAACGGTGAAACCAGAACCACTCTTGCCCGCCCATTTCTTGCCCGTCCGCTGCATGGCAACCATGCCGCGTGCGGTTCTGGCATGTCGCGCCGCCGCCCGGCATACTGCGATCCGTCATACCCTGAAGAACGCATGAACGGATTGCCAGATGCCGGACCAAGAAACCCTCGCCCTTCTCCGCTCCATCGCCAGCAGCCTGGAGCGCCTGGCGCCTGCCGCCGCCAAGGCCACCGACCTCTCCGCCGCCGATGCCTTCGTCTGGCAGGTCGATACCGGAGGTGATGGGCATGGCTGGCTGGAGCCGGTGCCGGCGGTATCCCGCGTCCATATCAACCTGCTGCAGGGGATCGATTCCTCCAAGGAGACCTTGCTGGAAAACACCCGCCGCTTCGCCCGGGGGCTGCCCGCCAATAACGCTTTGCTCTGGGGCGCCCGGGGCACCGGCAAGAGCTCGCTGGTCAAGGCGGCCCATGCGGCGATCAACGAGGAGATCAGCTCCACTGCTCCCAAAGGCCATCCAGGAGACCGTATCGCCCTGATCGAATTGCATCGCGAGGACCTGCCGACCCTGCCCCGGCTGCTCGGCCTGCTGCGCAATCAGCCGCGCCGCTGCATCCTCTTCTGCGACGATCTTTCTTTCGACGCCGCCGATGCCAGCTACAAATCGCTGAAGGCCGTGCTGGAAGGCGGCATCGAGGGACGGCCCGCCAACGTCATCTTCTATGCCACCTCCAACCGCCGCCACCTGCTGCCGCGCGACATGATCGAGAATGAGCGCTCGACCGCCATCAATCCCTCCGAGGCGGTGGAGGAAAAGGTGTCGCTCTCGGATCGCTTCGGCCTGTGGATCGGTTTCCACAACTGCGACCAGGATACTTACTTCGCCATCATCGAAGGTTATGCCAAGGCGCTCGACCTGCCGATCGATCAGGAAGCCCTGCGTGCCCAGGCAGTGGAATGGTCGATGACGCGCGGCGCCCGTTCCGGCCGCGTCGCCTGGCAGTTCATCCAGGATCTCGCCGGCCGGCTCGGCAAGCCGATCCAGCTCTGAACCCTGCACACGGCTTAAATGCAAGGCCCGACTTAAACGCAAGGCCCGGCTTAAACTCAAGAAAGAGTCTCGACATGCCTGAAGCTTACACGGACGATTTCATCAAAGGCATCCTCCAGGAAACCAAGGTCATCGCCATGGTCGGTGCCAGCGAGAAGCCGCAGCGCGATTCCTATCACGTCATGGCCTTCCTGCAGAGCAAGGGCTATCGCGTCATCCCGATCAATCCGGGCCTTGCCGGCAAGCAGCTTCATGGCGAAACCATCTATGCCAGCCTGAAGGACATTCCCCAGGAGGTCACGGGCCGCATCGATATGGTCGATCTCTTCCGCAATTCCGATGCCGTCCTGGCGCCCGTCCAGGATGCCATCGCCATCGGCGCGAAAACGGTCTGGATGCAGCTCGGCGTGATCAATGATGACGCCGCCAAGCTCGGCCGCGATGCCGGGTTGAAGGTGGTGATGAACCGCTGCCCCGCTATCGAGATTCCCCGCCTGGTTCATTGACGGGCACCGCCGCCGGAACAGCCGGCCGGTGACGCCGTGAAATCAAGACGACAAGGCAGGCCGCCGCGAAGGCCAGCACCGCCAGCAAGGCCCAGGCCTCGTCGATGGCGGCAACCAGGCCGGCCCGTTCCAACAACGGCCGGATCAGGTCCTGGGTGGCCTGATCCGGCAGCGGCATGGGTTTGCCGACGAAACGCTCCGTCGGCAGGCCGACAAACCGTGCCGCGGCGGCATCGCCTGCCAGCAGGCGGTCGACCAGATGCTTCACGTGAACGGGTGCGCGGCCCCAAATGACGGTATCGATCAGCGCCAGGCCGATGGCACCGCCGAGATTACGCATCAGGTTGAAGAGCGCGCTGGCATCCGGCACGCGGGCTGGCGGCAAATGGTCGAGCGCGATCCGCGTCGGCGACAGCAGACAGAACATGATGGCGCTGCCCCGGACGATCTGCGGCCAGAACATCCCGTCGAAATCGGTCTCCCAGGTCGCCCAATAGCTGAGGCCGAGCCCGGCCGCGAAGACGATGAAGCCGGCGATACTAAGCAGCCGCGCATCGCATCGCCGGTCGAGCGCCGCCGCCACCGGCGCGCAGAGCAGTTGCATGCAGCCGGTCACCAGCATGGTTTCCCCGATCTCGAAAGAGGAATGCAGCCGCACGAAAGCGAGGAAAACGGGCATCAGATAAACCGAGCCGTAGAGGCCGCAGCCGAGCAGGAAGCTGAGGCCGCAGCCCAAGGCAAGGTCCCGGTCGGCCAGCAGGCGGAGATCGACGAAGCGATGCACGGCGCGCCACATGCGGCGGATGAAGAGAATGCCCGCCGACATCGCCAGTACGAAAGGCGCCAGAGCGTGCAGCGAGAGCCAACCATCCTCCGGCGCCGTCTTGAGGGCGATTTCGAGCGCGGCCAGGGCGATGGCCATCGCCCCCAATGCGAGCCAGTCCAATTCGCGCCATGTGCCCGGCACGCGGCGGCCGCCGGTCAATGCGGTGACGATGACGAGAATGGCAATGATTCCCGGTGCGAGATTGATCAGAAACAGCCAATGCCAGGAATAGGTATCGGTGATCCATCCGCCGATCAGCGGGCCGATGGTCGGTGCGAGCACCGCCAGGACACCGGCGATGGTGGTGACGAAGCCGTGCAGGCGCGACGGAAAGAACAGGAAGACGGCGGAGAACACCAGCGGAATCAGGCAGCCGCCAAAAAGGCCTTGCAGGATGCGGCCGGCGATCAGCGAGGCAAAGCCGGTGCTCAGGGCGCAGACAAGCGAGGCCAATGTGAAGCCGGTGATGGCCATCAGGGCCAGATCACGCAGGCCGAGCAGACGGATCAGCCAGCCGGTCAGCGGAATGGCGATCACCTCGGCGATCAGATAGGCCGTCTGGATCCAGCTCATCTGGCTCGGCTTTATGCCGAGGGCGGCCTGAATATCCGGCAGCGCGGTGGCGACAATCTGGATATCGAGGACGGCCATGAACATGCCAAGACACATGGCGCCGAAACCGAACCAGACGGAAACCGGCGGCGCCGACATCTCGGTCGGCTCATCGGTGATGAGACGAACCGGTTTCGATGCGCCCAGCATCATGGAGGCCCAACCCTGTCCGGTCAGCTACGCGTCGGATGGTTGCCATATCGGCAAGCACGTGATGGCACTCTGACATTGACCGCCACTCGGGGCAGCTTATTCCCACCCTTCTGTTCCACACGGCAAGCTTTACGGTGCAATTGACGTTGAGCGTCAGACGTAGAGGAGCTTGCTACATACTCCATGGGTGAGTCTTGCCAGCGGGCGAGGCCTTACCCACGATCATTTCATCAGTAGTGGTAGAGACCGGCTAGATAGGTAACAGTTTGGGCCGAGAACATAGGTAACAGCCCTAAATAGCGGGACGACATCCAGCGGGCATCACGCGCCTCGAAAACACGGCATTGGAATTTTGACCGTGGTTTGACCGTCTGCTTTAGATGATGACCGTCCTGCCGAAACCATCTTCATTCCCGACTAAGCTGAAGGTCGATGCCGATCTCCATTTCAGCGCCGAGAAATCCGCAGATCCGACCTTGCTCTCCATCGCGACGGCCGTGCCGCCGTTCCGGCTCGATCAGGCGGCCGTCACGGCGATGGCACCGATCCTGTTCGACCCCGCGCGTTCGAATATCGACCGCCTGATGCCGGTTTACGGCAATGCCGGCATCGCCTGGCGATATTCCTGTGTGCCGATCGACTGGTACCGGCGGCCCCACGGCTGGGCGGAGCGCAACCGGCTCTATCTGGAACATGCGACCATGCTGCTGACGCGGGCCGCGACCAGGGCCCTGCACGATGCCGGCCGGTCGCCGGCGGATATCGCCGCCGTGGTCGTCGCCTCGACCACCGGCATCGCCACGCCGAGCCTCGATGCCCTGCTGTTGAACGAGCTCGGTCTGGCGCCGCATATCCTGCGCCTGCCGATCTTCGGCCTCGGCTGCGCGGGCGGCACGATCGGCCTCGGCCATGCCGTCAATCTGGCCCGGCACTGCCATCACGGCGATATCCTGTTCCTGGCGGTGGAGCTGTGCGGCCTGACCTTCCGCCAGGGCGATATGTCGAGCAGCAATATCGTCGCCACCGCCCTGTTCGGCGATGGCGCCGCCGCCCTGGTCATCGGCCGGCCGGGTTCCGCCGGCCCGCGATTCGGCTCGTCAGGCATGCATACCTGGCCGCGCTCGCTCGACGTCATGGGCTGGAAGGTCTGCGATGACGGCCTGGGCGTGCTGTTCTCCCGGGATATTCCCGCTTTGGTGCGGACGGAACTGCGTCCCGCCGCCGAGGATTTTCTCCGGCGCAATGGCTTGGCCTGGGCCGATATCGACGGCTTCATCTGCCATCCCGGCGGCATCAAGGTGCTGGAGGCGCTGGAAGACAGTTTCGACCTGCCGCCCGGCGCCCTGGCCATGGCGCGCGACGTTCTGCGCGACTACGGCAACATGTCGGCCGTAACCGTGCTCTTCGTCCTGCAGCGGATGCTGGCCAAGGGACTGCGCGGCCGTTACCTCATCTCCGCGCTCGGCCCGGGATTCAGCGCCGGCTTCCAGCTCATTGACGCATGACGCTGCGGGCGCCAAGCAATGTATCTGACCGCCCCTCATCTGATCGCCACCCTCCCGCCGGCCATCCTCCTGTTCCTGGTGTCGCTCCAGCGGCTCGGCGAGCTGCTCTATGCCCGGCACAATACGCGGCGCCTCCTGGTCGAGGGCGCCTATGAGGTGGGGGCCGGGCACTATCCCTTGTTCGTCCTGCTGCACACATCCTGGCTGGCGACGCTCTGGTCCGTCGTGCTGTGGCAGCGACCGGTGCTGCAACCCTGGCCGGTTTTCGGTTACCTCCTGCTCCAGCTCTTCCGTGCCTGGATCATGATCAGCCTCGGTCGCTTCTGGACCACCCGGATCCTCATCCTCCCCGACGCGCCGCTCGTCAGGCGAGGACCGTACCGGTTTCTCCGCCATCCGAACTATCTGCTGGTCTGCCTGGAAATAGCCCTCCTGCCCCTGGCGCTCGGCCCGGGATGGACCATGGGATGGATCGCGCTGATCTTCTCACTGGCCAATGCCGGCTTGCTGGCCAGGCGCCGTCAAATCGAGGAACGGGCCCTGGCACCCCGCCGTTATTTGCCCTGACATGATTCTCCCCGACATGGGGGTTGCCGAAGCCCGTCCGGACCACCGGGCAAGGGGCAACGATCTGCTCTCTGAATCACAACCAAGTTCATCTATTACATGAGGATGATCGATATAATCTTAAATCTAAGAATTTTTATCTATCACATTGAACATACAGAATACTTGGCGTTATCAGAAAGTTGAGTTAAAGTGATCCTCGAAAAGAATTCGAGGGGATGGCCATGTCGCCGAATTTGTCCATTGTCAGTCCAACGGCAGCGTCCGCGACCCACGAAACATCCGCCCATGCCCCCCACGCGACCGAACCCCAGATTGCCTGGTTGAAGCGCGGCCTCAATCAGCCCGGCGGCAAGCTGCCGCTGTTCGATGAATGGGGTCAGAAGGTCAGCGAGCGCACCATCCGAAGCTGCATCGATCATGGTTGGGCCGAGCCCTGGTTCAGCAATCCGCTGAAGCCGGACTGGCTGGTCTGCAAACTGACCCCCGCCGGCCGCAATCTCGCCAGCTCGCACTGAGCCACAGTTTGTATTGAGACGCCGCGGCGCATCCGCCACCGCTCATCAAAGGACGCATCCAAACATCGGCTGGTGCCCAATGCGCCGGCCGATTTGGTTATGCCTGCCTGCTGTTGGCCGGCCTGTTACTGACCCGTGGAGGTTCCGCTGGGGAAATTGGGCAGCGGCAAAGGCGGACTGCCGGGATTGCCCGGGTTGCCGAACTGGAACTGACTGCCATCCTGCTGCGGCGTGATGATGGTGAAGGTCCCCGACCCGCTTTGCGTCGTGGGCGCGCCGAAGTTTTCCACAGCCTCGTCCGGGTCGACATAGCGTTGCGCATTGCTGTCGTCGCCGCCGGAATTGTCCTCGATGGTGATCGCCGAAGCCGGGCCGATGGCAGCCACCGAGCTGAACGCAAGGGCCAGGACGGCCAGGGGAAGGAACTTCATGTGAGGTCTCCTGCTGGAGGCGGATGCCGACAGGCGGCACGCCCCTCCGGAACGGATTACGTGCCGGACATGATCATGTCTCTAGCATGACCGGCTTACGCTTAACCTTACCAGCCCCGCCCCCATTTTGCCTCATCCCCGACGCAGCCGGTCGATCACAAAATTGTCGCCGGCCGGAGCCAGACGGGCCCATGGGGATCCTCCTCCAGATCGCGGGCCAGTCTCGGTTGATCAAGGCGCGGTTGATCAAGGCACAGTTAAGCGGCCCGATACCAGTTGACCGGGTGTCTTACCCAGAAACCGTCGCAGCGACCGCGTCATATGCGCCTGGTCGGAATAGCCCGCGATTTCGACGGCATCAAGGATGGACATGCCGGCGGACAGCAATGCGACGGTTCGCTCAGCCCGTTCGATCTGGCGAATAGCCCCGTAATTCACACCGGTTGCACGTAAAAATCGGCGCTGCACGGATCGCTCGGTGATGGCTATGGGTTCGCGAAGCAATGCCTGTTGCACGATGGGGTCGCGCACCAGCGTGCCGCTCGAAACGAGATGCTTCACGAAGTGGTCGGCGTTTTCAAAACTGGGAATCTCCCAGTTCGTCCCCGCGAGATTGATCCTGGTCCTGGAAACGGCATCGAGTTCCCTGCCGACACCGACCAGCGTCTCAAGGGCCAGAGCCGGCATGAACGTGCCGAGCTTGAATTCTATACCGAAGAATTCCGCATCCTGGGGAATGTCAACAATGCTGGCCGTGGTCTCGGGTCCACGGACAAACACGGTCGCCGGATTGGTTGCTGGGCTGCATGAAGGTTTGACGACGATGATCCTCCAGCGCGGGGCTGCCACCGATATCATCGCCTTTTCGGGCACGCTCCGGGCCCGCCAGATTCGTTCGACGAAGTCCGACGGCTCAGTCCGGCTCTCGAACGAGAATATATTGGTCGCCCATTCCATGCGCCAAACGACCTCGCTTTCCCATCCTTGCAGCCGGAGCGACGGTCCTTGAAAGCTGTCCGGCAAAGGAACTACCCCTTCCCCTGGCGTTCATTCAAGAGATGGGAGTCACGCAGAAAGAGGAAGGTCACAGGCTATACAGAAAGACAGCGCAGGAAAATCCCAAGACCGAGAGGCCTCGATAGGCCCGGCCGAGAGGCCCCGATAAGCCCGAAAATCCATCCGACCAACTGGCTAGGGGCAAGCCGCGGCAGAGTCGTTTTCTTTCAAGACCTGGCCTCTTCCTCACCGTAGCTTTCCCTCATCGCCGGGCCGGCACAGCGCCAAGCCTCGCCAGCACGGCACAGGTCTAAAGAGGAAACAGCCATGACCAGTAAAATCATTGCAACCCAGTACATTTCAGTGGACGGCGTCATCCAGGATCCGGTCGGGATGGAAGGCTCCGGCCTCGGCGACTGGACGGGTCCCTTCACGCGCGGCCCCAAGGGCGACAGGTTCAAATATGAAGAGTTGATGCGTGCCGAAGCTCTTATTCTGGGCCGCGTGACCTATGACGGCTTCGCCGCCGTCTGGCCGACGGCCAAGGATCCCGAGGGCTTCGCCGATCGCATCAATGCCTTGCCCAAGTTCGTGGCGAGCAGAACCCTCAAAACGACGGCGTGGAACAATTCGACGCTGATCACGGGCGATCTGATTGAAGCTGCCAAGTCAATCAAGGCAACTGCCAAGGGAGATATCCTGATCTACGGCAGCGCTTCGATCGTCCATCAACTGGCGCCCTGCGGCATGATCGATGAATATCGATTGATGGTGTTTCCCACTCTTCTCGGGCGCGGCATCCGTCTTTTTCCGGAGAACTTTGCGCAAAAACTATCGCTTGTGGAGAACCAGCAGTTCGGGGATGGCATCACCCTGCTCCGCTATGTCAATGCCTGATCCGTATCTCTTTGCTTCCGGAGATACCTTGACGATCGGCAAACGAAGAACCGCGCACTATTCCGGAACGACGACCTCGGCACGGAAGATGCGCCGTTCGAAATCCGAGATATCCGCCTTGACTTCCACCCGCCAGCGGCCGGCGGGCGCCAGGCTGAGATCCCGCAGCACATAAGAGTGATCCTCCGGATCAAGCGTCAGGTCGCGGCTGAGCGGCCCGATGCCGGCATCGAGATTGGTCAGGCTGACGGTGACCTGCTGCGGATTGAGGCGCCGCTCATAAATATCGTCCAGCCAGACCGCGAGGTTGTAGCGGCCGGCACCGTTGCCCTCGAGGCTGATTTCCGCCATGGCATCCGGCAGATGGACCATGGTGTCGAGCAGTTCGCCATGGCCGCCATGCCCGGAAACGGCTTGGGCCGCCGCCGCTTCCTCGGCCGCCAGGAGATGGCGGGGCGGCGTCAATTGCCCGAGAGCCGCCGTCAGGCCGAGAATGCCGATCAGCAGGATCGCCTGCCCCCAGGCAAGGAAGCGCCGACGTGCAGGGCGGGCCGGCACCGGACCCCAGCGATTGGCGGCGATCAAGCCGAGGACCAGCAGCATCGCCAGGATCTTAGCGGTCAGCACCCAGCCATAGGCGGTGCTGACCATCATTGGCAGCGTCACGATCTGCCAGCAGGCCAGGATGAAGCCGGCAATCAGCGCCCCGGCGATGACCGCGCGCCGCCGCCCTTTCGCGGCGGCAACACGGGTCGAGGGCTGCGCCACCGGCCGGCGCAGCAGCGCCCCGAGCGAGCCGATCCAGAACAAGGCGCAGAGCACATGAATGGCCAGGACGACAGCGGCCGACCAGCCGATCGCCGGCACATGGCCGGATGTGGCGAAAGCGGCGACGATCAGCACGGCACTCGCCGCCATGAGGAAACGCGCGACGAGAAAGCGGGCCAGGAATGTCAGGTGACGGCTCTGCCAGGCGAGCCAGGCAAGGCCCAGGCCGAGACCGATCAGCAACGCTACCCGCCCATCCGGTTGCGTTGCGCCGCTGCGCCAGATCGCCGGCCAGAGCAGATCGTGCCAGCCGCCGCCGCTCATGCCGCTGCCCTGCAGGCCGATGGCGACAAGGGCCGCGAGGATCGCCGCGAGACTGGCTGGTCCGGCAGCGACGCGCAACGGTATCGGCGGCCGTGCCGGCGCCTGCAACGTCACTTCACCGCGCAGCCGCCGCATGACGGTGCCCCAGGCGATGAAGGCACCGAGATAAAGCACCCAGCGCACGGCGAGCTTGCCCCATTGCCACCAGGCGAGCCCGTTTTGCGGCTCGGTCCAATGCGTGACGCCGGCGCCGACCTGGAACTGGACGGCCCCGGCAACCGGATGGCCGTCGGCGGAAATGATGCGATAAGCGATCGTGTAGGTGCCGGCCGACAGCGCTTCGCCGATCGTGCCGTCGATCGCCCCATCGGCCGCGTTTGTCTCGATCGGGACCGGACGCCCGGCGGGATCGAGCAGACGAAGATCGGTGACGGCGACGGCCTCGTCGAAGCGCAGGCTGAACTGATGCGGCGCTTCCTGCAGCACGGCGCGATCCGCCGGCACCGCCAGTTCCAGCACCGCATGCGCCGCCGCCGGCCGCAACGGCAACACGGCCAGCAGCAGGCAAAACATTGCGCCCCAGATCCGCCTGATCGCCATCAATCCGCTCCCGGTTTATGAAATGCGATGGCGCCGGCCGGACCTGGTAAACACAAGTCCGGCCGGCGCGTTCTTACCTCATGGCATCAGTGACCGGTCGGCTCTCAATTACCGGTCGGGGCCAAGGCACCGGCCGCTTCGATCTTGACCGGCACCTCGACACTGCCGGCCTTCTCGAAGCGTAGGGTGACCGGGAAGCTTTCACCCTTGCGCAGTGTCTGCTTCAATCCCATCAGCATCAGATGCGTGGCCTGGGGCTTGAGAACGACCGTCTGGCCTGCCGGCAGGTCGAGCGTATCCATCATCTTCATGCTGGCCATGTCGCCCTGCATCTCGGTGCTGTGCAGATGCGCCATGTCGGCGACCGGCGTGCTGGCGCCGAGCAGCTTGTCCGCCGCCGCGCCGCCATTCTGGATTTCCAGATAGACGACGCCGGTCTGCGCGCCATTGGCACTGGCCCGCGACCAGGCCTGCCGGATGGTGAGATCGCCGAGCTTCGTGTCCTCGGCCGAGGCCGCACCCGACGCGGCGAGGAAGCCCGCCACCAGCAGGAAGCCGGCCATTGCCATCAATCGTTTCATCATCTTTCTCCTTCTGATCTTACTCATAGATATCATGGGTCGCTTCAGGCAAGCGCCGTACGCAAAGCCGGCACCCGCTGCACGACTAGCCAGTCGAACAGCAGCACGGCGACCAGCGACATGCCGGCCAGGGGGAACAGCACCCCCAGGGCCACCACCAGCAGGACGAAACCCTTCGCCAGTTTCAGGTTGCGCGGCAGCGGCGGCGCGCCCAGCCGCCCGGCGGGACGCCGTTGCCACCACATCACCGCCGCCGTCACGCAACTGCCGATCAGCGCCAGGCAGACCGTCAGCAGAATGAGCTGGTTGGCGAGGCCGAAATAGGTGCCCATATGGATGGCGACACCATATTCCACCGGCTTGGCGATGAGGCCGAATTGGGCAAAGCGCAGATCGGCCAGCACCTTGCCCGAATACCGATCGACATGCAGCGTGGCGTCCTTGGCCGGATCGGTGGGGAAGACCGAGACCGTATAGACGCCGGTCGGCCCATCCGGATAGGTCACCTCGTAACCCGGTACAACCCGCCGCTCGCCGGCAAGGGCGATTACCCGATCGATGCCGATGGACGCGGCCTGCATTCCGGCAGATTGCATCTCAGCGGATTGCGTTCCGGCCGTGTGATGGCCATTCGCATGATCCATGTTTGCAGGATCACCGGCTGGCATGCTCATCGGCATCGGCGCCTGTTCCAGGGTCCAGGGCACCGTGACCTTGTCGCCGGTCGGCACGGTCGAGAGCGGCACGTCGTCCCAGACCTGGGTCGGATAACCGGCCCCGGTCTTGTTGGCGATCTGGGTCAGGAGCTTGCCCCAGTAGCCCGACCAGGGTAGGCCCGACATCACCAGGAAGATGACGAAGCCGGCGGCATAGAAACCGGTGACCGCATGCAGATCCTTCCAGAAGATGCGCCGGCCGCCATCCAGGCGCGGCCAGAGCACACCGCGCAGCCCCGCCTTGCGCGGCCACCACAGATAAAGCCCCGTCAAGGTCAGGATCAGGGTCCAGCAGGCGGCGAGTTCGACGATGCGGTCACCCGTGGCGCCGATCAGCAGCTTGCCGTGGATCCGGCGCACGACCTTCATGAACTTATCGCTGTCGACCAACTGCCCCAGGACCTTGCCGGTATAGGGATCGACATAGACGGAAATGGCCTCGCCGCCCGCATCCTTCATGCCGATCTCGACACTGGCGGTCGCCGTGCTCGCCGGCAGGTAGCGGGTAACGGTTCCCTCCGGCACCGACTTGGCGGCGGCCTCGACCAGTGCGCTGGCCGGCAGGGTTTTGGCGCTGTCGGTCGGCGCCTCCACCACCATCAGCGAGCGGTAGATCACGTGATCCAGCTCGGTGCGGAAAAGATAGATCGCGCCGGTGATGGACAGCACGATCACCACCGGAATGACCAGCAATCCGGCATAGAAGTGCCATCGCCAGATGGCACGGTAGAAACGGTTGGCATCGGCGGCAACCGTGCCGCCGCCACCGTCAGTGCGAGCGGAAACGCTCATGACTTGGCTCCCAGGTCAAGAAACAGGGATCAGGAAAAGGGCAAGACGGAAGGCCGGCGGCCCCCTCATGGGATCGCCGGTCACCGCAGCAATGCGACACGGGCAGACCGTCAGTCGTCGTTGCCGCTCTTCTTGCCGAGCTTCAGGCTGGGTGCCGGGGTCTCGACACTGTCTTCATCCTGGCCCGCGGCCGGGATCTCGATCCATTTCTCCTGGCCCGTCTCGCAGACCTGGATCACGGGGAAATGCAGGACCTTGCCTTCGTCCTCCGGCAGCTTGGCGCGGAAGACGAATTCGTCATAGAAGCTGTCCGGCAGATTGCCGCCGGACCATTCGACCTCGCGCACATCCTCGCTGATCTTGGTGCCGTACCAGTCATAGGGCTCGGCCAGCTTTTCTTTTTTCACGGTCAGCTTCCAGCCTGCCTTCGGCATCGGCTTCGCCTGCTTCACGCCATCGGGAATCTGGACGCGGATCGCCGTCGTGGCGGAGCCGGCACAGCCATGGGGCACGCGCAGAACAGCCTTGTAGAAGCTGCCGGCCGGCGCCTCGGCGGTTTCCAGCGTGACATGCGCCAGCGCAGCGGCCGGCAGGGTGATGCAGAAAAGGGCGGCCGTCGCGGCCAAGCGGATACGAGTCATGATGATCTCCGTCTGAATCGGATTCTCGAGAAAATGCGGCCCGGGATACGGCGCGGCGGCTCGTTCAGCCGTCGGCGAAGTCAACCGTTCGCGGGCGCGCGCAATCGAAGGTGAATCGTTTCAGACGGCCGGCGGTGCGCGGGAGGAAAAGGCAAAGGGCGTTGCCGCCGCATCTTGCAGATAATCGAGCGCCAGATCGAAGACGGCGCGGGGCATCGCCACCAGTGGTGGCGTGACGGTGGATGGCGCGAGGCCGTTCGCCAGGACATGCAAGGTCTGGCAAATCTGGCAATCGAGGCGCAGCAGATGCTTGCCGGCGGGCCCGTCCTTGCCGTGGTTCTGCGACAGCGGCTGGCAGAGATAGATGACGGCATCCGCCGCGGCTTCGGCAGCCGAGGCGCTGTGGGTCATGCCGGCCTGCATGCCGGTGACCAGGGCGAAGGGTGCCAGGAGCTGCAGCCACACAGCCAGCAGCCCGGCCGCCAGGGTCACCCAGCGCCGGTCATGTCGGCTCATGCGGAAGAAGCGGCTGCCAGCCATGCCTGATCGAGACCCCGTTCCCCAAAACCGGCCCCGCAACCGGGACCAGCTTGATGCCTATCGGAATCCGCGAAACGCGGCAAGTCCTCCTGTTCGGCGAATTCTCCGTGGCGACGCGTCTTCGGGGACAGCGAGGCGCGGCATCTTGGCGCAGGCGGCGAACGGACCGGTTCGCCGCCTGTTTTTTAACCTCCGGCCCTTTTCACCTACCCGCTTGGCGCCGAGACCTCCTGCCAGATACTCTTGATATAGCCCAGGACCGCTTTGAGCGGATTGGTCAGACCCGCGACCGGCAGCACGACGATCACCGCGATCATCTTTGTCTTACGCATGGTGCGCTCTATTCCACCGCGTAGATCTTCGGCGCGGCTTCGCCGCCGCCAGAGGCCGGAATTTCATAGACGGTGAAGGCTTCCGTCTTGGGGCCGCTCATGCCGGGCGATCCCGTCGGCATGCCCGGCAACGACACGCCCGTGATCTTCGGACGTTCGGCCAGCAGCCGAGCGATCACGGCGGCCGGCACATGTCCTTCCACCACGTAACCCTCCACGATGGTCGCGTGGCATCCTTCCAGTGCCGCCGGCACACCGTGCTGCCGATGGATCGACGGCAGATCCCCGGTCGAGATCACGGTGACGGTATAGCCATTGGATTGCAGATAGGTCGCGTAATCCTGGCAACAGCCGCATTGCGGGTCCTTGTAGAGCGTCGCGGTGGTTGCCGCATCGGCGGCCGCCACCACCGTCATCGAGAACAGGACCGTCAACACCGCCGGCAATTTGGTTTTGGACATCTCATTTCCTTCCATGAACAGGACACAGCGGATCGCTCCCGCTTGATCGAGGCGGGAACAATCGCGTTTTCGTCTGCGTCCCCGTCGTAAGGGACGCGGCGTTTCAGTTCAGGAAAGCGGTCTGGGCGGATAAGGCGCCGGCCTCCCGGCTGCGGCAATGTGTCAGAATTTCATATCCATGCCGACCGTGGCGGCATGCTGGCCCTGCCTGCTGCCGGAGGTCGCGGAGGTGTCGCGGGTATAGTCGTAATTCGCCTTCACCTTCACATCGGCGCCGATCGGTGCGCCGACATCCCAGCCAGCCGACAACCCCATCGTCTGGGCGCTGTCCGTCATCCGCTCGAGATCGGCCACGCTGTCATTCCGGGTATAGGCATAGGTGGCGCCGAGATTGAGCGTCGAGCCGATCGGCACGGTGGCGCTGATCGAGGGGCCCTGCTTGCCGCTGACCGAGCCATCGCTCTCCGCCAGCGACCGCTGGAAGATATAGGCAAGCCCCATCTTCACATCGCTCGGAAACGTATAGGTGAGGCCGGCCGTGCCATTGGCGACACGATTGTTGCCATCCGCCGTGCTCTGCAGGGCATAGCTGGTCGAGGCGGAAGCATTGAGGCCGCCGATCAGATCCCGCGAGACCCGGCTGTTGAGGCCGTAGCTGAGCTGATTGAGCGTGGCGTTATCCATCTGCACGCCGAGATCCGGCTGCAGGCCGATCAGCGTGCCGCCATTCTTGTACAGCAGTTCCGGCCCGCCATTCGCGGTGGTCGCACCGAGGCCGGATCGGTCCAGGCTCTGAACCTGCTGGAACGAGCCGCGATTGACCAGGGAGAGATTGTCCAGCAGCGGAATGATATATTGCCCGTTGGCGCCGGCCGTCATGCCGCGCCCATCCGCATCCTTGGTCGCCACGGTCAGGGGAATGCCGCCGAGATTGATCTGCTTGCTGGAATCCTTGGGCGCTTCCTTGATATTGCCCGCCGGATCGATGGCGATACCGGTATCCGTTGGCGATTGCGACAGCATATTGCCCATGCCGCTGCCCGCCACGTCGACCGACAGCTTGAGCGAGCTGCCGCTATCCCCGCCGGCCGGCGGCGGCACAGCGCCGGCCGTACCGGCGGCCAGAACAGGCGCACCCGCCAACAGGGATGCAGCAGCGAGATGCCGCCAAGGCAGCCGCCGCACCGGCACCGGTGTCAGGTCAAGAAAGTCGGACGCCATGAACGCAGCCCAGTCACAGAAAAACAGTCGATGGATACTCAGTCGCACGGTTCGTGCGGGGAGACAGCAGAGCCCCTTACGCGCGGACTATTTCCGAAAATATAGGCAAGATTATGACATTTCAATTCGTTGCCGCCGTTTTTTAAGGCGGCTGGCAAATATGCAACGCTGGGTCTCGGGCATAGCCGGGCTTGCAGGAGAGCCCAAAAGCAATCAGAGGCCGCATGGCCTCCGGTCCACCGTCACATCCTATCCCGCTGCATGGCTGTCCGATAAGGAAGCACAGCAACATCTCGCAGGACGCCAACGCCCCTCACCCCAACCCTTGTGTCTTCGCATTTGTGGAGAATGAGCGAGACTAGGCGTGCCAG